>NZ_AOMC01000052.1 GCF_000336695.1 Halococcus morrhuae DSM 1307
AACGACGATAGCAATCGCTGCTGGCGGATGCCCAGAGGTTCGGAGCATGGAAAACTACAAGCCACCGTTCAGATTACAAGTCTGGCTTTTGATGGTTCAAGCATGTCGACGTCGAACTCTTCGACAGCGGTAAACGATCTTGTTGAACAGGCTGAAGAGTTGTGCGACGTTCACGACCACATCACGCGGATTATCGCGAATCTCGACATTTCGCGTGATACCTTCTCCGATCAGTACGCCCACCCTGGACAGGCGCAGTTCGACTTCGAACCAGTCATCCGCATGTTTCTCTACAAGCACGCGCGTGAGTTCAACGACAGTGAACTCACGCGCCGTCTCACGGGTACAGCCTACGTCTTCGTCCGATTTCGCCTTTCTCGGTCACCCACTCAGCAGGGCATCAGCTACATCTGGCGGCGTCGGCTCTCGCTCGCCGACCGCCGCCAGATCAAGGCCACCGCCCGTGCGATTCGTGAGGTAGCTGCCAATCATGATCTCATCTCGCCCGGCGAGCCACGGCTCGACCCGGGCGAGATTGATGATGCCGGTGTCACGGAGGACCAGATCATGCGGGCGATCCGAATCGCCCGCGATCGTGGGCTCTCCGCGTTTGAGACCGACCGAGCAGCCAATACGACCTATCCCGACGAAGTGTTCTTCGAACGCCAAGCCTACCTGAACCTCGCAGACGTCGGAACGACGACGCCGCGTCGTCGTTTCGACCGGCTGAGNNNNTTTCGTCGGTGGCGACAGGCCACCAGATTGGGATCGCCTCCGTGAGGCGATCCTCGAACCATTCCACGAGGGTGTCGAATGTCTCCTCGACGAGGTCACCGAACGCGGTGGTGTGCGTCAGCCGGTCATCGCTGCCATCGATGTTACTCCGTGGGAATTCTACCCGTCACCCTACAAAGACAACGAGGATATCGAACGGGACGACGAGCCGATCATCGTCAACGGCGAAGAGAAGGTTCCCAAAGAAGAGTTCCCCGAGATGGTGAGCGGAGATCCAGATCACCGCCGCAGCTACAAGTTCGCGACGCTCACGATCGTTGGCGAGGACACACCGATCGTATTAGCCATTGAACCCGTCCGAGAGGCGTCGGTCTGGGAGACCGACGCCGGTGAATCCACGACGAAGACAGAATTCGTGGGCCGGTTGCTTGAGCAAGCCAAGCAACATGTCGATATCCACAAAGTATTCGCCGACCGTGAGTTCGACGCGCACGGAGTGCGCGACGAACTCGACCGACACGGCGTCACCTATCTTATCCCGAAGAAAAAGTACGCAGCAGATTGGCACAGAATCGAACAAATTGACGAACACTCGGTCGCAGATGTCGCGGTTGAACGTGAGGTGCCACTCTGGGTCGATAGCCGAAAACACAAAACAAGCATCATATATGTCCCATCGACAGAAGAAGAGGGGAAGTATGCGGTCTTCACGACAAATCGCGACCTATCGCCGGATGAGGCCATAGGTCTCACCTCGCAGTACCGCCAGCGGTGGGTGATCGAAAACGAGTACAAGACCATCAAGAAACACTTCCTTCCGACGACCGCCTCAACGGATTACCGCATTCGGTTGCTGTACTTCGTTCT
>NZ_AOMC01000053.1 GCF_000336695.1 Halococcus morrhuae DSM 1307
GCTACCCTCCGCGAGACGGACATTACTTTTCTCGCACTCCAGACGCCCTCGCGCGAGGACGGCAGCATCGATCTCGGTGCGCTCGAAGCCGGCACGCGCGACGTAGGCGAGGCTCTCGCCGAAAAGGAAGGATACCACCTTGTCGTCGTCAAGAGCACGGTGATCCCGGGTACCGTCGAGGAACGGCTCGAACCGCTACTCGAAGAGGTCTCGGGGAAGGAAGCGGGCGAGGAGTTCGGCATCGCGGTCAACCCCGAGTTCCAGAGTCAGGGGTCGGCCGTCGCCGATTTCATGGGGCCCGACAAGCTCGTCTTCGGCGCTGAGGGCGAACGCGCGCTCGATCGTCTCGGTGAGCTGTACGAGCCGCTCGTCGCCGACAACGACGGCATTCCGATCGTCGAGACCGGCCGCCACGAGGCGATGATGGTCAAATACGCCAACAACGTCTTCCTCGCGGGGAAGATCAGCCTCATCAACGAGCTCGGCAACCTCTGCAAGGAGTTCGGTGTCGATTCCTACGACGTGGCGGAGGCCATCGGGCTCGACGAGCGCATCGGTTCGCAGTTCCTCCGTTCCGGTGTGGGGTGGGGCGGCTCGTGTTTCCCGAAGGACACCGACGCGCTCAGAGCAGCCGGCCGCGAGGCGGGTTACGAGCCGGAACTGCTCGACAGCGTGGTCGCGGTCAACGACGGCCAACCCCGGCGGATGCTCGAACTTCTCGAACGGCACACGGACGTCGAGGGGCGGCGAATCGCCGTGCTCGGGCTCGCCTTCAAACCCGGCACGGACGACATCCGCGGGTCGCGCGCGACGCTCGTCATCGACGAACTGCTC
>NZ_AOMC01000054.1 GCF_000336695.1 Halococcus morrhuae DSM 1307
CGGTCATCGAGGGGCTCTCGCAGGGCGGTGCGGCGCGCATCGACGGCAGGATCGAGCGCGTGCCACCGGCCTGGAAGGTCCGCGATATCGACCTCGGCGGCGGTGCGAGCACGGCCGTGACGATCCCGTGGGGTGACGTCTCGACGGCGTACTACACGACCGGGATCCCGAACGTCGAGACCTACGCGACGATTCCGAACTACGCTGCGTCGGTGATGCGGAAAACGGGGCCGCTGACGCCGCTGCTCGGTACTGCACCGGTCCAGCGTGCACTCACGGCGATCGTCGATGCGACCGTCAGCGGCCCGACGGCCGACGAGCGCGCCAAGAGCACCACCCGGATCTGGGGCGAGGTCGAGGGCGACGGTAAGCGCGTCGCTGCCCGCCTCCGGACGCCCGACACCTACGAGTTCACCGCACGGACCGCGACCGAGATCGCCCGACGCGTCTGCGATAACGATGTCGAATCCGGGTTCCAGACGCCAGCATCGGCGTTCGGTCCGGAGTTCGTCCTCGAGTTCGACGGCGTCGAGCGCGAGGATGTGGGTAGGGCATGAGCGCCCACCGAGGCGAATCCCGAATTCGATATCGCTGCATGAAGTTTATCAATACTGGTGACGTGGTATGAGCGACCCCGCAAGTGAGCCGTGGACCCACGAGTGGGCAACACTCGACAGCGTCGTGCTCCACTACGTCGAAGCCGGCGATCCGGACGATCCGCTTGTGGTGCTGTTGCACGGGTTTCCCGAGTTCTGGTATGCGTGGCGCAACCAGATCGACTCGCTGGCTGCGGCGGGTTTTCACGTCGTCGCGCCGGATCTTCGGGGATACAACCGTTCGGAGAAACCGTCCGGCATCGGTTCCTATCGTCTCGATCGACTCGTCAACGATGTCGTCGAACTCGTCGACCACTTCGAGGCCGAGCGCGCGAACATCGTGGGCCACGACTGGGGTGGGGTCATCGCGTGGGCATTCGGCCATCGGCGACCCGATCGCCTCGATCGTCTCGTCGTGCTGAACGCACCCCATCCCGAAGCGCTCGAACGCGAACTGCGCTCGCCGGCACAGCTCGCTCGTTCCTGGTACGCGCTGTTCTTCCAGCTTCCCCGGGTCCCCGAGGCGATTCTGGAACGAACTGACGGCTGGCTCGGTGCGCTGTTGCGAACCGACCCGGCGAACCCGGCCGCGTTCGACGAGTCGGACATCGAGCGATACGAGCACGCGATCGCCCGCCCCGGCGCGCTCAGGGCGGCGATCGACTACTACCGGGCGTTCGGCCGCTCCCAACTGCGTCGCTGGTTCGGACTGGCGGAATCGAACGGACGACATCCGACGATCGAGGCCGAAACCCTCGTGATCTGGGGCGAGCAGGACAGCGCGCTCGGCACCGAACTGCTCGACGGACTCGATCGTTGGGTGCCCGACGTCCGCATCGAACGGCTTCCCGAGGCGAGTCACTGGGTGCAAAACGATGCTCCGGAGCGCGTGACCGGTCTTCTGGGGGAATTTCTCAGATGAGTGACCTCGATCCGCTCGCGTGGGAGACACTCGAATCGAATACGGCCTACTCCTGTCCGGGGTTCGACGTCGTCAACGAGCGGGTTCGTCTGCCGGACGGCATCGAGACGACGTTCGATTCGATCACCGAACCCGCCGCCGTCGTCGTGTTGGGGTTCACGTCGGAGGGTGAGGTAGTGATCATCGAGGAGTGGCGACAGGCGATCGAGCGCGTGAACCGTGGGCTACCGGCCGGCACCGTCGAGCCCGGCGAGTGTATCGAACGGACGGCGCGACGCGAGTTCGAGGAGGAGACGGGCTATATCGCCGAGGAGATGGATCACCTCACGACCGTCGAACCGCTCAATGGGCTCGCGGATTCGGTCCATCACCATTTCGTCGCGCACGGCTGTCGACCCACGGGCTCACAGGAACTGGACGACAACGAATCCATCCGGGTCAGTACGGCATCATACGACGACCTGCTCGGCGCGCTCGCGGACGACGACCTCCGCGACGGGCGCAGCGCGCTCTGCCTGCTCTATCACGCCCGATTCGGCGCGGAAAGCGGAGTGCCTTAGACACGCGACGGCCGAACCCCGTCATGAACGACGTTTTCGAACTCCGCAGCGCCGACGCCGCCGGCCGCATCGGCGAGCTTCGAGTGCCGCGATCCGACACGGTCGTCGAGACGCCCGCACTCATGCCCGTCGTCAACCCCAACCTCCAGACGATCTCGCCCGCACGGCTCGAAAACGAGTTCGGCGCGGAGATATGTATCACTAACGGCTATATCATTTCTCAGAGTGACTACCGCGAGGAGGTGCTCTCGACGGGTCTCCACGAATTTCTCGACTTCTCCGGCGCGATCATGACTGACTCGGGATCGTTCCAACTGGCCGAATACGGCGATATCGACGTCACGAGCGCTGAGATCCTCGACTTCCAGTATCGCATCGGCTCCGACATCGGCACGCCGATCGACATCCCGACGCCGCCCGAGGCAGGCCGCGAGCGCGCCGCCGACGAGCTTGCGACCACACAGAATCGACTCGAATCGATCCAGGACATCGACACCGGCGAGATGCTCGTCAACGCTCCGGTGCAGGGTGGCGTCTATACCGACCTGCGCGAGCGCGCCGCCCGCGACGCCCGCGCGACCGGGCTCGATATCCACCCGATCGGCGCGGCCGTGCCGCTGATGAACGCTTATGAGTACGGGACAATGGTCGACGTGATCGCGGCCGCGAAACGTGGGCTGGGGCCGAGTTCACCCGTGCATCTGTTCGGTGCGGGCCATCCGATGATGTTCGCGCTCGCGGTCGCGCTCGGCTGCGATCTGTTCGATTCGGCGGCCTACGCGCTCTACGCGCGCGACGACCGCTACCTGACCGTTCGGGGCACCGAACGCCTCCCGGAGCTCGAATATCTTCCCTGTGAATGTCCGGTCTGTGTCGCGCACACGCCCGACGAACTCTGTGCAATGCCCGACGACGAGCGCGAGACGCGCCTGGCCGAGCACAACCTCTACGTGAGCTTCGGCGAGCTCCGGCGCATCAAGCAGGCCATCCGCCGGGGGAACCTGCTCGAACTCGTCGAGGCGCGCGCCCGCGGCCACCCGGCGATGCTCGACGGCTACCGCGCGCTGCTCGATCACGCCGACCAGCTCGAAGCGGAGGATCCGACCTCGAAGGACGCCTTCTTCCATCTCTCCACCGAGAGCGCCCGTCGACCGGAGGTCCGCCGCCATCACGAGCGTCTCGCACGGCTCTCGGTCGACGGGAACATCTTGCTGACCGAGGGCGATACCAACGCTGCGTACGACCAATCCTGGCGCGTCGTCCCACCGTTCGGGCCGTTTCCACGCGCGCTCTCGGAGACGTACCCGCTCACCGCGGAGGTACCTGAGCGCCTCGACGATGCGGCCTACGAGAGCGCCGCGAGCGGGGTGGCGAAACTCGTGGAGGCAAACCCTGCCGCCGAGTTCACGCTCGCTCATCGAGGCTGGCCCGAGCGCGCGCTCGAAACGATCCCCGAGCGAGTTCGGCGCGCGCCGCTCGAATCGATGGACGAATACGAGGAGCGCGGCGAGGGGGAGCCATGACCGAGTTCTTCGAGATCCACGCGCGCGATGGGCCGGCGCGCATCGGCGAACTCCGACTGACGGAGTCGCTCACGACGCCTGCGCTCGTCGGCGACAGGATCGACGATGCGGGCAGCCTCTGGCCCGAAGCCCGCGAAACACCCGCCGGCGACCGCGACTCGCTCACCGTCCTTCCACACCGAGCGCTACCGGCCGGCACCCCTGACGAAGTTCAGTCGGCGTTCGCGGTCGACTCACCCGAAATCGACGGGCCGAGCGCTGCGGTGCTCTCGTCGGAAACAGCGACCGAACACGGCAGCGACGCCTACGTCCTCTCGGACGCACAGGGGCTCGTCGGCCACGCCCGCGCGTTCGTCGAGGGGATCGTCGACGTGAAGCGCGCGATCCCCGACGACGCGGCGCTCTACCTGCCGGGTGTGGCGACGCCGGCGAACGTCGCCCTGCTCGCGTACGCGGGTGTCGACCTGTTCGATGCCGATCGCGCGGTCGTGAAGGGAACACAGGGAAAGTATCTCACGAGCGACGGCGAACAGTTCCTCGTCGATCTCGACGAACTGCCCTGTGCCTGTCCGGCCTGCCAGCAGAGCGTGGATGAGTTCGATCGCGAGGACTGTGCGGCCCACAACGGGAACGTGCTCCGCGCCCGGCTCGCGACCGTCCGCGCGCGCATCCGTCGGGGACGGCTTCGGGATTATCTGGAGGGCCAGGCCCGCCACGAGGCGTGGCTCACCGCCGCTTTCCGACGGTTCGACCAGCAGTATTCGTATCTCGAAGCGCACGCACCGATCTCCCGTCGTAACGAACTGCTCGCTGCGAGCGAGGAGAGCCTCCGCCGGGTCGAGATCCAGCGCTTCGCCGAGCGCGTGACCGAGCGGTACGAGAACCGGTTTTCCAACCCGCTCGTGCTCGTGCCCTGCTCGGCGACGAAGCCCTACAGCGAGTCCCAGAGCCATGGCCAGTTCCACGACGCGATCGGCTTCCGGGCACACACCGTCTCGATGACCTCGCCCATCGGCGTCGTGCCCCAGGAGCTCGAATGTACCTACCCTGCCCAGCACTACGACTCCGTCGTGACGGGCGAATGGAGCGCCGGCGAGATCGAGTTCGTCGCCAGCGTCCTGGAAGCCTATCTCGAACGCAACGACTACCCGCGGGTGATCGCCCACGTGCCCGACGACTACCGACAGATCACCGAGCGCGTCGAGGAGAGCCTCGACACCGAGTTCGAGTACACGGTCGAAGCCCATCCCACGACGAGCGAATCGCTGTCGAACCTCGCTGACGCGCTCTCGGGCGAACTCAAGTACTCCAAACGCGAGCGCGAGCACAACACCGTTCGGGCCATCGCCGACTACCAGTTCGGCCCCGCCGCCGGCGACGACCTGTTCGAGGAGATCTTGACGGAGGGACGCTATCCGAAGCTCAGAGTCCATAGCGACGAGCATCTCGCCACGATGGTGCCCCAGTACGGGACGCTCGCGCTCACGCTCGCGGGCGCACACCGGTGGGTCGCGAGCGACGCACCGACCAAGATCGTCGAGATCGACGAGTTCGTTCCTCACGGCAGCGTGCTCGCGCCGGGGATCGTCGACGCGAGCGAGGGGATCCGGGTCGGCGACGAGGTCGTCGTCAGGGGGCCGAAGGCGTTCGCGATCGGGCGCGCGACGATGCATGGGCGCGTAATGGCTGAGGCCTCCCGCGGGATGGCTGTCGACGTCCGTCACGTCGAGGAGCGATAGACGGCGCGAACGGGAGCGTTGGGATCGGGCCATCGGTGGGACGGTGGGGTTTTGCCGCTCCACGGGGTAGATCGTCCAATGAGCCAGCCGAGCCCCGAGGTCTACGAGGCGGGGAAGGGCATGGATGCCCACAACGCCGCGATGCGCGAGATCCGCGCGCGCAACGACCAGACCTACGACCCGCACGAACCCACCCGCGTCTGGGTCGACGAGGACAACACGCCCGACGGCGTGCGAGACAGTCTGACGATCATCCTCAACACGGGTGGCTGTCGCTGGGCACGCGCCGGCGGCTGCACGATGTGTGGCTACGTCGCCGAATCCGTTGAGGGTGGAACTGTGGCCCACGAGGCTCTCATGGACCAACTCGACGTCTGCCTCGACCACGAACGCGAACACGCCGACGAGCCGTGTCCGCTGATCAAGATCTACACGTCGGGTAGCTTCCTCGATGAGCGCGAGGTGCCCGCCGAGACCCGGCGAGCGATCGCCGAGGCCTTCGGCGATCGCGAGCGCATCGTCGTCGAATCGCTGCCGGATTTCGTCGAACACGATCGGCTCGCCGACTTCACCGAGCAGGGACTCACCGTCGACGTGGCAGTCGGGTTGGAAACGGCCACGGACAGAGTGCGCCACGACTGCGTGAACAAGTATTTCGACTTCGCCGATTTCGTCGCGGCGAGCGAGCAGGCCCGCGACGCGGGCGCCGGCATCAAGGCCTATCTCCTGATGAAACCGCCCTTCCTCAGCGAGCGCGAGGCCGTTGCGGACATGATTGCCTCGGTCGAGCGCTGTGCGGAGTACGCCCACACCGTCTCGATGAACCCCTGTAACGTCCAGCGCCACACGATGGTCGAGGAGCTGTATCACGACGGCGGCTACCGCCCGCCCTGGCTCTGGTCGGTCGCCGAAGTCCTGCACGAGACCGCGGACGCCGACGCGCTCGTGATCTCCGATCCGGTGGGCCACGGTTCGGACAGGGGCCCACACAACTGCGGGGAGTGCGACGATCACGTGCAGACAGCGATCAAGGACTTCGATCTCAGACAGGACCCGTCCGTATTCGAGCAGGTGTCCTGCGAGTGCGAGCGGACCTGGGAGGCGGTGATGGAGCGCGAGAAGAGCTACGGGCTGCCGCTGGCGCGATAGCGACTCTTCAAACGAGTTCTCGTCCACGGGTCGACCGATGGCGGCAGACTCGTTAGTTCGTGATCAGTCGTCCACGTCGATTGCGGCCCCACACTCGGGACAGGTCTCGTCGGCGATCGAGAGCTGGAGATCACAGTTCGGACAGACCGCACGATAACATGCGCGTTCACCCATGTACGTTGTTACCGTGTTCACGGACAAAAAGTCACGGTCGCCCGATCTCACTCGGCGAACGCGCGCAGAACACCTCTCCCGTCCGTGCCGCCGAGTTCCGGCAGCGTGGCCCGTTCAGGATGAGGCATCAACACGGCGACGTCCTCATTCTCACTACAGAGACCCGCCACCGCGTCCGTCGAGCCGTTCGGGTTCGCCGCTGGCGTCACGTTCCCGTCCTCGTCACAGTAGCGAAAGAGGATCCGATCCTCGTCGTCGAGTGTTGCGAGCTCCTCCTCGTTGATCTCGAAGCGTCCCTCACCGTGGGCGATCGGGAGCGAGATGACTTCGCCAGCCTCGAACGCGCACGTCCACGGCGTTTCGGCGTTCTCCACGCGGAGATGGACGTGCTCGCACTGGAAGCGTGCGCTCGCGTTCGTGGTGAACGCGCCGGGCGTCAGCCCCGCCTCACAGCCGACCTGCGCGCCGTTGCAGACCCCGAGCACCGGAACGCCCTCGCGCGCGGCGTCGCGGACCGCCTCGACGATGGGTGCGCGTCCGGCCATCGCACCGGCCCGGAGGTAGTCGCCATAGGAGAACCCGCCGGGAAGGACGATGCCCGAGGGATCGTCGGGGAGACCGTCCTCGTGCCAGACGCGTTCGGCAGCGACGCCCACCGCGTCGAGCGCGCGCACGGCGTCTCGGTCACAGTTCGAGCCGCCGAACTGGATCACTGATACCGTCATCTGTTCTCGATGTCGACCGAATAGTCGTGGATGGTCGGGTTGGCGAGCAGCCGTTCGGCCATCGATTCGGCGCGCTCGGTGGCGGCCGCTTCGCTCTCGGCGTCGAGGTCGATCTCGAAGCGGTCGGCCGCACGGAGTTCGTCGAGTCCGAAGCCGAGCCGGGAGAGCGCCTGCCGGGTGGTCTCGGCCTCGGGATCGAGCACGCCCCGCTTCAGTCGCACGGTGACGACGGCGGTGTAGGCGGTCATATCGGGTGGCGGGTCCCGGTAGGCGAAAGCGCTTCGGATACCGTCGGTCGGACCCATCTCCCAACTGCATTCTAGGGAGAGGGATTTCGCTGGCTCGCTGCTTTCCGCTGTCCGTCACGTAACGGCTTCCGACCGACGATAAAACTACGCCAGTTCGCTCGCAGCCTCGACCGCGGCACTCAGTTCGGGCGCGTCGAACAGCTCGCGACCGACGTAGGCGTTCGCACCGGCGGTGTAGAGGTCGTTCGCGGTCGCGACGACATCCGCGGCGAGCGGCTCCGGATCGGGCTCGCAGAGCGCTCGCCAGTCGGTCCCGTCGGTCCCTTCGATCTCCTGTTTGGCCGTGGAGACGGCCGCCACCCACTCGGGCTGGGTACGCTTGTGATACTGTCTGAGCACCTCCTTCGAGATCTCGTGGCCACGATACGAAAACCGGTTCTCGTCGAAGGTGCCGACGACGTCCGCGACGCGTACCTCGCCGTCGTGGTAGAGACACTCGATCTTGCCGTCCTCGTGGGTCAGCCCCACCTCCTCGGCCCGTTCGGTCACGACGCGATTCACCTCGCGGGCGAGCGCTGCGAGCTCGTCGAGCGTCGCCCGACCGGCGATCGCGTCGGCTTCCTCCCGCGTGAGATAGCGGTCCTGCTCCTCGAACTTCGTCGAGAACTCGACGACCGGCTCCGGCAATCCCACCGACCCGTCGGGCCACTCCGCGGCGTCGAGGCCGACGTCCTGGGGATCGCGGCGCGAGCGCAGACTCGACCCCACCGGCACCGTGTTCCGGAAGACGATTTCGAGCGGGATCAGATAGTTCTCGCCCGCGTCGGCGTGGAATGCCCCGTAGTCGTAGCCGCCGTTCTGGATGGGGAGGTCGGGCACCTGTGCCAGATCGATCGCCATCTCGCGCGGCGGTTCGTCGGTGTCGGCGAGATCGACCACCGAGCCGTCGGCGACGATGCCGCGGTAGTGCGTCGGGATGCCTTCGGCTTCGAGCAGCGAGAAGTTGTATGCGCCCATCGTACAGAGGCTCCGGCCCTTCTCGGGGATCGTGTCGGGCATGCGTCCCCAGTCGAAGATCGAGTAGGCGTCGGTGAAGACGAACCGTCCACGGCCGAGTTCGTCGGGCGTCGCGGGCTGCTCGACGCGAAACTCCTTGACGCTGGTCATGGGGCGACCTCGCCGGCGGCGAACTAAGCGGTTGTCATCCCACGAGCAAACATATAGGGCGCTCCGTCACCAAACATACGCCCGACCGCACAGAACATGACCGAAACCATCTGCGACAGATGTGATGCACGCGGCGAGTCACAGTGGCGTATCCGGCTCGAAAACCATTCGAACGGGACCGACGAGCAGGCGTCCTACCGGCTCTGCCGTGGCTGCTGGAACGAACTGAACGCGCGGTTCGACGGGAGAGACCGATGAGCGAGGAGCCGCGGCCGAACGGCACCGACCCTGATCCGCCCGGCGAGACGCCCGATCCGACGCCCGCCGGGACGGACTGCGCGCTCTGTGGCACCGACCTCAGCCCGAGCGAGTATCCCAACTGTCGGGCCGTCCTGATCGACGAGAGCGGCCCCGGCGAGGAGACCGAGACGATACGGATGGTCTGCCCGGACTGTTTCGCCGATCTCGACGGCGAGCTCACCGATCACTCGCCATCGGGCCAGTCGGTTTGAGCGCATCTACCGTGGGGTTTTAACGGGTTCGCCGCGCCCGTCACACCATGCAGCGCTCGCGTGGGGAGTTCGGTTTCGAGTGCGTTCCCGCGACCGATCAGTCGTTCGAGAACGCCCTCCGAAAGGCACGGGACGGCGAACGGCTCGCGGTCGCCGACGGCATCGAACTCATCACGACCGGCACCGACGACGAGGGAATCGATCCCGAGCGAAAGGAGCGGGTGCTCGAAATCGCCGACCGGCGTCGTGCGGAAGCGGTCGGCGAGCAGGTCACGTTCGTCGCGAACCTCAACAACAACGTCACGACAGCCTGTAACACCGGCTGTCTGTTCTGCAACTTCAAGGACAGTTCCCAACAGTTCCGATCGGATGCCGACGAGAGCCACGGCGGGTTCACCAAGACACCGGCCGAATCCCGGGAGATCGTCGAGCAGGCCGCCGAACGCGGCATCTACGAGGTCACGTCGGTCTCGGGGCTCCATCCCGCCTTCGCGCTCGACGACGAACATCACGAAATCCTGGCGAGCCACGACGACGCCGCGAAGACGGTGAACTACCGCCCGCCGACGGCCTACGACACCGATCCCGGCACCTATCTGGAGCAGATGGACGCGATGAGTACCTGTGGGGTGCATCTCCACTCGATGACGCCCGAGGAGGCCTACCACGCCCGCCGCGGCACCGACTGGAGCTACGAGGAGGTGTACGGCCGACTCCAGAAAGCGGGCCTGGATTCGGTGCCCGGAACCGCGGCCGAGATCCTCGTCGACGAGGTGCGCGACGTCATCTGTCCGGGCAAGATCGACACCGACGGCTGGCTGCAGGCGATGGAAGCGGCCGCGACGGTGGGTCTCGACATGACCGCGACGATCATGTACGGCCACGTCGAGAACGCGGCCCATCGGGTCAAACACCTCCAGCGCGTGCGCGAACTCCAGGACGAGACGGGTGCGATCACGGAGTTCGTTCCCCTCTCCTTTATCCATCCGAACACGCCGCTCGCCGAGCGCGGCATCGTCGAATCGGGCGCGAGCGACGACGAGGACGAGTTGATGATCGCCGTCTCGCGGCTGTTCCTCGACAACGTCGACAACATCCAGTCGAGCTGGGTGAAATACGGCGACCAGCAGGGGCTCAAGATGCTCTCGTGTGGCGCGAACGATTTCATGGGGACCATCCTCTCCGAGGAGATCACCAAGCGCGCGGGCGGCGAGTTCGGCGAGTACCGGAGCTTCGACGAATACGTCGAGATGATTTCGGCGATCGGGCGGACGCCCGCAGAGCGCTCGACGGACTACCGACAGGTGCGGGAGATCGACATCGATGCTCCCGACGGACCACGACTCGGACCACAGGCCGATGGGACGCCGCTGTTCGACGGGGCGAGCCACGCACCCGCCGACGATTGATTCGACTGCCACCGAACAGTCATTGGCCCGAAACCTTGATTGCGTGAGCGGGAGACCTTCACACAATGGCCGACTCCGCTCGTGCTGCGGTCAGTAACCGGTTGCGGCCCCGATCCATCCTTGTCTGGTTCGCCCTTACCGTGTTCCTGTTCTGGTTTTACGATCAATCTGCAGTGCAACTCGGCATGGCCATTGCGACCAGTACGATTCTCGGTCTTTCCCAAGTCTTCACCGAGGTATGGGACCTCCGTTCGGAAGTCCGAACGCTCGGTCTGGCGCTCGTGACGCTTCTCGGCGCTCTCTCGCTGTTCGTGTTCGGCGGCAGTACCAGCGACTCGGGCGCGGCCGTCGCGTTCGTGCTGATCGGCGGCTGGTTGGCGCTCGATGCCGGCCAGACACTCCGCCACGAGGGCTGGAAGGACACCGATGACCACGACGATCGCGACGGGTACGATGTCTATCGGGAGTACGTCGTCAGACAGGTCGACACCGAACTCCGCGAGCGAGCGCTGACGCGGCGCGAACTCGGGACCGAACTCGATGTCGACGAGGCGGCCATCGACCACGCGCTCGACGTGCTCGCCGAGCGCGGATTGCTCTCGCGCACCGGGAGCGAACTCCGTGTTTCCTCACCACCACAGCCAGGTACGCTCGCACGCGTTCGTTCGGGAATCGTCGCCCCACTCGCTCGCCTCGCTCGCCCGCTCACCATCGAACTCGACGACGGGAACGCTGAGGATGAGGGTGCTCACTCTCGACCGGCTGCAAAGCCTGTCGGTGAGGGCGGGCGTGAGCGCGAACGCGAATCCGCCTGAGTCGTCGGTATGCGGCGATGGTCAACTAAGACCAACCGAGCACCGTCCGATATCGCTCGCTGGCCTCGTCCTCGCGGTCGATGGCGCGCTCGATCTGCGGTGCGAGCCAGCCATCGTCGACGTAGCGCGCGTGGGTCGGCAGGCGCTCGTTCAGCGGAACACCTGCCTCGTCGGCGATCGACTCCAGTTCGCGCAGGCCGGGCCACGCGTAGTCGGGGTTGATGTGGTCGTCGGTGATCGGCGACACCCCACCGAGATCGTCGACGCCACAGTCGATGACCTCGCGGACGGGCGCGAGGTTCGGCGGGACCTGCACCGAGACCTCCTCGGGCAGCGCGTAGCGGGCCATCGCCACCGTGCGGCGCAGCGTCTCGATGGTGGGTGTGGGACCGCTCCAGCGCTCGTTTTCGGCCACCGGCTGGACGATGACCTCCTGAACATGACTGTGCTCCTCGTGGAGCGCGCGGATGGCGAGCAGCGATTCGGCGCGATCGTCCCAGTCCTCGCCGATGCCGACCAGGATCCCCGTCGTGAACGGGATCCCGGCCTCGCCGGCTGCACGGATCGTTGCGAGGCGCTGTTCGGGCGTCTTCTTCCGCGATCCCGAATGGGCGTCGACGTCGGCGGTGGTTTCGAGCATGACGCCCATCGAGGCGTTCACGTCGGCGAGATCGCCCATCTGCTCGCGAGTGAGATCGCCGGGATTGCTGTGGGGGAGCAGCCCCACCTCCAGGGCGAGCTCGCACATCGCGTGGAGATAGTCGTGGATCGAGTCGTAGCCCCACTCGTCGAGCTGGTCGTGGATGGCCGTGTAGCGCGCGTCAGGTGTATCGCCGAAGGTAAACAGGGCCTCCGTACAGCCGGCGTCCGCGCCGGTTTCGAGCACGTCGCGGACGTCCTCACGGCTCAGCAGCGAGGCTTCGCCGGGCGGGTCGAAGTAGGTGCAGTAGGTACAGGTGTACCGGCAGGCCGTCGTCAGCGGGACGAACACGTTGCGCGCGAACGTCAGCGCCGACGCGGGCTCGACGTCGTCGGGACCCACGGAACGGAGACGGTCGCGCTCGCCCCGGGTGACGTCGAGGGCGGCGTCGATACCGGACATGGACGCCTCTCGTGGCGGGTAGGCAAAAGACTGTCCGGAAGCCGGTGTCGGGAGGGGACGGGACGACACCGACCAGTTGCGCGCGAACCGGCTCGCGCGGTCGAAACTTGGCGATCGTCCGACAAAACGGTTGTCCCAACTCCGACCCGATTCAGCCGTTTCCGGTCCGCTCGACGCCGACGCGCCCGTCGGAACGAACGAGTCGCACGCCCACGCGGTCGAGCCACGCGCGCGCCGCACCCTCTCCGTGGACGAGCACTTCGGCGAGATCGGCTCGCTCGTCGATGTCGGTGCCGAGCCGGAACGAGTCAACGATACCGACGCTCGCGCCGACGCGACGGGCACCCTCGCGGTGATCGAGATAGGAGGTGCCGTGGTAGTCGACGCGGAAGTCGGGATGGCGGGCGACGAGCGCGTTCGTCCCGCCGCCGCGACCGGGCGCGAGCACCACGTCCTCGGGAGCGTCGAACAGCCACGCGAGCGCAGCGGGCGTCGCGAGCGGGAGGTCAGCCATCACGATCGCGACCGGCGAGTCGGTTTCGAGAATCGCGTTCACGGCCGTGGTCAGCGGGCGCTCGTCGACGATCGTCGGCACGTCGCGTTCGATCGGTGCGGTCGTGAGCAGTTCAGGCTCGTGACCGCTCTCACGAATGGCGGCGAGAACGTTGTCGAGCATCGCGCGCGAGAACTCCCGGCGCTCGGCGGGGGTAAAAAAGTCATCGAGGCGGGTTTTCGGCTGCTCGGCGGCGAACGGGACGACGACGCGCATACGGGAACTACGGGTCGAGGGTCATATCCCCGGTGGTCGTGGACTGCTGCGATCGTTGATTCCTACTCGATGCCGAGATACGCCGCGAGCGTCGTCAGCTCCGACTCGCCGTGCCCGAACGCCCCGATGTCGTTCTCGTCGACGACGTTGTCCATTTCGAGCGAGCGCGCCTGGTCCGGGCCGAACGGGATCATCGGCACGGGGCCGATCGCGCTCATGCCGAGTTTCGTCAGTCCCATCGGCACGGGCAGCACGGAGACGGGCTTGCCCTCGGCGCGATAGGCGAGTTTGGCCACGTCGGCGAGCGTCAGGACGGCAGGACCGCCGAGTTCGTACGTCTCGCCGACGTGTTCGTCGTCGAGCCCGTCGGCGAGCATCGGGGCGAGATCGCCGATCCAGATCGGTTGAAAGCGCGTGCGCCCGCCACGGGGGAGGGGTGCGAGATACGGCGGCGTGACTTTCTTCGTGAACGAGACGAACTCGCCGCCATCGCCGAAGACGACGGACGGGCGGAAGATCGTCCAGTCGAGGGCCGAATCTTTGACGACTCCCTCGGCACGGCCCTTCGTGCGAATGTACGCCGTCTCGCCGTCGGGGTCCGCGCCGAGCGCGCTCATCTGGACGAACCGTTTCACATCGTGCTCCTCGGCGGCCCGCACGGCGTTCTCGGTACCATGGAGGTGGACCTCGCGGTGACTCGTCCCGCTCGGCGGTTGGAAGAGCGGTGAGAGCGCGACGAGGTTCACCACGGCGTCCTGGCCCGCGAACTGCTCGACCATGGAGTCGTAGGCCGTCACGTCGCCGACGACAGTCGAAACGTTCTCCTCGAACACCGTCGGGTCGGGATCGCGCGAGAGCGCCGTCACGTCGTGGCCGCGTTCCGCCAGTTCGTCACAGAGGGAGCGTCCGACGAAGCCGTCGCCGCCGGTCACGAGTACGTCCATACCCGAATGACTCGGCGAGTTGACCTAAAACTACCGTCACCGGAAGACGAGACTTACCCGTCGGCGGGCGAACGACAACCATGCTCGTCACGATCGAGGGGATCGACGGCAGCGGCAAGACGACCGTCTGGGAGGCGCTTCGGGAGTCCTACGACGGCGTGTTCACGCGCGAGCCGACCGACTCCTGGTACGGCGAGACGGTCGCGCGCTCGATCGACGATCCCGACGCCGACTCGCTCGCCGAACTCTTTCTGTACACCGCCGACCACGCCGCCCACCTTTCCAACACTGTGCGCCCCGCGCTCGCCGACGGCGAACTGGTCGTCTCGGATCGGTATTCCGATTCGCGCTACGCCTACCAGGGCGCGGCGCTCGAAGGGGAGGTAAAGCGGCCGATGGAGTACATCCGCGGGGTGCACCAACCCTGGACGCGCCTACCGGATGCGACGATCTATCTCGACATCGACCCGGAGACCGGTGCGGCACGCAGCGGCGCGACGAACAAGTTCGAGCAGGCGGGCTATCTCGCGGCCGTCCGGTCGAACTACGAGACGCTCATCGAATACGAACCCGAGCGGTTCGTCAGGATCGATGCGAGCCAGCCGCCCGAGGACGTCCTCGATGCAGCTGAGACGGCGCTCGATCGACTGCTCGACTAAGACCGTTCGAGGCGCTCGGGTAGCTCAACCTCGGCGGGCGTGGGCATCCAGAAATAATCGAAGGCGACCCCGAGCGCGAACGGCAGCGCGACCGCGACGCCGACGACGGTGAGCGAACTGCCGAGATCGGGGCCGAGCCCGAGCGGACCGGTCAGTCCGAGCGTGACGAGTAGTTGGATGGCGGGAACGAGGACGACGACGTAGATAGCGGTGCCCCAGCGGGTGGTGAGCTGCACGCGCAGAAATCGTGTGGCGAGCGCGGCGACGGCGGTGTTGACGCCGACGACGACGAGCAAGCCGACGATGTCGGCGACCGAGACCATACCCACACTACCGCCCGGACGACCTTTGGGGTGTCGAAAGCACGCGGGACGACGATCGGTGTATCGAGTGGATCGACCCGGCAAACCGTGCGTACTGTTATTATCGACCATGGTGTAGTGGGGGTATGCGATTCGTCATCATCGGGGCCGGGCGGGTCGGGCTCAGGACCGCGCGGGTGCTCGCCGAGGAGGGTCACGAAGCGACCGTCGTCGACAACGACTCCGAACGACTGGAGCGTCTCTGGGGCGAACGCCTGGAGATCGTCGACGTGCTCGACGGCGACGGGAGTCGCGAGGAGGACCTCGTGGAGGCCGGCATCGCCGACGCGGACGCGATCGGCGCGCTCACGGGCGATCTGACGACGAACTTCGTCGCCTGCATGATCGCCGACGCGTACGACTGTCGTACCGTGATGCGCGCCGACGACGACTACTACCAGGAGATCTACCGGAAGTACGCCAGCGAGGTCGACGAGGTGGTCTATCCCGAACGGCTCGGTGCGATCGGCGCGAAGAACGCCCTCGTCGGCGGCTCGACCCGCGCCATTGCCGACATCGCCCAGCATCTCCAGCTCGTCGAGTTCACCGTCACCGAATCCTCGCCGATGCGCGGCTACAGTCTGAGCGAGCTCGAACTCCCCGGCGGGGCCGAGCTCCTCGCCTTCGGCAAGGAGGGCGAGGCGGTCGACCTGCCCCACGCCGATGACTCGCTCGAACGCGGCGATCGGGTGGTCGCGCTCGCGGATTTCGACGTCCTCGGCGATGTGCGCCACCTCGTCGTCGGCGCAGTCTAAAGCGGCATCGGGCCACGCTCGCCCTCACCGTCACCCTCCGTCCGAGCGTGTGCGATGAGATCGGCGACGGGCGAGCGATACGAGTATCCGGGAACGACACCCTCGACGTACGTCCCTTCTGCGTACTCGACGAGCGCTTTCGCCGCTTCGGCCGCTCGTGTTCCGTCGTCCTGTGCGAGCAGCCACTCGACGTGTACCTCCCCGTTTCGGCGCTCGACGGTCGGTTCGGGAACGTCGATGTCCGCGCGCGTCGCACTGCCGGCGTCCTCCAGTCGGAGCGAGAGCGTTTCGAACCAGCCGTCCTCCAGGACGTCTTCGATCGATTCCTCGGCGGCGGCGTCGAGCGTCGGCATCGTCACCGAGACTCGGAACTCGTCGTCGACGCCGACGCGGCCGTTGAACACGGTCGTCGTGAGCACGTACTCGTCGCCGTCGGCGTCGTAGGCGTCGTGGGTTGCGAACCCGTCGTCGGTCATAGTTGCGTTCGGGCGCTCGCAGGCAAAAGCGCGTCGTCAGCGCTCGTCGAGTATCGAGAGGATGGCGCTCGCGACGGCCTCGAAATCGCTCATCGTCAGGCCGTCGGTGGTGACGAACACGCCGTCGCGATCGGTCGTGATGCGCAGGAGGTAGCCGTTCTCGAACACCCTGATGGTGTGGCGGTAGCCGCCGAGTTCCGAGCTTCGATAGGCGTTGCGCGTGTTCTTGAAATCGTGCCACTCGTGGCCGATGAAGCTCATCACGTCGGCGTCGCGTTCGAGGTCGCCGCGGAGGTAGAGCTGGTCGTAATCGGCGCGGGTGAAGTAGGTCACCGAGCGGAGCCGGTCGCCGGTCGCGGTCCGGGCGGCCGTCACGAGCTGGTCGGCGACGTCGCCGGCGAGCAGATCCGAATCCATCACGCGACTGATCATGCGGAACCATGATAAATCCGTCGCCGGTGCGGTCGGCAGTTTGGAGAAGTCGAGAAGAGAGTGCGAGGGATGCGATTTGAACGCATGAACTCCTGAGAGAGCGGGTCTTAAGCCCGCCGCCTTTGGCCAGACTCGGCCACCCTCGCGTAGTTCAGCGTTCGCCCGCGCGCGAAAACCCGTTTCGATTCACCAGTCGACCGAGAGCGTGCCGTCGCCGTCGGGATCGGGGGCGATCTCCTCGTCGGTCCGACGGTCGACGACGTGGATCACGCCGCGATCCTTCTTCGCCGGGCAGACCTCGGCCGCCCGGACGTTGTCGTCGAGCTCCTCTTCGGTGATGAAATACGATGCCGGCTGGGCGATCCCCGAGGTGATGTTCATCGACCAGTTGTCGGAGACTTCTGCACACTTGCCCGCCGCGATGCACTTGTTCGCCTCGAAGACGATCTTGTAGGGCTTTTCGGCAACGGGCGGGGCGTCGCGCTCGCCGATAGTGCTCGGGTCGACGGGGTCATCCGACATACATTTCATCTCGAACCTCACGGCCCTTTCGCTTGTCGTTCGACCGCCGGTCACGGTTGCTCGCTCGGATCAGGCCGATCTCTCCCGGATTCGCTCGATTCGAATCGAGATCGGGAGCTCGTCGAAATCGTCGTCCGCACCCACGACGAGCGTCGCGTCGGTTGCATCGGCGAGCGCCACTGCGAACGCATCTCCGAGTGAGATGCCACCGCCCGCTTTCACTCGTGCCGCCGTTTCCCATGTGTCGGTCGTCGATTCGAGTCGGCAGCCGCCGTCAACGATGTCTTTGAGTTGTGTTTGCCCGATGTCGAGATCGGCATCGGTCGGCCGGTCATCGGCTTCGAGCCACGCGATCTTGTAGCTGATTTCCGTCGCGGTGACCTCGCTCAACAGGCCGGTGGCATCGCCGTCGTAGATCGCTGTCAGCAGCGATTCGACGCGGTCAGCGCCGGGCTCGTCGTAGCAGTACGCTATCAGTGGCTCGGCATCGAACACGTAGGTCTCACTCATCGCCGTCGGCGGTCGCCGCCCTGCGTGGACGTTCCTCCGTGCGTTCGGTGTCGCGGAACTCGCGGAGTTTCGCCAGCACCTCGCCACGTTCGTACTCGTCGCCGGCGAGTCGGCCCCGGAGTTCCGACGGGCGCGGAACGGGTTCGACCACGATTTCACCATTGTCGCTTTCGCGAAAGCGCACCCGTCCCGGCGTCTCGATGCCGAATTTCTCCCGGAGTTCCTTCGGGATCGTCGCCTGTCCCTTCGCCGAGACCCGGACGACATCGTGTGTATTACTGCTCATACGTACTACTCATGCAATAGTAATACCTAAGCGTTTGGTCGAACCCCGGCGTATCGGCGGGCAGTTCAACGGGAACGCTTCGAATGAATAGCCAAACAATTAGCGGTCTGTCGGTTCTACTCGTGAACTTCGACCGATTCGAGGACGACCTCTTCCTGGGGCTGGTCGTTGGCGTCGGTCGACACGGTGCCGATCTCCTCGACGACGTCCATCCCGTCGGTCACGTCGCCGAACACTGCGTGACGGTCGTCGAGATGGGGCTGGGCGTCGAGCGTGATGAAGAACTGTGAACCGTTCGTATTGGGACCCGAGTTGGCCATCGAGAGCGTTCCTGCGGAGTCGTGGCGCAGATCGTCGTGGAACTCGTCGTCGAAGGTGTAGCCCGGGCCGCCGCGACCACTCTCGTCGGGGTCGCCGCCCTGGATCATGAATCCCTCGATGATGCGGTGGAAGGCCACGTCGTCGTAGAGCGGCTTTTCGACCGTCTCGCCGCCGTCCTCCCACTCCTGCTCGCCGGTCGCCAGCCCGACGAAGTTCTCGACCGTGTTCGGCGCGCGCTCGTCGTACAGTTCGACCTCGATGTCGCCACGATTGGTGTGCAGCGTCGCGTCTGTCATATCCGCACGTCGACGGCGCGATGGAAAACCCTGCCGGCTCAGAACTCCCGAAGCTCGTCGAGCACCGCTTCGGCGCTGCCGTCGGCGATGGCCTCGCGCGCCATCGCGAGCCCCTCGTCGAGCGACTCGCAGTCCTCGCGGGCGTAGATCCGGAACGCGCCGTTGAGCGCGATGGCGTCGGCAAAGCGGTCTTCCCGGTCGCCCGCGAGCACGGCCTCGGTGATCGCCGCCGAGTCCGTCGCCACGTCGTCGACTTCGAGGTCTTCCTCGGCGAAGTCCATGCCGTACTCGTCGGTCTTGATCTCGAAATCGTCGAGTTCGCCACCTTCACCCACGGCAACCGTCGTCGAGCCGGGACGGATGTCGTCGTAGCCCTCCATCCCCTGGAACATCACCACGCGGGGGATCTCGTAGCGCTCGCTCGCCGCGAACGTGTCGATGATCCGCTTCGCGTAGGGCAGATGGTAGAAACTTCCGAGATGGACGTCGGCACCGGCGGGGTTGGCGAGCGTCTCGATCGTGTTGACGAACGTCCGCACGCCCATCATGTCGCGGCGCTCTACGAGGCCGGCGACGCCGGGGTTGAAGTTCGGCTGGTAGTAGAAGCCAAAGCCCGTCTCGTCGACCATGTCTGCGCTCTCGGCGGGTTTGAGGTCGGTCCGCACGCCCAACTCGTCGAGGACGTGTTTGTAGGCGTCCTGCTTCTGCGTGGGGACGCGATCGCCGGAGTGGGTTACGACCGGGGTGCCCGCTGCTGCGGCGACGATGCCGGCACCCACACCCAATATCGCCGAGCGCCCCTTCCCGTCGTAGTTCGCTCCGCAGTCGACGGGATCGCAGTCGGGCGTGGCGACCTCCACCGACCGATCGGCCATGGTGTCGATATATGCCGCCAGCTCATCGGGCGTGTTGCGCTTCCAGCGGTTGGCGAGCCAGAACGCGCCCAGCGTCGTGTGATCGGGTTCGTCGTCCAGGATGCGCTCGAAGGCCTCGGTCGCCTGCGCACGCGTCATGTCATCGGCGGATTTGTGTCCCGAGCCGACGACTTCGGTCAGCAGCCGTTTGAGCGGCCACTCGCCGTGGTGTTCGGATGACTGGGCCATGCGACCGGGTTGGAGCGGTCGGTGCAAAAGGCTCCCGCTCGCCGGTTCGTCGATGATCGATTCGATCCCGCGCCCGTCTCAGTTGTCGGTGAGCAGCCGCCGGAGCACGTTGCCGTAGGCCGGGCGCGTGATCAGTACGCCGATCAGTACGCCGACGATCGTGATGATGGCGAACCCGCGGAGATCGCCGAGGCTGAGCAGTGCGAGCGGGCTCATCGCGATCACGGTTGTCGCGGCGGCCGCGCCGATGACCCAGAACGCCCGCCGGAACCGACTCTTGAACACTCGGCCCGTGCTCACGTCGCTCTGGAGGATCTCGTCGGCGATGATCACCAGATCGTCGACCCCGGTCCCGATGACGGCGATGAAGCCGGCGATATGCGAGAGATCGAGCGGGAGCCCGATCGTGGCCGCGAAGCCGAGCAGGATGAACACCTCCGACAGCCCCGTCAGCAGCATCGGCACCGCCACCCGCGGCTCGCGATATCTGACGAAGATCGCCACGCTGACCGCGAGCACCGCCACGAGCCCCGTGACGAGCGAGAGCCCCTTGAACCGCTGGGCGACGCTCGGCAGGATGTACTGGCTCGTCCCCTCCTGAAGATTGAGCGGCGCGGGCAGCGCACCCGCCTGGAGATCGACCTGGAGCCCCTGGGCCTGCGAGGCGTTCTGTGCCGACGTCTGATAGACCGGGTCGTCGACGAACTCGCCGCTGGCGAAGCCCCGTGCGAGATCGGGGTCGACGCCCGCCGAGTAGACGACTTCGCCGTCACGCACCGTCAGCAGACAGTGACCGCCACCGCCGCGACCGTAGCCACAGGTGCGGTTCGCGGGGTCGTCGAAGCCGAACCGCTGCATCTTCTCGGTGAACGGTTTGGCCGCCTCCTCGGTCAGCGTCACCGGGACGACCGGTTCACCGGTCTGCTGGTCCTGCCGGACCGGTCGAACGTCCTGGAACGACTGCTGGCTCGGCAGCGCGGTCACGTTACAGGTGGTCGGGCCGGTCCCGTTCGCACTACCGTTGCCGCTGGCGTTCGTTCCGACGGGACCCTCGCAGTAGCTCGGCGTCCGATTGCCCTCGATCGTGAAGTACGCGACCGTCTTCACCTGGCCCTGATCGGCGACGAGCTCCCTGAGCTCCGAACGGTTCTGGTTCGGCACTTCGATGCTGACGTACCGTTCGCCGCCCGAGGACACCGTTTGAACCGAACCACCGGAAAGGCCGGATTCGCTGATCTTGTTGCTCAGCACTTCGACGGCCGTGTCGTAGGTCTGTTTGGTCAGGCCGTCGCTGACGTCGCCTTGCTGGACGTCGTAGCCGGCCGACTGGAGCGCGCTCGCGAACGCGCGCTGGGAGACGTTCCCCGAGTAGACCTCCACGGTGGCGCTGCCGTTGCCGGTGCGCACCCGGACGTCGGTCGTCGAGACGTTCAGTTCGCTCGCGACCTGTCCGGTGAGGTTGTTCCCTCCCTGTGGACCGACATCGACGCCCTCGGCGGTGAGGCCCGATAGCGGCGCGCGGATCTGCGAGCCGCCGGAGAGATCGAGCCCGTACTGGAGGTTCGTCGGGCCGGTCGTGACGTTCCCGTTGGTCGCGTTCGCCGCCACGCCACCGCCGAGGCCGGGCGCGAACAGCGCGACGGCGGCCGCGAGGACGAAGATAACGAGCAGGCCGATCCGCCAGTTCTCACGGATCATCGCGCGATCCCCTCGAACTTGTACCAGCGAAGCAGGCTCACGTTGAGCAGATAGGTGTTCATCAGATCGACGGCGAGCCCCATGACGAGCACGAGCCCGACCTGCGACAGGAGGGGGATGTTGAAGACGAACTTCGAGGCGACGATCGCCATCACCGCCATCGCCGATATCGAGGTGAGCGTCATCGTCACGCCCGTGCGTCGCGCACGATAGGTGCTCTCGTAGAAATCGCCGCGGCGCTTGAGCACGTGGTTGTTGAGCAGGATATCGGAGTCGACGCTGTAGCCGATCAGCATCAACAGCGCCGCCACCGTACCCAGCGAGAGCTCGATCCCGAAGAGGTTCATCAGCGCGAGCGGCACGACGATATCGGAAAACGCCGAGAGGATCACGGCGATCGAGGGGACGAAGCTCCGAAAGAGCACGAACACGAGCAACGCCATGCCGACGAACGCCGCGGCCAGCCCCAGCACCCCGAGCTGCTGGACGTCGGAGCCGAAGCTCGCGGAGGTCTCCTGTACGGATTCGACGGTGTAGCCCGCGGACTCCGCGGCCGACGTGAGCGCGTCGGTGTCGGTCGATTGAGTGGTGACGATGAAGGTGTTGCCGCCCGCGGTCGGCGTGACGGTTGGCTGACCGTCGACGGCGGGGAGAGCGGCAAAGGTGTCCTGGATCTGGGCCTGACCCGCTCCCGTCGTGACCTGGAGTTCGGTGCCACCGGTGAACTCGATGCCGGGTGTGACCGGTGCGCCGGTCATGAGAAACCAGCCGCCGAGAACCGCGAGCGCGAGGACGAGTACCACCAGCGGGATCGCGGCGAGCTGGCGGTCGGTATAGTCGGTGTAATCGACTGCCAGTACGTCGAGCGCAGCCATGTCCTGCGGTCCGGAAGGCCCGCGAATAAACGTTTGTATGTTTCCGTCCGATCACTCGCGCCGCGTCGCGACCAGCCCGGCCACGAGCAGCCCGACGACCGCGACGGCGATCCCGAAGCCGGGACCGCCCGAACTCGTCGTCTCCGTGTCGGTCTCGGCCCCGC
This sequence comes from Halococcus morrhuae DSM 1307, assembly GCF_000336695.1. Taxonomy (GTDB): domain Archaea; phylum Halobacteriota; class Halobacteria; order Halobacteriales; family Halococcaceae; genus Halococcus; species Halococcus morrhuae. The sequence goes on from NZ_AOMC01000054.1 coordinate 22,814, forward strand.
CGAGTATCTCCCCTTTGCTGGTCGCGTTCGTCGTCTGCTCGTCGGTTGTACCCGCTGCCGTCGTGGCGGTCGCCGATGGCGTTGCCGTCTCGGTGGTTGGCGTTGTCGTTGAGGTTGCTGTCGGCGTCGCAGTCGCGGTTGGTGTGGGCGTCGCGGTCTGCGTCGGTGTTCGTTCGTCGGCGACGCCACCGAACCGCGCCGGATCGACCTGCTCGCCATCGAGATAGATCTCCGCGTCGCCGTCGATTTCGAGACCTGTGATCTCGCCCGTCACGAGATAGGCGTCGCCACCGCCGCCGAGCCGTCCGTCAACGCGTGCATCACCGATCTCGTCGACGTCCGGATCGACGGTGACGTGTCTGTCCGCGATCGGCGCGCCGTGGCTCTCGCCGCTGCGTTCGACGCTTCCTTCGTAGCCGATCCGGTAGCTCACCTTGTCCTCCGGGCTGCCGCCGACGATGGTCAGTGCGTCGGCCTCGGACGGTCCGTCGCTCGACCCGCCGCTCGTGTCGACGGTCAGCTCGTAGCCGGTGAAGCCGGTGACACCGACGACGGAGCGTGCCGACGCGACGTGGACGTAGTACGTTCCGGATTCCGGAACGGTGAACTGCTGTTCCGAGGTCGTTTCGGTGGCAAAGGTGTTCGTGTGATTGCGCCCGCTCTCGGGATCAAGGCGGTTGCCGTCGCCATCGAAGAGGGAGACGGCGACGTTCTGGCCGAACTCGGCCCCGGGATCGGTTATCCGCGCGGTCGTGGTGATCGTCTCGCCCGCGCTCGCCTCGATCGCGAAGACGTCCTCGCGCTGCTCGAACAGCGTCGCGTTGTACGTCTTTCCCGGTTCGACGACTGTGGCTCCCTGCTCGCCGCGCTCGAACTCGTCCTGTGCGGCGGTCGCGACCGCAACCGAGTAGCGCGCCTCGTACCCGGTGTCGTGGGTGACTTCGAGGTAGTACGTTCCGTCCTCGGGGGCGACGGCACCGATGATGGCGGCGTCCTCGGTGCCGCCCGACGTCCCGGTGCCGAGCTCGCCGTTCGGTCCGTGCAGCGTGACGGTCGGGTATTCGGCTCCGAAGCCACCGGTCACCCTGATCGCCTCGCCGGCGTTCGCCTCGAATTTGTACCAGTCGTCGTCGGTGTCCTTCGTATCGGCCTTGACGAACGTTCGCTCGGGGAGCTCCATCGCGTCCGCCCGCTCGTCGTTCGGTCCGGTCTCGTTCACCGTGGCGCTCTGGCCCGCAACCGTCGCCGAGAACGCACCCAGCGCGGACAGACAGACGACCGCGACGAGCAGCCACGCCAACGTCCCTCGTCGGCTCATTACCTTTCGATATCCCACACCGTGGAATAAGCTTTCTGTTGCTTGAATCCCTCCTCTCCCCCCTCTTCTCTCCCCACTCCCCTCCCCCCACTCACTGCTCAGGGGAGATATCGAACCGCCACGACGCCCGCTTCGGCATCGGAACGGACTTCGACCCGATTCACGCCGAATCGGGCCGCGCGCACGAGCGTCGCCTCGTCGTCGAGAACGTCGTCGACGGCCTCTTGGACACGCTCCGCGGGCACCGTGAGCACGTGAATTTCGCCGATGCCGGCGCGCTCGCGGGTCGTCAGCTCTCCCTCTTCCTGTGCATCCGCAAGTTCGTGCTCCTGACTCGTCGGTGGCTCCTCGCTGTGTTCGGTCGCAAGCGAGCGCCGTGCATCCATCTCGACGAGTTCCCACGCGAGTTCCATCGGCCCCGCGGGCGCGATCGTTCCCTCGATTGCGTCGTCCGCATCGAGACCGGGGTTTTCCGCGAGCGTGTGGATCTGTCCGTCGGCCGTATCGTGCAACACCGCCGACTCGTCGTCGGCGTGTGTGACGAGAAACGTGCTCTCGGTCGTCATATCTGCCGTTCGGGCGCGATCCGATTGACCCTTTCAGTTCGGGGTGGCGTTCACCGCATGAGCCGATGGACCAGATAGATGCCGACGGCCGCACAGACCGGCGGGACCAGTCCCCAGAGCTGTGGCAGCGCGTAGAGAAATTCGACGACGCCCGCGAGCGAACCACCGACAGCCTCCCGTTCGCCGGCCGGGATCGTGATCACCAGGCCGATGTAGAGCGCGACGAAGAACAGGTAGCCAGCGACTGCGAGGCTCGTGTCGTAGCGCTTCTTGTCGCCGACGCGGCGATGCCGGCGAGCGACGAACAGGATCGGCGCGAGCAGCGGGCCGACGATAAACAATCCGACGAGCACGAAAAACGCCCGCGAGAGCGTCAGCGATCCGCCACCAGCGGTCGCCGTCCGCGAGACGAGCGTGACGAGCGAGAGCGTCATCAAGATTGCCACGAGCAGCGCCACGAGCCCACCGATGACGACGTAGGACTTGAACAGCCACGACCGGCTCGATCCGAACGCGTACGGGATCGCGCCGAACAGCCCCGAGTAGGCCTCCTCGTCCGGCTCGCTCGTCCCGCCCGGTTCCTCGACGTTCGCCTCGGCCATGCGTCGGATCCGGGCGGCGGGCGATTAAACGCCGCGGTCGGCAACGATTTGGGGACGGCCCTGTCACGGCCGGTATGAAAATCGACATCGGCAACGCGCTCGCCAGCGAGGCCTCGCCGGGCGTCTCCCGCGAGGCACTCGATCGCCTCGACGAGCGGGTGGCGCGCGCCCACGAACGCATCGAACGCGGACGACGCGACGACGAGTTCGGCTACGCGGCGCTGAACCTGCCCGAAACGACCGATCCCGACGAGATCACGGAGACGGTCGCACCGGTGAACGACGCGGCGTACGTCCTCGTCGTCGGCATCGGCGGGAGCGCGCTCGGCGCGGCAACCATCGCCGAGGCGCTCGGCGACTCGCGGATCCTGACGCTCGACAACGTCGATCCCGACCACGTCTCGGAGGTGCTCTCCCTGCTCCCGCTGTCCGAAACGGCCGTGACGGTCGTCTCGCGGTCCGGCACCACCGCCGAGACGCTGGCGAACTTCCTCGTGGTGCGCGAGGCGTTTACCGAGGCGGGCGTCGACTGGACCGAGCGAGTGGTGACGATCACGGGCGACTCCGGTCCGCTGCGCGAACTGGCCGATCGTCACGATCTGCCAGCACTCGCGGTTCCCGAGGGCGTTCCGGGCCGGTTTTCGGCGCTTTCGTCCGTGGGTCTCGCTCCGGCGGCCATCCGTGGCCACGACATCGGGGCGATCCTCGACGGCGGGAAGCGTGCGGCGGACTGCTCGCCCTCGCTGTTCGAGACGCCAGCCTACGCCTATGGAGCCGTGGCGTATGCGCTCGACACGCGCGGGGCGGCGATCAACGCGATGATGCCCTACGCCGAATCGCTCGAATCGTTCGCCGAGTGGTTCGCACAGTTGTGGTCCGAGAGTCTCGGCAAGGACGGGCTTGGCCAGCTCCCCACCAGGGCGCTCGGCGCGACCGACCAGCACTCGCAGCTCCAGCGCTACCGGGCGGGTCCCCGAAACACGCTCGTCACACTCGTTCGTCCGCGCGAGCGCCCCGATCTCCGGGTTCCCGAGACCGACCACGACGACCTCGCCTATCTGGGCGACACGGGACTCGGCGAACTGTTGGATGCGGAGTTCGCCGCCACCGAGGCGAGCCTCGCCGAGGCAGGCCGCCCCTCGATCCGGATCGAACTCGATCGGGTGGACGAGGCCGGGATCGGCGAACTGCTCTACACGATGGAGGCTGCCTGCGTGCTCGCCGGCGAACTCTACGGCATCGAGACGTTCACCCAGCCCGCCGTCGAGTGGGGTAAGCGCGCGGCCCGCGGGCTGATCGGTGAGGGAAACGACGAAAGCGAATCCGTCGCCGAGAAGACCCGCCTCGTCGTCGACTAGCGCTCGAAAAGCGGAGGACGTATGTCGAATCGGCGACGAGTGCTCGCACGCGATGGCATCCGAACACGCCGCTGCCGGCGGGAACGACTGGCGCGATTACCTGCTCGCCGTCTCGGTTGCGCTCGGGCTCGCCGCCGGTGGCTTTCTCTTCGCACAGCTTCTCGCCGTTCCGCTAACGCTGGGTCTGCTGGCTCTCGATTTTCCGATCGAGGGTTCGGTCAGTTACACTCTCACGACGCTCGTCCAGGGAGCGGCGTTCGTTTCGTTCATCCTCGGCTACATGCGTTATAGTGACAGCCCTCGACTGCTCGATATCCGGTGGCCGTCGCTGTCGCGCCCACGTCGAACCCTTCGGGATATCGGTTGGGTCGTCGTCGGGTTCGTCGTTTTGCTCCTCGCGGCACAGGGAGTCGGGATCGTTCTCGATCAGTTCGGCTTCGCGCCGGGAACGAACCGCATCGAGAGCGCTGCGAGGGCACAGCCGCTGCTCGCGCTGTCGCTGGTCGTCCTTTCGTTCGTCGCGACCGGGCCGGGCGAGGAGACGCTGTTCCGCGGCGGCGTCCAGGGCGTGCTCCGACGGGTGTTTTCGCCCGTCGGTGCGGTCGTCGGATCGAGCGCTCTCTTCGGGCTGGCTCACGTCACGGCGCTGGTCGCGGCGAGCGGCGCGGCCGGGGTCTGGGGCTACGTCGTCTCGACGTTCGTCCTCGGACTCGTGCTCGGCACGCTCTACGAATATACCGACAACCTCCTCGTGCCGATCATCGTCCATGGCGGCTACAACGCCCTCCTGTTCGCCCAGCTCTATCTCGTCGAGACGAGCGGTTTGGGCTTTCTCTCCCCGTAACTACGAGGGGTTCTTCCGGGTGAGGTCGCTGCCGCAGATCGGACAGCGATCCTTGTTCTCGTCGAACACGCGGCCACAGCCCTGACACTGGAAGTCCCAGTCACGCTGTTCGGTGATCCCGTCGCGAGCGATGAACTCGACGTAGATGTCGAGTCGCTCGGCGACGTTCTGCATGGCGTAGTCGTCGGTCACCAGTTTCGCATCGAGTTCGAAGGCGGCCGCCAGCAGCTCGATGTCCGTCTCCGAGAGTTCCTCCTTGTCGCCGCTCTCGCTCGCGGCGCGTTCGATGCGCCCGATGACGGCTTCCTCGGGGACGTGGATGTACATACCCGCCCCTTCGAGCGCGTCGTAGCGATAGGAACTCTCGCCGTCGAGTTCGGCACCGACGGCGGGCACGGTCGCGATGTCGTCGCCGGCGTCGTACTCGTTGATAAACGCCGAGGCGTCGAGGATCTCCATTAGCGGTCGACGACGATGTGGTCTTTGACCGCCTGCACGCGGCCGATGTCGACGGCGTATCTCCCGTCCTCGTCGCGTTCGAGGTCGATCTGTTCGGTGGTTTCGCTCCGCGGCGTGATGAGCAGATCGCCCAGTCGCCCCGTGTCGGGGTCCATCGTCAGCGTCGAGAGCGTGCCCAGTTCGGTACCGTCGGAGCCGATGACGGCCTTGTCGATGAGCTTCCGTGCGAGTACGTCCGGCATACCCGCCCTACCGTGGCCGCCCATTATAAACACCACGGAGGCCCGAGAGCATTCCCGCGCGCGGAGCGCCCGACGATATCGTTTTCGTGCTGGCGTGTGCTCTATCCGCATGAACGACGCCGACCGCGCCGCGGTACGGGAGAACGCCGTCCAGCACGCCGAGAGCGTCCTCACCACCGTCGAGGACCGGTGGGGGAACGTCCCACATCTCGACGCGCTCCCGGTCGAGCCACTTTCGGCGGGCGATTCGTTTCCGGCGAGCGCCGAGGCGTTTCACGATCGTTTCTACCCCTACGCGGCCGGGGCAAGCGTGGTCGACGAGGGCCGGCTGCTCTGTGTCTACAGTCCGGCGCGCGACGAGTGGGAAACGCCCGGTGGGGCGGGCGAGACCGGCGAAACGCCCGCCGAAACGGCCCGTCGTGAGACGGAAGAGGAGACCGGCATCGACTGCGAGATCACGGACGTGCTCTTCGCTCAGACGATGGAACTCCGCCTCGACGCTCCCGAGCGGCTGCCGATCCCGGTCGTGGGGTTTACTGCCCGTCCCGTCGGCGGCGACGAACTGGTGGGTGTGGAGGTCGAGCGCCACGACGAAATAACTGATCTCACGTGGTTCGAGCCCGACGAACTCCCGTCTGAGCTACGAAATTACGAGCGGAAACACGCCCATCTCGTCTCGTGTTCGGAAACGACGAGCGACTGAGGTCCACCGTTCCGATTCTCGCCCGCGTGGGCGTGACGACGCGCTTAACTGTTGTGACCGACTCGAACGAGTAACGACTTTCTCGGGTGAACGCCATGTCGGAGACACATACTGACGCGGAGACGGACGGCGACGCAGTAGCAACGCTTCGGACCCCCATCGTCGCCGTTCTCGGCCACGTCGACCACGGCAAGACGACCTTATTGGATCGGATCCGTGGCTCGACGGTCACGGACGGCGAGGCGGGGGCGATAACCCAACACATCGGCGCGACCGCCGTCCCGCTCGAAACGGTCTCGGAGCTCGCGGGCAGTCTCGTCGATCCGACCGATTTCGACCTTCCCGGTCTACTCTTTATCGACACGCCCGGTCACCACTCCTTCTCGACGCTGCGCTCTCGTGGGGGTGCGCTCGCCGATATCGCCGTGCTCGTGGTGGACGTCAACGACGGGTTCCAGCCGCAGACGATCGAGGCGATCGACATCCTCCAGCGCACCGAGACGCCGTTCGTCGTGGCGGCGAACAAGATCGACACCGTGCCGGGCTGGAACCCGCAGGGCGACGTGCCCATCCAGGAGAGCTACGACGCCCAGTCCGATCGCGCGCGCGAGACGCTCGACGAGCGCCTCTACGAACTCATCGGCGAACTTGCCGACCACGATTTCTCGGCGGACATGTACTGGCGCGTCCAGAACTTCGCCAACAACGTCGGCGTCGTGCCGACGAGCGCCGAGACCGGCGAGGGAGTACCCGACGTGCTGACCGTGCTGATGGGTCTCTCACAGCGCTATCTCAAGGACGCGATGGCCATCGACGTCGAGGGGCCGGGTGCGGGCACGGTCCTGGAGGTCAAAGACCAGAAGGGGTTCGGTACGGCGATCGACGTGGTGCTCTACGATGGAACTGTGCGCGCCGACGACACGGTCGTCGTGGGATCGACGGGCGAGCCGATCGTGACCGACGTGCGCGCGCTGCTCCAACCCCGCCCGCTCGCCGAGATCCGCACCGAAAAGCGGTTCGAGCAGGTCGATGCGGTGAGCGCGGCGGCCGGTCTCAAGATCGCCGCGCCCGATCTCGACGACGCGATGGCCGGTGCGCCCGTCCGCGTCGTGCGCGATCGCTCGCGTGAGGAGGTCGTCCAAGAAGTCCAGGAGGAACTGGCGGCCATCGGTGTCACGACCGAGGAGGAGGGTGTCGTCGTCAAAGCCGACACCCTCGGGAGTCTGGAGGCGGTCGCGAACACGCTCGACGAGGCCGAGATCCCGATCGTTCGTGCCGAAGTCGGCGACGTCGCGCCACGCGACGTCACGGTCGCGAGCACCGCCGACGAGGAACGCCACGAGACGGTGCTCGCGTTCTCGGTCGACGTGCTCGACAACGCCGAGCGACAGGCCGACGAGGGCGACATCCGGATCTTCGAGAGCGACGTCATCTACCGACTCGTCGAGGAGTACGAGGAGTTCATCGCCGAGCGCGAGCGCAGCCAGCAGGATACCATCCTTGAAAACATCTCCCGACCTGCCCGCTTTCGCCTGCTGCCCGATCACACCTTCCGGCAGAACGACCCCGCCGTCGTCGGCGTCGAGGTGATGACGGGCACGCTGAAGCGCAACGCGACCATCGTCGATTTCGAGGGGAACGAACCCAAGCGCCGCGGGCAGGTCAAGGGAATCCAGGAACAGGGCGAGGACGTCGAGCAGGCCCGCGCGGGCGAGCGCGTCAGCGTCGCGATCGACGGGCCAACGGTCGGCCGCCAGATCGAGGAGGGCGACGAACTCTGGTCGGAGATCCCCGAAAAGCACGCCAAGGTGCTCGAACAGGAACTCACCGACGACATCCCGGCCGACGAGCTCGAAGCGCTGCACATCTATCTCGACAAACAGCGCCAGCGCGACCCCTTCTGGGGGAAGTGACCGCTCGTCGCGCCCGGTAATAATATTTAATTACCCGGCGGTCGTTGGCCGGCGTACGATGAACCGCTCAGGCCAGTCCGATTCGGAGGATTCGGTCGTCGAAACCGTTCGCGAGCGCCGGCCGACGGTTGCGCCGGCCGATCTCCTGCTCATCGCGCTGCCGGCGCTCCTGCTCGCTGGCTGGGCGACCGGCGTGGTCTCGGCGCTGTCGCTACCCGTCGCGCTCGCAATCGGCACGCTGCCGGCGATCGGGATGCTCGGCTACGCGCTGTTTTACGATCCGCCGAACGGCTGCGTCTAAGTTAGCGACCGACCGGTGTGATGCCGTCCGATACCGCCTGTTTCACCTGGAGGGCGGCGCTGGCAGCGAGCTGTCTCGCGACTTCGGTTCTGTCCTCTTCGGCGATGCCGTCGCTCAGTTCCTCGAAATCGGGCGTGAAGCCGGCGCTGACGGCTGCGCCGACCGGCGGCTGGACCGCGATCGTCCCCTGCGGGCCGTCCGTCCCGGCGATGATCTGCGCGCCGACGACGTACTCGTCGGGGAGATACTCGCGGGTGCGGGCGGCCACGGTGTCGAGACCGGCCTGGAGCGCCCGGCGTTGCTCGACCGAGAGCTCAACGTCCGCGGTGTTGACGTTCGGTCCCATTGGTGTGCGATCGTTCATGAGAAGGACGGCGACGGTTGGGCCGACGTACTGAAAAGACTCCCGTTCGCGACACCCGCTGCCACACCGCCGAATGGCCGACCTATATCGGCTCGCTGTCGCCGTAGATCCCGAGCACGAGCGCCGTCGCGAACGATCCGTCGTTCCCCTCGACGTGTTCGGTCACGATGCGCTCGTCGGTGAACGTCCACTCGCGGAGCGCGCGCCCGGAGTCGAGCCCCGCGGCCACGCCCTCGCGGACGCGCTCCGGGTCGGTGCCGGTCGCCTCGTAGAACAGTCCCCGATCGCTCTCGGTCGTCGTCCAGCCGAGGCCGGCCGCCGCACCGCTCTCGCCCACCCCGCTCGTGGCACGCGCCTCGACGACGGTGAGGCGCTCGCCGACCGGTCCGAGATCCGGGGCGCTGTCGACGATTTCGAGCGTGCTGCCGTCGGGGATCACCGACGAGACGGTGGTGATGTTGTAGTTGTGGACGCCGGCGGCGGCGAGTGCGGCGTCGTAGGCCGCGATCGGCGTCGGCCCGGTGCCGGTCCCGGTGACGATTCTGATCTGCATACAGGAGGATGGAGCGACCGAACGGTGAGCGTTGCGATCCGCGTCGCTCAGAGGAAGGCGACCGGATCGGCGGCGGTGTCGTCCTCGGTGATCTTCGCCAGGGCGTCCTCGAAGTCGCTCATCCGCACCTCGCTGCGGTCGTCGCGGACGGCGAACATGCCGGCCTCGGTCGTGAGGCTCTCGATCTCCGCACCGCTGAACTCGTCGGCCATTTCGGCGAGTTCGTCGAACGCCACGTCGTCGTCGAGGTTCATCCCGCGCGTGTGGATGGCGAAGATCTTCTCGCGCCCGTCGGGCCCGGGTTTCGGCACCTCGATGAGCCGGTCGAACCGTCCAGGACGGAGGATGGCCCGGTCGAGCATGTCGAAGCGGTTCGTGGCGGCGATGATCGAGATGTCGCCGCGCTCCTCGAAACCGTCCATCTCCGAGAGGAGCTGCATCATCGTCCGCTGGACCTCGGCGTCGCCGGAGGTCTTCGAGTCCGTCCGTTTGGAGGCGACGGCGTCGATCTCGTCGATGAAGATGACGGCTGGTTCGTGCTCGCTCGCCAGCTCGAAGAGATCGCGGACGAGCCGTGCGCCCTCGCCGATGAACTTGCGAACCAGCTCGGAGCCGGCCATCTTGATGAACGTCGCGTCGGTCTCGTTGGCGACGGCCTTGGCGAGCATCGTCTTGCCCGTGCCGGGCGGACCGTGGAGGAGGACGCCGGTCGGCGGTTCGATGCCCACGGTGTCGAACCGCTCGGGATCGACCAGCGGCATCTCGACGGCTTCCCTGACCTCTCGGATCTGATCGTCGATGCCGCCGATATCGGCGTAGCCGACCGCCGGGCGGTTCTCGATCTGCATCGCCTGCGCGCGCACGTCGGTCTCGCTGTCGAGCGGGCGCTGGATGCTGAAGGAGTCGTCGACGGCGACGCGATCGCCGTTCTCGATATCGTCGGCGATCCCGGGCGCGACCTCCGTCAGCACCTCCTGGTTGTTGCCGTGCTGTCTGACGATCGCTCCCTCGTCGGTGAACTCCTCGACGGTGGCGACGTACAGCGAGGAGGTCTTGAGCGCCTCGTTCTCGCGCTGGAGCTGTTCGGTTTCCTCGGAGAGCTCCTCGCGCTCGGCCTCAGCCTCGTCGAGGCGGTCGGCGAGCTCGTCGTGGACGCTTGAGACGCTCTCGAAGTGTTTGGCGAGTGCGTCGAGCCGTTCGGCATCGCTCAACTCCGGATCAATGTCGAGGCGCGGTCGGTCCGGGAGGGAGGGACTGTGGGACATTCTTACCCCACGATAGGGGCTCTTCGTTAAAAGTGGTTTTGGGTTCGGGGTGTTTATGCCAGCTCTTCGAACTCCGAAAGCGCGTCGTCGTAGGCCGTAAACGCCGCCTCGATCGGGTCCGCGTCGGTCATGTCGACACCCGCCTCGCGGAGCAGCTCGATCGGATAGCCGTGTGAGCCCGATGAGAGGAACTCTCGGTACGATGCTGCCGCGTCCCCGTCGCCCTCGTGGATGCGCTCGGCGAGTGCGACCGCCGCCGAGATGCCCGTCGCGTACTGGTAGACGTAGAACGGTCGGTAGAAGTGTGGGATCCGCATCCACTCGCGGGTGATGCGGTCGTCGATCGCCGCGTTCTGGTAATAATCACCCTTGAGCGTGCCGTAGATGTCGTCGAGGCGGTCGGGCGTGAGCGCCTCGCCCGCCGCGGTGAGCTCGTGGGTCTGCTGTTCGAACTCGGCGAACATCGTCTGCCGGACGAGCGTCGCGCGGAACCGTTCGAGATATTCGTTGAGCACGTGCCGGCGGAAGGACTCGTCTTCCACGGTGTCGAGCAGGTGGTGGGTCAGCAGCGCCTCGTTCACCGTCGAGGCGATCTCGGCGACGAAGATCTCGTAGTCCCCGTAGATGTAGGGCTGGGCCTCGCTCGCCAGCTCGGAGTGCAGCGAGTGGCCGAGCTCGTGGGCGAGCGTGTACATCGAGGCGATGTCGTCCTGGTAGTTCATCAGGATGTAGGGCTGCGAGTCGTAGGTCCCGCCGGAGTACGCCCCCGACTGCTTGCCCTGATTTTCGTAGACGTCGACCCAGCGGGAGTCGAGGCCTGCCGCGAGCTGCTCCTGATATTCCTCGCCGAGCGGCGCGACCGCGGCCGTGACGTGCTCTTTGGCGTCCTCGTAGGGCACCTCGGGGCTCTCGGAGTCGACCATCGGCATGTAGAGGTCCCACATCCGCAGTTCGTCGACGTCGAGTCGCTCGCGCTTGAGGTCGGCGTGGCGGTTGAGCACGTCGAGATTGTCCCGCACGGTGTCGACGAGCGTGTCGTAGACTTCCACCGGGATGTTCGCGCCGTCGAGGCCGGCCTTGCGCGCGCTGTCGTAGTCCCTGGCGTCGGCGAGCTTCACGTCGGCCTTGACGCTGTTGCGGTGGGCGGCTCCGACTGCGTTTCTGACGTTGTCCCACTCATCGTAGAACTGCTCGTAGACGTCCTGCCGGAAGGCGCGGTCGGGCCGTTTCTGGAGCTTCGTGAAGTTGCTCAGCGAGATCTCGACGGCTTCCCCATCGGGATCCTCGACTGTCGGGAACTCCATGTCGGCGTTCGTGAGCATCTCGTAGACCTCGTTGGCCGCGCCCGTCACCTCGCCGAGATCCGCGAGCAGCGCCTCGATCTCCGCCGAGCGGGTGTGCGGCTTCATCCGCAACACGTCGTCGAAGTAGTGATCGTACGTTTCGAGCCCCGGCTCCTCCTCGATCATCGCGTCCAGCTCCTCGCGCGTGCAGTCCTGGAGCGCGGGGTTGATGAAACTCGCCGCGCTCGACGCGTCGCTCGCCAGCGATTGTGCCCGCGCGGTGAGCGCCTGGTACTGCTGGTCGGTGGTGTCCTCGTCGCGGCGCATCCGTGCGTAGGAGACGACGTTCGAGAGGTTCCTGAACAGTTCCTCGCGCGTTTCGAGCGTCGCCAGCAGGGTTTCGCCGTCCTCGGTCGCCCGCCCCTCGTAGGCTTCGAGCGCCGAAATCCCCTCCTCGACGTCCTCGTAGGCGGCCTCCCAGTCCTCGTCGGTGGCGTAGAGGTTCGACAGATCCCAGGTGTATTCGGTGTCGATCTCGTTGCGTTCGGGAACCGAACTCATGCCGAGAACACGGCGGCCGAGCGGGGTAAACCTTCCCGAACCGGCGACGGCGACGCCACGAACGAAAGACTCAAGAATGAATAACTGTTCAGTCAACATATGGGAGAAACCCGTTCGCGGAAACGGCCGTGGCTCGCGGCGTTGCTCTCGGCCATCGCGCCCGCGTTCGGCCACCTCTATCTCCGGCGGTGGCTCCGGGCGCTCGGCTGGCTCGGAGTGACGATGCTTTCGAGCGTATTCGTCCCCGACGCGACGCTCGATGCACTCGTCTCCGGCCAGTCGTTCGCGTGGCTCGACGCCGCGCCGCTGCTCGCCGTCTCGCTGCTCAGCGTGCTCGACGCCTACCGGCTCGCGGTCGTCAACAACTACCTCCTCCGCGTCCGGAGCACCGGCACGGAGATGGCGGCCTGTCCCGACTGCGGCCGGCCCGTCGAGGACGATCTCGACTTCTGCCAGTGGTGCGGGACGACCCTCGATGAGGCGGAAGCCGCCGAACCCGCACGCCACGACGTCCAGTAGCTCCTCTCACTCGATCCGTTGCTCGATCTCGCCGGCGACGCGTGCTCGCGTCGCTGCCTCAGTACGGACGTTCTCGAACAGTTCTCGCGCGCTCGCGGCGGCCTCGTTGTCTACTCGAAAATCAAGTTCTGGATAGTCGACGCCGGTGAGAACGAGCGGCGCGGCCGGCGCGGCCGCGATCCCGCCCGGTCCCGAGAGTTCTTCGTCAGAGAGCGCGCGATCGACCATTGAGAGCGACGCGTCGCCGGTCGCGACGTTCCGAACGAGCGTGACGATACGACGAACGAGCTGGCGCGAGAAACCGCCCGCACGGAGCGTCACGATCAGGAACTCGCTATCGCGCTCGATTTCGCCGGCAAGCGTGCGGACGGTGTTGTGATCGTCGGGCGTGAGATTGTGGAAATCGTGTTCGCCCGCGAGTCGTCTCATAACTGTGCGCGCCCGCTCGTCGTCGGCCGCCGGCGCGTGGAGCTGGTAGGTGTATTCGCGCGCGACGGCATCGTGGGTCGCGTGAAACGACCCCGTATCGGCGTGTGCCCACGCGCGGATCGACCCTGGAAGCACGCCGTTGAGCGCCCGCGGCGTGAGCCACTCCGGTGCCGCGAGGCCAATCGTCTGGGCGACCGCCGAGACGCCCCTGTCGGTCCGTCCCGCGGCGGCGTAGCCCGACGGCTTTCGTTCATCCGGGTCGAGGACGCCGAGCTCGCGGAGGGCATCGAACAGCGTCCCCTCGACGGTCGGCACCGTGGGCTGGCGCTGGAAGCCGTAGAACGGGCGGCCGTCGTAGGCGAGCCGGAACGCACGCATCACGCCCTCTTTCGTCCCACTGATCCTTCGCTCCGTCGGAACCCGGCTGATCGATGGATCGACGGTCGGATGCCGTCGCGTCGACCCATCGCTGGCCAAAGGATTCATACGCGCGCGAGACTAACCAAGCAGTCAGAGAATGGTTTTCGAATCGATCCATCACATCGAACGGAGACGGTCGTCCGTCGGAGCGGCACAGTCCGAACGCGCGGGTCGACTGTGAGCACGATCAACAAGTATCTCGGTATCAACCGTGAGGTGCTCGCGCTGGCGATCGCCCGGATGGCCGACTCGGTGGGCAACTCCTTTCTCATCGTCGTCCTCCCGATCTACATCGCCAGCGGCACGATCGAGGGCGGGACGGGCGGGCTCGGCGTCTCGCTGCTCACAGGGCTGATCCTCTCGGCGTTTGGCTTCTTCAACAGCGCGCTCCAGCCGTTCGCTGGGCGTCTGTCGGACAAACTCGGCAAGCGAAAGGTGTTCGTCCTCGCCGGGCTGGGACTGCTCGCGGTCGCGAACTTCACCTACTCGCTGGCGTCGAGCTACTGGATGCTGTTCGTCATCCGGATGGCACAGGGGCTCGGCGCGTCGCTGACGATCGTCGCGACGATCGCGCTGGTCAACGAACTCGCCGACGACGACACCCGTGGCGGGAACATGGGCACGTTCAACACCTTCCGGCTGCTCGGCTTCGGGGCCGGTCCCGTCGTCGCTGGCTCGGTCATCAACGGCGGCCCGTACTCCCTTCTCGGACTCTCGATAACGGGCTTCGAGGCGGCCTTCTACATCGCGACCGTCTCGGCGGTGGTGAGCTTCGTGCTCGTCACGCTGCTCGTCGACGATCCCGACATCGAGCGCTCGACCGACGACGAGGACACCTCGATCGCGGTGTTCGACCACGACGCCGACGGGCTGATCGACCCGGTGTTCGCCCTCGGGGTCGCCTCGCTGTTCATGGCCGTCGGCATCGCCCTGCTCTCGGCGATCGAACCGCAGGTCAACGCCCGCCTCGGACAGGGCGCACAGCTGTTCGGCATCGAGTTCTCGGCGTTCGTCCTGATGCAGGTGCTCTTCCAGGCACCGATCGGTAGCGCGAGCGACCGCTACGGCCGCAAACCGTTCATCCTCATCGGGCTCGTCCTGCTCGTGCCCGCGACACTCGCGCAGGGGTTCGTCGTCGCGCCGTGGCAGATGATCGTCGCCCGCGCCGTACAGGGGATCGCGGGCGCGCTCGTGTTCGCGCCGGCGCTCGCGCTCGCGGGCGATCTCGCGAGCAAGGGCTCGTCCGGCACGCAGCTGTCGGTGCTGACGATGTCGTTCGGCCTCGGCACCGCGATCGGACCGCTCGCGTCGGGCTTTCTGGTGCGCTTTGGCTACGCCGCCCCGTTCGTCTTCGGCGCAGTGCTCGCCGCCCTCGGCCTCGTGCTCGTCTACACGCAGGTTCAGGAGACCGTCGCCGTTGACCCCGATGCCGTCGGCTCCGCACCGACGGCCCAAGACTAACGCCGTTTTCTCAGGCAGCTGTTCTCGAAATCCTCGTCGAAAAACGCAAACAGATGGTACATTCGACGATCGGATGCTCCTCCCCCAACGTAGCGAAATACCGTCGAACGGGTGTGACGCTATGTGGTGTCGGTCTGTTCGTCCGCGAGTCGATCGAGAATCGGCCGCTCGCGTTCGATGATTCGATCGACTCGCTCGCGAAACCCGTCCTCGTCGGATTCGTGTTCCGATTCGGCCATGCCGGTGGTATCGTTTCGTTTCATGATTAGTGTTCCGGCAGGCGTGATTCGTCGATTTCGCCCGTTTCGAACCACGCGGCGAGTTCGTCCATCTCGAACAGACCGGCACGGCGAATGATGCGCTCGATCGTCTCCTTGTCCTGCTGAAAGTCAGGTCTGATCTCCGTTCGTTCCAGATATTCCATCGTCGCGGTCCACGCCGTCCGTTTGTTGGCGTCCTCGAAGACGTGGGCGCTCTGTATACCGAACAACAATGTCGCCGCCCGGTGGTACGGATCGTCGTACTCGGCAGCCGGTTCGATGACCTCGCGTCTGAGCATCCCTCTGGGTGCTGCGATACGGATACCTTCGTATTTCAGACCGTATCGCTGATCGATCCGTTCGTGTATGGTGATGATTTCACCCGGTGTCGGCAGATCGTCCGTCATCGTTGCCCGATCGAACGACCCCGTCTCCTACTTTCTTTCGCCGGATTCGGGGAACTCGTCGACAGGCACCTGGCGCTGATCGCCCGATGCCATCTCCTTGACGGTCACGTTCCCGTCGGCGAGGTCCTGTTCGCCGACGATGACGGTCGTCTCGGCACCGATCGAGTCGGCGTACTCCAGCTGTGCGCCGAAGCTCCGGCCGGCGATATCGGTCTCGACGACGTGGCCACGCTCGCGTAGGTCGCGCGTGATTCCGGCGGCGGTCTCGCGCGTGTCACCCACTTGGAGCACGTAGTAGTCGGTCGTCGTGGTCTCCGCGGGCCAGACGCCGGCGCGTTCACAGAGCAGGGAGAGAGTCGCCATCCCGAGTGCGACGCCGACTGCGGGCGTCGGCTGGCCGCCGAACCCCTCGATGAGGTCGTCGTAGCGCCCGCCGCCGAACACCGCCCGGCCCACCGTGCCGGTGGTGTCGAAACACTCGAAGACGACGCCGGTGTAGTAGTCGAGACCCCGTGCGGTGTCGAGCGAGAGCGTGCAGTAGTCGCGCGCGCCGAGATCGGCGGTCGCGTCGAGCACGTTCTGGAGGTTCTCGACCGCGTTCTCGACGCGCTCGGTCTCGGTGGCGGCCACGAGCTCGTCCAAATTCTCTTCCTCCGTTTCGAGCAGTTCGTCGAACGCCTCGGCGTCGGCTTCCGAGAGGCCCGCGTCGCCGAGTAGCGCGCGATACTCGCCGACGGCGAGCTTGTCGCGTTTGTCGACCGCGCGGATCGCCGCCTCGGTGTCGACGTCGGCGTCGAACGACTCCAACAACCCACCCAGGATGTCGCGGTGGCTCACCCGGAACTCGAAGTCGTCGCTCGTGAGTCCGAGTTCGGTGAGCGCGTCGGCGGCGTACGCGAGGATCTCGGCGTCGGCGATCGGCTCCGCCGAGCCGAAGATATCGACGTTGGTCTGGTAGAATTCGCGAAAACGGCCCTGCTGGACCGCCTCGTAGCGCCAGAACGGTCGCGACGAGACCCACTTGATCGGCTTCGAGAGCGCCTGCTGTTTCTCGACGACCATCCGCGCGACCGTCGGCGTGAGCTCGGGCGTCATCGCCACCTCGCGCCCGCCGTGGTCGGTGAAGTTGTAGAGCTCCTCGACGATCTCCTCGCCGCTCTTGTCGGCGTACATCTGCGTGCGTTCGAGCGCCGGCGTGCCGATCTCACGGAAGCCGTAGCGCTGGGCGACTTCCTCGACGTCGTCGATGACCTCCCGGCGCGCGCTCATCTCGCCGGGGTAGAAGTCACGAAAACCCTTGATGCGGTCGTACATACTGTCCGTTGGCGGTATCGGCGTGTTCACCCTTACGGAATGTACCACGAAACGGAACGGGGCGGGACGTGCGGTCGTCGGCCGACCGGCGCTATCGTCGTTTGATGTCGAAGCTCTTCTCGTCGGGCTTGAGCTCCTGGAGCAACTCCCTCATCTGGTCCTCGTCGATCTTGTCGCCGAGTCGGCCGCTGCGCGCGAGCGCGAACACCTGCTGTTCGACCTGTTCGCCGAACTCGGGCTTGCTCATCTTCACCGAGTTGAGCCGCTGTCGCGCGCCATCGGTGAGGTTCTGGCGGAGTACGGCCGATTTCTGTGCTTCGGCCTGTTCCTGTTGGGCCTGTCTGGCCTCCTCGTTCTGCCCGCCGCCCTGCTGCTGTTCTTTGAGTTGTTCGAGTTTCTGCTTGCGAAGTTCTTCGATGTCTTCCTCGGAGCCGCTCATACTGCCACGTTACGACTAGTCGAACAAAAGCCCGGCGGACGCTGCGGTGCTCGTCGGCGCTCTCAAAGATTCACGAATTCACGTGAATTCGCGACTTTCCTCAGCGGTTGAGCGTGTGGATCGCCCTATCGCGCGCGTTCTCGACGGCCTCCATCACGGCCTCGCCGAGCGTGGGATGGGTGTGGATCGTTGCGGCGACGTCCTCCAGGGTCGCGCCCATCTCGACGGCCAGCCCGAGCTCGGCGATCAGCTCCGAGGCCTCCGGCGCGACGATCTGTGCGCCGAGGACGAATCCGGCATCGTCGTCGGCGACGACGCGGACGAACCCGTCACTCTCGCCGAGCGTGAGCGCGCGCCCGCTCGCGCGCATCGGCATCTCGCCCACCACCGTCGAGAAGCCGGCTTCCTTGGCCTCTTTCTCGGTCATCCCGACCGTGCCGATCTCGGGGTCGGTGAACACCGCGGCCGGCACGCTCTGATAGTCGAGCGCCGACGGCTCGCCCGCGATGACCTCGACGGCGACCTCGCCCTCCTTCATCCCCTTGTGTGCGAGCATCGGTTCGCCGGCGACGTCGCCGACGGCGAAGACGGTCTCGACGTCGGTCCGTGCGCGATCGTCCGTCTCCAAGAATCCGCCCTCGTCGGTCGCGAGCCCGATCGCGTCGAGGTTCAGCGCGTCCGTGACGGGTTCCCGCCCGACCGCGACGAGTGCCTTTTCGGCCCCAAATTCCGAGATCTCGCCGTCCTCGTCTTCGGTCTTGACAGTGATTCCGTCGCCCGACTCCACCCACTCGCTCGCGCCCTCGCCGAAGTGGAAGTCGATGCCGAGCTCCTCGGCACGGCTCTTGACGACGCGTGCGACGTCGTCTTCGTAGGCCGGCAGCGCCGAATCGAGCATCTCCACAACCGTGACGTCCGTTCCGAGCTTGGCGAACACGGTCGAGAGCTCCATCCCGATGTAGCCTGCGCCGACGACGACGAGGCTCTCGGGCACCGCATCGAGCGCGAGCGCCTCGCGCGAGGAGATGATCCGCTCGCCGTCGAACGCGAAGTTCGGGATCGCCATCGGGCGCGAGCCGGTGGCGACGATCGCGTGCTCGAATTGGATGGTCTCGGAGCCCTGGCCCTCGCCCGCGTGGGCGACCCTGACGGTGTTGTCGCCGGCGAACTCCGCGCGCCCCTCGACGAGGTTCACGCCGTTTGCCTTGCAGAGCTTCTCGACGCCGCCGGTGAGCTGATCGACGATATCGTCCTTCCAACCCACCATCCCCGCGAGATCGACCGCGGGATCGGCGTGAATGCCCATCTCCTCGGCCGTGCTCGCGTCGTGTGCGACGTCGGTCGCCGAGATGAGCGCCTTCGAGGGGATACAGCCGTGGTTCAGACAGGTTCCCCCATACGCATCCTTCTCGACGAGCGTCACGTCCAGATCGAGCTGTCCCGCGCGAATGGCGGCGACGTAGCCACCGGGGCCCGCGCCGATAATCAGTACGTCCGTCCCCGTCGTGACGTCTCCGACGACCATACCGACCGGAGGCGCGCGGACGTGAAAAATCAGTAGGGTCCGGGCTGACTACGCTTCGAGCAGCAACCGCTGGGGGTTCTCCAGGAACTCCTCGACGCGGTTGGTGAACTGCGCCGCGATCGCGCCGTCGACGACGCGATGGTCGATCGACAGCGAGAGCGTCATCACCTTGCGGGGGACGATCTCGCCGTCCACGACTCGGGGTTTCTCCTTGATCGCGCCGAGCGCGAGGATCGCCACCTCGGGGTGGTTGATGATCGGCGTCGCGTACTCGCCGCCGATGGCCCCGACGTTGGTGATCGTGAAGGTGCCGCCCTGCATCTCCTCGCGGCTGATCGTGCGCTCGCGAGCCTTCTCGACGAGTTCGTTCATCTCCGAGGCCAGCTGGAGCATGTTCTTCCGGTCGGCGTCCTCGACGACGGGCACCATCAGCCCGGCATCGGTCGCGGTCGCCACGCCGATGTTGTAGTATTTCTTCTGGACGATCTCCTCGGCCTCCTCGTCGAGCATGGAGTTGACCATCGGGAACTCGCGCAGCGCGGCCACGCAGGCCTTCATGACGAACGGCATGTACGAGAGGCTGATCCCCTGTTCGTCGGCGAGCTCCTTGAGATCGGTCCGGGCTTCGACCAGCGCGGTGACGTCGACCTCGTCGTGGTGGGTGACGTGGGGCGCGGTGTATTTCGACTCCGCCATCTGCTGGCCGATCGTCCGCCGAACCCCACGATAGGGGATCCGCTCTTCGCCTCTCGACTCGGCGACCGCCGCCCTGTCGGCGTCCTGTGCGGCCTGCTGGGCCTCGGCGTAGGATTCGACGGCCGCCGGCGTGACGAACGCCTCGCCGTCGCGCTCCTCGTCGGTGGGTACGGCGTCGATATCGACTCCCGAATCCGCGGCGAGTTTCCGTGTCGCGGGCGCGGCGAGCGTGCGCTCGCGGTCGGCCGACTCGCCCGCCGTCGCTCCGCCCGCCGCGGACCCGCTCGCCGACGGCTGTCCCGTCGAGGATGCCTGCGCCGCGCCGCCTCCGGTGGTGTCCCCCTCTCCAGCATCCGTCCCGCTGGAGCCCTCGACGCGCGTGGTGGCCGGTTCGGGCGAATCGCTTCCCTCCTCATCCACTTCTTTCGCGTCCTCCGCGGCCGCGCGCACGTCGTGCTCGCTCACCCGGCCACCGGGACCGGAGCCGTCGATGCTTCCGATATCGACGCCAAGCTCGCGCGCCAGCCGCCGCGCGCTCGGGGCGGCGAAGACGCGCCCGCTCGCGGTCGGGGTCTCCTCGTCCGCCGTCTCTTCGGCCGTCGTCTCCACGTCGCCCGTCGCTGCGCTCGCCTCCGTGGCGGCGTCCGTTTCCTTCGATTCCTCGGTGGTCGTCGCCTCACCGCTGTCGGCGTCGCCCTCCTCGGCGAACGTGATGATCACGGTACCGACGGGCACCATCTCGCCCGCCGCGGCGTGGATCTCCTGCACGCTGCCGTCGACGGGCGAGGGAACGTCGACGACTGCCTTGTCGGTCTCGACCTCGGCGACGGGCTGGTCTTCCTCGACCGGGTCGCCCTCCTCGACCAGCCAATCGACGATCTCGCCCTCGGCGACGCCCTCGCCCACGTCGGGCAGCTCGAACTCGCGGACCATTCAGAACTCCGCGGCCTCCCGGATCCCGTCCTCGATGCGGGCGGCCTCGGGGAGATAGTAGTCTTCGAGCGCGTAGAGCGGGAACGGCGTGTCGAAGCCCGTGACGCGCGTTATCGGTGCCTCCTGATACACGAGCGCTTCCTCCTGGATCGTCGCGGTGATCTCGCCGGCCAGCCCGCCGGTCTTGGGGGCCTCGTGGACGACCGCCGCTCGCCCCGTCTTCTTGAACGACTCGACGATCGCCTCGTCGTCGAGCGGCGAGAGCGTGCGGAGATCGACGACCTCGCAGTCGATGCCCTCCTCGGCGAGCGACTCGGCGGCCTCCATCGTCGGGCGGGTCATCGCGCCCCAGGTGAACACCGAGACGTCGCTCCCTTCCCGGCGGACGGCGGCCTCGCCGAGCGGCACGGTGTAGGACTCGTCGGGCACGTCCTCCCTGAAGGCGCGGTAGATGAGTTTCGGCTCCAGGAACAGGACGGGGTCGGGGTCGCGGATCGAGGCGGCGAGCAGCCCCTTCGTGTCGTGGGGCGTGCTCGGGATCACGACCTTGAGACCGGCCTCGTGGACGAAGAACGCCTCCTTCGACTCGGAGTGGTGTTCCGGCGCGCGGATGCCGCCGCCGTAGGGCGCGCGGATCACCATCGGACAGTTGAACCGGCCGCGCGAGCGGTTTCTGAGCCGCGCCGCGTGGCTGACGATCTGGTCGAAGCCCGGGTAGATGAACCCCTGGAACTGGATCTCGGGGACGGGCCTCATCCCGTAGGCGGCCATCCCGACCGCCGTGCCGATGATGCCCGACTCGGCCAGCG
The DNA here is from genome assembly GCF_000336695.1 of Halococcus morrhuae DSM 1307. GTDB lineage: Archaea > Halobacteriota > Halobacteria > Halobacteriales > Halococcaceae > Halococcus > Halococcus morrhuae. The sequence goes on from NZ_AOMC01000054.1 coordinate 44,358, forward strand.
GCGTGTCGATGACGCGGTTATCACCGAACTCGTCGTGGAGGCCCTGCGTCGCCCGGAAGACGCCGCCGTTCTCGCCGACGTCCTCGCCCATGACGAGCACGTCGTCGTCCCGACTCATCTCGCCGTAGAGCCCATCCCTGACCGCCTGGACGAGCGTCAAACTCTGCGTTTCGCCCGTTTCCTGCTGTTCTGTCGTGCTCATTCGAGGATCTCCTCGTCGCCGTGGTCGTCGCGCAGTCGCTTCAGGTACTGTAGCTGCTGGTCGAGCCGTTTCGGCATCTCGGCGTAGACGTCCGCGAACATCTCCTCGGGCTCCGGGCGCTCGTGGGACTCGGCCGCTTCGATGGCGTCGGCGACGCTTTCCTCGATCTCCTCCTCGATCGCGTCGATACGCTCGTCGTCGAGCAGTCCCTGATCCTCCAGGAACGCCTCCAGCCGTGGGATCGGGTCCTTCTGTTTCCACTCCTCGACCTCGTCGTCTTCACGATAGACGGAGGGATCGTCGGCGGTCGTGTGCGCGCCGAAGCGATACTGGACGGCCTCGATCATCGTCGGCCGAAGCTCGTCCTCGTCGGGATCCTTTGCCTTCTCGACGGCCTGCTGGGTGGCCTGATAGACCGCGAGCGGATCCATCCCGTCGACCTGTATACCCTCGAACCCGTAGGCATTGGCCTTCTGGGCGAGCGTCGCACTCGCCGTCTGTCGCTCTCTGGGTACGGAGATCGCCCACTGGTTGTTGTTACAGAAAAAGACGGTGGGCGTGTCGAACACGCCCGCGAAGTTCATCGCCTCGTGGAAATCGCCCTCGCTGGTCGCGCCGTCGCCGAAGTAGCAGAGAAATGCCTTGGTCTCGTCCTGGAGTTTCGAGGCCCACGCCGCGCCGACGGCGTGGGGGAGCTGGGAGGCGATCGGCACCGCGGGCGTGAAGATGTTGGCGTCCTCTTCCTCGTAGCCCACCTCGTGACCCATCCAGTAGAGCAGGGTCCGCTCCAGCGAGAACCCCTTGATGAGCGACGCGCCGTGCTCGCGGTAGCTCGGGAACAGCCAGTCCTCCTCGGCCAGCGCGTGGGCGCTGCCGACCTGGGCTGCCTCTTGGCCCGACAGCGGCGGATAGGTGCCGATGCGCCCCTGGCGCTGGAGCGAGACGGCGCGCTGGTCGAAGTGGCGTACCAGTCGCATCTCGCGGTACATCGCGACCAGTAGCTCGTCGTCGATGTCGGGCACCGTCGCGCCGTCGCGTACCTCCCCGTTCTTGTCGAGAACTTCGATGCGCTCGCCGACCTCGTACTGTAACGTGCTCACGGGCGGAGCCACCTCGCTGACATACCTGCACCATTGATTGCCGCAGTTATATCCTTTTTGTAAAAGGGTTTTTGTGACCGCTGTTCTTGCCACCCCATCCCTGAAAAACCGTTCGTGTGTCCCGTTCGCACACGAAAAACGACGACTTTGTCAATAATCGGGGTTCGTTCGTGAAAATCTGAATCACGAATAGCCGTCGCAGGACGGGCGACGACCACCCGACCGCCCGACGGTTTTTGCGACTCGGCGGCGAACGCCGACGTGTGAAGGCACGACATCTCGATCACGTGAACCTCCGCATTCCGGCCGACGGGGCCGACGCCGCACGGACGTTCTACGGCGACCGACTCGGTTTCGGTATCGAGGACACGCTCTACGAGACGGGCGAGAAACCCTTTCTCGATGCACGGCTGTCGGCGACCGCGGTCGTCCATCTCTGGCCGACCGACGAGTTCGAGCCACCGACGGCGACGAACTTCAACCATTTCTGCGTCGTCGTCGAGGAATCGGTCGAGACGATCAGGGAGCGCCTCGACGAGAAGGGCATCGAGATCGACGACGAACTCGCCGCGCCGCGCGGGGCGACCGGCGAGGCCCCGTCGATCTACGTCGTCGATCCGTTCGGCTATCGGATCGAACTGAAAGAACGCGTCTGAGCGACGATTCGGGCTCGCTCGAACCCCGATCAGACCGACTGCGAGGCCGCCCGCGCCGACCGCCGCGCCCCCTCGACCGACTGTCCCTCCCGCAACACGGCCTCGACGAACAGCTCGCCGGCCTTGTACGACGAGCGGACCATCGGCCCGCTGGCACAGTAGAGAAAGCCCAACTCCTCCTCGGCGACCGTCCGCCACGTCTCGAACTTGTCGGGATGCACGTAGGAGGAGACGTCGAGATGCGAACGCGAGGGCTGGAGATACTGGCCGAGCGTCACGATGTCGACGTCGGCCTCCCTGAGATCGGAGAGCGTGCGATAGACCTCGTGGTCGTACTCGCCGACGCCGAGCATGATCGAGGTCTTGGTGTGGATCTCGGACTCGCGTTCGACCTGTTCGAGCACCGAGAGCGACTGTGCGTAGTTTGCCCGCCGATCGCGGATGGGCCACTGGAGCCGTTCGACGGTCTCGATGTTGTGAGCGATCACGTCGGGACCGGCGTCGATGATCTCCCGGACGAGCTCGGGTTCGCCCTGGAAGTCGGGGATCAGCACTTCGACGAGGATCGAGGGGTCGCGCTCCTTGATCGCCCTGATCGTGCGGGCGAAGTGGGCGGCCCCGTAGTCGTCGAGATCGTCGCGGTCCACGCTCGTCAGGACGACGTACTCCAGACCGATCTCGGCGACCGCGTCGGCGACGTTCGCGGGTTCGTCGGGATCGAGCGCGCTCATCCCGCCGGTCTCGACGTCACAGAAGTTACAGCCGCGTGAGCAACGCTCGCCCATCAGCATGAACGTCGCGGTGCCCGGCCCGTCCCGCCCGGACCAGCACTCGCCCATGTTCGGGCAGTTGGCCTCCTCGCAGACGGTGTGGAGGTCGCGCTCGCGGAGTGTCGCCTTGATCTCGGTGAACTGCTCGCCCGACGGCGGGCGGCTCTTCAGCCACGCCGGTTTGCGCGCCCGACTCATACCGCCCGTCGGGGGTCGCCCGGCAAAAGCGTGCGGTTCGTCGGGTGCGGAGTCGACACGACCAGTACGATTAAGTTGTGGGAACGATACCGCTACACACGACAATGAAAGACACACCCGTGAACGACGTCATGACGACGCCGGTCCGGACGGTCACCGGCGAGACGACGATCGCGGTGGCTGCTCGCGCGCTCACCGACCAGGGGATCGGCTCGCTGATCGTCGGCGAAGAACGCATCGAAGGGATCGTCACCGAGACGGACGTCGTCGGCAGCGTCGCCGAGGGGCTCGACCCGACCGCAACGGCGGTCGCCGAACTGATGTCCGATCCGGTCGTCACCATCCGTCCGACCGACAGCGTGGGCGATGCGGGCGAGCGCATGGGGCAGAACACGGTCAAGAAACTGCCCGTGACCGAAGACGGCGAACCCGTCGGCATCGTCACGACCACCGATCTCGCACATTTCCTCCCCCAACAGCGCGTCGGCATGTCCGTCCAACCCGAGCCCGACGTGGACAAGGGCGAATACGAGTGAGACTTCGTCGTGACGCCGGAGCCGGCGTGTTCTTGCACGTCGGCACTCCCGCGCTCTTTTGGCTATCCTCCCATCACGAGATCACTGGCAGCACACTCCTGTCGGCGAGCGCGTTGCCGCCCACTATGCCGGGAACATCCTGATTACGCCAGCGACGGTAGTGGTCCCATGAGCACGGTGAGTACGGGTCGACTCCGTCGGGGTTGGGAGTATTACCGGCGGTACACGCAGCAGCGGACGGGGATCCACGCGGCGGCGACGGCGGCGCTCACCGGACTCGGGCTGCTCGCGTACTTCGAGCGGTGGTTCGTCGCGGTCGCCATCGTCGCCTATCTCCTCCCGCCGATCTATCTCTATCTCACCGGTGACGATCTCTCCGAGCACGGTCAGTCCCCGGACGATCGCTCGGGCCGACCGGCCGCGACCGGAACCAGCGATATCGATAGCGATGCCGACAGTATCGACAGGGACAGCGATTCCGACGGCATCGACACCGACAGCGATTCGGATGGACACGACACCGATACCGACGGATACGACGGCGATATGGATGCGGACGGGGTCGACGCTGACGCCGATGCGGACGGAGTCGATACCGACTCGGACTCAGACGGCTAGCGAGCCGCCGCTGCGCGCCATGCGGGCGTAAGGAAACGCCTTTGGCCGCTCCAGCCACAGACCAACGCACGTGACTCCCGTCGCCTCATTTCGCCCGCGACGCTCCCGTCCGACCCGATGGGGGCGACGCTCGTGAACGCCGTCGTCTCGCTCCGCTCGCGACGTGCTCGTGGGGATCGTTACCGGGACCAGCCCTCATGAACGTCGCCGAGGCGGTCCCCGAGTTCGCCGACGCGTTCGCCTTCGAGGAGTTCAACCGAATGCAGCGCGAGGCGCTGCCGGCGATTATGAATCGCGACGAGAACGTCGTCGCCAGCGCCCCCACCGCGAGCGGGAAGACCGCCCTCGCCGAACTCGCCATCTGCAAGTGTCTCGCCGCGGACGGCACGTCGCTGTTCATCGCGCCGCTGCGCGCGCTCACCAACGAGAAGGAAAGCGAGTGGGAGCGATTCGAGGATCTGGGCTACTCGGTCTACGTCGTCACTGGCGAGCGTGACCTGAACCCACGCCGTGCCGAGCGCGCCGACATTCTGGTGATGACGCCCGAGAAGGTGGACTCGGCCACGCGAAAACACGACTCGCCCCGGTACGAGTTCATCACCGACGTGGGCTGCTGTGTCATCGACGAGGTCCACCTGCTCGATTCGGAAAACCGGGGGAGCGTGCTCGAAGTCACCATCTCCCGGCTCCGACGGCTCGCGGCCCCGCGCGTCGTCGCACTCTCGGCGACGATGCCCAATGTGAATGAAGTCGCCGACTGGCTCGACGCCGTTCCCGAAACGACCTTCGATTTCGGCCAGGAGTATCGACCCGTCGATCTCGAATCCGGCGTCCGGACCTACACACACGGCGAGAACGCCTTCGCCGACAAATACCGCCGACTGTATCGCGCGCTCGATCTGGCCGAGGAGCATATCCGTGAGGACGGCCAGGCGTTGGTCTTCGTCGCCTCCCGGCAGGACACCGTTCGGGCTGCCGAGAAGGCCCGCGACGAACTCGCCTCGCGGGACGTCCCGATGGGTGCGCGCGGCGATTACGATTTTCATACCGAAACGCAGGTGCTCGAAAACCAGACGCTCCGGAAATCGGCGCTCGACGGCGTCGCCTTCCATCACGCCGGACTGTCGAAATCCGACAAGGACCACGTCGAGCAGTGGTTCCGTGAGGGGAAGATACAGCTCCTCTTTTCGACTTCGACGCTCGCGTGGGGTGTCAACCTGCCCGCACGGTGTGTCGTGATCCGTGACACTAAATACCACGACCCCCTGGAGGGCGAGGTCGACATGAGCCCGCTCGACGTGCTCCAGATGCTCGGGCGCGCGGGCCGGCCGGGCTACGACGACGCGGGTTACGCCTACGTGGTCTGTGACGGCAGCGACGCCGAGAAATACCGAAAACTGCTCCGCGACGGGACGGAGATCAACTCCCATCTCACGGCCGATCTCGACACACATCTCAACGCCGAGATCGCGATGGGCACCATCGACGACGTGCCCGACGTGATGGAGTGGCTCGAAACGACGTTCGCGTTCGTCCGTGCCCGCAGTGCCGACGAGGGTGCGGTCGCGGCGCTCAGGGAACGCGTCCGTGAAGCGCTCTCGACGCTCGACGATCGGGGGTTCGTCGCCATCGAGGGCGACACCGTCTCGGCCACCCCGCTCGGCACGCTCGCGTCGGCGTACTACCTCAGACTGCCGACCGCCCACCGCTTTCACGACCTCGCCGGCACCGACCCGACGACGAGCGCCCTCCTCGATGCGGTCGCTCGAAGCGCGGAGTTCGACAGCGTGAACGCCCGCCGCGCCGAGCGCGACGCCATCGAGAGCGTGCTCGATGGCCACGGCGATCTCGATCCAGGCAGACGAAAGGTGCTGGCCATTCTCGCGTCGAGCACGCGCGCGGCGACGCCGAGCGAGCTCCAGAGCGACGCGTGGGTCATCCGCCAGAACGCCGTGCGCCTGCTCGCCGCGCTGCGGGCCTTCCTCGATCGCTTCGGCTCGGAGTGGGAGGCCAATCGCGCGCGTCGCGCGGCCGCGCGTGTCGAGAACGGGGTGGGCGAGGAGTCGGTCGCGCTCACCGCCATCGACGGCGTCGGCCCGGGCAGAGCGAGCAAACTCGCCGGCGAGGGGATCGAAACGCCCGCCGCCGTCGTCGAATCGGGTGTCGAGGAGCTCGTCGCCGTCGGTCTCACGGAGGGCGTCGCCGAGCGGGTCGTCGAGAGTGCACACGACCTTCCCGTACTATCGATCGATTGGGGTTCGTTCCCCGAACGGATCGCGCGCGGCGAGAACGAACTGTGCGAGGTGACGATCGAGAACGACGGTGACGGCGCGCGCGCCGGGATCCGCGTCTCGGTCAACGACACCGAGATGACGGCGACGAGTTCGTTTTTGGGATCGGAGACCGTGCCGGCCCCGGTCTTCGGCGGTGAGCCGGACACGCTCAAGTTTACCGTCGAAATCGTCTTCCCGGATCTGCCGCTGGCACCGATTACCGAGACGAGAACCGTCTGGGTCGACTGAGACTCCTCTTTCAGCGGCGGGCCATAGGTTCAACTACGAAGCCGCGGCCAGCCGCCCCATGGATGCCATCCGGGTCTTCGCCGGCGACTGCACCATCACCGAGGACGACGAGCGCGAACAGCGCGGCGACGTCGTTGTGGTGATCAAACCCGACGACACCGTGCTGGTCCACGATCGTGACGGCTACCAGCCAGCGGCGTGGCTCACCCGTCCCGAGACGCTCAGCTACGAGGGGACGAGCGGCGGGACGTTCTCGCTGACCGCCACCGATGGCGAGTCATCTCTCCACGTCGTCACCAACGAGGAGCACGGAATCGCGCGCTATCCTGCCTCCGCCGCCGGCGCTCCCGTGGGCGACTGCCCCGACTGCGAGGGCGCGCTCGTCCGCACGAAGGGTGCGGTGACGTGTCTCGACTGTGAGGTGCGCTACGGGCTGCCGGCGGGCGCGGACGTGCTCGATCGGGCCTGTCGCGACTGCGGGCTGCCGACGATGGTCGCCGAGCGCGGGCGCGCGTTCACGCTCTGCATCGACCGCGAGTGCGAGTCACTCGACGACCGAGTGAACGAAGCGTTCGATCACGAGTGGGGCTGTCCGGACTGCGACGGCGATCTCCGCGTCATCCGCAACGGTCAACTCCTCGCCGGCTGCGAGAACTATCCCGACTGTGAGACCGCGTTTTCGATCCCGTCCGGAACCGTCGACGGCGATTGTGAGTGTGGGCTGCCGGCGTTCGATACGAGTAGTGGACGACGCTGTCTCGACGCGACCTGTGAGCGCGCTGGCTGACCCGCTTCGATTTCCACTGGAGGCACCACGGCCGACCGCAGGCGACTTGTCGTCGCGCGACCCGCTGTCGCTATGGAAGGCACGCTCGACGGCGGCGTCGTCCGGGTCGGCGGCGACGCGCGCCAGCGGTTCTACGACTCCAGTGGCTACGGTCGGCCCGACGGGGCGGGCGTCGTGCTCGCGCCGGTCGAGGCCGCCCACCTGCTCTTTCGCGACGATCTCGACGCGGTCGACGGGATGGATCTCGGGAAATTTCTCGCCGCGACCGACTGCGTGGTCCGCTTTCTGGTCTACAAGGACTTCCGCGAGCGTGGCTTCTACCTCTCGCCCGCGCGCGAGGGCTGGGTGGACGCCGACGATACACGAGCGGGTGCGGACCTCGTGGTCTACCCGCAGGGCAACGGGCCGTGGGACGACGAAATCGCCTACCGCGTGCGCGTCGTCGGCGAGCGCGCCGCAGTGTCGGCGAGCGATCTCGGGAGCGTGGTGCTCGCCGTCGTCGACGAGGAGAGCGAGATCACCTATCTCGATACCTCACGCCCCGAAATGGTGGGACACACCGACTACGACCACCCGACCGGCATCGCCGCCGACCTGCTGGAGGATCGAACCGTGCTCTGGAATCCTCCGAAGGATCTCTACGAGCGGGCGTTCTACGGCCAGCGACTCGCCGGGCGTGGGGCCGAGGGTGGTCCGCTCCAGCTCTCGCTGGTCGAGACGGCCTTCCTCGCCCGAGAGGGAGTGCTGGACCTCGACGGTGGAGCCGAAACGGTCGTCGAGCGCGGGCGAGCGGTCGAGGGCGAGCGGTTCGACCGTCGGCTGGCGGTCTACGCGACGCTCCGCTCCGAGGGACTCGTCCCCAAAACCGGGTTCAAGTTCGGCGCGGACTTCCGGACGTACGCGGACGTCGAGTCGGTCGAGAACCTCGGTCATTCGGAGTTCCTGGTGCGCGTGCTTCCCGCCGAATACGCCTTCGGTCCACGCGAGCTCTCACTCGACGTGCGGCTCGCCGGCGGGGTCCACAAGCGAATGGCTTTTGCGCTGACCGACACGAACGGTGACATCGACTGGCTCGCCGTCGAGCGAATCACACCATGACCGATCCACAGCCCACGGACGACCGACGAGCGCCGGACCAGCTACCCCGAACGGATGGTGGCACAGCGACTGGAGCCGACGAGACGACGCTCGACCCGTGGGGATCGTCAACTGTTGCCGACTACCGCAAGCTCTTCGAGGAGTTCGGCATCGAGGAGTTCGACGACGTGCTCCCCGACGTGCCGAGCCCCCACTACCTGATGCGCCGCGGCGTCATCTTCGGCCATCGAGGGTACGATCGCGTCGCGCGCGCGATGGCGAACGACGAGGAGTTCGCCGTGCTCTCGGGCTGGATGCCGACCGGCGATCCACACATCGGCCACAAGCTCGTCATCGACGAGATCGTCTGGCATCAACAGCAGGGTGGCGACGCCTACGCGCTGATCGCCGACATGGAGGCCCACAGCGCCCGCGGGCTGTCCTGGGACGAGATCGCCCGCCACTCCCGGGAGTACCTGCTGAGTCTCATCGCGCTCGGGTTCGATCCCGAGGAAGGCGAGATCTATCGCCAATCGGACAACCGCCCGCTCCAGGATCTCGCCTTCGAGCTCGGCGCGCACGTCAACTTCTCTGAAATGCAGGCGCTCTACGGCTTCGACGGCGGGACCAACGTCTCGCACATGCAGAGCGTCGTCACCCAGATGGCGGACATCCTCTACCCACAGATCGACGAACCGAAACCCACGGTGATCCCGGTGGGGCCGGATCAGGACCCCCACGTCAGGCTCTCACGCGACCTCGCGGCCAGCATGCGCTATTTCAAGGTCAGCGAAGCGTACGCGAGCTTCGAGACCGACAGCGAGGAGCGCGCGCTCATCGGCGAGGCGTACGACGCGCTCTCCGAGAGTACTGATGATCCGGTTCGGTGCGATGAGGCTGCTGATTGGCTTTCTCCGGATATGACTCTCCTCTCGGACTACGGTACCAGTACTGGCGAAAACATCCTTGAACAGGCAGAGGACGAGGTCATCGAGAGCGCGGTCGAGAAACTCCGCGCCGCCGGCAAGGAACCGCTCCGCCCGCGAACCAGGTTCCTCGATCGCACCGCGACCGACGACGCCTTCGAGGCACTCATCGAGGCAATCGAGGGTGAAAAGCGCGTCTACGAGGGTCACATCGACAGTTTCGAACTCTCGCGGGAGGACGCCGAATCGCTCGCGCGCGAGGTCGAACTCGATCACGGTGGCTACGGGTTCGTCGCCCCCTCCTCGATCTATCACCGGTTCATGACTGGCCTCACTGGTGGGAAGATGAGCTCCTCGGTGCCGGCGAGCCACATCAGCCTGCTCGACGACCCTGAGGAAGGCTACGAGAAAGTGAAATCAGCGACCACGGGTGGGCGCGAGACGGCCGAAAAACAGCGCGAACTCGGCGGTCGAGCCGACGAGTGTCCGGTCTACGAACTCTACAACTACCTGCTCGCGGCGGACGACGACGAGTTCGCGATCCGCGTCTACGAGGAGTGCACGAACGGCGAGCGCCTCTGTGGGGGCTGTAAGGAGCAGGCTGCGGAGCTGATGCGCGAGTTCCTCGAAGACCATCAGGAAAAACGCGAGGAAGCGAAGGAAGTGCTGGACGGTCTCGACATCGATCTCGGCTTCGGTGCCGAAACCGAAGCGGCGAACTGACTGCCTACTTCGGCCGATCCGCCCGCTTACCCGTAGCTTTCCTCCTCGTAGTAGAGGTCGGGCACGCCGAGCGGTTCGACGACCTCGCGGACGCTCTCGCACATCGCGCCGATACCGCAGACGTACACCTCGGCGTTTTTCGGGTCGATTCGCGCCTCCACGTCGGTTTTCGTCTCGCTGCCGACGAACTCGGCGACGTCGGGCGGGAGGTCGTCGGTACCGACGCGGTCGGGAGCGAGATATTTGAGCAGGCTGTGCTGGACGTATTCGGTCTCGCCGTCCCAGTCGCCGAGATACTCCTCGCGGCTGCAGGTGAAAACGGGATGGAAGTTCGGGTTCTCGTCGGCGAGAGTGAGGAACTCCTCGCGATAGGGGAGATCGTCCTTCCAGGACGCCCCCAGGAACAGCCAGACGTCGCGTTCGTGACCCTCGAACTCGTCGCGGTCTTCCTCGAAGGTGTACTCGATCATGCTCTTGAACGGGGCCGCGCCCGTGCCGGTGGCGATGAAGACGAGATCGCGTTCGGAGGGGTCCTGGAGCATGAATTCGTCGCCGTAGGGTCCGCGAAGGAACAGTTCGTCGCCTTCGGCGGTTCTGTCGCAGAGGTCGGGCGTGAGCTCGCCGTCGGGCACGCGCCGGATGCAGAGTTCGAGTTCGTCGCGGTTGGGCGAACTCGCGATCGAGTAGACGCGCGGCTCCTCCGCTTCGTAGCTGATGCGCGCGTACTGGCCCGGCACGAACTCGAAGGGTTCCTCGGGACGAAAGCGCAGGCGCAACAGCGACGGATGCTCCCGTTCGGCCCGCCCGCGGAGGGTGTCGACCTTCGACGCCATCGCGTCGGCCATCGATTCCTCACCTGTCGCGGCGAGTTGCTCGATGGCTTCGTCCCACGACTCTCGATCGTCGGCCACGTCGCCAGGCCGATCGTCGACTTCCGCACGTTCGACAAGTGTCTCGCGGTCGGCGTCGAGCACGTTCTCGATCTCGTCGCCACGCTGGCGGTCCATCGCCGCGCGTTCGGTGATGGTGGCCCGCTGGTTTTCGATCTCGGCCTCGTCGGCCTCCGCCTCGGCGATGCGTTTCGGCGACATCTTTCTCGAACCCTCTCGCTCGACGCGGTTAGCTCTTCGGCGGGCTCGGCCCGAGTCGGAACCGTTAGTTGAGCGACCCCGGTAGACGCCTGCATGAAACTCCCGGACGCACAACGCGCCGTGCTCGAAGCCGCGAGCGCGAACGAGGCACGGTCGATCGACCGACTGACTGCCGAGGCCGACTTACCGGACCCGACGGTGGTCGGCGCGACCTTCACTCTCGAAGAGGAGGGACTCGTCACCCTCACCGAGCGCGTCGAGACCGACGCGACGCTCACCGAGGAGGGTCGCGAGTACGCCGACACCGAACTGCCCGAACTGGCGCTTCACGAGGCCGTCGTTGCGGCCGGCGGCGAGACCGATCTCGGCAGCGCGATCGATGAGGCCGGTCTCAACGGCCCGCAGGTCGACATCGCGCTCTCGAATTTCTCCAGGAAAGGGTATGGAACGATCGACAGCGGGCAGATCTCGGCCGCGCCGGACGCGAACCCGACTGATGACCCCGAACGACTGGCGCTCGCGGCGCTCGCCGACGGCGAACCCATCGACGACGAATCGGTGCTCGACGGACTCGCCGGTCGCAACCTCGTCGCGCGCGAGGAGACCACCGTCCGCGAGGTCACGCTCACCGACGACGGCGTCACCGCGCTGATGGAGGGGATCGAAACCACTGACACTGTCGGGGCGCTCACCCCCGAGATGCTCACCACCGGCGAGTGGCGCGACGCCGATTTCGCCGCGTACAACGTCGAAGCCGACGCCGAGCGCGCGCAGGCCGGTCGTCTCCATCCGCTCCGTCGGACCGCAGAACGCGTGACGGACGTGCTCGTCGGGATGGGGTTCGAGGAGATGGACGGGCCCCACGCCGACGCCGAGTTCTGGATCAACGACTGCCTGTTCATGCCGCAGGATCACCCTGCCAGAACCCACTGGGACCAGTTCACGCTTGCCGACCCCGACGCGATCGACGACCTCCCCGACGAACTGGTCGCGGGTGTCGAACACGCCCACCGCGAGGGGGTCGGCCCGGACGGCGACGGCTATCACTCGCCGTGGTCGGCCGACGTTGCCCGACGGCTCTCGCTGCGCGGGCACACGACCTCGCTGTCGGCGCGCCATCTCGCCGGCGTCGCAACTGGGGAGCTGGAACCGCCACAGCGGCTGTTCAGCGTCGAGAAGGTGTATCGGAACGACACCCTCGACGCGACCCACCTGCTCGAATTCTTCCAGATCGAAGGGCTGGTGATGGCCGAGGATCTCTCAGTACGCGACCTGATGGGCACGTTCACCGAGTTCTACGCCCAGTTCGGCATCACCGATCTGGAGTTCAAGCCGACGTACAACCCCTACACGGAGCCGAGCTTCGAGCTGTTCGGCGAACATCCCACCACAGGCGAGCTCGTCGAGATCGGAAACTCCGGACTGTTCCGCCCGGAGATGCTCGACCCGCTTGGCGTCGACTGCGACGTGATGGCCTGGGGGCTCGCGCTCGAACGGCTGCTGATGCTCACACACGGCTTCGAGGACATCCGTGACGTCCACGGGACGCTCGTCGACCTCGACTTCCTGCGGAACGCGGAGGTGGTCTACTGATGCCCGTCGTCGACGTCGATCCCGACGAGCTCAGGCGGTTCACCGGTCACGGGGAGAAGGGCGACGACGAACTGCTCGACGATCTCTTCGAGCTCGGCCTCGAATTCGAGGGCGAGACCGAGGACGGACTGTTTCAACTGGAGTTCGAGGCCGATCGACTGGATCGCCTCTCGGTCGAGGGCGTCGCGCGCTCGCTGCGCTATCAGTACGGCGACGACAGCGGTGTCTACGTCCCGTCGACCAACGACGCCGACTGGACGATTGAGGTCGACGAGAGCGTGCCCGACGAGCGCCCGTACGTCACCGGGGCCGTGATCCGCGGTCTCGATCTCGACGCGGCGGGGCTCGACTCGCTGATCCAGCTCCAGGAGAAGCTCCACGCGACGATGGGTCGCGGGCGCGCGAAGGGCGCGATCGGCATTCACGATCTGACGATGCTGAAGGGTCGATCACGGGTGGAGGGCGGCGAGAACTCGATCAGCTATCGCGGCATCGATCCGGACGGGGAGAGTTTCGTCCCGCTCGATAGCAACGACGAACTCACGCCCGCCGAAGTGCTCACCGATCATCCAATCGGCGAGACGTACGCCCCCCTGCTCGATGGCTACGAGCGTTACCCTGCCATCTACGACGATCTCGGGCTGTTCTCGTTCCCGCCGGTGATCAACGGCCGGCGCACCGAGGTCAACACGGGTAGTCGAGAGCTGTTCGTCGAACTCACGGGCACCGACCAGTGGACGATCGACCGGATGTGCACCATCATCTGCTACGCGCTCGACGCGCGTGGGGCGACGATCGAGCGCGTGAGCGTCGAATATCCCGATCGCACGCTCGACCGCCCTGATTTCGAGACTGACGAAAAGACCGTCACCCATCGGCGCATCGAGCGCGCGCTCGGCATCGACGTCGACGAGCGGGAGGTGATCGATCTGCTCGAACGCGCGGGGCTCGACGCCGAGAGCGACGGCGAGGCTGACGCACTCAGCTATCGCGTTTCGATTCCGCCCTACCGGACCGACGTGCTCCATCCCGTCGACGTGATCGACGACATCGGGCGCGCGTACGGGTTCAACCGTCTGGAGCCGGAGTACCCGGACGTCAGCACCGTCGGTGGCCGCCACGAACGCTCGCGCCATGAGCGGGCGATCCGCGAGACGCTTGTCGGCCTGGGATTCGAGGATCTGCTGAACTTCCATCTCATCGGCGAATCGGTGAACTTCGACCGGATGGGGCTCTCACCGGCCGACGACGCGCTCGGGGCCGCCGAGCCCGCGACCATCGCCGAACCGTACAGCCGTGACTACGAGACCGTCCGCACGTGGGCGCTCCCCTCGCTGCTGATGGTTCTGGAGAACAACACTCACCGGCGCTACCCACAGGAGCTCGCCGAGGTCGGTCTCGCCGCCCACGTCGACTCCGACGAGAACACGAACGTCGCCGAGGAGCGCCGCGTCGCCGGCGTGCTCGCGCGGACCGATGCCTCCTACGAGGACGTGAAAGGGCGGCTGGCGTCGCTCGCGCGCGCGTTCGACGTCGAACTGGCAACACCTGCGACCGACCATCCCTCGTTCATCGAGGGTCGCGTCGCGAGCGTCGTGCTCGACGGCGAGCATGCGGGCGTCGTCGGCGAACTCCATCCGGAGACACTCGTCGAGCACGGGCTGGAGGTCCCCGTCGTCGGTTTCGAGCTTCGTGCCGACGCGCTGCGATAATCAGCGATCCGCGCCGACCGCGTCGGCGACCGATTCGAACCCGTCGCGTTCTATGAGTGCGAGCAGGCCACGGTTGATCTCGCGCGCGATGGCTGGTCCCCGATAGATGAGTCCGGTGTAGAGCTGGACGAGGGATGCGCCGGCCCGGATCTTTCGGTAAGCGTCCATAGCGCTTGAGACGCCGCCGACACCGATCACTGGCATGTCGGTGCGCTCGGCCACGAACCGAACGGTTCTCGTCGCGCGCGATTCGAGCGGTGCTCCCGAAAGCCCGCCCTCCTCGGTTCGGTGTTCACCACGGAGTGACGACGTCCGCTCGGTGGTCGTGTTCGTGGCGATGATCCCGTCGAGGGAGCGTTCTTCGGCGACCGCGATCGCTTCCGCGGTCGCGTCGTCGGTGAGATCCGGCGAGAGCTTCACGAGCAGCGGGTTCGCGCCGGCGTCTTGGAGCGTGCCGAGGATCCGTTCCAGATGCTCGCGGTTCTGGAGATCGCGCAGCCCGGGCGTGTTCGGGCTGGAGACGTTCACGACGAAGTAGTCGCCCGCCGCGCAGCGTTCGTAGGAGTAGCGGTAGTCGGCGGCTGCCTCGTCGAGCGGCGTCGCCTTCGACTTCCCGATGTTGACGCCGACGGGGACACCAACGCGCGCACGCGTGAGCCGGTCGCCGATGCGGTCGGCACCGTGGTTGTTGAACCCCATCCGGTTGACCAGTGCCTCGTCCCCTGGGAGGCGAAAGAGTCGCGGCTGCGGGTTGCCCGCCTGTGGCTCGGCGGTGACGCCACCGACTTCGACATGGCCGAAGCCGAGTTTCGAGAGCCCGCGCGGGACTTCGGCGTTCTTGTCGAAGCCGGCGGCGACGCCGATCGGGTTCGGGAACTCGCAACCGAACATCTCCGTCCGCAGTCGGGGATCGTCGACGGTGTAGCGGGCGTCGAGAGCGCGTTCGAGCGGCGTGTGCTGGACGCCGTCGAGGAGTGCATGAGCCGCTCTGTGGGTGGTTTCGGGCGGGAGGCGGAACAACAGTGGTTTCAGGGCATCGTACGCGCGCATTGGAAAATCGAGTCGTTTGGGCGACTCAGAAGTCGTGCTCGACCTCGTCCTGGTCGGCTTTCTGGATGATGATCTTGTCCTCGCGCACCCGGACGAACACCTCGTCGCCAATGGCCATCCCGGCGACGGCCAGCTCGTCCTCGTGAAGGTTGACGTGGACGTTGTGGTATTCGCCGTCGTCGTCCTTTGCCCCGCTGGGACTCAGTTTCTTTTTCCGTACCATCGCGGAGTCTTGACCGGGGTTCGACGTAGCATACACTTAACGTTACGGTCCGAGCGGCGACCGGATCACTCCCGCCGTCGGTGATCGGCGTTTCGATGGCGGCTCCGATCCGTGTCGACGCCCCGTAGCGGGGGATATATTTATAATGTGGCCTGCGTTGGGTTCGCATGGAGCGATCAAAACCATGGCACGTGATACGGACGGTAAGCGGAACTTCGCACTGCGCGAGAGTGATGGGGAAACGAGCGTCTTCTCGGGACGGACGCCACGGCAGGCGGCGTTGAAGGCTGCTCGCCGGCTCGAACCCGCTGATTCGGAGGACGATGCCGGTCGGGCGGATCTCCGGCTCCGCGAGAAGGGCACGCAGAAGGTCCACATCTACGAGGGCTGGGCGTGGCGCGAGGACGCACCCGACGACAAACCCAACTGGATGCCCGACCGGATCACGGAGGCGAACGTCTCGAAACAGGGCATCGAACATCTCGAAGAGCTGTAGTCCACGAGCGACGAACCGGGCCGACTTTTTGTTCGACGCGCCGACGCCCACATGCGCGGCCAGACATCCGACCCGACCCGACGCACACGCGCGGGATGAACGGTCGACCTCCAGCCGCGCAACAGCTCTTCGAGGACCACACAGTCACAATGATGATAGTTCGCCGCTTTTCGCGACTATTTCGGGAATCTCCCCTTTCGGTAGCAGCAATATTTACTAACTCCGGCATCGAACCCCGCCCGGTATAGCAACACACGAGTTCGGCGTGAACGGGCGACACACGGCGTCTCTTCCGACGGGTTTATCCGTTACCCGGGATTCGAATGGAATGCGAAGGTCGGTTGGAAACGATCGATCGACCGAACGACGATCCGACGCCCTTAAGTGGTACAGGGCACTCGGATGGAATGCAGAAAGAAAGCGACACTCGGGGGCCGTTCAACTCGGCTCTCGCCGGATCGCGGTGGGTGAGGTCGGCTCGCTCACCGGGTCGCCGCTTCGAAGGGTTTATACCCTCGAACGGTGTACGAAGAGATCCGAAGGAGATGAGGATTCCGCCCCTGCGGTCCGCCGTCAAGACGGGATCTGACGTTAGCCCTGATAGTTCGGTGACACCCGGTTCGGTCCGCGGTGTCACGAACGCGAACCCGATAGGTGAACACAACCTTGTGTTCCCGCCTAACCCCCCGAGCCTTCGTGCTCGGGACATTCCGGTTGATCCTGCCGGAGGCTATTGCTATCGGGGTCCGATTCAGCCATGCTAGTTGTACGGGTTTAGACCCGTAGCAAATAGCTCCGTAACACGTGGTCAAACTACCCTCTGGACCGGGATATCCTCGGGAAACTGAGGTCAATCCCAGATACTGCTTTCATGTTGGAATACAGAAAGTCGGAAACGGTCCGCCGCCGGAGGACGTGACTGCGGCCGATTAGGTAGACGGTGGGGTAACGGCCCACCGTGCCGATAATCGGTACGGGTTGTGAGAGCAAGAACCCGGAGACGGTATCTGAGACAAGATACCGGGCCCTACGGGGCGCAGCAGGCGCGAAACCTTTACACTGCACGCCAGTGCGATAAGGGGACCCCGAGTGCGAGGGCATACAGTCCTCGCTTTTCGTGACCGTAAGAAGGTCTCAGAATAAGAGCTGGGCAAGACCGGTGCCAGCCGCCGCGGTAATACCGGCAGCTCGAGTGATAGCCACTATTATTGGGCCTAAAGCGTCCGTAGCCGGCCGAACAGGTCCGTCGGGAAATCCACCCGCTCAACGGGTGGACGTCCGGCGGAAACCAGTCGGCTTGGGGCCGGGAGACCAGAGAGGTACGTCCGGGGTAGGAGTGAAATCCTGTAATCCTGGACGGACCACCGGTAGCGAAAGCGTCTCTGGAGAACGGACCCGACGGTGAGGGACGAAAGCTTGGGTCTCGAACCGGATTAGATACCCGGGTAGTCCAAGCTGTAAACGATGCTCGCTAGGTGTGGCGTTGGCTACGAGCCAGCGCTGTGCCGTAGGGAAGCCGAGAAGCGAGCCGCCTGGGAAGTACGTCCGCAAGGATGAAACTTAAAGGAATTGGCGGGGGAGCACTACAACCGGAGGAGCCTGCGGTTTAATTGGACTCAACGCCGGACATCTCACCGGCACCGACAGTGTGCAGTGACAGTCAGTCTGATGGGCTTACTTGAGCCACTGAGAGGAGGTGCATGGCCGCCGTCAGCTCGTACCGTGAGGCGTCCTGTTAAGTCAGGCAACGAGCGAGACCCGCGTCCCTAATTGCCAGCAGCAGCCTTGTGCTGGCTGGGTACATTAGGGAGACTGCCGTCGCTAAGACGGAGGAAGGAACGGGCAACGGTAGGTCAGTATGCCCCGAATGTGCCGGGCGACACGCGGGCTACAATGGCCGAGACAGTGGGACGCTACCCCGAGAGGGGACGCTAATCTCCTAACCTCGGTCGTAGTTCGGATTGCGGGTTGAAACCCACCCGCATGAAGCTGGATTCGGTAGTAATCGCATTTCAGAAGAGTGCGGTGAATACGTCCCTGCTCCTTGCACACACCGCCCGTCAAATCACCCGAGTGAGGTCCGGATGAGGCCGGCGCAACGCCGGTCGAATCTGGGCTTCGCAAGGGGGATTAAGTCGTAACAAGGTAGCCGTAGGGGAATCTGCGGCTGGATCACCTCCTACAGACCGGGATCGGGCCGACGGCCCGACCCATTTGCAACTGTGTTCGCGTTCGTGACTCGCGGTGCCGACCGGGCACCTACGAACTATCAGGGCTGACAGCAAACACGAGCCTTCCGTGGCAGTCGGCCTGCGGAAAAACGGAAGGCGGGCCCATAGCTCAGTGGGAGAGTGCCTCCTTTGCAAGGAGGATGCCCTGGGTTCGAATCCCAGTGGGTCCATCCGTCGACTCGGACGAACCGAGTCCCTTAAGTGGGTCTCGGGGATATGTTCGAGTCCGACCGAACCGATGCACCACCCCGTGCAAGCGTGGGTGGGAAGGGTTGAGACGTGCCTCGTGACACTCGGGCGCGTCCATGAGACTGTGTGTACGTGCGATCCAGGCGTCCACTGGACCCGTTCAGCGGGTTCATGGATTCTGATTAGAAGACCGTGGCTACTATGCCAACTGGTGAATAGCTCGGCTCGAGTGCCGATGAAGGACGTGCCAAGCTGCGATAAGCTCAGGGGAGCCGCACGGAGGCGAAGAACCTGAGATTTCCGAATGGGAATCCCCACCGCAATTGCTTCGCGCAATGGGGAACGCCGGGAACTGAAACATCTCAGTACCGGCAGGAAGAGAAACCGAATGGGATGTCGTTACTAACGGCGAGTGAACGCGACACAGTCCAAACCGAAGCTTACGGGGCTTTGCCCCACGAGCAATGTGGTGTTCGGACTGACTCTCAGCACCGGATCGTCTGTGTGAAGTCTCCTGGAACGGAGCGTGAGACAGGGTGAAAACCCCGTAACACAGACCAGTACGGTGTGCGTCAGCTCCAGAGTATCGGGGGTTGGATATCCCTCGTGAATATGGCCGGCATCGACGGCCAAGACTAAACACATCTCGAGACCGATAGTGAACAAGTAGCGTGAGCGAACGCTGAAAAGCACCCCACAAAGGGAGGTGCAATAGGGCTTGAACTCAGTTGGCGATCGAGCGACGGGGCATAAAAGGCGTCTTAGTGAACGACCCGGGGGCGACCCCGCAGTAGCAACCGAGACGAGCCGATGTTCCGTCGTGCGTTTTGAAAAACGAGCCAGGGAGTGTGTCTGCTTGACGAGTCTAACCCGAGCATCGGGGAAGGCATAGGGAAACCGACATGGCCGCAGTGCGTTCTACGTACCAGGGCCGCCGTGTTCAAGCGCGGGGAGTCGAGCGGACACGACCCGAATCCGGACGATCTACACGATGGCAAGGTGAAGCGTGGCGAAAGCTGCGTGGAGGCCTGTTAGGGATGGTGTCCTACAATACCCTCCCGTGACCAGTGTGTAGGGGTGAAAGGCCCATCGAGTCCGGCAACAGCTGGTTCCGACCGAAACATGTCGAAGCATGACCTCCGCCGAGGTAGTTCGTGGGGTAGAGCGACCGATTGGAGGGACCGACTCCGAGAGGAGTCGGCCCTCCTGTCGAACTCCGAACCTACGAACGCCGTCGACGCGGGGAGAGCGGTGTGCGGGGTAAGCCTGTGCACCATGAGGGAGACAACCCAGAGCTTGGTTGAGGTCCCCAAGTGTGGACTAAGTGCGATCGAAGGTGGTTCCGAGCCATAGACAGCCGGGAGGTGAGCTTAGAAGCAGCTACCCGCTAAGAAAAGCGTAACAGCTTACCGGCCGAGGTTTGGAGCGCCGAAAATGATCGGGGCTCAAGTCCACCACCGATACCTAGCGGCGCACTGTATAGTGCGATCCAGTAGGTCGGCGCTCCGTTTGGGTGGAAGTACGGGCGAGAGTTCGTATGGACCGAACGGTGACGATAATCCTGGCCACAGTAGCAGCGGTAGTCGGGTTAGAATCCCGACGGCCTCACGGACAAGGGTTCCTCGGCAATGTTCGTCAACCGAGGGTTAGCCGGTCCTCAGTCTTACCGCAGTTCGAGTAAGACGAATCGGGAAACTGGTTAATATTCCAGTGCCCGCGTGCAATCATGCCGACGCCTCGGGGTCGACCGAGCCGGGCACTCGCCCGGTCGAATCACCAAAACTCGTGGAAGCCGTAACGGCACGAAGCGGGCGAACGGTGAGATAGAGAAATTCGGTCCAACCTGGGGCCCGTGAAAAGGCGCACGCGGTCCGTACCCAGATCCGACACAGGTGTCCGTGGCGGCGAAAGCCAAGGCCTGTCGGGGACAACCGACGTTAGGGAATTCGGCAAGTTAGTCCCGTACGTTCGCAATAAGGGATGCCTGCCTCGGAATGAGGCAGGTCGCAGCGACTCGGACGCTCCAACTGTCTAATAACAACACAGGTGACCGCAAATCCGCAAGGACTCGTACGGTCACTGAATCCTGCCCAGTGCGGGTATCTGAACACCCGGTACAACGGGACGAAGGACCCGTCAACGGCGGGGGTAACTATGACCCTCTTAAGGTAGCGTAGTACCTTGCCGCTTCAGTAGCGGCTCGCATGAATGGATGAATGAGAGCGTCACTGTCCCAACGTTGGGCCCGGTGAACTGTACGTTCCAGTGCGGAGTCTGGAGACCCCCAAGGGGAAGCGAAGACCCTATAGAGCTTTACTGCAAGCTGTCGCTGGGACACGGTCGCTAGTGTGCAGGATAGGTAGGAGTCGTCACGCAGGCACCCGCGCTAGCGGGCCGCCGAGACACCACTGAAATACTACCCACTAGTGACTGTGACCCTTACTCCGGGAGGAGGACACCGGTAGCTGGGCAGTTTGACTGGGGCGGTACGGGCTTGAAAAGATATCGAGCCCGCCCGAAGATCACCTCATCCGGGTCGGAGACCCGGAATAGAGCGCAAGAGCAAAAGGTGGTCTGACAGTGTTCTCTCCAACACGAGAACGCTGACGCGAAAGCGCGGTCTAGCGAACGGATGAGCCTGCTTGATGCGGGCCATTTACGACAGAAAAGCTACCTTAGGGATAACAGAGTCGTCACCCGCAAGAGCACATATCGACCGGGTGGCTTGCTACCTCGATGTCGGTTCCCTCCATCCTGCCCGTGCAGCAGCGGGCAAGGGGGAGGTTGTTCGCCTATTAAAGGAGGTCGTGAGCTGGGTTTAGACCGTCGTGAGACAGGTCGGCTGCTATCTATTGGGGGTGTCATGGTACCTGACGGGAACGATCGTATAGTACGAGAGGAACTACGATTGGTCGCCACTGGTGTACCGGTTGTCCGAGAGGGCACGTGCCGGGCAGCCACGCGACACGGGGTAAGAGCTGAACGCATCTAAGCTCGAAACCCACCCGGAAAAGAGGTACCGCCGAGGTCACTCGTAGAAGACGAGTTCGATAGACTCGGGGTGTACGCGCCGAGGCAACGAGGCGTTTAGCCCGCGAGCACTAACAGACCGAGCCACATCAGTCATATCGCATTGGAATCCGTCCTGCTGGACGGGTCCAGGCGCTAACTGGATCGCACGTCATATATCACATACCCGAACGCATCGGCCACCGATCGTCGGCGTTACGCGGTTCGATTCCGCGGATCGGCATTAAGGCGGCCACAGCGGCGGGGCGACTCCCGTACCCATCCCGAACACGGCAGATAAGCCCGCCAGCGTTCCAGCGAGTACTGGAGTGTGCGAACCTCTGGGAAAACTGCCTCGCAAGAGGGGCCAAGTGTGAGCCCAGGAGCGCAATCGGTAGTACACGCAGGGTCCGTCCCGGTGGAACCCGAGACCGCTCCGTTACAACGGCTCATAACTAGTGGTTCGCCGCCTCCCATTCATACTTCGAGCTACCCTTTTCGGTAGCTCACTCATCATCACTCGCGGAGTGGCAACGCTCGGTAGCAAACCGCTACCGTTATGCCAGTCAGTCCAGTAGTCCCGACTGCGCCAAGGTGGCAGAGTCCGGCCTAACGCAGCGGCCTGCAGAGCCGCCCATCGCCGGTTCAAATCCGGCCCTTGGCTTCACACGCACCATTTGTTTGCAGCTCGAAAGACCCACTGTCAAGGATTTCACTATCTCGCCGTCTGTGTTGTATCAGCCGATTCGTCGGTGATCGAGTCCGTTCTCGTCGTCAGCCTACGCTATTGCGGTTAGCAGTACGAATAGTCTCCAAAAAAAAATCGAACCGATAGCGGCGGCTCTCGACCAGCAGTCCGTTACTGCGAGGCGATGGCTTCGATCTCGACGCCGATGCCCTTCGGGAGATCGCCAACGGCGAAGGCGCTTCTGGCGGGCGGCTCGTCGTCGAAGACGTCGCCGTAGGCCTCGTTCATCTCGTCGAAATCGTCGATGTCGGCGAGGAAGATGGTGGTTTTGACCACGTCGTCCATGTCGAGTCCTTCCTCGGCGAGGACGGCCTCGATGTTCGCGAGGCTCTGTTCGGTCTGGGTCGCGATCGATTCGTCGGCGAGGGAGTCCCCGTCGGCGGTGAAGGGGAGCTGTCCCGCGGTGAAGACGAGCTCGTCGGTCGTCGCTCCTTGGCTGTACGCGCCGACGGCCGCCGGTGCGTCGTCGGTCGAGATGATTCGTTTCACGTGTCCGTCATCCATCCGATGTGAGTTAATGGCTTTGGTTGCCGTCCCGCGCGGTCCTCCGGCGAAAAGCAACGATTATACCACCGGCAATGTTTCTGGCGAACATGCAACGACGGGCTGCGGCGATCTACGTCGTCTTCTTCGTCCTCGTCGCCGTTGGAGCGTTTTCGCTGACGACGGTGGCGCAGGAGCCGTCGGTATCGGTCGCGGGACAGAACTACTCGCAGGGCGATACCCTCTCGGCCGGCGGCATGGAGTGGACGGTCAACGTCAACGACGGCGAAGGCAACGTCTCGCGGGTCAACGAATCGGCGCGGTTCACCACGTCGATCGCGAACAACTCGTCGCTGCTCTTCGCGAACGGCGAGTATCGCCCCGCTCCGAACGGTTCGGGCGGCGGTGCCGGAACCGGTACCGGTAGCCCCTCGCCAAGTGCGACGGGTACGCCCGGTGGCTCGGGAACCAGTCTTGCGACCGGTGAGTCGGCCAGCAACGACTCCGCGACGCGATTCCGTGTCGTCATCTCGAACGCTACGGCCGGCAACGCTTCGGGCGGGAACGCGTCCGGTGGCAACGCCTCCGGCAACGCGACCAACGTCTCGTCGTTCACCCTTCGTCAGGAGTTCATGACGAGCCAGCGCCTGCGGCAGGACCCGTCGGTCGCCGACGTGGCGCTGACCGGCGAGAACGGTACGCAGTACGTCCGCTACCGTAACGGGACGACCCAGCCCCTCGACGAGTATCTCCCGACGCCGGCGGTTCGGAACGTCTCGGTCGGTGACTCGTTCCCGTACGAGAACAACTCGTCGAGCGTCGCAAGCGTCAACACCAGCGGCGCGACGCTCGCGTGGGAAGGCAATCTGACCCGCTCGACGGAGCTGAAGGACGGCGAGAACGCGACGATCGGCGGAACGACGTACGTCGCGCAGTTCCCGACCAACAGCTCGGTCACGCTCTCGCAGAACGTCTCGGGCTATCAGGCCGAGCAGTCGAAGCTGGACGAGTTCAACAACCGTATCCTCGGCCTCTGGGGGATCGTCATCATCAGCCTGTTCGCCGCCATTCTCATCGTTGCGCTGGCGTATCTGCCGATCAGAGGCTAACCCGGCGCTCCGCCGCAGGTTTCGTTTCGGTATCGATCGATATTTCGTGCGACGGAATCGCTTCGTCATCGTAATCTCTGTACTCGCCATGCTCAGTCCGCTTTGTCGCTCGAACCGTCAGCGTTCGCTGTTGGATTCTCATTGTCGTTCGGCAGAACAGCGGGCTGGGAGGGATTCGAACCCCCGACCGTCTGGTTAAAAGCCAGACGCTCTGCCTAACTGAGCTACCAGCCCTCGCTTCGGCTGAGGGCGGCGGCCGTAAATCAGTACCGTTCGGCGGTTGTGGGGTCGGTCGGCTGCTCGTTGAGCGCCTCCGCGACCAGTACCGCGGGATCGACGCCTTCCCGTGCGGCCTGGCGTCTGAGATCGGTGTAGGTCTCTCGCGGGAGGCGCAGCGTCATCTCGCCGAGGGTGACGTCGTGGGCGTCGAGCACCGCCTCGGGATCGGTGCCGGCGTTGATCGCGCTCGCGACCGATCGCACCTCGCGGACGGTGAGATCGCCATCGAGTACGGCCCACGCGAGGAGATAGCGGGATCGGTCGGTGACGCGTGCGATGTGCTTGGCCGCCGTCGGAGCGATGTCGCCGGTGGCGACGTACTGGCGGATCGGTCGCGGCAGGTCGTGGACGCGCGCCCACTTCCGAATGAACGAGACCGTGACGCCCTCGTCGGCTCGCTCGGCGGCCGCCTTGTAGGAGCCCTCGCCGCGGACGAGTGCGGCACAGGCGGCCGCCCCGCGGAGCATGTAGACGCTGTCGGCCGCCCCGATCGAATCGTCGGCGAAGCGTTCGACGATGTCGGCGGCACGACTGAGGCTGTCGGGATCGTCCGGATCGAACTGGACGGCTTGCTCGGCGTGTTCGCCGGCGAAGGCCGGATCGCCCCGGACGACCGGTTGGCCGACGGGTGACTCGCGATCGGTCGGCCCGTCGGGTGCGTCGTCGGGGGTCATACTCCATGTGAAACGGCAACGGACAAAAGCACCTCGCCGTGTGACTCCGCCACGCTCAGTCGTCGCGCTGCTCGGAGAGGTGTTCCCAGATCTCGGTGCAGCCACAGCCGTCCGCGACATCGTCGAGGTGGTCGGTCGCCGGCTCCTCCTCTTCGCGTTCCGTCTCGCTCATCGTTCGTCTCCCGATTCGTAGAGCTCCGGCGCGACGTCAGCTGAAACGTGCTGGCGCGCGCCCTCGGTGTCTGACATCGTTGTTCAACAGGGGCGGTACCAGCATAAGCACGCGCTCACCCGTAAGCGCTACCCCGGCTCTCATCTCCCGGCAACTGCTGCCTGTGTCTTCGACGCACCTCATCGACGAATCCAGCCGTAGTCATGCGGTTTTTCCGAAATCGTGCGTCACCATAATCTCGGCGGCGAGCGGGCGACAGACATAGTGTACTGGGGGTGGAACGGACGGCGTGTCGATCGACGTCCATCAGCTCGACGCCGGCGCGTGGATCAGCGTCAACGACAGCCGCGAGGTGAGCGTGAGTAACCTCTGGCGACTCGCCAGACAGGAGTTCTGTGGCTGCGAGATGGCCGATTTCCTCGCCGAGGGGTTCGTCGAGGTCGGCGTCGACACGCGGGCTATCGAGGCACGCATCGCCGGTCAGTGCATCGCCTGTGGCGCGAGCGGCGTCACCGACTGGCTCGCCGTCGGTCGCGTGCTCGACGGCGAGTTCCGCCCTGTCGTGCCCGAGAGCGTCCATATCCCGTGTCGACGCAGCCGACTCGCCCGTCCGGCGTCGCTCGAATGAAGCAATTCTTTCCTCGTTTACCGAGACGCGGGGAGGTTTGACACCACGGAGGAGGGTTTAGGAGTCGGGGTCGTTGCGACGGTATGTCGACCAACGTCGAAGGCTGGAAGGACGAGGTCTACGGCGAGGAGATCCGCGAGCATCTCTTCGAGTTCGCCGAGGAGGGCTGGGAGTCGATCCCCGACGACGAGCACGACGCCTGGTTCGAGCGGTTCAAATGGTGGGGGCTGTACCACCAGCGCAACGGCCAGGAGAGCTACTTCATGATGCGGATCGGGACGCCCAACGGCGTGCTCGAACCGGGCCAGTTGGAGGTGGTCGCCGATATCGCCGACGAGTATGCCCGCGGCCCGGCCGACAACCCCGAGTTCGGCGGCGCGTACTGCGACTGGACCACGCGCCAGTCGATCCAGCTCCACTGGATCCGGATCGAGGACGTGCCCGAGATCTTCGACAAACTCGAAGCCAATGGACTGTCGACCATGCAGGCCTGTGGCGACTCGTGGCGCAACATCGTCGGCTGTCCGGTCGCCGGCAAGGACAAACACGAGCACGTCGACGCGTGGCCGGTGGCCGAGCAGCTCCACGAGGAGTTCAAGGGCAACGACGCCTACGAGAACCTCCCCCGGAAGTGGAAGGTCTCGGTGACGGGCTGTGACGAGGGCTGTGGCCAGGGCGATATCAACGATCTCGCGTTCGAGCCCGCCCGAAAGGAGATCGACGGTGAGGAGACGATGGGGTTCAACGTCCGCGTCGGCGGCGGTCTCTCGCGGAAGGAACCGCGCTTCGCGCGCGATATCGACGTGTTCTGTACGCCCGAGGACGCCCCGAAGGTCTCGGCGGGGATGTCCGCGCTCTTTCGGGACCACGGCGACCGCGACGACCGATTCAACGCCCGCATCAAGTTCCTCGTCGACGAGTGGGGCACCGAGAAGATCCGGAACACCCTTCAGGAGGAGTACGTCGAGTACGAACTCCCCTCGGCGGGCGATGACCTCCGCGAACAGTACACCTACAACGCGGGCCGACAGGACGAACACGGCGACCATATCGGTGTCCACGAACAGCCCGACGGCAACTACTACGTCGGCCTGAACGTCATGGTCGGGCGGATGGGAGTCGACGACGTTCGCGAGCTCGCCTCCCTCGCCGACGAGTACGGCTCCGGCGAAGTGCGACTCACCCAGCGCCAGAACGTCATCGTCACCGACGTTCCCGAGGGGAGCCTCGACGCGTTCCTCGACGAACCGCTCCTGGAGGACTACTCGCCCGACCCGCATCCGTTCATGCGCGGGTCGATCGCGTGCACCGGGACGGAGTTCTGCTCGCTGTCGATCGTCGAGACGAAGAATCGACAGGTCCGGTACGCCCGCTGGCTCAAGGAGAACGTCGAGCTGCCGGCCGGGATCCAGGATTTCCACATCCATCTCTCGGGCTGTACCGCCTCCTGTGCCCAGCCACAGATCGCCGATATCAGCCTTCGCGGAATGAAGACGAGAAAGGACGGCGAGCCGGTCGAGGCGTTCGACATCGGTCTTGGAGGGGGTCTCGGTGAGGATCCCCACTTCGCCGACTGGATCGCGATGCGTGTCGCGGCCGACGAGGTGCCGGGCTACATCCGGAACGTGCTCGCGGCCTACGAGGATGAATCCGGCGAAGAGAGCTTCCGGGAGTTCATCGCCGCGCGCGACGAGGAGGAACTGGAAGCACTCGCCGAGCCCGAAGAGACCGACTACGCGGACCCGTACATGCACAACACGAAGATGACGTGGTATCCCTACGCCGACGAGGACGAGATGGACGATCGGCCGACGCCGGCCCGTGCTGACGGCACGCCGATCACCGCCGACGACTGATCGCCGATGAGCGATCGCATCCTGAAGGTCAACGCCTACACGACGCTTGACCTGCTCGACGGGCGGGCGGAGGGCCACGGCTTCGAGGAGGACGCGCTGGCTGTGTTGAACGTCACGGCCGACCGCAAAAACCCCGATGCGGTGAAACTCCAGCTCGAACTCGACAACACCGATCTCGATGCCGTGCCGGCCCACGCCGACGAGATCGAACTCACGCCCGAACAGGCCCGCACGGTCGCCGCCGCCCTCGAAGAACGCGCCGAGACGGTCGAGGGCGTGAACGACGACTGAACCGATCCCGCTCTTATCTTTCGTTACCAGTCTTTTTCACTGCGCTCGCGCCACGCCCGCCGCTGGCGATCCTCGGTGACATGGCGTCGACCGTCGGCCAGTTCTTCGCGGACGTCCGCCTCGAACTCGTCGACGGGATCGAGGAACTCGTCGACGAACGCCTCAACCAGTTCGTAGGTCCACTGTTCGTCGACGACGCCCGCCGGGAGGAGATCGTCGCGGAGCGCGTCGGCGTGCTCGCCGTGTCCGCTCGCGCGGAGCTGTTCGCGGGCGTCGTCGAAGCGGTTCATGCCGCGGCCGACCGCGTGGTGGAAGGCGAGCAGGTGGCCGTAGCCCCGGTGGAGGTGTTCGATGCCGAGCTGGAGGTCGTGGAGCGCCGCCCGTTCGTCCTCGTCCGGTCCCTGCTGGTCGTCCATACCCTCCCCATTGCCGAGAGCGACCAAAACGTTTGGTGCGGTCGCCGCAACGCCAACCGCTTTCCGCCGGCCACTCTCACGACGGCCATGACCGCCAACGGCGACTGGACGACCGAGCGGATGGGCGACCTGAGCGATCGAACCGTCGTGGTCACCGGCGCGAACAGCGGGCTAGGCTTCGAGGCGGCGAAAGCGTTCGCGACTCACGGCGCGGACGTCGTGTTGGCCTGTCGGAACGTCGAGCGCGGTGTCGATGCGGGCGAGCGCATCAGGGAAGTGGCTCCCGACACCCGACTGACGGTGATCGAACTCGACCTCGCCGATCTCGCGTCGATCCGTGCGTTCGCGACGAGCTTCGCCGACACGCACGACGAACTCCACGTGCTCTGCAACAACGCCGGCGTGATGGCGGTCCCGTATGGCGAAACCGCGGACGGCTTCGAGACGCAGTTCGGCGTCAACCATCTGGGCCATTTCGCGCTCACGGGCCTGCTGCTCGACGAACTCCGCGACACCGAGGGCGAGACGCGCGTCGTCACCCAGTCGAGCGCGCTCCACGAGAACGGCGAGATCGACTTCGACAGCGTGGCGCGCAGCGCCGATCGACAGCGCGAGGAGTCCTACGACAAGTGGGACGCCTACGGGCAGAGCAAGCTCGCGAACGTACTGTTCGCCTACGAGCTCCAGCGCCGCCTCCGTGCCACGGGCGTCGAGAGCGTTTCGAGCGTCGCCTGCCATCCCGGCTACGCCGACACGAATCTCCAGAAGCGCGGGCCGGAGCAGGCGGGCTCCACGCTCCGGCTACTGGGAATGAAGGCCGCCAACGCCGTGATCGGCCAGGACGCCGCGACGGGCGCGCTCCCCCTGCTTTACGCCGCGACCGCCGACGACATCGACGGCGGCGAGTACGTCGGCCCGGGCGGGTTCGGGACCATCCGCGGCCAGCCCGAGATACAGCGCTCCAGCGAGCGTTCGTACGACGAGACGACCGCCGGACGGCTCTGGGACGTCTCCGAAAACCTGACCGGCGTGCAGTACGATCTCAGTTCGAATTAATCAGAGCTCGACCCGCTCGCCGCGTTCGGGTGCGTTCGCGTCGAAACCCCGTTCCTGTAGCTCGTCGGCGAAGGCCGGACAGCGGTCGCCGTGGACACAGAGCACCGTCGCGTCGCGGTACGAATCGAGATACGCGAGCAGACCGCGGCGGTCGGCGTGTGCCGAGAAATCGTACGCCTCGACCCGTGCGCTCACGGCCATCACGCGGCCGTCGATCTCCGCGCGCCCGGTATCGAGCAGCTCGCGACCAGGGGTGCCGGCGACCTGGTGGCCGGTCATGGCGATTAGATTCGTCGGGTCCGCACGGATCTCGGGGATGTACGACATCGCCGGCCCGCCCGAGAGCATCCCGCTGGTGGTGACGATCGCGGTGTTCTCGGCGGCAATGCGTTCTCGCTGGCCGTCGCGGCCGGTGACGAATCGTGCGTGGCCTGCCGCCCTATCGAGCGCGTCGCCGTCGCGGACGAACGAGGGATGGCGTCGACACATCCCCGTCACCTCCTTGCCCATTCCGTCGACGTAGCAGTCGATGTCGTGGGCTTCACAGACCAGGAGTAGTTCCTGCGTGCGACCGATGGCGAAGGCCGGCACGACGACCGTCCCGCCGTTCCAGAGCGTTCTCCTGACGCTCTCGGCGAATCGCTCCTCGACCTGTTCACGAGGGTCGTGTTCGGTGTCGGAGTAGGTGCTCTCGCAGATCACGACGTCGGCGTCAGGTCGGGCGGTCGAGGGGGGAACGAGGCGCTGGCCGCGGTCGGGATGACCAGTATGAAAGTCGCCGGTGTAACAGAGCCGCGTTTCGCCATCGTCGACGAGGACGTGCGCGCTCCCGGGGATGTGGCCGGCGTCGTACAGCGTGATCTCGTGGCCAGCGGCCGTGAACGACTCGCCGTATGCGTGGGTCTCCGAGACCTGGGTGAGCCGTCGTAGCTCGGTTTCGGTGAACGGACAGCCGTAGGTTCCGCCGTGGAGTTTGAGCGTGTCGCGCGCGAGCGTCATCGCGAGCTCGCGCGTCGGCGGCGTCCAGTGGACCGTCGGCCGATCGTCGCCCGACAGCAGCGCGGGCACGGCTCCGACGTGATCGAGATGGCCGTGTGAGACGACGACTGCCTCCGGATCGACAGAGCCGACCGGATAGCCCGGCGGTGTCCCGCTTTTCATGCCGTAATCGAGCAACAGCTCGTCGTCGATCAGCACCGCGCTCCGGCCGACCTCGCGCGCGCCGCCGAGGAATTCGACGTTCATTGGCCATCCTTCATGGCTGCGGGCTTTCGGCCCGTCGGTCCGTCCGCGCCCTGTCCGCTCTTTACTGGCTGTTTCGCTACTTCAGATCGTCGACCCAGCCGGGCTGCTCGACGCTGGTCGAGCCGACATCCGAGAATTCGAGGGTTTCGACGATCGTGTTCGGCTCGCCGGCGCTCAGTTTGTCGGTCGTGCGCTCGGTTTTCAGCGTGTGGACGATGCCCGTCTCGGGATCGACGACGAGCGTCGAGCTGAACTCGGAGACGTCCTCGCCGCGGAACAGGACGTCCGTGCTGAGGCCGTCGGTGCCGTTGGCGACGTAGACGGCGAGTTCGCGGCCGTCGCGCGTGACGCTGCCCGAGCGCTCGTAGTCGACCGCCCGGACGGTCTCCTGGAT
Organism: Halococcus morrhuae DSM 1307; assembly: GCF_000336695.1. Taxonomy (GTDB): domain Archaea; phylum Halobacteriota; class Halobacteria; order Halobacteriales; family Halococcaceae; genus Halococcus; species Halococcus morrhuae. Next base: position 75,418 of record NZ_AOMC01000054.1, read on the forward strand.
CTCGGTGGCCGTGAGCAGGCTCTCGGCGAGCGGCCGGCCGAGTTCGGAGACCTCGTACTGGGGCTCCATGCTCTCGTACTCCGTTTTCTCGTAGGCCGTCGCACCCTCGGCGTAGCTGTGGCGGGTCGCCTCGTCGGTCGGCTGCGACGTCAGTCGGGCCGTGTTCGCTTCGAGATCGGCCCGGCCGCTGCGGTCGTTGGTTCTGTCGCCCTCTATCGTCTCGCTATCGGTGATCGAGAAGCTGCCAGCGGCTCTGAGCCCCTCGACGTGTCCGCTGGCGATACTGCCAGCGTCCAGCGGCGTCTCGGGTCCGGCGGCCGACGCCGCCGACTCGTCGGTCTCCGTCGCCGTTGTTGTGTCCGTCGGCGTGGCGGTCTCGGTCGGTGTTGGCGTGGCGGTCTCGGTTGGTGTCGCTGTCGATGTCGGCGTTGCCGTTGCCGTTGCGGTCGCCGTTTCCGTTGCCGTCGCGGTTGCTGTCGCCGTCGATACCGTCGTTGCGGCGGCGGTCGTCTCCGCCGTCGGTGCCNCGCGCCATCAGAGATGTGTATAAGAGACAGGCACGAGCGCGATGACGACCCCCGTGAGAATCGTCCGTCGTGTCATTGGTTATCGTCTGCAGCCCGGGTAAATATTAATCTGCTGGTCGTGGATCGTGTTCGCCGTCCGTGACGTTCCCGCCATGAAGCTTTCAATACGCTTTTGAACGCCGACCGACTTCCCCGCACATGGCTGATTTCACGGTCGTCGTCGCCGACCCCGAGGACGGGGCGGCCTACCAGAACGCGGTCGAGGGACAGGACGCGAACCGCTTCATCGGACGCTCGATCGGCGAGGAAGTCGACGGCGACGCGGTCGGTCTCGACGGCTACACGCTCGAACTTACCGGTGGCTCGGATACGGCCGGCCGACCGATGCGCGAGGACATCGCTGGTCCGGCGCTCAACGCCGTCCTGCTCTCGGGCGGAACGGGGTTCAAACCGACCCGTGACGGCGAGCGAAAGCGCGTCACCGTCCGCGGGCGCGAAGTCGGCGACGAGACCCAGCAGATCAACGCCACGATCACGGCCCGCGGCGACCGATCGATCGACGAACTGCTCGACGCGGACGACGCGGACGAAGACGACGAGTGACCGACCGGCTGCCGAGCGACCATCCGTCGATCGAGACGGTGCGTGCGACGCTCGCCCGCCGCGGACGCACCCGCTCCCGGCTCGAACTGCCGGCGGACGACCGTTTTCCACTCACGACTACCCGTCTCGTTCTCGATGGTGACGTTTCTCACTCCCGTATCGAGAGCGCTCGTGGGGACGGCGTCGAGATCAACGGTGCGTACGGCAATGCCCGACTCGCACGCGAGCGCGACGGCGAGGATCGCCTCGAAGCGTGGCGCAGAGCTGTGGACATCGACTACGGACGGAGCGTGCTGGTCGATGTCGTCGAGCCGGGATTTCTCTACGGCGTTCGCGAACCCGGCGAGCGCGTCGTCTACGAGGCCGTCGAATCACCCAACGAGGGGCTGGCGGCCATCGCGCGCGATCTCGACGACGCCGACGGCTGACGTCGAACGGTCGTCCGCGATCGGTGCTCTCGAAACCGACGACACGAGTCCCGCGACCTTTTGTTCGCCCTCGCTGTAACGGTTCCATGAACCCCGACCGACGCCAGTTCCTCGACGGTGAGCGCCCCGAGGACGTGCTCCTGTTCTTCGCCGAATCGGCCGTCTCCGACCTCGGAACGCTCTCTCAACACGGTGAGGCGGTCGGCAACGGCGTCGCACTGATTCTGGACGCCGAGCGCGGCCGGAGTGCCTTCGAGGGGGCGACCGGTGTCGACCCGATGACGCTCGCGAGCGCGGCGATGGACGCCGAAGGAACGGTCGATCTCGACTCCTTCGAGGGTGACTGCCCCGAGGCCGACGGCGACGATGCCGACGGCACCGACGAGCACGCCCCGCGATTCGTCTTCGCCTTTGCCGAGGAGCGCAACGAGGACGTCGGCGGCATCTACGCCGAGGGCGACGTGATCCACGCCTATGCAGTCTGTGAGTGTGGAGGCGTCTACTCCGAGCGCTGGGTCGCGGGCGCGGCCTGATCGGTCGCAGCGCATCACGCAGTTTATATACGATGACGGCCGTGTACGGCCATGGAATTATCACAGCGACAGCCCCAGCTCGACGCGGAGATAACGCCGCTCGACCTGCGGTTTTCGAGCGACGAACTCACTGCTGAGCGCGAGCGCATCACGTCGTTCATTCAGGAACAGGTCGATCGCCACGACGCCGACGGCGTCGTCCTCGGGCTCTCGGGCGGCGTCGACAGCACGGCCGTCGCTCATCTCGCCGTCGAGGCGCTCGGCCGATCGGCCGTTCACGGGCTCATACTCCCCCGTGACGTCAACAGCGACGCGAACATGAGCGATGCCGAGCGCGTCGCGGTCGATCTCGGCATTCGCTACGACGTCGTCGATATCGACCCGGTCATGGACGAACTGCTCGCGATCGATGCGGGTGAGAGCGCGAGCGACGAGGACGACTGGGCGAACCGTTTCGTCGGCAACACGAGCGCACGCGTCCGGATGACGGTCAACTACCTCGTCGCGAACAAGGAGAACAAACTCGTGCTCGGGACCGGCAACCGCGTCGAACTCTCGCTTGGCTACGTCACGAAATACGGCGACGGCGGCGTCGACTGCAACCCGATCGGCAACTGCTACAAACAGCAGGTCCGCCAGCTCGCCGCCGACCTCGGGGCCGACGAGGGGCTCGTCCAGAAGACGCCGACCGGCGGAATGGTCGATTACGAAACCGACGAGAAGGAGATCGGCGTCGAGTACGACACCATCGATGCGATCGTCGCGCTCACCGTCGACGGCAACGTGGCGACCGCCGCGGCCGCGGAGATCGCCGACACCACGCCGGCGGTCGTCGAGCACATTCAGGAGCTCCACCGCGACAACGAGCACAAGCGGACCGCGCCGCCGATGCCGACCGACGCCTGAGCGTTTGCAATCGAACCTGACGTTCCGATCGAACGCCCGTCTTACTGTGCTTCTTCGTTCTTCAGGAGTCGCCCGAACGCCTCCAAGATCACCTGTTTGGTCACTGCACCGCGCGTCGTCCAGTGATTGGCGTAGTCGAGCATGTCGCCGTAGATGTCGGGCTTGCAGCCGGCGGCTTTCGGGTGGCCGCCGCCGTTGACCTGTCCGGCGACCTCGTGACAGCGCTCGAACCCGTCGGAACCACGGATCGAGGCGCTGCCGGAGGGTTTGACGACGACGGCGGCGTCGGCACCCGCCTCTCGGAGCGCCTCGGCGACCTCGTTCTGCGAGCAGCGGCCGTAGGTGACCCCGACGGTCCACGGCCCGATCTCCTCGATCGTTGCCCGTTCGACCGCCCGCTCGATGAGTGCCTCCTTCTCGACGCGCTGCTCGGCGAGATACTCTTCGATCTCGGCGGGGAGGTCCGCGCCGTGTTCGCTGACGATTCCGACGTACTCCTCGGGGTCGGTCCAGTAGGCGAAATCCGCGAGATCGTCGCTGCGGGGATCCTCGCGCAGCCAGAGGTCGTGATCGCGCGTCACGGCCGCGAGCTCCGCCCACCGCGGGCCGAACTCGTGATCGAGCGCCGCGAGCGTGACGTCCGCCGAGCACTCCTCGTCGGAATCGCCGACGACGAGGCGCGCACCGTGGCTGCGTACCTTTTCGGCGTCCTCCTCGTCCCACTGGTGGTGATCGAACCAGCTCACCGCGCTGGCACGCTCGGTGAGGCGCTCGAACTGGCCGGCGATGTAGTGGAAGTCGTCGGGCACGAGGTCACAGACGAACACGCGCGCGCCGGCATCCAGATGATCGGCCACCCGGTCGATGGCGTTACTGAGGTCGTGCGGGCCGGCCGGGACGAGCGCCGTCGGGCCGAACGCCTCCCGAATCAGGGCGACGCAGGCCAGCCCGTCGGCATCGGGATCGGCGATCACGACCCGTTCCGCGCCGGTGACGGTCTCACGCGTCTCGCGGTCGGCCCGCTCCTCGTCGAACGAATCGGGATAGAAGAAACCCGTGCCCGGCAGCAGCGACTTCCGGGCCAGCGGGAGGTGATCGTCGTCGATGAGTCGGTCGTTCATGCGCCTCCAACGCTACCGCGGCCGAAGTACTCCCCGCTTCAGTCCGCCGCTTCGTTGAGTTGGCGGACGGTGAGCACCGGGACCGAGAGGTTTCTGACGAGCGCTTCGGCGACGCTGCCGAGGACGAACCGGTACTCACCGTGTCGCCCGCGCGTGCCCGTCGCCACGAGATCGGCGTCGTGATCGTCGGCGTAGCGCTGGATCTCCTTGGTCGGCTGGCCCTCGCGAACGGCGGTCGTCACGCTCTCGTCGACCGCCTGTACGCTCTCGACGGCCGCCTCGCCGCTCTCTTCGAGCGACGATCGGAGGCGATCGCGGACGTCCTCCGGTGCGGCGGCAACGTCGTCCTCCTCGACGACGTACAGTGCGTGGACGGCCGCATCGAAGCGATCGGCGAGGTCGAGCGCGGCCGTGACTGCCCGCCCGGCGCTCTCCGAGCCGTCGGTGGCAATGACCACGGTCTCGAACATACGTCCGCTACCGACCGCTGGGTGATAAAGGTCGCGCGCTGTTCTCGGTGGGTTTTTGACTTCCGGCCGCGAGTGGCAAGCATGACGCTCGCGGTCGAGACCGTTCTCACGCCGGTCGATGGCAGCGACACGTCCATGCGCGCGATCGAATACGCCGTCGCGATCGCCGAGCGCTACGACGCCGGCGTCCACGCGCTGTACGTCGTCGACGAGGAGACTACCCGCACGGCCTCCTTCGGCGACGTCGACGATTCGGAGCTCGCCGCCGCCAACGAGGCGTTCATCGCCGACGCGCACGAACTCGCACCCGAGGGCGTTTCGCTCTCGCACTCGTCGGCCTACGGCTTCTCGGCGATGACGAAGACCCGCCATCCGGGCAGCGTCGTGCTCGACGCCGCCGAGGACGTCGAGGTCGACTTCATCGTCATCCCGCGCCAGCCGGTCTCGGGTGATCCCGACGAACCGCTCGGGCGCGCTGCCGAGTACGTCCTCCAGTACGCGACCCAGCCCGTGCTCTCGGTGTAGCTCCCATCAAGCCGCGCGACACTGCTCTACTTGCTCGTCGTCGGGATGTTCGACCCGGATATGGCGCTTCAGCCGTTCCTTGTCGTCGGAGTTGATCTCGATGACCGTCTCGCAGTACGGACATCGCTGATACGGTGACATATCTCCCGTCGGGTCTCGATCATCCTAACGCTGTGGGGTGCCATTGCATGCCGATTTCGATCGGTCAGAGCCGTAGCGACATCTCCATCTCGAAGCTCTCGGTGTTGCAGGTCTCGAAGCCGACCTTCCGGTAGAGCGCGACCGCGGGCGTGTTCCAGCGCTCGACGGTGAGCCAGACGTGTTCGGCACCCTCGGCCCTGGCGTGGCCGAGCAGCCCCGTAAGTAGCCGTGAGCCGATGCCGGCCTGCTGGTGGGTGTCGAGAACGAAGATGGCGAGCTCGTGGGCGTCCTCGTCGTCCGGGACGAGCGTCGCGTGGCCGACGCACTCCTCGCCGTGGCTGGCGACGACGTTGTAGCTGCCGTCGAGGATGGTGTCGAGCCAGCCCTCGATCGCGCCGCGCTCGGTCGGCGGGATGCCCTGTGCGCGGTCCGCGGGGTCGAAGGAGACGTACATCTCGGTCAGCGCCGCGCGGTCGTCGTCGGCGTAGACCGTGATCTCGATGTCGCGGTCGTGGGCGTCGGTGAACTCGATCGGTGGCCGCTCGAACTCCCCGGCGCGGTCGTCGGGATAGACGCGCGTCATCGTGCGAGCGTCACCGAGACGTTGGCGTTCATGAGGACGAACTCGGTCGTCCGGCTGAACGAGAGCTTGCCGGTCGGCGTGCGCTCGCCGCCGCTGACGACGAGCCTGTCGAAGCGCTCGCCGTTGGCCAGTTCGACCAGTTCGCCGTCGTCGGCGACGTGCTCGATCGCGGCCTCCAGGCTCGCCTCGGACAGCGTCTCGCGCACGCGGTCGGCGACCGTCGTCGCGTCGTCCAGCGCGCTCTCGACGAGCGCCACCGTGAGGTCGTCGCCCGTCTCGCGTGCCCGGCCGACCGCGCGTTCGAGGACGGCGAAGGCGTCGTCGCTCCCGTCGATGCTCACTACGACGTTCATGCCCGCCGATGGGGTGGTCGGGGCAAAACCGTTGTGCCGACCGCGGGACACGACACGCTTTTTCCCGGCCGTTCGCAATCGACGCCGATGACCGAGGATTCGCCATCGCCGACGCCGACCACCGATAGCGGCGACGAGGCCGAGGTTCCCGAGGACGTGCGCCGGTACGAGCGGTTCACGAAGATGGATGGCGCGCGCTACGAGCGTGCCAACGACTTCCTGCGCGAGCGCACCTACATCACCGCCCGCGAGTGGGCGATCGCCCGCCTCTGTGCGGATTTCCGTACCGAGACCGGCGTCGAGATGACGAAGATCGGTAATCATCTCCCCGAGCTCGTTCCGTTCATGACCGATACCTACACGCCACAGGCCGTCAATCAGGCGCGCGCAGCCTTCGAGGAGAAGGTCCGCAAGGCGGGGGCGACCTTCCTCTACGGCGCGATGTGTGACTTCTTCACCGCCGAGGAGCTCGACGACGTGATGTACGAGGCGACCGAGGTGGCGAAGTTCCTGCTCGAAGTCGAGGGCGTCGATCTCGCGGTCGGCGAGGAGCTCGATAGCGAGGAACGTATCTCCAGTACGATGCGCGAGGTGCGCGCCCAGAGTGCGGCGCTGCGCCACGACGACCTCACCTGCCCGCACTGCGGCGAGGAGTTCGCCGCGAGCGACGCTGCGGACGACCACACGGCGAACGAGGCAGCCAACGGGGATGACGAACACGCCGACATCGAGTAGGGGTCCAACAGTCGGCCGAGTGAGACGGTCTCCTCAGAACAGGTCGGGGTCTTCGTAGCTGAACGCCACGACGCGATCGTCGGCCAGCGGGCGGATATGGGTGTAGAGCACGCCGTCGTCGAGTCGTCGTTTCAGCCGCTCGATCTCGTCGCGATCGTAGTGGATCGGACAGCAGACCGCGCGTTCGCCGGCGGCGTCTTCGAGCACGATCAGCGCGAAGACGGTTCCCGACTCCTCGGCGCGATAGACCTCGTAGGAGTCGAAGGTCGCCTCGCTGGCGAGCGTCTCCAGCTCTTCGAACTCGTCGCCGGGGACGAGCACGTCGAGTCCGTTGCCCTCGTCGAGGACCGTCACGTCGCCGGGATGGAGTTCGAGCACCGACACGCCCGCGTCGCGGTAGCCCGCGGCGGTGGCCTCCATGTCGTCGACGACCGCCTCCCAGTGGCCCGCCACGTGCTCGTTCGGCTCGTTCTCGGACACAGGCGTCGTGTGGGAGACGCGAGCAAAAGCCTTGCTTTCGGTTGCGGCAAATCTATATAGCACGGTTGCAAACGCCACGGCGTGAGTGACCTTCTCTCGATATCCGGGCTGCGGACGCAGTTCGCCACCGAGCGTGGCACGGTCAAAGCCGTCGACGGGCTCGATCTGACGGTAGAGGCCGGCGAAACCGTGGGACTGGTCGGCGAGAGCGGCTCGGGCAAGTCGGTGACGGCGCTGTCGGCGATGGGACTGGTCGACGATCCCGGTACTGTCGCCGACGGCACGGTCGAATTTCACGACGCGGAGCTCGCGCGATCGTTCGCCGACGACTACGGGGACGGGGTCGCCGATCCCGACGCGGGCACCGTCGATCTCACGCACGCGCCGGAGGACGCGATGCGGACGGTCCGTGGCGGCGAGATGAGCATGATCTTCCAGGACCCGATGACCTCGCTCAACCCCGCCGTCCCCGTCGGCGAGCAGGTCGCCGAGAGCCTCCGTCTCCATCAGTACGGTGGCCAGAAACCCGATTCGTGGCGCAACGCCGTCCGCGAGATCCTCCCGAAAACCGGCTCCGAGATGGACGAGGCGGTGCTCGCCGACACGATCGAGATGCTCGACGAGGTCGGCATCCCCGAACCCTCCGCCCGCGTCGACGAGTACCCCCACGAGTTCTCCGGCGGGATGCGCCAGCGCGTCCTGATCGCCATCGCGCTCGCCTGTCGGCCCCAGCTCCTGATCGCCGACGAACCGACGACGGCGCTCGACGTGACGATTCAGGCTCAGATCCTCGATCTCATCAACGACCTTCAGGACGAGTTCGGCATGTCCGTCCTCTTCATCACGCACGACCTCGGCGTCGTGGCCGAGACCTGCGATCGCGTGGCCGTGATGTACGCCGGCGACATCGTCGAGGAGGGCCCCGTCGAGGAGATCTTCCACAACCCCTCACATCCGTACACCTACACGCTGCTTGAATCGATCCCCCGGGAGGATGCCGACCGGCTGACGCCGATCGAGGGGAACGTCCCCGATCTCGTCGATCTCCCGACGGGCTGTTCGTTCGCGCCGCGGTGTCCGTGGGCCCAGCCCGAATGCCGAGAGGGCGAGATCCCGTATCTTCAGCACGGCCCCGACGAGACGGATCACCGCTCGAAATGCATTCTGGAGTCGTTCGATACCGACGAGTACGGCACCGACGAGGGGGTGCAGGCGACGAGCGATGCCACGCCGACGCGGGAGAGCGCCACCGACCCGCTGGTTTCGGTCGATGGGCTCGAAAAGCACTTCTCGCAGGCCGACGACCTGCTCGATTCGTGGCTCGGCAGCGGTGGTCAGCCGGTGCGGGCGGTCGACGGCGTCGATTTCGAGGTCTACGAGGGCGAAACGCTCGGTCTGGTCGGCGAGTCCGGCTGTGGGAAATCGACGACCGGGCGGTCGATCCTCCGGCTGCTCGACCCCACCGACGGACGGGTCGTCTTCGCTGGCGAGGATTTGAGCGAGCTCGACACGGACGGGCTGCGCGCCAAGCGCCGCGAGATGCAGATGATCTTCCAGGATCCGCTGTCGAGTCTCGACCCCCGGATGAACGTCGGCGCGACGATCGCGGAACCGCTGAAGATCCACGATCTCCCCGACTCTGAAGAGGGTTCGACCGGGCAGACGCGCCGCGAGCGCGTCGAGGAGCTGATGGAGGCCGTCGGTCTCGACGTCTCCCAGCTCGATCGCTACCCCCACGAGCTCTCCGGCGGCCAGCGCCAGCGCGTCGGCATCGCCCGTGCCTTGGCCGTCGATCCCGACTTCATCGTCTGTGACGAGCCCGTAAGCGCGCTCGACGTCTCGGTGCAGGCCCAGATCCTGAATCTTCTGGAAGATCTCCAGGAGGAGTTCGGGCTGACCTTCCTGTTCATCGCACACGATCTCTCGGTGGTGCGCCACATCTGTGATCGCGTGGCCGTGATGTATCTCGGCGAGATCGTCGAGGTCGCGGGCACGCAAGAGCTGTTCGCCGAGCCGAAACATCCCTACACGCGGGCGCTGCTGTCGGCGATCCCCGAACCCGATCCGACGAGTGACACCGATCGGGTGGTGCTCGAAGGCGACGTGCCGAGCCCGATCGATCCGCCCTCCGGCTGTCGGTTCCACACGCGCTGTCCGTCGGTCATCCCGCCCGACGAACTCGACGTCTCCCAGGAAGCCTACCGCGAGGTGATGGACTACCGCCAGCGCGTCGAGAACAAGTCGATCTCGGTGGCGGACGTACGTGCCGACACCGGTGTCGAGCGGGCGGAGACGGTCGCGGCGGACGGTGGCACGGACGTACCGACGCGGGCGTTCTGGGAGCAGTTCTTCGAGCACGACGACGAACTCGACGAGCGATCGCGATCGGTCATCGAGGACTCCTTCGAGCGAATCGTCGCCGACGATTGGGACGGGGCGGCCGACCGGCTTCGCGAGCGCTTCGAGAGCGTCTGTGAACGCGATCAGCCGGTCCTCCAGGACGAAGCCCACCCCGCCGCGTGTCATCTTTACGAGCAGCCAACCGACCGCCAGCACTGACGTCTGACGCAATTTTTTCCGGTACTCTTATTAATCCACTCTCGTCAGTAGCCACCATGTCATTCGATAGCGACACGAGTAGGCGGTCGTTCCTCACGGCGGCCGGCGGTGCGGCGGCCGCGGCGATGGCCGGCTGTCTCGACAGCGGTGGCTCGGGCGGCAACGGATCGGGCGGCAACGGCTCCGGTGGAAACGGTAGCGGTGGGAACGGCTCTGACGGGGGCGGCAACGGCGGCGGTGGCGGCCAGAGCGGCGGCACGCTCACCTACGCTCGTGGTGACTACCCCTCCAACTACGATCCCCACCAGTCGACCAGCGGCGAGGTGGCGAAGATCACCGACCAGGTGTATAGCCATCTCATCGCGTTCGTCCCCGGCAGTGGCGGGAAACTCACCGCCGGTCTGGCGAAGGACTACGAGCTGAACGGCACGACGGTGACGCTCAAGCTCCGACAGGGCGTGAAATTCCACAACGGCGAGGAGTTCACCGCGGACGACTTCAAGGCGACCTACCGCCGGTTCGTCGACGACAGCTACCAGTACTACCTCGGCAAGGACGCGGTCTCGGGCGAGCCCTCCGGCTACGCGTCGGTCACGTACAGCGACTGGATCAAGTCGGTCACCGTGAACGGCGATTACGACCTCGAAATCGAGCTCAAACAGAAGTACGCGCCGATCCTGCGCAACCTCGGGATGTTCCCTTCGGCAGTGCTCTCGAAGAAACAGATCGAGGAGCTCGGCAAGAAACAGAACCAGCTCGGCAAGAACCCCGTCGGCACCGGCCCGTTCACCTTCGAAGAGCTCGACGACGGCAACCAGCGCGTGCTGCTCGGCAAGAACGACGATTACTGGAAGGACGGGCCGTATCTCGACCGCGTCATCTTCACGACCATCGGCCAGAACTCCACGCGTGCACAGGCCGTGATCAACGGCGACGCCCAGATCATCGACGGCATCGGCGCGCAGGCCTCGAAACAGCTCCAGAACTCGGACAGCGCCTCGCTGCTCCAGAAGGACGGGATCAACATCGGCTACATGGCGATGAACATGGAGCGCTACGAGCCGTTCCGGAAGAAGAAGGTGCGCCAGGCGGTGAGCCACGCGATCAACACGAAGGCCATCGTCGACGACATCTACGAGGGGTTCGCCTCTCAGGCCGATCAGCCGCTCCCGCCGAACGTCACCGGTTACAACGACTCGATCGATCCGTATTCGAACGACAAGGAGAAGGCGAAGAAACTGCTGGAGGAGGCCGGCGAATCGGAGCTCTCCTTCGAGCTGGCGACGTTCTCGAACCCGCGGGGCTACAACCCCTCACCCGTCCAGACCGCCCAGCAGGTCAAATCCGACCTCTCGGATATCGGCATCTCGGTGAAGATCAACCAGTTCTCCACCTTCTCGTCCTATCTCGAATACACGTACGCGGGCAAACACGACGCCTGCTTCCTGGGCTGGTACACCGACAACGCCGACCCGGACAACTTCGATTACGTGCTGCTCCATCCCGGCGTCGACAAATCGGAGATCCCCGAAGGCCAGGACTGGGTGAGCTTCGACACCGAGGGCTACAACACGAACAACGCCTCGGGGTGGGCCAACCGGAAGTTCATGGATCTCACCGAGAAGGGACAGAAGACCTACGGCGAGTCCGAGCGCAAATCGATCTATCAGGAGGCCAGCAAGGTCGCCCACGAGGAGGCACCCTGGGTGTTTGTCGACTACGCCAAGACGCTGCGCGGTGTCAACCAGGCCGTCGATCAGTCGACGTTCACCGTCACCTCGATCAACAACCCGTATCTCGAATCGGTAAAGCTCAAACAGTAGCTACCCTCAGGAACGATCTATATGGTCTCGAAGCGGTTCATCGCGAAACGTCTCCTCCTGTTGGTGCCGGTGCTGTTCGGCGTGGCGACGGTCGTCTTCGCCATTCTCCATCTCGCACCGGGCGACCCGGCGCGGGTGATCCTCGGCCAGCGCGCGCCGACCCAGCAGGTCGTCCAGCTACGGCGTGAGCTCGGGCTGAACGACCCGATCTGGGTCCAGTACGGCCGATTCCTCGCCGATACCGCCCAGCTCGACTTCGGACAGTCCTACCAGATCGCCAAGGGCAGTCCCGTCTGGGACGTGCTCGCCGACCGTCTGCCGGTGACGATCGAGCTCGCGATCTACGGCCAGATCACCGCCATCCTGCTGGGGATCCCCCTCGGCGTGCTCTCGGCGGTCAAACAGGACTCGCTGACCGATCACGTCACCCGCATCGGCGCGCTGACGGGTATCTCGGTCCCGATCTTCTGGAGCGGCCCATTGGTTTTGCTCGTCTTCGCGACCTTCCTCGGCTGGCTCCCGACGAGCGGGCGCATCGGTAGCACCTTCTTCCTGGAGGATCACTGGGTGCTGTTCGGCACGCAGCTCCCGCTGACGGGGATGGTGTCGATCGATACGTTCATCCTCGACACGGGCGCGTTCGTCCAGTCGATCCTCTACGGCGAGGGGCTCGGCGCGTTCGCGTCGCTGACCGAATACTACGCCTCGTTCATCTCGGCGGTGCAACATCTGCTCCTGCCGGTGTTGACGCTCGGCATCTACTCGATGGCGCTGCTGTCGCGGATGATGCGCTCGTCGATGCTCGAAGTGATCCGCCAGGACTACATCCGTACTGCGCGCGCGAAGGGCCAAGGCGAGCGGATCACCATACTGAAACACGGGCTCCGGAACGCGCTCATCCCCGTGATCACCGTGATCGGCATCCAGTTCGGCACGCTGCTCGGCGGGGCGGTGCTCACCGAGACGGTCTTCGGCATCGGCGGCATCGGCCAGCTGCTCGTCGCGGCGATCGGTGCGACCGACTACCCGCTCGTCCAGGGTACGGTGCTGGTGTTCGCGCTGCTCTTTACGCTCGTGAACCTCGGCGTCGACGTCACCTACAGCTATCTCGACCCACGGATCCAACAATAATGGCGACCGAAACCTCCACCACGGCCGACCGTCGGGGCATCGTCGAGCGACTGCGCGCCTCGCCGTTCCTTTCGGAACTGCTCTCGAACCGGCTCGCGATCATCGGGTTAAGCATCATCCTCGGGATGGTGCTCCTCGGCGTCTACGCCCGGCTGTTTCTCGATCTCGGGGCCATCTCACAGTCGCAGCTCGCGGCACATCCGAACAAGGCCCCGCCCGGCTGGCTCGGCTCCGCGGCGCTCGATCAGTTCCTCTTCGGTACCGATGCCGCCGCGCGCGATATCTTCAAGCGCGTGCTGTACGGCGCGTGGCTGGCGCTCAAGTTCGGCGTACTGGTCGTCGGTGCCTCCACGGTGCTTGGTATCTCGCTCGGTATCATCGCGGCGTACTACGGCGACGTCGTCGACAACGTCGTGATGCGGACGATGGATGTCTTCCTCGCCTTTCCATCACTCTTGCTGGCGCTCGCGCTGGTCGCCATCTTCGGCGCAGGGCTGTCGAAGGTCGTCATCGCGCTCACGCTCGTCTACACGCCTCGCTTCGCGCGCGTCGTCCGCGGTGCCGCACTCAAGGTTCTGGAAGACGAGTATATCGACGCCACGGTGGCGCTCGGCGCGCGCGATCCGCGCGTGCTCGTTCGCCACGTGCTGCCGAACTGTCTCGCGCCGATCACCGTCCAGAGCACGCTGAACTTCGGGCTCGCCATCATCGATCTCGCGGCGCTGTCCTTCCTTGGCTTCGGCGCGCAGGCCGGCACGCCGTCGTGGGGGCTGATGTTGAAAAACGGCGTCAGCAACGGGCTGCTGACCGGCGACTGGTGGCTCTCCTTCTTCCCGGGATTGTTCCTCGCGGTCACGGTGCTCGGCTTCAACCTGCTCGGCGACGGGATGCGCGACGCGCTCGACCCGCGGATGCGCGAAACCGTCGAGTGAGTCGATGGCTCGCTACGATCCGCTGCTCGCGTGGTTCCGCCGTCGACTTCGTCTCGTCGCCACCGCGGGCGCGGTCGGAATCGTCTTGGGTGGGATCGCTGCCGTCGTGATCGCCGTTCTCGACGATCCGACGACCGCCAGCACGCAGACGTTCGCGATCGGGACGCTTGCGTTCGGGTTCGGAATTCTCGGCTGGTCGGGATCGGCGCTCGCCGGCCGCAGTATCGAGGGGCTCCAGCGCCGCCTCGACACGAACTCCGACTGGACCGAACGCGATTCCCGGCGAGCGATGACCCGCCTCTCGGGGTTCGGTGCGGGCGTGATGGCCGGCGTCGTGATCGTGACGCCGCTACTACCCTGATCGGACGTTCTCGCCGCGTGCGTCGCCGAACGCCTCGTCCTCGTCGTTTCGGTAGACCGTCTCGCCGCGCACCATCGTCCACTCCGGGAAGATCCCGTCCCAGCCCTCGAACGGCGTCCAGCCCGCCTTCGAGTGGAGCTGTTCGCCCCTGATCTCGCGTGTCGCATCGGGATCGAACAGGGCGAGATTGGCGTCGTTGCCCGCCTCGATCCGCCCCTTTCGCGGGAGATCGAACACGGCTGCGGGGGTCGCCGCCGTGAGATCGCGCACCCGTTCGTAGCTCAGTCGTCCCTCGCGAGCCTCGGCCAGGAGGAGCGGGAGGGCGGTCTCGACGCCCGGCACGCCGCTCGGTGCGTCCCAGATCGCGGCATCCTTTTCGGCGCGGGTGTGGGGTGCGTGGTCGGTCGCGACGATGTCCACCGTCCCGTCGGCGACGCGCTCGAAGACTCCTTCTCTCCGCTGCTCGCTGCGCAGCGGCGGGTTCATCCGTCCGAACGTACCCAGTTCGGGGAGGTCGTCGCGCGAAAGCAGGAGGTGGTGGGGCGTCACCTCGCAGGTCACGCCTGCTTCCTTCGCACGATCGATACCGCCCGGTGTGCTCGTGTGGGCGATGTGGAGCTGTGCGCCCAGTTCCTCGCCGACCCGGCAGGCGCGTTCGACGGCGGCGTGTTCGGCTTCGGGCGTCCGGAACGCGCTCCAGGCGTCGGTGTCCGTGCGTTCGTCCGCTCCTTGGCGCTGCCCGTCTCCGGCGTCCTCGCTGGAGGGTCGCACGCTTTCGTCGAACTCGTCGGCGTCCTCGGCGTGAACGGTCACGGCGATGCCGTGTTCGGTGGCCGCCGCGACCGCGTCCGTGAACAGGTCGGCGTCGATGCCCATCTCGCCCGTCGAATCGGCCAGGAAGACCTCACCGAGCGCGAACAGCGGTTCGGCGAGCAGTTCGTCGGGATCCCAGTCGGGCGTGACGCCGCCACTGATGCCGAAATCGACGAGCGAATCGGCGGCCAGCGCCGCCTTTTCGGCGACCCGCTCCCCGTCGATCGTCGGCGGTTCCGTGTTCGGCTGATCGACGACGGTGGTGACGCCGCCGGCGGCCGCCGCCCGACTGCCGCTCGCCCACGTCTCCTTGTCGGGAAAGCCCGGTTCGCGGAAGTGGACGTGTGCGTCGATCATCCCCGGCAGGAGGAGTTTGTCGTCGGCGTCGACGACCGACTCCCCATCGCGTGGCGACAGCCGGCGCTCGACGGCAGCGATGCGTTCGCCCTCCACGCGAACGTCGCGCCGACGACCGTCGGCGAGCGTCGCGTTCTGGATCAACATGCCTTCGCTGGCGTGCCTGCGGGCCTAATCCTGTCGATCGCCCGCGTCCTCTCGATAGCCCTCGACGAGCGCCCGCTCGATCTCGTCGGCGACGGTCGCGGGCTCGCTCTCGCCGCCGGCCCGTTCGACGCTGCCCACGCTCGCGGGATCGAACGGGACGTTGAGCGCGCGATAGACGGGAGCGAGCACGTCGGCGATCGCGTCGGCGTCACGAGTGAGGACGATACCGGCGACGAGCGCCCCTTCGTCCGTGACGCGCTGTGCGAGCCCCGCGATCTTGCCGTTCGTCTGGAGCGAGTGCGAGCCGGGACAGAACGAGTCGGGCGGTTCGCCGGGGCGCGCCTCGATGCCGAGACGGTCGAAGGCGCGCCGTAGATCGGTGCTCGTCCGGTCGTACCGTCGCTGTATTGCTCGTCCCTCGGTGGGTTCGGCGCGCGCGAACGCGACCGTCGAACCCGTGTAGGCGACTGCCCGCCCGCCGACCGCCCGCTCAACGGCCGGGAATCCCCTGTCTGCGGCGGCCCGTGTCGCCTCCCCGTAGCCGTCAGCGCGGGCGTCGCGCCGTCCGAACGCCACCTGCCGATGGGGACACCACGCGCGCACGGCCGGCTCGCCGGTCTCCTTCGTGAACGCGAACATCGCCTGAGTTCGCTCCCTGTCGGCGTCGATGTCGGCAGCCCGGCCGTCGAAGACGCGCATGGCACGAGTACGAGAGCGAAGGCTAAGGGGCTGTTTGTGAGGCTTCCAGCACGCTACAACGGTCCGCATAAACGCTCACGCGCCCTTCGGTCGGCGATGGCCACCCTCTCGGCGGACGCACTCTCGCCTTTTCGGCGCTTCTCGCTGTACAACTCACCCTACGTCGCCCACGAGCGGGGCTTCGCCGTCGATCTCTATCCCAACGCGGGATTCGGCCCGGCAACCGACGGCGATCGCTCGATCGCTCCCTCGCCCGTCGCCGGCGAGGTGCTCGACACCCGGACTGTGCGCGCACCGTCGAAACCCTACGCTGCCGAGAACGATCATCTCGTGCTCGTCGATACGGGCGAGTACGTCGCGCGCATCCTCCACGTCGAGCCGTCGGTCACAGCGGGCGACGTGCTCGAAATCGGCGACGGGATGGGCCAACTCGTCCGTGCGGGCTTCTTCGCGCCGTGGGTCGACAACCACGTCCATCTCGAATTTCGCGATCCCGACGCGAACCTCTCTCGCGCGAGCGGGTCCGAATCGCTCGCCATCGACGTCCCGATCGAGGCGCTCGACTGGGACGGGTTCGGGGAAGTCGTCGAGAGCGGCGCGACCTACGCCGTCCTCGACGCACCCACCCACCCCGCACCGGGCGAGCGGTTCGTCGGCATCGCGAGCGACGGGGGCGCGGTTCTCGACGGCGGACTCGTCCACTACGTGGGCGGTGGTGCGCACGGAAGCGACGATGGAACGGTCTCGCTGTTCGGCCAACCGATCGGCCGCGCGACCGGCCGCGACGTGGCCTGGAACGGCCTCGAAATCATCGCGAACGACGCACCGATCACCGGATTGTCGTTGTTCTGCGCTCGCGACACCTTCGGTGCGAAACTCGTCTGTCCCGAGCGAGAGTTCGCCGTCGGCGAGACGGTCGCGATCGAACTCCGGCCGAGCGACGATCCCGTGCGGCTCGGTTGACGCTACCGACGGGTACAAACCGATCGCCAGTCACGAACCGCCATGAGCGATGCCGACGTTCCCGACCAGACGACCGATCTCCTCCAGCGCTACGTCGACGCCCACGGCTATCTGTCGTGGCTCGGCGCGCGCGTCGAGTCGATCGAGTACGGCGAACTCGTGATGACGATCCCGTTCGACACGAAACTGACGAACTCCGGGCCGGGCGAGAGCAACGAGATGCCCGCCCGCATCCACGGCGGCATCGCCGCGACGCTCATCGACACCACCGGCGGCATCGCGCTCCGGCCCGCGCTCGACGACCCGATCAACGGCGGCGTCTCGACGATCAACCTCAACGTCAACTACCTCCGGCCGGCCGCCGGCGATCTGACGGCGACCGCCGAGGTGATCCGGGCGGGCACGAGCGTCGGCGTCTCCGCGGTGACGGTCGAGAGCGAGACGCCCGACGGCGAGACCAAACCCGTCGCCACCGGTCAGGGAGCCTACCGACTGTTCCGCCCCTGATCAGACGAACTCGATCTCCTCACGGTCTGCAACCTCGCCGAACAGCCAGTCGGCGTGATCGAGCGCGTACTCGTGATGGTCCTCCTCGATGTAGCCGATCGCATCCTCGACGAGCACCGGCCTGAAATCGCGTAGACCGGCGCTGCCGGCCGTGTGGAGCACGCAGACGTTCGCGAGCGTGCCACAGAACAGGAGGTCGTCGATGCCGCGGGCGTCGAGCCAGCCCTCCAGCTCTGTGTCGTGGAAGGCGTCGTAGGTGTGTTTCTCGACCACGTGATCGTCCCCCCGAACGTCGAGCCCGTCGGCGATCTCGGTCTCCCACGTCCCCTCGACGACGTGCTCGCCCCAGCGCTCGAACTCGTCGTAGTAGTGGTTGTCCGCGAACTGTTCGTCGGGATGGACGTCGCGAGTGTAGAGCACGGCTGCACCCGCCGCCCGGGCCGCCGCAGCCAGCTCCGCAATCGGTTCGATAACGTGCTCGCTCGCCGGGGCGTAGAGGCTGCCGTCGGGATGGCAGAACCCGTTTTGCATGTCCACCACGACGACCGCGGTTCGGTCTGGATCGAACTGCATACCCGTCCTATCGCCGGATTCGACAAGTGTCTTTGCTCGCCAGCCGGGGCTTTTTTGGCTATAGCGCCCCCGTCTCGGACAATGCGACCCCGCGCCGCCGTCCTCTGTGTGCTCCTCGTCGTTCTCGCCGGCTGCAGCGTCCCCTTCTCCATCGGCGGTGAGGGCACGACCGGTGGATCGAACAGCACCGGGGCCAGCGGGGCCGGCGATGCCGGAACCGCTACCGCGACCGCCGATGCCCCGGCCCGGAACCTCGCCGACCCTGCCGACGACGTACTCGGCTGGGAGGGCGGCTACTGGTACAACGAGTCGATCCCCGTCACGGGAACGGATGGTCTCAACGAGAGCGAACAATCGGCACTCGTCAACCGGACGATGGCCCGTATCGAGCGCGTTCGGGAGCTGGAGTTCGACAGCACCGTGCCGGTCGAGGTCATCTCGCGCGAGGAGTTCCAGGGCCCCCCGAACGCGACCGGCGGTGGGGCGCGCTCGCCGGCGTTCCGTACTTTCGACAACGCGAAGTTCGAGGGGCTGTTCCTCATCGGCGAGGAGAACGATTCGCTCACGGTCCAGCAGTCGAACAGTAACCAGAACGTACTCGGTTACTACAGCCCCCGCAACGACTCGATCGTGGTGGTCTCCGATAGCGAGACCCCGAAACTCGGACGCTCGACGCTCGCCCACGAACTCGTCCACGCGCTCCAGGACCAGCAGTTCAACCTCTCACAGGGCGCGCCCCCGACCCGTGACGGCTACAACGCCCGCAACGGACTCGTCGAGGGCGAGGCGAACTACGTCCAGCGACGGTACGAGAAGCGCTGTGGCAGTCAGTGGCGCTGTCTCGACGTCGGCGGTGCGGGCGGGAGCGGTGGCGGTGGCGACCTCCATCTCGGGGTCTACGCGCTCGAATACTTCCCGTACGCCGACGGGCCGGCGTTCGTCGATGCGGTCTACGACCGCGCGGGCTGGCAGGGTGTGAACGAGCTCTACGATGAGATCCCCGCAAGCTCCGAGCAGATCATCCATCCCGAAAAGTACGGCACCGACACGCCGACGAATCTCACTGTTCGGGATCGCACCGCGGGCGGCTGGGAGCGGGTCCGCCCGAACGGCCGCCCGGACTACGCCACGCTCGGCCAGTCGGGGCTGTCGGCGATGTTCGGCTACACCATCTACGACGACTACAACCGCTCGTCGGTCGTTCGGCCGGACGAGTTCATCAACTCCGAGGGGCGGAGCGTCAACCGGACCGATCCCTTCGAGTACGGGCTCGCCCCCACCGACGGCTGGGACGGCGATCGGATGGCCGTCTACGAGAACGACGGGTCGACGGGCTACGTCTGGAAACTCGCCTGGGACTCGCCGGAAGAGGCCCGCGAGTTCGTCCGTGGCTACCGCCAACTGTTGAGTCACTGGGGTGGTGAGCGCGTTCTCGGTCGGCAGGGCGTCTGGGAGATCGAGCGGTCGAGCCCCTTCACCGACGCCTTCCGGATCTCCCGATCGGGCGACACCGTGACCATCGTCAATGCCCCGCAGCCATCGGCGCTCGACGCGGTCCACGCGCGCGGGTGACGAATGGTTTTTGTCGATCGGTCGAGCACTCTCCCCATGCCGGAGCCGTTCGACATCGTCACCCCCGAGACCATCCGCGAGGGTCGCGCGACCGACGCCTACTTCGAGCGCACCGTCGAAACGCTCGATCACGCCGGGAAGAACCCCCACGTCGTCGCCGAGGTCACCGCCGATCAGTTCCCGACGGGCGAGTTCGAGGTGTTCGCGGGGATCGCCGACGCCGCCCGCTTGCTCGATGGCTGCGACGTCGCCGTCGATGCACTCCGCGAGGGCCAACTGTTCGACGGCGGCCCGGTCATGTCGATTGAGGGACCGTATCTCGATTTCGCCCGGCTGGAGACCGCCCTCCTCGGATTTCTCTCGCAGGCCTCGGGGATGGCGACGAACGCGCTGCGCGCTCGTCGGACGGCTCCCGATGCGTCGCTGCTGAGCTTCGGCGCGCGCCACGTCCATCCGTCGATCGCGGCCGTCGTCGAGCGGAGCGCGCTGCTCGGCGGGTTCGACGGCTTCTCGCACGTGGCCGCGGGCGAGCTGCTCGGTCGCGAGGCGAGCGGGACGATGCCCCACGCGCTCGTCATCGCCTTCGGCAAGGGCAATCAGGAGGCAGCGTGGACGGCCTTCGACGAGGCCGTCGCCGATTCCGTGCCACGCATCACGCTCTGTGACACCTACTCCGACGAGGTCGACGAAGTGCTGCGCGCGGCCGACGCGCTCGGCGAGAACCTCGACAGCGTGCGCATCGACACGACGAGCTCCCGGCGGGGCGACATCCGGCACATCATCCGCGAGGTGCGCTGGGAGCTCGACGCACGCGGGCGCGAGGACGTCGAGGTGTTCGTCAGCGGTGGTCTCGATCCGGACTCGCTGCGCGATCTTCGCGACATCGCCGCGGGCTTCGGCGTCGGCGGCTACGTCTCGAACGCGGATCCGGTGGATTTCGCGCTCGATATCGTCGCGATCGACGGCGAGCCCGCCGCCAAACGCGGCAAACTCTCCGGAAAGAAGCAGGTCTATCGCACGGACGACGGTGGCCATCACGTCGCACTCGCCGGCACCGAGAGCGCGGGCGAACCGCTGCTCGAACCGCTGCTCCGCGACGGGGAACTCGTCCGGGAGTTCGATCTCGATGCGGCGACCGACCGCGCCCGTACGGACGCCGCGGCGGTCGACTTCGCGTGACGAGCGAACCGCTTTTGACGACTGCGGGCCTACTCCGAACCGGCAGAGAGAGCCCGGCCACCGCGGCGTACCGACAGGCACACACGTGCCAGCGGGTACGCACGCGAGGAAAGTCCCCCCACCGCCGGGCAGGTGACCGGGGAAACCCCGGGACGGGAGACCGTCGGCGCTGGAACAGCAACGAGACCCCTCCACCCGACCGATGAGGCGCGGGCGGTGGCATCGCCACCGTCTCGGCGCGAGCGGCACGGGGTGCATCGTGCGCCCCGAAGCGAGCGGGCACCGCCCGCGAGCCAGCCGCGAGCGTGCGAACCCGACGCAAAACGGCCACTGGTCGGACAAAGCAACGGGGAGCTAACCCGCCGAGGGATGAGGGTGGAGAACGGATGGAACGGCGAATCCTCACCGGTGCAAGTCCACGCCACGCGGATCGGCCGCACGGTAGCCCGGCAGGGACGTGGACGCTCAGCCGAATGCCGGGGCGAACAGAAGGGGGCTTACTCCTCTCAGCCATGTTCTCGACACGACCGATCGGCGTCGCATTCTTCCACGAAACTCACAAATATTGCCGAATTCCATGACAGCCATGAGCAGGCCGTATCGACCATAGCGTCCCGACAAGCCGCGTTGGCAACGGATCGGTCGGAAACGACCCGACCCGCATACGTGCAGTTCTCTCCGCGGACCGCGCCCCCATAGGTGTGCCACTCCTGTCTCTCTTCAAGCGCGGTCGGCACGTTACCGGCCATCTTCGAGGAGTATTCATCGAATGGGCACACGTGAATCCAGCATCGACGTCGCACAGTTCATCGACAATCTCACCCACTTTCACTATCGCGAAGTGCTGATGACGGGTGCGACCTTCGTCGCCATCGCCGCGGCGATCGTGCTCTTCCCGGGGGTGGAGAACGTCACGCAGGGAATTCAATCGAACGTCTCGGGGGGTCTGTTCGCCCTGCTCATCGGCGTTGCAATCCTCGGCGGAACGGTCATGGGGATGCTCGGGTTCGGGTTCTCGCTCATCGTCACGCCCGTCCTCGTGAGCGTCATCGACCCGACGCTCGCGGTGGTCGTCCTCGCCGTCCCGCCGCTGATCATCAACGTCTTTCAGATGGGCGATACCGGAACCGGCATCGAGTTCGTCCGCAAGCAGTGGCCGCTGATGATCCTCGCCATCATCGGCACCGTCATCGGCGTGGTCTTTCTCACCGAGTTCAGCACCGGCCCGCTCGTTCCGTTCCTGATCGGTCTCATCATCCTCGGCTACGTCGTCTTCCAGATCGTCGAGAACTTCGTCGTCATCGAGGAGGCCCATCATCCCATCGCGCTGGGTGCGATCGGGCTCGTCGAGGGGTTCTTGCTCGCCGCCGCAAACCTCGGACCCGTGCTGCCGGCGTACTTCCACACCTTCGAGCGCGATGCCGAGAAATACATCGGCGGGCTGTCGATGGCGCTCGGCACGATCTTCGCCACCCGCATCGTCCTCATGACTTTCTTCACCGATTTGATGACTCCCTATCGCCTCTGGCTCGGCTCCGTCATCGCCGTCGTCGCCATCGTTGGACTCCTCCTGGGGACCTACCTCCGGCGCATCGAGATCGACGAGCAGAAATTCACGTGGTTCGTCATCGGGCTACTGTTCATCATCTCGCTCAACATCTTCCGGAACACGATCCCGGCGCTGTTCCTCTAGGGCGTGATGTAGACGTAGTCCGCTGCTTCGAGTCGGGCGATCTCGCCCACACCCGACGAGACGAGTTCGACGCCGTCGATGAGATCGTCTTCGTCGATGTCGATGTCCGTGAGCGTATTGCTGCATTGTTTGAACGCGACGCCACGTTCTTGGAGGGTCTCGATCGCTTCGCGCTGTGGCGAGTCCTCGGTGAGCAGCGCAATGGCGCCACCGTTGGAGACGAGCGCCACGTCGTCTGTTTCGACGGTCTCGTCGTCGAGTAGGTTCTCGATGTTGCCCGTGACGCGTGCGTGGAGCTCCGAATCGTCGTCAGTGTGGTGGAAAACGACGTTCACGGAGATAAAACGAGCGCCAGTATCTCAAAACCGTCGGGTTCCGGCATGCCATGCACCTACCTCCTGCACCGAAAGACCGCGTGGCCTCAGTCCTCGCTGTAGGTCGTGGTGCGGCCCCAGCTGGTGGTCTTGCCCCAGAGACCCGAGCGCATGCATTCGAGCTCGACGATCTGTGAGTTGTCGACGAACAGGTTCACGTTCGGACCGAAGTTCTTGATGTACCACTCGAACATCTCCGGACCGGGGGCCTCGAAGACGCAGTTCTCCGCGCCGAGCTCGTTGGCGATCCGATAGGCGACGTCCGTGCGCCACTCGACGACCTCTTCGGTGATGCCCTCGGCCTCGACCATCAGGAGATCCGCGCCGGCGTCGAGATGGCGCTCGCCCTCGCGGATGGCCATATCGGGGTCCTGCTGACCCTCCTCCAGATCTTCGGGATCGGAGGCACCGCCCGCGCCGAACTGGACGTTGATCTCGGGTTTCGGCTCGACGCCGTCGACCTCCGACACCATCTCCGTCATCGCCACCATGTCGTCGGCATCGATCGCGAGGAACCCCGACGAGATCTCCACGATGTCGAAGCCCATCTCGGCGCACTCCTCGACGTACTGATCCACTTTGTCGTTGTCACGGATCAGGACGTTCTCGATGAACCCGCCAGTCGAGACTTTGACATCGAACTCGTGGCAGATGTCGATGAGTTCGCGTACCGCCTCTTCGGGCATCAGCGAGAACGACCCGCCCGAGAACTTGTAGATATCGACGTACCAACCCATCGTCTCCAGGATGTCCCGTAGCTCGCGGGGGCCCATCGGATCGTAGTACGGCCCGCGCATCTCGGTGATCCCCTTCTCGCGGGGTTTCTCCGGTCGCTCGTTGACGTGCAGGAAGTCGAAGGCCCTGTCGAACGGTCTGTCGCTCATACCCGTTCGTGTTCACAGGCCGGTCACTTAGCTGTTCGTGACTGTTCAGTCGAGCAACTCGGTGAGGTCGGCCACGTCGTGTTCCTCCAGATTCTCGACGGTGTCGATGATCTCCCGTCTGTGATCCTCGTCGTATCGCTCCTCGGTCATCGTGACGAACTTCTCTTCGACTTGCTCCCACGTCATCGGGTTCGTCGGATGGCCGTTGAACGCGTCCTTCTCGATGTGGCGCGTCGAGTCGTCGGCGAGCGCGATGTCGATGACCGCGGGCATCTCGCCGTTCTCGAACCGTTCGGTGAGTTCCTCGTCCTCCTCGACCTCCACAGTTCTGAGCAGCTCCTGCACGTCGTCTTGCTGGATGCGCTCCTCGTCGTAGGCGTCGTTGGTCATCTCGCGGTCGATGAGCGCGGCCGCGAGCATGTATGGGAGGGAGTGGTCGGCCTGGGCCTTCGTTTCGACCTCGTATCTGCTCCCCTCGCCACCGCCGATGATGAGCTTCGCGCCGTGGAAGGTGTCGAGATGGATGGAGTTGACCTGTTCGGGGTCGATGTCGGCCTCCTCGGCGAGTTCGATGACGCCCTCGACCGCCGACTGGGCGTAGGTCTCGGCGACGTAGCGTTTGGTCATCGTGTCGAACACGCGCTCGCAGGACGAGTCGAGATCGACCTCGAATTCGCCCGAAATAATCTGTTTCCAGCCCTTTTGCCCCTCGAAGAGATTGACGGGCCCTTCCATCCCGTTTCGTGCGAGCAGCGCCGAATAGACGGCGTTCCGGGCGGCGTTCGCACTTGCGATCCCCTTCCACTCGTTGATTCCGCCTGTCCGGGTAACTCGCAGCGCGTTGTGCGCGGTGCCGGCGATGCCGACCGCGTTGCGGAGCTGCTCGTGATCGAGTCCGAGGATTTTTCCTGTGCCGGCGGCCGCCGAGATCACTGTGTGGGTCACGTGATCGTAGCCACGATCGCGCACGGGTGCGTTCCAGGCGAGCTCGCCCTGTATCTCGTAGCTCGTTCCCACGGCCTCGATGAGCTGAGTACCAGAGGCGTCGGCGTGTTCGCCGCAGGCGATCAGGCTCCCGATGTTGTCGCTCGGATGTGGCGTCTCGCCCGGTGCGAGAAACGAGTCCATGAAGTCGAGATAGCGCGTGAGGCTGGTGTTGTACGTCGCCGCACCGGTCGGGCTGGCGCGCCCGTCAGTCCCCCAGAGGCGGGCCGCATCGCCGCCGGCGGTCTCTTCGACCGTCTCGCGGACGCTCTCGGTCGCGTCGGCCCCGAGCGCGCCGACCGCGATTCCCACGGAGTCGAGCACACGCTTTTTGAGCTCTTCGCGTACGTCGTCGGAGAACTCGTCGTAGGCGACGTCGTCGACGAAGTCGGCCAGCTCCTCGGTGGTCGTCATGCTTGTTCTATCACCGATGGGCGCAAAAGCTTTCCCCGGCCACCGACCACGCGAGCGCCGGTGGAATGATGTGCGGCGGGTGCGTCCCGCCGGCATGAACGCTGCCGACCTGCTCGTCGAGAGTCTCGAAGTCGAGGGCGTCGAGTACGTCTTCGGCCTGCCGGGCGAGGAGCTGGAGGAGATCCTCTTCTCGCTGCGCGATTCGACGATCGAGTTCGTCCCCGTCCGCCACGAACAGGGCGCGGCCTTCATGGCCGACGTCCACGGCCGGCTCACGGGCGATGCCGGCGTCTGTCTCAGCACTCTGGGACCGGGTGCGACGAACCTCCTGACCGGTGTCGCCGACGCCCATCTCGACAAGAGCCCGGTCGTCGCCATCACCGGTCAGGGCGGTCTCGAACGCCTCCACAAGGAGAGCCACCAGAACCTCGACGTCGTCAACCTGTTCGCGCCGATCACGAAGTGGAACACGCGGATCTCCGATCCGGAGATCGTCAACGAATCGGTGCGCAAGGCATTCAAACTCGCCGAACACGAGAAACCCGGTGCGACCCATCTCGAATTCCCCGAGGACGTCGCGGCCACCGACACGGATCACCGGCCGCTGCCGCCGCGCAATCGGGTGCGCCGACCGAGCCCCGACGGGAAGGCGATCGAGCGCGCCGCGGCGCTGCTCGCCGACGCCGACCGCCCCATCGTGCTGGCGGGCAACGGCGGCATCCGCACTCGATCGTCGGAACGCCTGCGCTCGTTCGTCGCCGAGACCGATATCCCCGTCGTGGCCACTTACATGGGCAAGGGCGCAGTCTCGGACGCCGACGATCATTCACTGTTGACGCTCGATTCCGGTGCGGACGGTCAGGCCGCGAGCGCAATCGACCGGGCGGACGTCGTCCTCGCCGTCGGCTACGACATCGCCGAGCACGACCCCGAGAACTGGAACCCACACCAGGAAAAGCGCATCATCCATCTCGATTTCGAGCCGGCGGAGGTCTACGCCCACTACAACCCGCAGGTCGAGGTCGTCGCGGACGTTTCGGCGGGGCTGCGCGCGATCCAGCGAACCGACACGACGATCGAGACCGACACCGACTGGTACGCCGACCTCCGCGAGTCGATCGTCGCGGACGTGACGCGCCACCCCGACCCCGACGAGGGATTCTCGATTCGCCGCACGCTCCCCCTCCTTCGGGATGCGATGGCTGACGAGGACGTCCTCGTCTCGGACACGGGCAACCACAAGATGGCGATCGCCCAGAACTTCCCGACCGACGAGCCGAACACCTGCATCATCTCCAATGGCTTGGCGACAATGGGGATCGCCGTCCCGGGCGCGGTGGCCGCCGACCTCGCCGTCGATTCCAATGTGGTGGCCGCCACCGGCGACGGTGGCTTCCTGATGAACGCCGCCGAGATCGAGACCGCCACTCGACTGGGCTGTGGGTTCACAATCTTGCTGTTCACCGACGACGATTACGGTCTCATCTCGGCAAAGCAGGAGGATCACCGCGGCGAGCATACCGGGACCGCTCTCA
This sequence comes from Halococcus morrhuae DSM 1307, assembly GCF_000336695.1. GTDB lineage: Archaea > Halobacteriota > Halobacteria > Halobacteriales > Halococcaceae > Halococcus > Halococcus morrhuae. Next base: position 102,323 of record NZ_AOMC01000054.1, read on the forward strand.
CGAACCCCGATTTCGTCACCTTCGCGGAGAGCTTCGGCATCGACGCGTACCGTCCGGAGAGCTGGGACGAGCTGGGCGAGACGCTCGAAACCGTCGTTCCGGGCGACGAGATGTCCCTCGTCGAAGTCCCGGTGGAATGACGAACCGGTCGTCGCGCCAGTGCGTCGATTTTCGGTGTTGCTCCCGGCGGATGTCCGGATAGCTGTTACTGGCTCTCGAACAGCCTCGATCCTGACGCAAATGAGAACCGCAAGCCACACGCCTCCCCAACCGACTCCCTCGCTCCCTTCGGTCGCTCAGTCGCCCCTCGCGCGAGCCGCGCCCTCCGGGCGCTCCCGCGCGCCAACCGCACGGCAACGTCCTCGATCGGCGTTCCGTGTGGTCGATCAGGCGCGTGCGGTCGCCCAGATCGCAGCGACGCCGAGCGCGACCGCGGGCGCGAGCGGGAGCACGAGGAAGGTGTCGCGCCACGTCAGCCCGACCGCGGCGAGCAGCCCGCCGGCGTGCGGGAGCGCGAGGATCGTTCCCGGAACGACCAGGAAGGCGACGACGATGATGCCGACGAGCACCCAGCCGCGCCAGTCGAACTCCTGGTCGGCGGCGCGGGCGCGCGCCTCGTCGTACTCGCTGCGCGGGCGGTCGTCGTCGAACGCCTCCGGGTCGTGGACGTAGCCGTCGTCGCTCATCGCGGCCCGCCCCGTCGGCCCGGCGTGCCGTGGTACATGTCCGATTCGAGGGTCGGCACGACCAAAAGCATGGGGAGTTTTGTCCCGGGCGCTCCGGCCTCTCGCATGGCCGATTCACACGACGAGGACGGTTCGGACGGGCATGACCATCACGATCACCACGACCACGGAGACGAGGCGGTCCACGCCCACGAACACGAGTTCGGACCGGTCGGGATCGCCGTCGTCACGATCTCGACCTCGCGGACGCTCGACGACGATCCGGCGGGCGACACGCTCGCAGCGGCCGTCGAGGAGGACGACAAGGTGCCGACGCGCGAACTCGTCCCCGACGAGTACGACACGGTCCAGGGGACCGTCGACGCGCTTGCCGGTCGCGAGGACGTCGACTGTATCGTCACCACCGGCGGCACGGGCGTGACGCCTGACGACGTGACGATCGAGGCGGTCCAGCCGTTGTTCTCGAAGGAACTCCCGGGCTTCGGCGAACTGTTCCGCGCGCGCTCGCGTGACGAGATCGGCACGCGCGTCGTCGCCACCCGTGCTACCGGCGGCGTCGTCGACGGCGTCCCCGTCTTCTGCCTGCCCGGTAGCGAGAACGCCGCCCGTCTCGGCGCGGGGATCATCACCGAGGAGGCGGCCCATCTCGCCGGGCTCGCCGGACGAACGACGAACGACGAGGCCGATGGCGATGCTGACGCGGCGAACGAGACGGACGAAGACGACGCGGACGAGTAGCTACGACGGCAGCGGACAGAGGCTTGCGGTGAGCATCGCCTGCTCTTCGCCCTCGTTGCGCGCGCCGTGGACCGCGCCGCGCTCGTTCGCGACGATGCCCGGTGCGGTGACGGTTGCTTCCTCGTCGTCGCGGGTCACGACGACGCTGCCCTTCAGGACGTGGAAGACGTTGGTCGCGCCCTCGTGTTCGTGCGGTTCGATCTCCGCGTCGGGACCGAGCGCGAACGCCTTCACGAGCACGTCATCGCTCGCGTGGAGTTCCTCGGTCAGCACCTCGCCCGCCTCGGGGTCGAGATCGGGATAGCTGTCGAGCACGGTCGTTCGGCGGGCGCGAGAGCCCTATCCCTTTCGGCGCTGCCGGAGGCCGGGAGGTTAACCGCCTGCCGATGCACCGCTCCACATGGAGTACGTTACCGTTCAGGACACGGAGATCCCGGCGCTCGGGATCGGTACGTGGCGAATGGAGGGGGCGACCTGCCGGCGTGCCGTGGCAACGGCGCTCGAACTGGGCTATCGCCACGTCGACACCGCCCAGGCCTACGGCAACGAGCGCCAGGTCGGCGCGGCCATCGCCGAATCCGGCGTCGATCGCGACGAGCTGTTCCTGACGACGAAGCTCGGCTCGTCGAACCGCGATCACGACTCCGTCGTAGAGTCGACCCGTGCGAGCCTCCGGAAGCTCGAAACCGACTACGTGGATCTGCTGCTCATTCACCAGCCGAACACCGGCACACCGCTCGAAGAGACGATCGGCGCGATGGACGAACTCGTCGACGACGGGCTTGTCGACCATATCGGCGTCTCGAACTTCGGTCTCTCGCGCCTCCACGCCGCCCGCGAGCACGCTGACGCGTCGATCCTCACCGACCAGGTGCAGTACCACCCCTTCTGGGATCAGTCGACGCTGGTCGATTACTGCCAGATCAACGATCTCATGCTGACGGCTTACAGCCCGCTGGCTCACGGCGGCGCGGTGAACGACGACCTCCTCGCGGAGATCGGCACGCGCTACGACAAGACGCCCGCACAGGTCGCGCTCCGCTGGCTGGTCCAACAGGACAACGTCTCGACGATCCCGAAATCGACCAGTCCCGCGCATCTCGAAGCCAACCTCCAGGTGTTCGACTTCGAACTCACCGACGAGGAGCTGCGCGCCATCCGGCGACCATCCATCTCGCGCACCGCGTCGAGTTTCCTCCGCGCACGACTGCCGTTCTGAGTTTCCTCCCCTCTCCCTCCCTCTTTTCCTCCGATCACCCCTGATGCTTTCCTCCGTCGCGCTCCTCGTCGTCACATGGCAACCGAGCTCGCCGAGGGCATCCACTGGTTCGAACTGACCGGCGTGAACGCCTATCTCGTCGAAGACGACGTACTCACGCTCGTCGATGCCGGCACGCCGTTCGACGCCCACGCCATCGAAGCCGGCATCGCGGACGCCGGCCACACGGTCGGGGACGTCGAGCGCGTCCTGCTCACGCACTACGATTTCGACCACGCCGGCGCGCTCGCGCGGCTTCCGGATCTCGATGCGACGATCCGTGCCGGCGCGGCCGACGCTGCCGTCCTCACCGGCGAGCGGAAACCACCGTTCTCGAACCACAAGGGGCTGCTCCAGCGCGTTTCGGGACCGTTCGTGCGCACGCCCGATTGCCCGATCGAACCGATCGCCGACGGCGAGCAGGTGGGCTCGTTCACGGCCTATCACACGCCGGGACACACGCCTGGCCACACCGCGTTCGTGAGCGAGGAGCGCTCAGCGGGCTTTCTCGGCGATCTCGTCTTCGAGGATCGCGGTGCGCTCGCGCCCTCTTCGTGGCTCGTGAGCTACGATACCATCGCAGTCGCCACGAGCATCCGATCGCTCGTCGAGCGCGCGCCGGCATTCGATGCGCTCGGCATGGGCCACGGCGTGCCCTTCTGCCGAGGTGGCGACGAGCGCCTCGCCGACCTCGCCGCCAACTGAGGAAGTTTACGTGAAAGACAGGCGCAAAGGCTCGCCCTTTAGGGCGGGGATACGCGCCGTAAGCTCTGTCTCGGTACTGTTCGCCTGCCGGCTACACGGCATGGCCCAACTGGATATTCAACGATCGGAAGGGTCAACTACCCGGCCATACATGGTTACGTATGGCGATTTCCGAGGTCACACGGACCTACCGCGCACGCATCTGCAACCACTCGCAGGTGCGTGATGACCTCGATTCGCTTGGTTTCGCCGCCAGCAAGCTCTGGAACGTCGGGCGATGGACCGCCCAACGTGTCTGGGACGCTTGCGGCCAGATNGACCTCGATTCGCTTGGTTTCGCCGCCAGCAAGCTCTGGAACGTCGGGCGATGGACCGCCCAACGTGTCTGGGACGCTTGCGGCCAGATTCCCAGTGGTTTCGACCTTCAGGCCTACCTCAAAGGTAGTGAACGCTACGTGGATTTGCACTCACAATCCAGTCAGCGAGTTCTTGCCGAACTCGGTGAAGCGTTCTCTGGATGGTTTGGCCACCGAAACTCTGGGAACGAGAAAGCGAACCCGCCCGGCTACCGCAANTCAGCGAGTTCTTGCCGAACTCGGTGAAGCGTTCTCTGGATGGTTTGGCCACCGAAACTCTGGGAACGAGAAAGCGAACCCGCCCGGCTACCGCAAGAACGGTGACGAACACCCCCGTTCGACGGTCACGTTCAAACAGGCTGGTTTCAAGCACGATGCGAAGAACCAGCGGATTCGGCTCTCGAAGGGGCGCAACCTCAAAGCGCACCGCTCTGACTTCGTGCTCTGCGAGTACGACGTTATCGGCCCGGAGGGGACGACCGTCGAGAACGTCCAACAGGTCCGCGCCGTCTACGAACACGGTGTGTGGCGACTACACATCGTCTGTCGTGTCGAAGTGGAAGTGGCCGAACCCCCCGGCGACCGCACGGCGGGCGTGGATCTCGGAATCTGCAACGTCGCCGCCGTCTCATTCGGGGATGAATCGTTGCTCTACCCCGGTGGCTCACTCAAAGAGGACGAATACTACTTCGGCAAGAAACGCGCCGAAACGGACGATTCGGCCTCACGAGAGGCACGGCGTCTTGACCAGAAACACACCGACCGCCGCACGCACTTCTTCCATACGCTCTCGAAAGAGATCGTGGAACAGTGCGCCGAACGCGGTGTCGGAACGATATTCGTCGGCGATCTCGGTGGAATCCGGGACGACGAGAACGGCAACCCGAAGAATTGGGGTAAACACGGCAACCTCGATCTGCACGGGTGGGCGTTCGACCGCTTCACGACGATGCTCGAATACAAAGCAGAGATGCAGGGCATCGCCGTCGAAACGGTGTCTGAACGGGACACGTCGAAGACCTGCTCGGTCTGTGGGACGAAAGCGGACAGCCAGCGCGTTGAGCGTGGTTTGTACGTCTGCGACGAATGCGGAACCGTGGCGAACGCCGACACGAACGGTGCGGAGAACATCAGGCAGAAAAGTACCTCCGAGTCTTCAGTCGATGAAGATAGGAGTAACGGCTGGTTGGCACAGCCTGTGGTTCGTTTGTTCGACAAAACCCGAGGAAGCTTCCTCCCGTCAGAACAGGCGACCCACGAACCTTAATATCCCAACTGCGGCAGGGAATCCTCGCCCTTCAGGGCGGGGAGGATGTCAACGATCCAGGTGCTACGGTCTCGCATGACTGACGGCAACGAACTCCCTGATGGCTGGGAGCAACCCGACACCGACGCACAGGCCGGCCAGTACAATCCACAGCAGCCGATCCGCTACGAGCGTGACGGAATCGAGGTTCACATCCAGCCGGCGACGAACACCGCCGACACGGACCAGGACGTCTGGCGGCTCAACGTCGTCGACGAGGACCGCGAGATGACCGAACCGGTTCGCGAGGGGATCGATGGTCGCGACAGCGCGATCGACATCGCCCGCGAGTTCATGGAGACCTACAACGAGCGCTGTGTCGACGGGAACGAGAGCGCCGCGGACGTCATCGCGTCGTTCCGGTGAGCTCCTCGGCGACCGTTTCGGGATCGAAGAGTGCGGGATCGAGCAGCAGGTCGGCCTGGCCCTTGGCGAACTCGGGTAACGACTCGCGCGTGTAGACGACGACGTGGAGCTCGCCGGCGCGGTCGACGGCGACCGGGATCGAGGTCGCCTGGCCGACATCGGTGAGCACGTACAGTTCGGCCGCGTCGATGCCGGCGTCTTCGAGCGCTGACCCGTCGGCGATACCGTCGATGCGTGTCACGTCGAACCCCTCCGCTTCGAGCGCGTCGCCGAGTCCTTCGGGATCAGGGCCGACGAAAACGGCCGTGCTCATTCGTATTCGATCGTCGCGGGTGGTTTGTGCGTGACGTCGTAGACGACCCGGGAGACGTTCTCCAGCGAGCCGGTGATCCGGCTCTGGAGGCGCTGGAGCGTCGCCCAATCGAGTTCCTGGGCGCGGGCGGTCATCCCGTCGCGCGACTCGACCGCACGGACCGAGACGACCCAGCCGTGGACGCGGTTGTCACCTTTCACGCCCGTGGCCTTGCCGATGACCGCCGCGAGCGCCTGCCACGGATCGTACTCCTCCAACTCCTCCTCGACGATGTGCGTCGCCTCGCGTGCCACCTGCAGCTTCTCCTCGGTGACTTCGCCGAGCACTCTGACCGCGAGCCCCGGACCGGGGAACGGCATCCGCTCGGCGACCAGCGCGTCGAGGTCGAGCGCGCGGGCGACCTCGCGGACCTCGTCCTTGTAGAGTTCGCGCACGGGCTCGACGATACCCGAGAAGTCGACGACCTCGGGCAGTCCGCCGACGTTGTGATGGGATTTGATTCCACCCTCGCTCTCGATGCGGTCGGGGTAGATCGTGCCCTGTACGAGATACTCCGCGTCGGCCTCGCGCGCCTCGCGCTCGAACTCGCGGATGAACCGCTCGCCGACGATCGCGCGTTTCTCCTCGGGGTCCGTCACTCCCGAGAGCTCGTCGAGGAACCGCTCGTGGGCGTCGACGATCCGGAGTCCCTCCATGTACGAGAAGGTCTCCTCGACCTGTTCGGTCTCGCCTTTACGCATCAGTCCGGTGTCGACGTAGACCGGGGTCAGCTGATCGCCGAGCGCCTCGTAGGCGAGCGCGGCCGCCACCGAGGAGTCGACGCCGCCCGAGAGGGCGATGATGGCGTCCGCATCGCCGACCTGCTCGTCGATCTCGTCGATCGCCTCGTCGATGAACTGCTCTACTTCGACCATCAGGCTTCCACCTCGCTGACCGGCCGCTCGCGCTCGTCGATCGCGGCGTCGAGAAAGCCCACGAAGGGTGGGCTCGCTCGCTGGGGTCGCGAGCGGAACTCGGGATGGAACTGCGTGCCGAAGAAGAACGGATGGTCCGGCAGTTCGAGGATCTCCATCCGGTTGTTCGCCCGGCCCGAAAACTGGAGGCCGGCCGACTCCAGCTCCTCGATGTATTCGGGGTTGACCTCGTAGCGGTGGCGGTGGCGTTCGGTACAGTGCTTGCCGTAGAGATCGGCTGCGAGCGTTCCGTCCTGGATGTCGGTTTCGTGCGCGCCGAGTCGCATCGTCCCGCCGAGATCCTCGACGTCGTACTGTTCGGGCAACAGGCCGATGACCGGGTGGGGCGTCTCGGCCTCCATCTCCGTCGAATGTGCGTCGTCGAGCCCGCAGACGTTTCTGGCGTACTCGATGACGGCCATCTGGAAGCCGAGACAGAGCCCGAGGAAGGGGACGTCGTTCTCGCGGGCGTAGCGCGCGGCGGCGATCTTCTCGGTCGTGCCGCGAGTGCCGAACCCGCCCGGCACGACGATGCCGTCGGCCTCGCGAAGGCGCTGTTCGTGAGTGTTCGCCATCTCCTCGGCGTCGACCCAGAGCACCTCGACATCGGTACTGTGTTCGAGCCCCGCGTGTTTGAGCGCTTCGTGGATCGAGAGGTAGGCGTCTTCAAGCGCGTATTTGCCGACGAGTGCGACGGTGACGGTCCCGGACTGCTCGCGGGTCACGATGTCGCGCCACTGGCTCGCGCGTTCGGCTTTCGGCCGGGCGTCGGCGGCGAGCCCTAACCTGTCCATCACGTACTCGTCGAGCCCCTCCTCTTCGACCACCAGCGGCACGTGGTAGATGTCCTCGACGTCGGGGTTCGAGAAGACCGCGTCGGTCGGCACGTCGCAGAACAGCGCGATCTTCTCCTTCGTGTCGGCGTCGAGTTCGTCCTCACAGCGCCCGACGAGGACGTCCGGCTGCAGCCCGATCGAACGGAGTTCCTTCACGCTGTGCTGGGTCGGTTTGGTCTTCTGCTCACCGTTTTTCGAGTACGGGACGAGGGTGACGTGAGTGAGTAACACGTCCTCATCGCGCTCCTCGTGGGCGAACTGCCGGATGGCCTCGTAGTACGGGCCGCCCTCGATGTCGCCGACCGTGCCGCCGACCTCGATGAGACAGACATCGTGGCCCGCCGCGGCCGCCCGGATCCGGCGCTTGATGTCGTCGGTGATATGGGGGATGATCTGGACCGTCTTCCCGAGATAATCGCCGGCGCGCTCCTTCTCGATGACGTTCTTGTAGAGCTTGCCTGTGGTTATGTTCTGATCGAACGTCATGTCCGCGTCGAGGAACCGTTCGTAGTTGCCGAGATCGAGGTCGACCTCGCCGCCGTCCTTGAGCACGTAGACCTCGCCGTGCTGGTAGGGGTTCATCGTCCCGGCATCGACGTTGAGATAGGGGTCGATCTTGACTGCCGTCACGTCGAATCCGGCGTTTTCGAGCAATCGACCCGTACTCGCGGCCGTGATCCCCTTTCCGAGGCCGCTCATTACACCACCTGTGACGAAAACGAACTTCGGTCCCGAGGCGGGACCCGAATCGGTCGGCATAGCAACGGTGAGCAACCGGTAGGGAAAGACGTTTCGGAGCTACCAACGCGTACCGATTACCTCATCGTTTCCATTCGTCTTCTCCTAGTCCGGCCTTCTTTGTCTATTGCTATGATTCATCATTCCGTTAGATATAAAACATCCGCCACAAGGAGAGTATAAAAAATATACAGGACGAAACTGGATTTCGTTATTCATTGTTCTGACAGAATGCCTGATCGACTTGAGAAACTCTGTTTTTCTCAGAAAATCATTTGTGTCTTGGCGTCGTAGAGTACACGATGACCGAGCAAGAGGGGTGGGACGACGTCAACGAGCACGTCCGCGAACAGTGGACCGACGAGACGACGCCGTTCGAGCGGGTGTACGAGGTCGTCGAGACCACCCGCGAGGGAGCGTCGGCAGCGACCATCGCCGAGCGCGCGCTCGTGAGCGAACCCACTGCGCGGCGTCACTGCAAAGCGCTCGTGAACACGGGCTTCGCAGCGACTGACCAGAACGGCCGGACGACCCTCTACAAGCGCGACGAGGACCAGGTGCTGCTGAGTCGGATCCACGATCTCCGCGAGCGGGCCGACCGCGAGGAACTGCTCGACGGGATCGAACGGATGAAGACGACGATCCACGAGTACGAGGACGCCCACGACACGATCTCTCCGGAGGAACTCGCTCGCCAGCTTTCGGGCGCGGATACCGAGGGTTGGGCGGACGTCACGTCGTGGAAGACCACCCGCCGGAACCTCGCCGTCGCCCAGGCGGCGCTCGCCTACGACGAGGCCAGCGAGCAGCTCACCACATGACTGAGTCGGACCGGACTGGCGAGTTCGGTGCGATCTCCCTTCCGGCGCTCAGACGGATCCGCAATCTCTGGGTGGAGCTGGAACCGCCGGTGACCGACACCGGCTACGACGACCCGATCGACCCCACCGAACTCTCCATCGAACTCGCCGATGGTTTCGACGATGCCGACACCGCAAGGTTCGATATCCAGTGGAGCGAACTCGACAACTACTCGTTCCATTACGTCGACAGCGACGGCGTGAACTGGCGGTTCGATCGCCATCCCAACACCCACTCCCCCGAAGCACACTTTCACCCTCCGCCGGACTCTTCGGAGTCCGGCGAGGATCGCCTCGATTCACTCGGCTCACCACCACCGAAGACCCCGACCGCTGCCGCCGAACCCTCCTGTATCCGCGTCGAAGAAGTGTCGCTTGTGACTCGTGCAGTCATCGTGATGTGGCGTGCGGCCTACGAGAGCGGCGACTGCGATCGACTCAACAGCTCGTCGAACCCGCCGTAACCACTGCGGACGGTCTGGTCGCCGCGAGACTGCCGACGAGTCATCGAGTTCCGTGCGTCACCACTGTCCGTCGAAGAACGCCGCGACCCGCTCGGCCACCTTTTCGGACTGGCCGACGAAGAAGTGGTCGGCCGGCAGTTCGACCACCCTGATCCCGTTCTCGCGGGCGCGCTCGACGACCGGTTCCCAGTCGGCAGTCGAATCGCGTTCGGCGGCGAGAACTCTCGCAGGGCTCTCGATCTCGTCGAGTGCGGCCACCGCGTCTGCGTCCGCGGCCATTGCCTCGCCGCTGTCGGGTGCGAGCGCACACACCGCCCACACCTCGCTGTCGGCAGCCGCACACAGCGCCATCGTCGCGCCGAAACTGAACCCGAACAATCCCACTCGGGCGAACCGCCCACACGCCCAGCAGATGGCGTTTTTCACGTCTTCCTGTTCGGCCCGACCTTCGTCCCACGCGCCGTAATCGAAGCGGAGGCAGGCGATCCCTCTCTCGCCGAGTGCGTCGCTCACGGCCGTGAGTCGCCGATCCGAACGCGTGCCGCCCTGCTGGGGATGTGGCGGGCAGGCGACGACGATCGCGTCCGACTCGCGTGGCTCGTCCGGTTCGTCGAGCGTGCCACGGACGTCCCGGCCGCCGGGTAGTACGACGTCCATCGCTCGCCGTTGCGGTGGTAGGTGTTTTAAGATAGCGGCCCACTAGGAGCCGTCATGGGAATCCTCTCGCGCGCGTCGTACGTCATCCGGTCGCGGTTGAACGCCATCCTCGGGAGTGCCGAGGACCCGAGCGAACAGCTCGACTACTCCTACGAGCAGCTCCGTGACCAGCTCCAGGACGTCAAAAGCGGCATCGCCGATCTCACGACCCAGAAGAAGCGCCTCGAAATCCAGAAGCGCCGACTCGAAGAGAACGTCGAGAAACACAACGAACAGGCCCGTGAGGCGGTCCGACAGGACCGCGATGACCTCGCCCGTCAGGCCTTGGAGAAGAAAAAGCAGAAGATGACACAGATGGAGGATCTGGAGGGCCAGATCGCCGATCTTCAGGACACGCAGGATCAGCTCGTCGAGAAGAAAAACACCCTGCAGAGCCGGATCGAGGAGTTCCGCACCCAGAAGGAGACGATGAAGGCACGCTACGAGGCCGCCGAGGCGAGCACCCGCGTCTCGGAGGCGATGACGGGTGCGGGCGACGAGATGGAGGACGTCGGCCGCTCGATCGAGCGCGCCAACGAGCGCACCGAGGACATGGAGGCGCGCGCCGAGGCGATGGACGAACTCGAACAGTCGGGAGCCTTCGAGGATGCGCTCTCGGACAAGGACAGCATCGATCGCGAACTCGACTCGCTCAGCACCGACAGCGAGGTCGACGCCGAGCTCGAAACCCTCCAGGCCGAGATGGGCGAGGGGTCGACCACCGACGAATCGACGAGCGATGCCGCGAGCGAACCAGCCGACGAGAGCGCCGACACCGAGACGAGCGAGGCGAGCGCCGCCGACGGCGGGGCCGACACCGGCGAGAACGGAACGGACCCGGCGGTCGAGGCCGAGCTCGAAGAGCTACAGAACGAATCCGACAGCTGAGCTACGCGATGTTTTCTCTCTGGTAGTCGCCGTCGTAGGTGCCGTCGTGATCGGCGTCGGCGAGCACGAACTGCGCGATCCGTGCGCCGCGCTCGATCTCGATCTCGTGGTGGACCTCCAGAAGTCCTTCGCCACGACCCTCGTAGCCGGCATCCCAGACGGCCGTATGGAGCATACACGAGTTCCGCATGAGCGACGAACGCGGATAGATGAACCCCACGTGATCGTCGGGTACCCGGATCGTCTCGGCGTAGCGGGCGACGTAGCCGCCCGGTGTGAGTGTGTAGCAGTTCGACTCGTCCGTGTCGAGTTCCCGGCGCTCGCCGACCGTCTTGCCCTCGACGCCGATACGCCCGGCGTTCTGTTGTTCGAACACGGCATCGAGGGTGAGATCGACGCCGTTTGGCTGGACCTGCTCGTCCGTCACGGGCGCGAGCTGTGCGGCGACGAACGCCCCGCTCTCGTACATACCTGCGCTTTTCGGTCGCGAGTAAAGACGTATCGAAGCAGTTCGTGTCGATCTCTCGAAATGGACGAACGGACGTGATGCGTGGAACGATTCTCAGGAGTCGACTCCACCATCGCCGCGCATCCGACACAAATGAGAACCCGCTACCGCACCGCCACCGCCCACATACCTCCCCAACCGATTCGCTCGCTCCCGACGGTCGCTCACTCATCCCTCGCACGAGTCGTGCGCTTCGCGCACTCCCGCGCGCCACCGCCCCCCACTCTGGACGAATCTCCGATTCGCCGTTCTCGCCCACCCGCAATGGCAACATTTGCACCAAGTATGGTGGTCTTTCGTGCCAAACGCGCGGGGTTTATACCGATGGGTGGCCGAGTGTCCGACGCTATGGGAACAACGCTGACGGAGAAGATCCTCGACGATCATCTGGTCGAGGGGGAGCTCGAAACCGGTGAGGAGATCGGTATCGACATCGACCAGGTGCTCACGCAGGACACCACTGGCACGCTCGTCTGGCTCCAGTTCGAGGCGCTCGGCCTCGACGAGGTCCAGACCGAACTCGCCGCCCAGTACTGCGACCACCAGACCTACCAGTTCGACTTCAAGAACAGCGACGACCACCGCTTCCTCCGTTCGGCCGCCGGCACCTTCGGCGCACACTTCTCGCGCCCCGGCAACGGCATCTGCCACCAGGTCCACAAGGAGCGGTTCGCCGCCCCCGGCAAGACGATGCTCGGCAGCGACTCACACACCCCGACCCCGGGCGGGATGGGCGAGCTCGCCATCGGCTCGGGTGGACTGGACGTCGCCGTCGCGATGGGCGGCGGTCCCTACTACATCGAGATGCCCGAGGTCGTCAACGTTCACCTGGAGGGTGAACTCCCCGAGTGGGCGACCGCCAAGGACGTCATCCTCCACCTGCTCGGCGAGCTCTCCGTGAAGGGCGGCGTCGGCAAGGTGCTCGAATACACCGGCCCCGGTGTCGCGAACCTCTCGGTGCCCGAGCGAACGACGATCACCAACATGGGCACCGAACTGGGTGCCACGACCTCGATCTTCCCGACCGACGACCGAACTCACGAGTTCCTCTCGCGACTCGGCCGCGAGGACGAACACATCGAGATCGGCCCGGACGACGACGCCGAGTACGACGACCAGATCGAGGTCGACCTGAGCGAGATCGAGCCGCTCATCGCCACGCCGTCGATGCCCGACAACGTCGTGCCCGTCGACGAGGTCGCCGGCGAGGACGTCGATCAGGTCATCATCGGCTCGTGTACCAACGGTGCCTACGAGGACATCTTGCCCGGCGCGAAGATGCTCGAAGGCCGCGAGATCGACAAGCGCACCGAGATGATCGTCGCGCCCGGCTCGAAACAGGCCTCCGAACTGCTCGCCCGCGAGGGGTGGAGTGCCGAGATGATGGCCGCCGGCGTCAACTTCTCCGAGGCGACCTGTGGTGCCTGCATCGGCATCGGCCACGTGCCCGCCTCCGACTCGGTGAGTCTCCGAACCTTCAACCGGAACTTCGAGGGCCGCTCGGGCATCGAGGACGACTCGGTCTATCTCTGCTCGCCGGAGGTCGCCACGGCCTCGGCGCTCGCCGGCGAGATCGTCGACCCGCGCGACCTCGCCGAGGAACTCGGTGACCTCGAGGACCCCGGCTTCGAGATGGCCGACACCTACGACGGCTCGACGGCTGACCTCATCGCCCCCGACGAGTCCGTCGACGACGGGCTCGTGAAAGGGCCGAACATCAGCGACGTGCCCCTGAAGGACCCGCTCGACGCTCACCTCGAAGGCTCGGCGCTGCTCAAGATGGGCGACAACATCACGACCGACCACATCATCCCTGCCACGCAGGACATCCTGATGTACCGGTCGAACATCCCCAAACTGAGCGAGTTCACGCTCTCGCGCGTCGACGACGAGTTCGCACAGCGCGCACTCGACGCCGACGGCGGCTTCCTCGTCGCCGGCGAGAACTACGGTCAGGGCTCCTCGCGCGAGCACGCCGCTCTCTGCCCGATGTATCTCGGCGTCGAGGGCGTCCTCGCACAGAGCTTCGCCCGCATCCACAAGGCGAACCTCTTCAACTTCGGCCTCCTGCCCCTGGAGATCGACGCCGACGCACAGGAGAACATCGCGGAAGGCGACGACATCGAGATCGTCGACGACGTCGAAGAGGCCGTCCGCTCCGGCCAGGAAGAGTTCACGGTCCGCGTGAACGACGACTGGGAAACCACCGGTCTGCTCGACGCCTCCGAACGCGAGCGCGAGATCCTCGCCGACGGTGGCAAGCTGCCCCACACCAAAGCACAGCAGGGCGGCTCCGGCGGCGCGGCCCCGGCTGACGACTAGAAACCCACTTTTTTAGACGGGGGCATCGCGCGCCTGCGGCGCGCTCAACCCCCGTCCAAAAACCTGGACTAAAAACACCCGTTCGCTCCCTGCGGTCGCTCACGGTGAACCGCGCTCACTGCTCACGGCTCACTGTGTTCGCCGTTCGCTTTCGAGGCTCTCCCTTCGGTCGAGCCTCGCTACGTTCGCGCGGATGCTGATCCCTTCCGCACAGCGACTGCACAGCACCGCAGAAGCCCTCGCTCGCTCCGCTCGCTCGCCCTTCATCCACCAGGGACCGCACCGCAAACCGCCGCCGCGGCCGCCGGCCGCACCCGCCGCCGGGCAGGCTTTTCACGATGGATCGCTTGCGCCGGGTATGGACTGTCCCGACTGCGGGGCCGCCACGGTGACGTTCGCGGTTCCCGACGGACTCGACGAATTCGACGAGCCTGCGGCCGCGCTCTGCACGCGCTGTCTCGCGCTTCACTCTGTCCAGGAAAGCGATCCGAACCCTGACTTCACGGCCGTGAGCGACGCGTTCCCGACCGGCGCGGCGGCGGTGCCGATGGCGCTCGCGGTCGGGCTGCTCGATTCGCTCGTGCTCCACCGCGAGACCGTCGAGATGCTACTCGAACGGGTTGAGCAGGCCGGTACGGACCCGCTGCTCGTCATCGATAGACTGGCAAACGATCCGACGCTCGATCCGAAAACCGACCTCGCGACGCGTCGCCGACAGGTGGCGCAGTTGCGCGATTAGGGCTGTCTGACCGCCGAGGCGATGCGCTGGACCAGTGACGGCGAGGTACGCTTCCCCTCGGTGATCTGGTAGTCGTTGCTGAGGCTCCCCTCGGTGTCGGCGCTGAGAATCCGCATGTCGGCCCCTTCGGCGATCGAGACGACGTCCTTCTCGACGGAGCCGAGCGTCGTCACGAGATACGGCCGTGCGTCGACGGCGGCCGCGACATCGCGCAGCTGGGATGCGGCCTCCCGTCCGGGACGTTCGTGGATCGCCGCCACGACGCGGCTGTCGAGCAGTTCGTCCTCGCCGTAGACGTGGACGGGCTGATCGCCCCGGTCGGTGGTCACGGTCGTGTTCGCGCGCGCGTCGAACCCGCGCTCTTCGAGCGTCTCGACCATCGACTCGCGAGCGGCGATCTGTGCCTCCACCCAACGGATCCCTTCGTCGGTCAGCGCGTACCGACAGAGCACGCGCTCGGTCGCGTCGCCCGGCGTGTAGATGTCGCCGCAGTCACGACAGCGCAGCCCGTGTTCGGGTTGTTCGGCGTACGAGCCACAATCCTGGCAGACGTGGCGATGGCCGCTCTCGATCTCGTCGAGCGAGTCGAGATGGGCTTCGCAGTCGGGACAGACGTACTCGTCGGGGCCGGCCTCGAACGCCTCGCGGGCGGCAATGTGACCACACGAGAGGTGCTCGAACAGTTCGGTCTCGACGGTGTGAGCCGAGCCGCAGCTCGGACAGGCGGTGGTGTAGGCCATCCCCTCGGCCCCGCAGCCGGGGCAGAGATACACCTTCTCCTCGAACGTCTTGCCCAGAACCCCGCGTTTGGCGAGCGATTCGAGCAGTTCGAAGGCGTTCGGATCGCCCGCATCGAGGCGCATTTCGGCGTCGGGATAGCTCACCCCGCCCGTCTCCGTATCGATCGTCGGTTCGTACTCGGCCTGCGAGCCATCCGCGAGCGCCGTGAGCGCCGTGAGTGTACCGGGCGAGACCATTGTCGCTACCAATCACTGCGTCGCCGACGGTATATAGTTCCTTCCACGCCGGACGCTGCCGTTCATATTGTTCGATAGGAATGATCAATGACTTTGTGTACGAAATCCGCCCGTCGTAGTGGGGAATTCCGGAGTTCGGTTCCGCTTTCCGTCAGAACGTATCAGACGCCCGTCGAGTATCGCAGGATACCGGCGATGCCACCGAAGGCGTCGAGCAGCTGCTCGCCCTTTTCGAAATCCGAGGAGATGAACCGCGTCTCGGTGCCGCGCTGTTCGGCGATCGAGATGAGATGGTCGATGACGTCCTCGCGCTCGACCTCGACGGGCTCGCTCCCACACTGCTCGCAGGTGTGATCGGGCGTCTCGGCCCGCTGACCGACCAGTTCGTGGTCGGTGTGGCTCTCCGGACAGTCGTAGCTCACCACGTCCTCGCGGAGGTCCTCGGAGATGAGCAGGCGATCGACCGAGCCGAGGACGAGGTTCTCGCGGGTGGGGCCGAACCCGTAGGTGGCGAGGTCGCCGCCGTGGAGTTCGGCGAAGAACTCCTCCATCTCCGCCTTGTCCTGCATCACCTCCTGATCGGCGAGCGCGTCGCTCGCGGAATCGACGAGATCCGACAGTCCGGATTCGTCCGTGTAGGCGACGTCGAACTTCCCGATCACCTTGTCCTGCAGCTCGTGATGGAGGTAGTCGCCGTCGAGGAACTCGTCCTTGGTCGGTGAGGGACCCCCGACCAGAATGCCGTCGATCTCGTGGCGCTCAGGCACCATCAGGTCGTCCGCCATCCCCGCGACCTCTTGATAGAAATTGTCGATGGCCTCCAAGCGAAGGCGGGCGAACCGCTGGGCGGACTGACCACCCTTTCGCTGCTTGCCGGGCACCAGCGAACTCGCGGACTTGACGGGTTCGATGCGCTTGCCCCGGAGCCAGCCCACGTTCGCCTCCCGTCGATCGAGCACCACCAGTCCGAACAGCCCCTGATCGGCGAGCATCTCTTCGAGGGGTTCGGTGACGAACTCCGACGAGCAGCGATAGAGCGAGGACTGGATCGGCTGTGGCGGGTCTTCGAGCACTCTGGTGACCATCTCGGTGCGACCGCCGCCGGTGTCGATCGCGCCGCTGAACACCGCCATGCCGTTCTCGGGCGGGAAGGTGTCGTAGTAACGCAGCCGGTCCTTGATCGATTTCAGCGCGTCCTGGACGTTGGTCCGTGTCTGCTTCGATTTGATGTTCGAGGCTTCGGAATACTCCTCGTTGACGTGGGCGACGACGCTCGATATCTGCTCTTCGGGCGTGATATAGATACTCACCAGCTGAGTGCCCGACCCCTCGTGTTCCTTCAGGTCCTCGATGACTCGTCGGAACTCGTATTTCTTCCGGTCCGACTGTTCGGTTTGCGAGGTACTCATTGAGGTATACTACCGCCCTCGCTGGTAAGTACCCTTTGACAGCCCCGATTGCGCGGGCAGTTTTATGTGGCTGCTCGTGGATAGCACGGCCATGAGCGGCCACGTCTATGCGGTGGCGGGCGGCAAGGGCGGCGTCGGCAAGACCACCTCCGCGATCAACCTCGGCGCGGCGCTGCGCGCGGCGGGCCACGACACGGTCGTCGTCGATGCCGACCTCGCGATGGCGAACCTCGGTGCGATGGTCGATATTCTCTCCGGGCCGACGCTCCACGACGTGCTCGCCGGCGAGGCCGCCCTCCACGAGGCGCTCGTCTGGCTGCCCGAGGACGGACCGCCGACGCGCTCGCCGCCTGACGAAGGACCACATCTCGTCGCCGTTCCCGGATCGCGTTCGCTCGACGCGTTCGCCGCTGCCGATCCCGACGGACTGGGTGGCGTGTTGCGCTCGCTCGCCGACGCGGCCGATTTCGTGCTCTGTGACACCGGTGCGGGGCTGAGCCACGACAATACTGTGCCGCTCGGCGTCGCCGACGGCGTGGTCGTCGTGACGACGCCCGATCCCGTGGCCGTCGCCGATGCGCGAAAGACGATCGACTTCGCCGCCCGCGCCGGTGGGACGATCGTCGGCGCGGCCGTGACCCACGCCGGCGAGGAGACCGACGTCTCGGCGCTCGCCGACGAGCTCGGTATCGAGATGCTGGCGGTCGTGCCCGAGACCGATGTCGCCGGCGACGAACCGCTCGTCGAGGTCGCCCCCGAGAGCTACGCCGCCGACGCCTACGAGCGCCTCGCGGCCACGCTTGCCGACCGCGGCGATCCCAGTACAGGAGAGTTCGCCGATAGCGATCTCGTGAGTCGGTCGACAGAACCCGAAACGGACGATGCGACCGTGGTTGAGCGACTCTCGGGCGTGTTCGATCGGAGCGAAAACGACTGAGCTGTCGGTGGCGACGACCACTCGGATCGGCCCGGGAATCTTATACCACGGCGATCGTACACCACCCATGAGCGAGCACCCGACGACGATCCGCGAGTACGCCGACTACGCCTGCCCGTTCTGTTATCTCAGCCATCGTTCCCTCGACGAGTATCGGCAAACGCGGGACGAACCGCTGGTCGTCGATTGGCGACCCTACGATCTCCGGAGCGATAGCCGCGACGCGGACGGCGATATCGAGGGTGAGATCGGCTATCCGGAGCAGGTCGAACAGCGCATCGAGCAGTTGCGAGCGGAGCACGACGCAAACGAGATGCTCACTCCCGACATGGTCCCGAAGGTCGATTCGCGCGACGCACAGCTGGTGTCGCTATCCGTCAAAAACGACCACCCCGACCAGTGGATGGCTCTCAATGGGGCGCTGTTCACAGCGCTGTGGGAGGATGGCCGCGACATCAGCGACGAGGACGTGCTGGTCGACGTGGCGTCGGATGTCGGCGTGGATGACGACGCCGTTCGCGACGTCCTCGCCGACGACGAGTATCGGGGGCGACTCGCCGAGCAGTTCGCCGACGCACGTCACAACGGCGTCACGGACGTCCCGACGTTCGTCGCTGACGGCCGCACCGAGACGGGGTTCCTTTCCGCTGACGAACTCGACGCGTTCGTTCACGACGAATAGTATTCCGGACTTCTCGATGGAACCCTGTACTACATCGACTCGGGTGCGGCGACGCCGAGCAGGCCGAGCGCGTTCGCGACCGTTCGCCGTGCGGCGGCCACGAGCGCGAGGCGTGCGTCCCTGATCTCCCCGTCGGCCGAGAGCACGGGACACTCGCGATAGAAGGCGTTGAACGCCTCGGCGAACGTGCGTGTGTAGGTGGCGACGACGTGCGGAGCGAGCTCGTCGGCCGCGCGCTCGACGACCGCCGGGAACCGGGCGATCACTTCCAGAAGCTCGCGTTCCTCAGCGGTCGTGAGTTCGCTTGCATCGACGGTTGCGGGAACGTCGTCGATTCCTTCGGCCTCGCTGAGAATCCCGCAGGTCCGCGCATGGACGTACTGGACGTACGGCGCGCTCTGGGCCTCGAAATCGAGCGCGCGCTCCCACTCGAAGGTAATCGATTTTGCGGGCTGTTTCGCCACGATGTCGTAGCGTACCGCGCCGATCCCCACCTGGCGAGCGATGCGCGCCACGTCCTCCTCGTCGAGTTCGTCGTCGCGGATCCGCGAGTCGAGCCGGGATTCGACCTCCTCGCGGGCGCGCTCGATCGATTCGTCGAGCAGATCGTCGAGATCGACGCCGGTGCCCTCGCGGGTGCTCATCCCGCCCTCGGGGAGGTTGATCCAGGAGTAGTAGACCGAGTCCAGTTTGTCGGTGTCGTTGCCGAGAATCGAGAGTGTCTCGCGGAGCTGTTCGGCCTGAAGTTTGTGATCCTCTCCCAATACAGTAACGGCGCGATCGAAGTTGTCGAACTTCCACTCGTGATGGGCCAGATCGCGCGTCGTGTAGAGACTGGTCCCGTCCGAGCGGAGGAAGACGAGGTTCTTCTCGAAGCTCGGCAGTTCGAGCTGCCAGGCTTCCTCCTCGTAGACCGCGTATTCGGTGTCCTTGAGTCGCGCGACGAGGTCATCCGTCGAGCCATCGCGGATGAACCGGGTCTCCTTGACGAACTCGTCGAAGTCCACGGGCAGGCGCGCGAGCGACTCGCGCATTCCCGAGAGCACGCCGTCGACGACCGCTTCGACCCGCTCGTAGGTCGCCTCGTCGCCCGCTTCGAGCCCTTCCAGGATCGCACTGATCTCGTCCTCGGCGTTCGCACGCTCGCTCTCGCTGGCGTTTTCCAGATACTCGTTGCCCTTGCGGTAGTAGCGCACGAGGTCGTAGTCGCCGCGCCCGCGTTCGGGTTCGGGCAGGTCGCTCTCGTCGAAGCTCTCGTAGGCCCACGTGAACACGGCCATCTGCCGGCCGGCGTCGTTGACGTAGTAGTGGCGCGAGACGTCGTAGCCGGCGAAGTCGAGCACGTTCGCGATTGCGTCGCCGACGATGGGGTTGCGCGCCCGGCCGACGTGGACAGGACCAGTGGGGTTCGCGCTCGTGTGTTCGACGACGACCGTCTCGTCCTTTTCGTCGAGCCGGCCGAACCCCTCGTTGCCGGCCGCCTGCAGGGTATCGTCGTAGTAGGTCTGCGAGGGGTGGAAGTTGATGTACGGCCCGGATTGCGAGACCGATTCGATGTAGTCGTACTCGGTGGGATCGATCTCGGCGGCGAGCTCGCCGGCGATCCGTGGCGGCGGTGCACCGATCTCGGAAGCTAACCGGAAGGCCACGCTGGAGGCGAGCACGGCATCGACGGATTCTGGCGGATTCTCGATCCCGGGGTCGGTCGGTTCGACGTCGAGCGCCGAGAGCGCGTCCGACAGCGCCGCCGCGACGTCGGCGCGAAACGAGAGGAACATACCTCCGCTTCCGTGGCTCCCACTAAATGCATGTTGGGTTCAAGCGGGACAGGTTCGGAAGCGATCGATCGCTTCCAAAAGCCGAGGGGTTTTCGGTCGTCGACCCGTTCGTTCGATGATTACGGTTCGCACGTCATCGCACCATCACGTTTTTGGTACGCATACCATGTCCGGTACGCTTATGCGCGGTGATCCGTTTCGTTTACTCATGCCGATGGCAACCGAGGGCGCGATCGGGAACGACGAACTCGCCACCCTCAAGCTGCTCGCGCTCGACGGGGCGCTCGACAGCGACCTCAAGATATCCTGTGCGAACCTCGCGGCCGACCTCGATGCCTCGACCCAGACCGCCTCCAGACGCCTCCAACATCTCGACGACGTCGGATTCCTCACCCGTGAGACCGTTGCCGACGGCCAGTGGGTCGCCGTGACCGAGGCCGGCGAGCACGCGCTGCGAGCCGAACACGCCGACTACCGACGCCTGTTCGAGGAACATTCGACTGTCTCGCTCGACGGGACGGTCACGAGCGGGATGGGCGAGGGCCGCCACTACATCTCGCTGTCGGGCTACATGGCGCAGTTCGAGGATCGCCTGGGCTACGAACCGTTTCCCGGCACGCTCAACGTCTCGCTCGCCGCCGAGAGCACCAGAACGCGCACGGCGCTCGATGCGGCCGAACCGGTCGAGATTGACGGCTGGGAGGACGACGAGCGCACCTACGGCCCGGCGTTCTGCTATCCTGCGACCGTCTTGTACGACGGGACGGAGTACGACCGCGCCCACGTCATCGCGCCCGAACGGACCCATCACGACGAGGACAAGCTCGAAGTCATCGCACCGGTGAAACTCCGCGAGGAGCTCGGACTCGCCGACGAGGATCCCGTCACCGTGCGCATCGAGGTGGCACCGTGACCTCGCGGACGAGCGACCACGCGGTCGATCACGGGAATGCAGAGCCGGTCGAACGGGCGATCGACGCGATGGCCGCGGGCGGGCCAGTGCTCGTCCACGACGCCGCCGACCGCGAGGGCGAGACCGATCTCATCTATCCCGCCGATGCCGTCACGCCAGACGCGCTCGCGCGCCTGCGCAACGACGCCGGCGGGCTGGTCTGTGTCGCGCTCTCCGATCCCGTAGCCCGTGCGTTCGACCTCCCCTTTGCCCGTGAGGCGATCGACCATCCCGCGGCCGACGGGGGGAAACTGAGCTACGGCGACCGGTCGTCGTTCTCGCTGACGGTGAACCACCGCGACACCTACACCGGCATCACCGACGACGATCGGGCGACAACCATCACCGCGCTCGGTCGTGCGGCCGCCGCACCCGACGAGATTGATTTCGCCGACGAGTTCCGTGCCCCTGGACACGTGCATCTGCTCCGTGGGGCCGCCGATGGCGTGGCCGACCGTCGCGGCCACACCGAACTCGCGCTCGCGCTGGCCGACACGGCCGACCGACCGCCGGCGGTCGTCGTCTGTGAGATGCTCGACGACGCTGGCGGGGCGCTCTCGCCGGCGGGCGCGCAGGCCTACGCCGAGCGCCATGGTCTGGTGTACGTCGAGGGACGCGATCTCCTCGACGCTTTCCGTTAGTCGTCGGCGGCCGTCACCGCGTCCGTCGGTGTGCGCTGGCCGGTGCCGCGACCCGTGTAGGCCATCACGAACAGCACCGCCGGTGAGAGAAAGCCGAAGAAGTAGTAGGGGACGAACGCCCACGAGGTAGCGAAGCCGAGCACGCCGGCCATGTAGACCGCACCGGCGTGCCACGGGAAGAGCGGGCCGGAGGGCGTGCCGGCGGCCTCGACCGCCCGTGAGAGGTCGGTCGTTTCCAGATCGTAGTCGTCGTAGAGACTGCGCAGGCTGAGTCCCGGAACGACGATGCTCATGTACTGCTGGGCGGTGACGGCGTTGGTCACCATCGCGGCGACGCCCGTGCCGGCGACGAGCGAGGCCGACGAGTCGATCGCCGCCGTGAGATGGTGGGCGAGCGTCGCCAAAATCCCCGTGCGTTCGAGCAGTCCGCCCAGCGAGAGCGCGGCGACGACGACCGCGATCGTCCACGCCGAGCCGGTGACGCCGCCTGCGGCGAGCAGTTCGTTGACGACCTCGCTCCCCGTCTCCGGGGCAGTACCGTTGAGAAAGACGTCCCACGCACGGGTGAACGAGACGCCTTGAGCGACGATCGTGGTCAGCACGCCCGAGAAGACGCCCGCGAGGAGCGACGGCAGCGCCGGTATGCCGTAGAGTGCGAAGCCGAACGTCACGAGCAGCGGAGCGAAGACGAGCGGGCCGAGCGCGTACGACGACGCGAGCGGATCGCTGATGGCAGCGACGTTCGCGCCGGTCGGGTCGATGACGACCGCGCCGAGGGCCGCGTAGGCGAGCACCGAGAGGCCGAACGCGACGAGCGTGCCCACGCGCATCGCGTTGATGTGGTCGTAGAGATCGCTGTCGGTGACGGCGGCCGCGAGGTTCGTCGTGTCCGAGAGCGGGCTCTGTTTGTCGCCCGCGTAGGCACCCGAGACGACCGCGCCCGCGGTCATCGGCGCGGGAATGCCGAGCCCCTCGCCGATGCCCAGGAAGGCGACGCCGAGCGTTCCGACCGTGGTCCACGAGGAGCCGACCGCGACCGCGACGACCGCCGCGAGCAGCGCCGCCACGGGGAGGAAGATCGCCGGCGAGAGCAGCCCGAGCCCGTAGTACATCAGCCCCGGGATCGTGCCCGCGCTCGTCCACGTCGCGATCAGCCCGTAGATGACGAACAGGATGAGGATCGCCTGGAGCCCCATCCGTAGCCCGCTCGCGGCGGCCTCGTAGATCCCCTCCCAATCGTAGCCGAGTCGGTAGTGGACGAACAGTCCAGTGAAGACGATCGCCCACAGCAGCGGCCCGTGTGGCGGGAGGCCGAGATAGCCCGAGCCGACGCCCAGGGCGGCCACGACCGCACCGACCGGCACGAGCGCCTCGGCGAGGCTCGGCCGCCGCGACGGCGCGAGATCCTCGTAGGACAGCGGTTCGAACTCGCTCATCGACAGCGACTAATTCCCGGAGGTAATTAAGCATCGCGAAATAATTACCAGAGCGTATTCCATGCGTCTTCCGGCAACTATTGCACGAACCGACACTCGTGGATTTAAGACGTGGCCAGCCGTTCGACCGGTATGAGCGGTTTCGATGACATGGACGTCGACACGATCTGGATGGACGGCGAGTTCGTCGACTGGGACGAGGCACAGGTCCACGTCCTCACTCACGGACTGCACTACGGCTCGGGCATCTTCGAGGGCGTCCGCTGCTACGACACCGACGAGGGTCCGGCGATCTTCCGGTGGGACGAACATCTCGACCGGTTCTACAACTCCGCGAAACCCTACGACATGGATATCGACCACTCGCGCGAGGAGCTCACCGAGGCGACGCTCGAACTCATCGAGCGTCAGGACCTCCAGTCGTGTTACATCCGCCCGCTCGCCTACTACGGCTACAACAGCCTGGGCGTGAGCCCGCAGGACTGTCCGACCAAGACCGCCATCGCCTGCTGGCCGTGGGGCACCTACCTCGGCGAGGAAGCGCTCGAAAACGGCGTCGACGTGATGGTCTCGTCGTGGCGCAAACACGCCTCCAGCCAGGTCCCGACCAACGCGAAGACCACAGGATTGTACGTCAACTCGATGCTCGCCGGCGAGGAGGCCCGTCGCAACGACTACGTCGAGGCGATCGTCCTCAACAAGGAGGGCAACGTCGCCGAGGGCCCCGGGGAGAACATCTTCCTCGTCAACGACGGCGAGATCTACACGCCCGGTCTCGCCGAGAGCATCCTCGACGGCATCACTCGCCAGACGGCCATCACGCTCGCGCGCGATCTCGGCTACACGGTCCACGACGAGGCGGCCATCAGCCGTGGCGAGCTCTACACCGCCGACGAACTGTTCTTCACGGGCAGCGCCGCCGAGATCACGCCCATCCGCTCGGTCGACGACGTCACGATCGGCCCGGGCGAGCGCGGCCCCGTCACCGAAGAGCTCCAGTCGAAGTTCTTCGAGGTCGTCGAGCGCCGAACCGACGAGTACGACGACTGGTTCACCTACGCCTGAAGCCACCACTTTTTTACTGCGGGGGGTCGCGCTCGTTTCACTCGCTTGACCCCCGCTTGCAAAAACCTGGACTAAAAACTCCCGCTCGCTCACTTCGTTCACTCGCGGCGAACCGCACTCGCTACGCTCGTGAGGACAAGTCTCACTACCCGCACAGCACCCCTCCGCACCGCCAAAGCCCTCAGCACGCGCTCACTCCGTTCGCTACTCGCTCCCTACGGTCGCTCGCGTGCCTCGTCCTTCATCCGCCAGGGACCGCGCAGCACTGCAACCGCCGGCCGCCGCCCGGCGCTTCAGCGGCCGTAGCCGGGGAGCTCGTCGAGCAGCTCGTCGATCTCGTCGAGTTCGCGGTCGAGCTTTTCGACGCCGGCTTTGCCCGTGCGCTCGGGGTTCGCGAGCACGCGCACTCGCTCGGTGCCGATCGGAACGAATCCACAGTCGAGGTTCGCGGCCGTCGCGCGCAGGCCGAGCCCGACGTCGGCATCGCCCGCGAGCACCCGGCGCGCGGGACTTTCGTGGGCCTGGACGGTGAACTCGAACCCGTCGATGGCTTCGACGAGCTCGTGGCGCTCCACCCCACGCTCGTCGGCGAGCTCCGCGAGCGCGTTCCCGAGACTCGTCCGGAGCCCTGATTCGGTCGGTCGATTGACGAAGCGCAGATCTTCGTCCACGAGCTCTCCGAGCCCCGTCACGTCCTCCGGGTTCCCGTCAGGCACGACGAGCCCCCATTCGCGCGTCCAGCCGCCGATCTCGGTGCCGGTCTCAGTGTCGATCGAACTTACGCCGATGTCGGTCACGCCGTCGCGTAGATATCGCTGCCCGCCACGACTGCCTTGCCGCAGGTAGCGCGGTCGATCCAGCCGATCGAGCAGCCGCGAGAAAAGCGGATCGTCCTCGCCGACGCCGAACAGCGTCGGCGGGCGAACGTCCGGCGAGAACAGCTCGACCATCACCCGCTCGCCCTCGTCGAGGTAGTTGACATCGGCCGGCATCGCGACGATCCCGTCCGCCTCGACGAGGCTCGTGGTCGCGCCGCTGCCCTTGTCGACGGGGGCGGCCAACAGTTTTCCATCACCATTCGTCACCAATCCGACCGGCACGAGCCGGCGGCGGCCACCCTCGTAGCGTTCCCGACCACTCATTCGCGCCTCGACGGTCGCCGTCTCGGGCTCTGGCAGTCCCGCAGCCCGGCGGATGGCCGGTGCGACGAACGTCCGGAAGATCGACAGCGCCGAGACCGGATAGCCCGGCAAACCGACGTACGCCGCCTCGTCCAGCCGGCCGACGAGCATCGGCTTGCCCGGCTTGATCGCCACCCCGTGCAGGAGTAGCTCGCCTTGCTCGTCGATGACGCGATAGACGACATCGACGGCGCTCGCGGAGGTCGATCCCGACGACAGCACGAGATCGCACTCGTCGGCGGCCTTCCGGAGCACCTGCTCCATCGCGTCCATATCGTCGCCCGCGTGGGGGTAGAGAACGGGCTCGCCGCCGGCCTCCCTGACGCCCGCGGCCGTCGTGTAGCTGTTCACGTCGTAGATCTGCCCGCGCCCGCTGTCGAGCTCCTCGCCCGGTCGGACGAGTTCGTCGCCCGTCGAAACGATGCCGACGCGCGGGCTCGCGCGCACGGGCACCTCGTCGATCCCGAGCGCCGACAACAGTCCGATCTCGCGGGCGGTGAGGCGCGTCCCGGGGCCGAGCGCGCGCTCGCCGGCCGCGATGTCAGCGCCCGCGGCCATCACGTTCTCGCCCGGCGTCACGGCGGTGTCCACGCGAACCGTCCCGTCCGCCTCGTTGGTCCGCTCGACGGGCACCATCGCGTCGGCCCCGTCGGGCATCACGGCCCCGGTGGCGATCTCGACGGCCTCTCCGCTTTCCGGATCGGTGGCCGGACGCTGGCCCGCTTCGACGGTCCCGACGACGCTGAGCGCGACGGGATCGCCCTCGCTCGCGCCGAAGGTGTCCCGCGCGCGGAGTGCGTAGCCATCGAGCCCAGAGCGGTCGAATCCTGGCACGTCTAGCCCGGCATCGACCCGTTCGGCGAGCACCCGCCCGTTCGCCTCGGCGAGCGGCACGGTTTCGCTCCCACCACCGATGTCGAGCCCGGCGATCGTCTCGTGGGCCTCTTCGGGGGATGCGAGATCGCGGAACTCCTTTCGTCCGCTCATAGCAAGCTCCATTCAGCGCGGATACCACGCCCTTCAGGGCGTGGAGGTGCGCGTAGTCTTCCGCAACCGCCCGTTTCAGCGCCACGGCTGTCCCAGAACCCAAGCGTTAAGCCGCTCAGGCCCCTTGTTTCGGGCGATGCGGGCTGTGCCCGTATCGGCCGATACNCTTGGCGATGGGAGCACTCTTGGTGGTGCCACGGGATAGACCGACGCCGAGGCAGGGACCCTGCCGGTTGAGGGTCGGTCCCGGAGTCCTGGAACCTCCCCGGCTCGTCGGGTTCCCACTGTGTGGGATTCCACGTCCTTTAGGGCGTGCGAGGACATCAAGGAAGGCGCTCCCAGTGTTCGACGGCGACGGTCTCGCCGGCCGGCAGCCCCTCACTTGATTCGGGAACGACGACCCAGCCGTCGGCGAGCGCGACGCTCGACAGGACGCCCGCGCCACCCGTCCGCACCGGCACGGCCACCGGCTCATCATTCTCCTCGTTCAACTCGACCCGCGCGAACGTCCGCGTTCCGGGCTCGCTCGGCAGTTTCGCGTCGAGTCGTGCCTCGGTCGTCGGCTGTGAATCGATTGGAAGCCGACCGATCCGTTTGAGCGCCGGTCGGAGCAGCTGCACGGCGGTGACGATAGCTGCGACCGGATAGCCCGGCAGCGCGAGCACGGGCGTGTCCTGGACGATGCCGATCCCGACCGGATGGCCGGGTTCGAGCGCGATACCGTGGACCAGTAGCTCGCCGAGTTCGTCGACGATGGATGGGACGAGATCGCGCTCGCCGACCGACGAACCGCCCGTGGCCACCACGATATCCTTGGTGAGGTCGCGCTCGATGGCCGCCCGCAGCGCCGCCCGGTCGTCGGTGACGACATCCCGGTAGGTCGCCTCGCCGCCCCAGCGCTCGACGTATTGCGAGACGGTGAGCCCGTTGGTCTCGATCGTCTCGCCCGCTTCCGGCTCGTGCTGGACGAGCTCCTCGCCGGTCGGGATCACGCCGGCGGTCGGTGGGTCGTACGTCTCGATCTCCCGCACGCCGACCGATTTCAGCAGGCCGAGATCGGACGGCCGAAGGCGATGACCGGGCCCGTAGAGACGCGCTCCCGCTTCGACGTCCTCCCCAACGGGTGCGACGTTTGCCCCTTCGGCGACCGGTTCGTGAACCTCGATCTCTTCGCCGATTGCCTCCGTCCGTTCGACCATCACGACCGCGTCCGCTCCTGCAGGAAGTTCGCTGCCGGTGTGGACCCACGTTCCGGCTCTCGGGTTCATCGTCTCGTCGCGATCGAGAACGGCCGGCGAACGCTCGCTCGCGCCGAAGGTGTCGCGTGCGCGCACCGCGAACCCGTCCATCGCCGCGCGCTCGTAGTGGGGCACGTCCCGCCGGGCATCGATCGCCGTCGCGAGAACGCACCCGTCGGCCGCTTCGAGCCGGCGCGTCGTCGTGCGGTCGGTCGGCACGAGGCGCTCTTCGAGGCGCTCGCGCGCCCGATCGAGGCGCGTCAACCGCTTGAACCCCGCGGTGGCGTCGCTCATGGACGCTCTACGGACGGCAGTACAAAAACGTCTGGCGGGTCAGTGCAGGCCGGCGACGAGGATCGTCTCTTGGCGGACGACGAACTCCGGAGCGGACGAATCCCGCGTGTCGACGGTGAGGCTCGCGGCCCCGCCGTTGTCGGCGTGGAGCTCGACCCGCAGCGTCCCGCTGTCGATCCCGGCCGACTCGATGGCGTACTGGCTGTCGCCGGCGACGGTGTGGCTGGCCGTGTTGACCACGCCGTCACCACCGGTGATACGCACGTCGAGCGCGTGGGCGGCGTCGTCCTCGTTCCGAAGTACGACCGCAGGAGGGGTCCGTCCGTCGTTCGCCTCGATGCCGTTGCGCGGGGCCTGCGTCATTACTGTTCAGGATGACCGTGTCAGACAAGAAGGGTCCCGATGGTTGTGGACGGTTTCCCACTGTTTCGGATCGTTTCGGACCGTTCACCGCCGTGATCGACCGTTTCGACGGCCGCTATCGGGGGGTTTTTCGCCGTGGCGCTGCTTTGTCGCACCATGTCCGCGCTGTCGAACGCGCTGGGTGATCTCCCGGACCCGGTGTTCGCCGACCTGTACGAATCCGAGACGGCGTATCTCATCGTCATCGACCTGCCCGGC
This sequence comes from Halococcus morrhuae DSM 1307, assembly GCF_000336695.1. Lineage (GTDB taxonomy): Archaea > Halobacteriota > Halobacteria > Halobacteriales > Halococcaceae > Halococcus > Halococcus morrhuae. Next base: position 131,253 of record NZ_AOMC01000054.1, read on the forward strand.
GTGAGCAGCGAGACACTCGACGTCCGGACGGAGGGAACTCACCTCCACATCGAAGCGCGTCGGGAGAAGAACCTTCCGATGGACTTTCGCTACCTGCGCGAGGATCGCCCGCTCTTTCTCGACACCGACCTCCCGCTGCCGCCGACCGTCGTCGCGAGCGAGGCCGACGGCTCGCTCGATCACGGCACGCTCACGCTCCGCCTGCCGAAACGCGAGAGCACCGACGAGACGACGATTCCGATAACGACCGGCGAGGGGCCGGGGTCGGCCGCCGAGACGTGAGGGTCCCGCAGTGAACGTCCGCGCGTACGGGCGATTCTTCGTCGTCGTCCGCCAGTTCTTCCCGCTGATCGTCGCCTATCTCCGCGATCGTCGGCGCTTCATCCTCTTCGGCGGGCAGCGCGAGGTCACGAGCGCCATGCGTCGCGAGCGCGCGCGAACGCTGCTCGATACGCTGTTGACCTTGGGGCCGACGTTCATCAAACTCGGCCAGATCCTCTCGACGCGGCCGGACGTCCTCCCGCCCGAATACGTCGCCGAGTTCTCGAAGCTCCAGGACGAGGTGCCGCCGGCCGACTGGAGCGAGGCCGAGATGGTCATTCGTGAGGAGCTCGGTCCCGCCGAGGAAGCCTTCGACAGCTTCGACACCGACGCCATCTCCGGGGCGAGCCTCGGACAGGTCTATCGGGCCGAACTCGACGGCGAGCAGGTCGCCGTGAAGGTCCGCCGGCCGGGTATCGAGGAGCTCGTCGAGGCCGACCTCAAAGTGATCAAGTGGAGCCTGCCGGTCATCATCCGGTTCATCGGCGAGGCACGCTCGTTCTCGCTCGAAACGCTCGCCGACGAGTTCGACACCACGATCCACCAAGAGATCGACTACGCGCGCGAGGCGCGGATGTTGGAGGAGATCAAGGCGAACTTCGCTGGCAACGACGACATCCGCATCCCGAGCGTCGTCGAGAGCCACTCGACACCGCGCGTGCTCACGATGGAGTATGTGAGCGGGACGAAGGTGACCGATACCGACGAACTCGACTCGATGGGGATCGATCGCACGGGACTGGCCGAGCGCCTCGAACGCATCTATCTCCAGATGATCGTCGACGACGGCGTCTTCCACGCCGACCCTCATCCGGGTAATCTCGCGGTCAAGCCCGACGGCACGCTCGTCTTCTACGACTTCGGGATGAGCGGCCGCGTCGAGGGCTACATTCAGGAGAAGATCATCGAGTTCTACATCGGCATCGCCAACCAGGACATCGACGCCATCCTCGACGCGCTCGTCGAGATGGGCACTCTGAGCCCCGACGCCGACCGCGAGACGATGGGCAACGTGATGGAGCTCGCCATTCAGGACGTGCGTGGCGAGGAGGTCGAACAGTATCGCATCCAGGAGGTCGTCGGCCAGGTCGAGGACACGATCTACGAGTTCCCGCTCCGCCTGCCCGCCAATCTCGCGCTGGTGCTTCGCGTCGCGACGGTCGTCGAGGGGGTCTGTGTCACGCTCGAACCGAACTTCGATTTCATCTCGGTCGCCACCGACTACCTCGTCGAGGAGGGCTACCGCGAGGAGGGGATCAAGCAGTTCCTCGAAAGCCGCGGCGAGGAGGTCCAGGACCTCGCGGAGGCGGCGGTACGAACCCCACCCAAACTGGAGCAGACGCTCGATTCACTGAATCAGGGCGAGCTCTCGGTGCATGCCGATCTCGACGACACCGACGGCCTGTTCGAGTCGCTCGCCAACCGTCTCATCTTCGGCGCGCTGTTGACCGCGGGCGTCATCTCGACGGCGATGCTCTACTCCTTTGCGACCACGGGCGCGACCGTCGTCGCCGCCGCCTTCTCGATCGGCGTCGCGCTCTTTCTCGTGCGCTCGTTTCGCAGCGGTCGCTCCGGAACGCGGGCGACCCCTGAGTTCACCCGGCAGGGACTCAGCCAACAGCGCCCGACCGAGGCGGAGGGCACCGGCGGTATCGAGGCGATGGCCGGGACGGGTGAGGACACGGAATCAGTCGGTGCGCCGACGGGCGACCCCGAGGGTGACATCGAGAACGACTAGGAATGCGTCAGCCGCGATTTGAACGCGGGTCATCAGCATGGGAAGCTGAGGTGATACCAGGCTACACCACTGACGCGCGTTCCACGCTTGTGCGACCGGCATCATAACGATAACGGTCACGATCCACCGAGACGATCGATCTGTCACCGTCGAGCGTCGGCCACCGATCGTTTCCCCAACCGTCGATCACAACCGGTTGCAACGCAGTTCGCGTTGTCGTTGATATGAAACAGAACGTTTTTGACCCACCGTAACCCGTAGCCGATAGGCTGGCAGCGGACCAGTCTGGAAAACCCCGAAGACAGGGTGATGCCACGCAACGGGGTCTTTTTGCCGATGCGAACCTGCCTCCGAGCGGGAGCACCGTCGTCCCAGCTATCGCTTTCGGACCATCTGTAATGAGCTTTGTGGTGGTTGTGGCCGCCGATCGTGCTCCGTCCGTGCCGGCAGCAGCGTTTTCCGCCGGTCGGTGTTTTCGAGTATATGGATAGCGTTTCGCTTGGTGATCACTCACAGATCGCCTGGTGGCTGCTCGGACTGGTGGTCGCGGCGACGGTGCTNGTTTTCGAGTATATGGATAGCGTTTCGCTTGGTGATCACTCACAGATCGCCTGGTGGCTGCTCGGACTGGTGGTCGCGGCGACGGTGCTGTTCGTCGGCTACTCGTTCGTCGGGACGTTCGTGCTCGGCCTGTTCGTCTACTACGCCGTCCGACCGGTGAACCGCCGGCTCGAAGACCATCTGTCGAGTGGCCTCTCGGCTGCACTGACGATGGTCGTCGTCGCGCTGCCGGCACTGTTGCTCGGCGCGTATCTCGTCGTCATCGGTCTCGGCCAGCTCAGCTCGCTCCAGGGGACGCCCGTCGGTGAGTACACGAAGTTCCTCCAGCCGTATCTCGATGTCTCGAAACTCCAGGGTGGGCCCATCGACGCACTCACCGTCCTCAGAAATCGGTTGAGCCAGTCCGGCGTCCTCCAGCAGGTGCTCAACCAGGGGCTGGGCGTGCTCTCGACGCTCTCCGGCGGCCTGCTCCACGCCTTCCTCTCGCTCGCGTTCGCCTTCTATCTCCTGCGCGACGAGCACGACCTCGCGGCGTGGTTTCGTGCCGAGGTCGGCGATCGGGAAACGGCCCAGCACGCCTTCCTCTCGGCGATCGACCGCGATCTCCATTCGGTCTATTTCGGCAACGTGCTCACCGTGTTGCTCGTCGCGGTCGTGGCCGTCGTCGTCTACAACGGACTGAACGCCGTCGCGCCGGCACAGCTCTCGATCCCGCTGGCGACGGCGCTCGCGCTGGCGACCGGGCTCGCGAGCTTCGTCCCCATCGTCGTCGGCAAACTCGTCTACGTCCCGCTCGGCCTCTATCTCGCTGCACAGGCGTTTGGGACCGATCCCACGCTCCTGTGGTTTCCGGCCCTCTTTTTCGTCGTCTCGTTCGTCCTCCTCGACATGCTGCCGGTCATGTTTCTCCGGCCGTATCTCTCGGGTCAGAGCCTCCACACCGGGCTCGTGATGTTCGCCTACGTCCTCGGGACGGTCCTGTTCGGCTGGTATGGCCTGTTCTTCGGCCCGCTGGTCGTCGTGTTCGTCGTCCAATTCATCAACGTCGTGTTGCCGGGGCTGCTTCACGGGCGCTCGGTCGGTCCGGAGACGAGTCCGGCCACCGACGTCGGTTCCGCGCCCGCCGATGCGGCCGGGACGAACGAGCCGTCCGATGGAACGGACGACACGGCCACGACGGGCGATGGTCCGAGCGATGCGGGCTGAACGCCGGTTACCGACCGTCTCACGATCCGTTCGGCGATTCAACGATCGTGAACGTCGATAGGGAAGCACACGCTACCCAGATCAATCATGCAAATTCTTTATCACTGGTACGCTCGTGTGTTGATCCGTCCCAATGTCCGACAACTCTTCGCCCGCCGAGCGGACGGCCGTCGACGCGATCGATCCGTCGGTTCCGAGCACTGGGGACGCCAGAAAGCGACATCTGATGGGCTGTCTCGGTCGTTTTTTCTATCCCGTCGAGCTCGCCACCCTCGCGACTCACGTCGTGGCGAGCGAGCGCACGACCGCACTCGAATCGGTGAGCGACGACGAGCGGACGCGGGTCGCGATCCGCCTCCATCACGTCCACATCCCCGAACTCGTCGACCGCGATCTCGTCGAGTACGACCCCGAAAGCCGGATGGCGATCGCGGCGTCGGACTCGGCCGCCGCGCCGGAACGCTCGCGGTGGTCGAACGTTCCCTGATGCACCCCGCCACGCGTTTTTCGTCTGCCGATTGCCGTCGCTATCCCTGCTATCATCACCCGTACGTGTGTACCCTCCTCAGTTCGGCGGCGTCAGATCACGGCCGAACTCGTCGAAGACGTCGAGCTCCGGCGGGAGATCGGTTTCGAGACGACGCTGCTCGCGGCGGTCGGTGTTCGCGTCCTCGATCGGTTCGGCGACCGATTCCCAGCCGGGTTTGACGCGGATCGATGTCGCGGGCGTCCCGACGGCAACGTGGTGGGCGGGTACGTCGCGCTGGAGGACAGCCTTCGCGCCGAGCATTGCGTTCTCGCCGACGTGCACGCCGGCCCGAACCATCGAGTCGTAGCCGAGGCGGACGTCGTCGTCGACGATCGTTCGGAAGTTATCGATATCGGTCTGGTCGACGAGGTCGTGATCGTGGCTGTAGATGTGGGCGTCGTCGGCAATACTTACCCGGTCGCCGATGGCGAGCTCCCCCCGATCGTCGAGATGGACGTCGTCGTGGACTACCGTGTTATCACCCATCGTGATGTTGTGGCCATAGGTCATCGAGATGCCCTTGAACAGCCGGAGGTTCTCGCCCGCCTCAGCGAAGAGATGGTCGGCGAGCATCGCCCGGAAGCGCAGCGCGAACTCCACGTTGTCGGCCATCGGCGTGGCGTCGAACTGCCGCCAGAGCCACTGGAGATGCTTCGACTCCTCGAATTTCTCTTCGTCCTTCTCGGCGTAGTATTCGCTTTCGAGCGTCGCGTTGCAGGGATCGTACCCCTGCAATCGCACTCGCTCAGCCGGTGAGACGTCCTCGCCGTCCTGGAACCGTCGGTAGGCGTCGCCGTCGCCGTAGAGGCCGGCGAGCGTCTCGGCGACCACCGTACAGGTGTCTTCGGGCCCCGAGAGCCGCTCGTCGACGTCGGTGAGGAACTCCTCCAGGCCGGCTTCGGCGGCTGCCGGCAGCGTCACGTGGCGTTTCGTCATCACCGAGAATTGTGATTCCGGGCCAATATGGCTTCCGTCATCGGCACCGATATGCCATGGTTGATGGTATTTGTTGGCATGATGTTCGTGCTGTCGAAGGTTCGGGAGAGGTGGGGGAGGATAGTAGAGACCAAGACGCGTACGAGTATTTATCCAAAAGACAGGCGCAAAACCCCTCCCTCAAGGAGCGCCGGGCGTCCGATTGCATCGGACGCACAAGCGAGTAGGGAGGGGATACGCGCCGTAAGCTNAAAAGACAGGCGCAAAACCCCTCCCTCAAGGAGCGCCGGGCGTCCGATTGCATCGGACGCACAAGCGAGTAGGGAGGGGATACGCGCCGTAAGCTGTGTCGTGGGACTGTCCAACCACCGGTTACTCGTTGATGGCTGGCCGGATATTCCGCATATCGAAAGATTTAGCCCCGGTGCGAATACATGGTTATGTATGGCGATTTCGACGGTCACGCGCACCTACCGAGCGAGGATTCAAAATCACTCGCAAGTGCGCGATGACCTCGATTCGCTCGGGTTCGCCGTCCTCAGAAACGCTTCGCGTTTCTGATGGGCTGCACGAGAGCTTTGCTCTCGTGAACGCCAGCAAGCTCTGGAACGTCGCCCGGTGGACGGCCGGGCGCGTCTGGGANGTTTCTGATGGGCTGCACGAGAGCTTTGCTCTCGTGAACGCCAGCAAGCTCTGGAACGTCGCCCGGTGGACGGCCGGGCGCGTCTGGGATGCTTGCGGCCAGATTCCTGACGACGGTGTGCTTAAATCGTACCTCAAAGGAAGTGGACGCTACGTGGATTTGCACAGCCAATCCAGTCAGCGAGTTCTCGAAGAACTCGCTGAGGCGTTCACCGGCTGGTACGGCCACCGCAACAACGGGAACCAGAAAGCGAANNCACGCTCGACGGTCACGTTCAAACAGGCTGGTTTCAAACACGACACAGAGAACCAGCGTATTCGTCTCTCAAAAGGACGAAATCTCAAAGATCACCGTTCTGACTTCGTCCTCTGCGAGTACGATGTCATCGGGCCACGAGGGACGACCGTCGAGAACGTTCAACAGGTGCGTGCCGTCCACGAACACGGCATCTGGCGACTCCACATCGTCTGTAACGTCGAGATTGACGTACCCGACGCACCCGGCAACGGAGTTGCCGGGATTGACCTCGGGATCTGCAACGTCGCCGCCGTNGTCTGTAACGTCGAGATTGACGTACCCGACGCACCCGGCAACGGAGTTGCCGGGATTGACCTCGGGATCTGCAACGTCGCCGCCGTCTCGTTCGGCGACGAGAGCCTGTTGTACCCCGGTGGCGCACTCAAAGAGGACGACTACTACTTCGCCAAGAAGCGCGCCGAGTGTGACGAGTGTTCGTCGCGCGAAGCCCGCCGGCTGGACCAAAAGCGTACCGACCGCCGCACGCACTTCCTGCACGCCCTCTCGAAACACATCGTTCAGCAGTGCGTTGAACGCGGTGTTGGGACGATTGTTGTGGGCGACCTCGGCGGCA
>NZ_AOMC01000055.1 GCF_000336695.1 Halococcus morrhuae DSM 1307
TATCTGTCTCCGAACGGGATACGTCGAAGTCGTGTTCGGCCTGCGGCCGAACCGACGACCGCCAGCGCGTCGAGCGCGGGCTGTACGTCTGTGACGACTGTGGGTTGGTTGCGAACGCCGACACGAACGGAGCCGAGAACATTCGACAAAAGGTACTCCCGAATCCTCGGCGAGAGGATAGGGATAACGGCTGGTTGGCACAGCCAGCGGTTCGCCTGTTCGACCGGAGCGAGGGCGGTTTCGCCCCGCGAGAACAGGTCGCTCAAACGAACCGCGAACCCTAATATCCCACCTACGGTCGGGAATCCCCGTCCTCAGCGAGCGCCCGAATGGGCGCGAGCAGGGCGGGGAGGATGTCAAACCGGATGACACGGCCAGCCGTCACATGGGCAAACACGCTTTCAGCGATCTCAGATCCGCCGCCTACTGCCCACGGCAGTGCTATTATCGTCGGCAGGACGACGATCGCGGACCACCGCCGGAGGTCGAACAGCGCCGCGAACTCGCCTTCAGATACGACGAGCTCCTCGACGGGGCGGACCTCGCCGACGCACCGATCGTGGTCACGCCGACACAGCTCAGGACAAATCTTTGGTCGTGTCGCAAAGCGGTCTAGACTTCGGTAGCAACTGACTCCCTTCAGGAAGGGGTTGTCTCTGGTGACCAAACCGAGACCACCCCNAGACTTCGGTAGCAACTGACTCCCTTCAGGAAGGGGTTGTCTCTGGTGACCAAACCGAGACCACCCCATGCACGCTGAAATCAACGTGCGGTTCGAACTCAGTACCGATGACGACAAAACCATACCGCTCGCCGCACTCGCCGAGTTCGTCACCGACCAGAACATCGAATCGGTACTTCTCGAAGAACTGGTCGAGAGCCTCGACGCGGNGGTCGTGTCGCAAAGCGGTCTAGACTTCGGTAGCAACTGACTCCCCTCAGGAAGGGGTTGTCTCTGGTGTCCAAACCGAGACCACCCCATGCACGCTGAAATCAACGTGCGGTTCGAACTCAGTATCGACGACGACAAAACCATACCGCTCGCCGTACTCGCCGAGTTCGTCACCGACCAGAACGTCGAGTCAGTACTTCTCGAAGAACTGGTCGAGAGCCTCGACGCGGCCCGCGTCGAGGCGCTCTGTGGCGAAAAATACGCCCACGGCAACGGTGACCA
>NZ_AOMC01000056.1 GCF_000336695.1 Halococcus morrhuae DSM 1307
GCACCGATCCCCGCACAGCCGTTACGACCGCCGGCGAGCACGAATTCGACCTCCACTACGTCGAAGATACAGCCGCTGACCACGACGAACCGAGCTATCTTCGGCCCGTCGAAGACGTCATCGACTTCGACGGGCAGAATCGCTATCAACAGGACATCGCGGCCAAGAGCGTCGATCTCGCTACCTCTCTCAGCTATCGAGATGCCGCCGATCACGGCGACGGCTTCGTCTCGATGCCGTCGCCAGACACCATCAACCGCCGTGCCAAAGAATACGGCAGCAAGCTCAAGCAGTTCCTTCCTGACTGTGTTGCCGGAACGGACGCTGACGCGATTATNACCATCAACCGCCGTGCCAAAGAATACGGCAGCAAGCTCAAGCAGTTCCTTCCTGACTGTGTTGCCGGAACGGACGCTGACGCGATTATCGCCGACGGAACGAAGTGTCACAGCCAAGACGAAGATCGATCGTACCACTCCGTTCAAGCAACGCTCGGCGAGGATACTGCTGAGGACTCACGGTCCCTGCTGGATCTGTCGATCAATGCTGACTGGGACGAGACAGCGGCCGCTCTCGATGACATCGGCGCAGTCACTGACGACGCTACGGTCGTCAGTGACGCTGATGACAGTATCGTCACGGCATTTACCGACGAAACACGCGAGCATCAGCTTGATCTCGTCCACGTTGGCCGGACGCTGGGCTACAATCTCTGGGATGACGGCGTGTTCTCCTTGGAGCGGCGAACCGAGATCGTCACAGAAGTGATCGACGAGGTGTTCCATCTGAAGAACTCGGTTGCCAAGCACCGTCCCGAGGAAGAGTTCGCGGCGATCCGCGAACGGATCGCGCGAACAACCGAGCGTATTGAGAAGACAGCGTGGCAACTCTCGCAGTTCGGTTCGAGGAAGGCTGCGGGGTATCTCCGGCGGTGGTTGCCGTCGATAGTGNGAGCGATGGGAGAGGTGGCGAACCGATGCAAGAACCAATGGATGCGCTGGACAGAGGCCGGGTTAGAGGCATTGCTTCAACTCAGACTCGTGAAGTACGCCAATCCAGGTCACTACCGGACGTTCTTCGACGAACTTCTCAGTCGATCAACCAAAACAACCATGAGCTGTGACCTCTCAGTGGAGGCTACCAGAGGCAAAGTCTAGAGGACTTTGCGACACCACCAGTTAATTGGTCGCGTCGGAAAACCGTTCAGAGTTCACCTCCGTTCGTTGTGACCGACACGCTACATCGTATCTTTCCGTGAGTTGACCGCTGGAGGAACTCATCGAAGAACTCGCGGTAGTATTCGGGATTGGCGTATTTCGTGAGGGACAACTGCAACAGCGTATCTATTTCGATACCGGTGTGTTTATCCTCAATCACGGTAGAGCGTTCCCCTGTTAGTGGAGAGTGGCTCATTGTAACAGCCGGTTGTGGGGTTTATCGGAAATTAAATTGTTTTATAGATTTTCTGACGAGCATCAGCAAAATAAATGCTCTCAGAGACTTCCCCAATCTCTTCCAGCTGAGTGAGCGCATACCGAACTGTCCGTAGTGGAAGCAGCGTTTCCTCACCAATTTGCTTCTGTGTGAGTGGCTCCTCATGTTCAAGAACTATGAAAACGAGCTTCGCGCTTGGCGGGAGATCGAGAAGTTTCTGATCAGCACTCATCATCCCAATAACGATCCTAGAGCCGATAAACCAGTTGATAAGCATGAACAGTATCGCGCCTACCGACCGTACCGCTCACACAAACGCTGTCATGTGTAATGGTAGCATGGATATGCACGTAACCGCCGTAGCAGCTCTCAGCAACTTTCACTCCTATCTCGGCATCGAAGAATTCACATAAACCGTTACACGATTCGTCTATTTGTTTGACGAGCATTGTTTAGATTGGACATTTTCGTTTGTCTTTGAACTTTTTCGCTTGTCAAGTTCAAGATTTTAAGGTACTTGTCGAGAATGCTGGTGGATCTCCTCCGAGATGATGGAAATTATCGCTACATTGGAATTTATTAACCCGCTAGGGGCTCAACGAGGGAACGCCATGGGAGACCTGAACGTCGCACACGAGTATTTCACCTGGCGCCTCGTCCAGGAGGTCGCCGAGGAGAACAGCTATTTCGAAGCAGAGGGCGTCGATCCCGACCTGTCGTACTTCGCGCCGGGAACACAGGACTTCGACGACGGCGACAACGCGCTCGAGTCCGACTGGTGGGATGATCTCGACGAACAGGGCGGGACGCACGGCGTCTGCGAGTGGAACGCCGTCGACGCGGCCGCGGAGACCGACCGCGAAATCATCGGCTCCTACAGCGAGTGGGACCGCGTTATCTTCGCGCGGGCTGACTCCGACATTCGCTAGTTGTCCACTCTATCGATAACGGTGGCAGCAAAAGCCCGGTTCCACACCGGAGTGACGTCGAAAACGAGGCGAAGAATCCTACNTCGCTAGTTGTCCACTCTATCGATAACGGTGGCAGCAAAAGCCCGGTTCCACACCGGAGTGACGTCGAAAACGAGGCGAAGAATCCTACGAACGCTGCGGAGGAGCCAGCAAATATCGGATCACATACGTATCCCTTCCGTAGCTGCCACTGAGATCACTCCCAGAACAGAGCTGTCGCTCCTCGCCAGCCTCGCTTCGGGTGAAGCGAGGCGGCTCAACCCAGTCCGTGCTCGTGTCCTGCTGGCAGTCCCTCTCCGTTCGTCCGATGCTTCGTCTTCCAGCCGAGTTCATCGTCCAACACCTCTTCAATCCCATGGAGAAATGCATCACCGAACGTGAAGTCTGTCGGGAGTGCTCGCCCGCCACGCCGTGGTCGGGCGAGCACCGCCCACTGCAACACGATCCACAACTGCTCCAACAGGAAGCCAACACCCACGTAGAACAGCCGAATTGTCGTAGACGGCGTCGTTGTCAGTGCCCGCGCTTCCCGGAATTTCTCGTAGCTCTTCTCGATCCGTGACCGGTTGTTATAGATCCGCGCCACTTGCGTCGGCGTGCGGTCTTCCAGACCGTACGCCGCGTATCCCGTCTGTTTGAGGCCTGACTTCCCACGATCACCGTTTTGGTATGTGACGTTCACTGCCAGTGGATACGTCTGTTCATACGGTTTTCCTTCACAAATCGTCTCTTCGGTCATGTACGATTTGTCCGTCGTCAGCTTCTCTTCCAGCGAGTCTTTCCCAGTCTTCACCGGAAAGACCGGCGGTGCTGCCTCACGAAGCACACCAATCAACTCGCCAGCAAAGGCTGCTCTGTCGATGAGAGTCCGCTCAATCTCGAAGGGATATGTCTCGACGCGGGCGAGCAGGCGCTCGACCGCGTCGGCCTTGTCATCATCGCCGTCAACTGGTTCGACTGCCAGCGTCAGCGGCTTCCCTTGCGCAAGGACGAACACTGTGCAGTAGCGATGACACTTTGTGGTGCCATCACGGGCTTGCATCCGGCGGAACTCGTCTTCATCTTCCGGGTGACCATGGAACGGGTTGTCCATGAAGTCGATGCAGATGGTTCTCGACCCGCCGCGGTCGAGAACCGTCATCGCCACCAACGCGAGGATATCGTTGACAGCATCGAGCATCGGCTCGTTCTCCAGCGTGTGCAGCCAATCCATCACCGTCTCCCGATTTGGTGTGTCCTCGGTGTTCGTCGTGACGCCGTTGACCGATGTCGTGTCAACAGCAGCCCGTAGCACGACTTCCATGATTTCCTCGGAATCGAGGCCAGAGCCCTCGATTCCTTCCAACGGTATCAGCTCAAGCAATTCCATGCTAAGAGACTTCAACTGACCGTTCGAAATGAACTCGTCCGGATCTGTGAGGATGCGCTTGAGCTTTGGGAGCTTCATCACACAGAAATCTGGACAGCGGCTGAATCAGGCGACTGATTCAGTCGCATCATTCTGGCCACTACATGACAGCAACTGAGCTGTTGGGCCAGAGTGGACAACTAGCGA
>NZ_AOMC01000057.1 GCF_000336695.1 Halococcus morrhuae DSM 1307
ATCCGCCGGATCAACTGATGTCGATACTCGGAGGAGAGGAACCAGAATCACGTGCAGAGGCATCTACGAACGGACTGCGCTAAACACATACACCATGCTAACGGTTTTATGACACCCTGTCGTTTCCCGAGAAATATGCATAAAGTCAGTAGTATGCCAATCAGCCACAAGCTATTTGCTACTCCTCCTTGTTGTACAAATCCCGGTACTACCACCTGCATGGTTTGACCGGGAGAACG
>NZ_AOMC01000058.1 GCF_000336695.1 Halococcus morrhuae DSM 1307
GGTACCACTCACTCACCCCACGTTTTCTGAATGAGCTATATCCGAAGTTCAGCCGTCAGATTCGCCCGCTTGATGGTAACTCTTTGTTGCCAAATTTGAATCTTCAATGGACGGCCAGAACTCTTTTTGACACGGTATCTCTGGATCGAACCCCGGTACGACCCGCTTCATCCTACCGGGGAACGTGGAGGTGGTGTCGTGTTCGATCTTCATCCCCCACGTTTCTGACG
>NZ_AOMC01000059.1 GCF_000336695.1 Halococcus morrhuae DSM 1307
TTGAATCCCGGTTGCGATCACTGCATCCATTGACTGGGGAACGTGGGATAGCGCCCACTCCACTCGCGTCTCCCACGTTTTCTAAAATTATGTCCAATTAATGAGATCTTCCGGCCAGAGAAAGACATTTTCCCTCAATATTATCAAATAATGAACCTACGATTTGTTTAGAAAAAGCCTATATGATACACGCTCCCTGTCTGAATCGACTGGTAGGGTAGCGGACCAGTCAACGCGATCCGAAGGGGAGAA
>NZ_AOMC01000060.1 GCF_000336695.1 Halococcus morrhuae DSM 1307
AGCTATGCCGTATTGATGCTTGAATCCGACGCACCTCCTGAGATAGAGAGCAATAGCCAAGTTCTGTATCGCAAAAGGACAGAGAGCACGCGACGGGGTGTGATGCTACCTGATGTTTCTCTGTCCCACCGGATGATTGATTCATTCTGGTTTAATTATTGCTATTCTCGTTGTAGAATGTTGGATCGACCACAATTACTCATAGCATNTCTGTCCCACCGGATGATTGATTCATTCTGGTTTAATTATTGCTATTCTCGTTGTAGAATGTTGGATCGACCACAATTACTCATAGCATCACTATGGGAAATCAATGGGAAAAGGATGAATGCCACGCAACGCTCCCTCTCGTATCGACCAGAATTCACTGTACACTCAGCCTTCATCGATTAATCCCTCGGTTGCTACTTAGTGTGAGTGTGGGCCAGGGAATGTGAGAATATCTATCAGACTTGTTCNTCAGCCTTCATCGATTAATCCCTCGGTTGCTACTTAGTGTGAGTGTGGGCCAGGGAATGTGAGAATATCTATCAGACTTGTTCACCCATATTTCAAGATCGACAAAATCGATGTGAAAACTTGGCAGTATGCTAATTGGCCACAAGCTATTTGCTACTTCTACTCGTTGCACAAATCCCGGTGCAACAACCACCTGCATAGGCCGGGANGAGTCACGTAAAGATCACTCAATCAAAAATGTATAACACATCACATGCCTGCCTATCGCGCTCTCAAAAGAGATCGATGTGGCATTTGCATTCCGGAGAGCATTGTGCTGTCCGGTGAGGATTTCGTCGGTCGTTCATTGACGGTCACCTCGGTTGCGAGCAGGTCGCGCGCTTCCAGGACTGGCAGGCCGTCGGAGTGGTCAATATGAACGTGGGTGAGCAATACTGCGCCGACGCGCGTGTTCTCGCCGAGCAGACCGGCGACGTTGTCGACAAACTCCTCTCGATAGGCAAACTTGCCGTCTGTTCGGATTCGCATGACAGGCTCGGACACACGAGATTCTCACACCCGTGCTGGTTGACCGAGCAACTGCCGCGATGGCGTGCGTTTGTCGTACGTGCGGCTGACGTCTCTCGGTGAATGGATACGAACCGGAGCTCCAACGGCGAAGATTCACACGAACTCGGTGCTCTCGTGTGACTTTCGAGGATCGCCGTTCTGTCGACGTGAAACCCCGTAGAGTTGCGTGAGAAACTGTTCGCGTAAGATGATGGAGTATAGACTAGTGGTTTTATTTACGTATAGAGTCATATCCGGTTGAGAAATAATGACTTCGAATAGCTATCTTTCTCGCCAATCCAAAGAGACGTGGAAGTACGCCTTCATTGGTGGCTTCATCTCGATACCGTTTACATTTGGCCTCTATTGGTGGTCAGGGATGGGGGATTATCTCTCACTGAACATGATACTTCTCGGTGGAATTCTCGCCGGATTCCTTGCTAAGAATGGTTCAGTGAGCGCTCGGAATGCCGGTATCAGTGCGGGGGTGATCGGTGGATTACCGATCGTAGTCTGGGGGTTGTCTACACTCATAGGTATTCCAGATGGTCCCCTGATAGTATGGTCAGCCCCGATTCTAGAGGCTGTGTTTTTGATATTCGTCGGGTTCGTTATCCTCGGAATGTCTGCACTGGCAGGATTGATTGGTGGAATGATTGGCGGATGGTTGTCGAAGAAACTCGGCACACAGAAGACACCTAACGTCAGTAGCTAATGTCACGTTGTATCCATAAATTGTATCGCCTACTCCCGGATCATGTTCGGAGTTGCTCTGTCAGCAGACTAGTATCTATTGACGGGGTAAAAGAGTGTTCTCTGGTTGTGAGTGATCCTTGCGGTTAGTCCTCGATAGTAGAACGGTTCACATGAGACAATCGTTTGAGCGTTTGGGTAATGTTTTTCACACCTATGGTGTTGTTTTGAAATATGGTGCTAGAAATCAGGCGTGCGCTCGGTAACGGTGTCTCGAAAACACTCACGAAAGCCGGACTTGTGTTTATCGTCCTGCTTGGTGTCGGACAGATCGTGCTTCTCGCTTCGACCAACACACTCACTGAAGCATTTCTCGCAGGACTTGATCTCCCTGCTGGTGCTACTCAATCTCCATCTGTACCGCTTTCATTACCTGTGTCGGCGACGGCTGCTGGTATACTCGCTTTTGTTGCCCTTCTTGTATTTCAGGTGATTACTGTCGTCTTGATCCGTGTGATGGCTGCGGATCGGCAAACTATCACGCATGAGAGCTACACACGACGGATGGGCTGGGTCGTTCTCAACTCGATTGTTGCCGGGATCGTCGTTGGCTTACTGACGATGATCGGATTCATCATCTTAGTGATTCCGGGGCTGTTCCTGACGGTGAATTTGCTGTTTACGACGGTGTATATCGCCGATGAAGATGAGGGGTTCATCAGTGCGATACGGGACAGCTGGAGTCTTACGTCCGGGAATCGCTGGCGGTTGTTCGGGCTGTTTCTTGTGGTGATAGTCCTCTTCATGATCGTTTCGTTTGCATCCGGGCTCGCCGTGCCGTCCGGATCAGCATTCTCGCAAGTCATCACGGCTGTCCTCACCACAATTCTGGTCGTCTATCAGATGGCTGTCCTCACTGACGCTTATCGCCAACTCCGTAACGAGAATGGCCTGAGACAGAGATCGGACCCAAGCTCGGATGCCACCGATATGTGAGCGTGGTGAATGACAATGAGTCTACTGTAGTTTGACTGGGTTCGGTCAAGAATCAGGGATACTCTGGCAAGGCGTAAGTTCCGACACGACAACAACAGCGAAATGTTTCCTCTGTAAATAGGCCATGTTGAATAGAGGGATGGCGCGGTGATCACAGCTTCTCACAGTCTTGATCGATATTCGGGATGGCGAACATCAAGATGATCTCGCGGAACCCACGACACCATTCTTGAGAATTCTCAGGGAGTCAGCCCTCCGACCCGACAGGGCCATGAAGGTTCGACCATCTTTATGCATGGAAGTTGCAGATGGCGTATGGCTGGTGCAAAGCAGTTGTACGGTCGTCTCGACCGGTGGGTTAGGAATTTATCTCGGATTGAATATGCCCTCTTTGCCGGCGGTGTCTCACTTGTCTCACAGCTCATCATCGATATTTTTCTCACAGAACTACAACTTCTCGACGCAGTAATCCCTGCTCTCACCATCACTGCGGTGTTTTATTTCCTATCTGGAAGAATTCCGCGCAATTGATAGTCGTCTCTGTAGCTCCGATAACTCACACCCTGTCACCTATGGAAATCCTGCTGGCTGAGTAAACCACCGCTATCGATATAGATTTTAGGGTGATCTACTGCTGATACGGCTTGGTGAAGAAAACCACCGGAGGGCGTTGCGGTCTATCCTCATGCGGTCGGTGCTGTGTGGTGCTGTTTGTGGCCTCTGGAGGGCTACCAGCCGCTCATCGACCGCATATGCCCGCTCAGTGAGGGACGCCGCTCAGGCGTCCCTCACGCACTCACACCTGGTGGGTCATACACCTCCTTACGATCGAGCATGTGAAATATCGAGACGAGCAGTTTCCGGGCCGTTGCGACGATTGCTTCCTTTCCGCTCTTTCGGTTCTTTAGCCGCTGATAGAACCGACTCAAGTACTCGTCTTCGCTTCTGTGAACTGCTACGCGCGAACACTGGACGAGAATCCACCGCAACTTCTCCGACCCCTTCTTCGAGATGCCACCTTCGAACCGCGAGTCGCCAGACTCGCGGATCACTGGATTTAGTCCGGCGTAACTCACCACCTGTTTGTCTTCGTCAAACCGATCGATCTCACCGACCTCGGCGTGGATCAGGAGTGCCGAGTAGTAGCTCACTCCTGGGATTGTCATCAAGAGCTGCGTCTCTTCGCGAGACGCAGCTCGATCCTCGATCGCAACCTCGAGACGTTCGATCTGGTCGGTGAACGTCTCGATCACTTCGAGATACGTCTCAAGCAGCGTGTCCCACGGTGCTGGGAGAGTGAGTTCCTCAAGGAACTCACGACCACCCACGCTCAACGGCTTCACCTTCCGTGTGATACCGTGATCAGTGAGTAGCCCGTGAATCTTGTTCGCGTAGTCTTTGCGGTTCTCGACCAACTTGTGTCGGCCGCGCACGAGTGCGCGGCACTCTCTGATCTCTTCAGATGGGACGTAGCTCTCTGGAACAGATCCCAACCGGACCAGTCGAGCGAGTTCTTTCGCATCAACGCGATCAGTTTTCGTATCCGCATTAGCGATGAGGTTCAGCTCTGACGGATTGGCAACGACCACATCCAGATACTCCGAGAGAGTATCATGGATGTGGTAGTAATTGCCAGTTGCTTCGATCGCGGCTTCCGACCCAGCGTACTCTTGGGCGATCTCGTCGAGGTTCGCGTTCTCGACGCGAACCTCTCGGTCAATCTCACCGTTTTCGTCCATTACAGCGACTTGAGCGTACTGTTTGTGGATGTCTATTCCAAGGTACATCTGCTATCACTCCGGGACGCCGGTGCGTGAGGCAGAGAATCACCTATACGGGCTTTCCCGGGTGCCGCGCGGCGCGGCACCCGGGCTGTAGCGCCCAGTTCTCGGGTTCCTTCGCACTCGGACCAGTCAGCAACACGCGCTTTGAAGCGCTGACAGGGGATGGTCGGTCTCTTGCGTCCCATACTTGCCTCACGCTCTCATGGGATAGCAGGATTTCCATCGAGTCAGCAAGAGCGGTCGTTTCCCGACTGATTTTCACTCCGAACGAGGGGTGTCGTCGCGCCGATCACGCCGGAACGCCACCGTCAGAAG
>NZ_AOMC01000061.1 GCF_000336695.1 Halococcus morrhuae DSM 1307
GGCGCAACAGCGAACTCGTGTTCGAGCAGTCCCTCGTAAATCGTCCCCAAATGCCGGGTATCGAGATCTGCATAATCGGCAGGCACGAACCCCTCGTCGGTTGCGGTAGTTGAAAGGCGGTAGATGACCTCCGCGATATAGGTGTTTGCGACCTCATATTCCCTGAGAAAGTCGTGTCGGTCTTCGTCGAACAATCCCCCATTGTAGGGTGGAATTCCGAGATCGTCGTTTCCCGTATCGACTAGCGAGAAAAGACGCTCCAGACGGTTCCACATCGAAAACGAATACTCACTGAACTCACGCTCGAACGCCGACTCACTCGGCGTCTCGCCCACCTTCTCGCGGATGTCCTGGCGGAGCACACCGAGGCTGAAGTTCTCCTCATACTCGCTGCGGCGATTCGGGTCCTCGGGATCGATAAGATCGCGGGATTCGGCATACAGTACGAACATCAGCCGGTAGAGCAGCACGAGTGATTGTTCTTTCAACTCGGCAAGCCGTTCGTCGTCAGTAGGGTCAATATCCAAATCATTCGTTTCCACGAACCCCTCCCCGAGCACCCGGAGTGCCGTGAAAACGTTGTCTTGTAAATCCTCGCCTAACTCCTGTGCGGCGGTTTCGCTTTCCGACCACACGGTCTCAAGAAACGTCGTCCCAGCGGATTCGCGGAATGCGGCGGGACGAAAGAGCACATAAAAATACTTGAACCTCTCGACACTTCCAGATTCGAGTAGTTCTGGCAGATCAATCTCGTAGTAGGTTTCAGTTTCGTAGTCTTTGGTTCCATAGAGTCGCCATTTCTTCCCGTTCGTCAGAATACCCCACGAGATTGATTCAGGCGTGTGTTCGAGATAGGATTTGAGTTGGTGGGAAGCATCGCGATATGAACGCTGGTCGCTAAATCGATCGGTGAAATCAGCCCCCCACTGCTTGGCTTCGAGAATCGACAGTGACTGGGCGTACATCCCGGTGTGCTCTCCATCGGCCTTCATCACCGCTGCGGCCATCTGGTCGTCCTCGGTATCGTAGAGTGTCCGATCGATGGAGCCGCGTGCGTCAACGAGCGGTGTCTCCTCAAGCGTCTCGTAACCGAGTGCTTCCAGCACCTTGTCTATCCAGTTATTCCGAAGTGGTGCCTCATCATAGCTAGAGAGTGCATCCTTTCTCGTTTCGTACAAGTCATTGATTGTCTCGAACGCTTCGCGCGCCTCCGCATCACAGTCCCATGCATCAAGCTCGTAAACGTGCTNTAAACGTGCTCGTCAAGATAGCGCCCCGAAAACAGGTTCGAGTTACGATACGGGTTCGGCGAGAGTGTCGCCTGACTCATTGCTATCGAATGATTCGCGCTCTCGCATGAAAGTGCGGGTCTGCACTCCGTGTGAATCAACTTCTTACCACCCCATAATTAGCTCAAAACTGGTCACCATTTCGGCAGGCGATCGAGAAACGGGGCTTTCTCGGCCTGTAGCTGTGTCTCTGGACTCCTAAATGCTGTTCAGATCGCCACGATCCAACGATCCCCCGGATCATACACTCTTTTTGTATCTACCGTTGAAGCTTCGACCATGAATGAGTCCGAGGACCCCATCTTTGAGGAGCTTGTACCTCAGAACGTACGAGATTATTGGGAACACGAAGCTCACGACTTTACGCCCTGGCTAGCGGGCACAATCGAAAATGAAGACACATCTCACTTAGAAGACATATTGGGGCTAGATTTGCAGGTGGTTGAGACAGAGAAGAGTGTTGGACGGTTCAATCTCGATATCTTAGCCGAAGTTGTTGATGACGGCCGACAGGTTGTGATCGAAAACCAATTAGAACAATCAGATCATGATCATCTCGGCAAATCACTCGCATATGCAGCCGGTATTGATGCCGATATCATCGTTTGGATCGCACCCGTGTTTAACGATGAACATCGGGATGCAGTCCAGTGGTTGAATCAAAACACACGGGAAGAGGTCGATCTATTCGCCATCCGATTAGAAATTTGGAAGATTGGCGATTCTCCGCCAGCAATTCGACTGAATTCCATTGAAGACCCAAGCGAATGGAAGAAGAAAGCGCAAAGATCTGGTGATGAAGTGTCTGACACTAAAGAGTTGCAAGAAGAATTTTGGACACAATTTCGGAATCGAATTGAGGAATCATCAACCCGGCTCCGGCCCCGCAAGCCGAGGCCACTTCACTACTATTCTAATCCAATTGGGAAAGCTGGTTTCCACATTTCGTTTGTCAGCTTATTAAAAGAAAGCAAATTGAAAATAGAACTCATCATTAAGGACGATGAAGACGCGTTTTGGAAATTAGAAGACGAAAAAGAGGCTATCAAACAAGAACTTGGAATAGAAACCGAATGGGAAGAACCCCGAGAGACCAGAGGCGGAAACATGCGGAGTAACATTCGAGTAACACGAGATGCAGATATCGAAAATCGTGATGACTGGGAACAGTACTTCGACTGGTTGCTGGAATATGGGGAATGCTTTAACGACGTCTTTCGGGAGCGAATTCAACAGTTCTAATTGGATTGCAAAATGCCGTAGATGAAAATTTTTGCTCAGTACGCGGTGTATTTGGTGACAGGAGTTCCTTTCGGATACTCGGCGTCTTCGGGTCCCATCTCGAAGGATTCGCTGTCGATACTGTCGTCAATGTCAGGCATGACGGTTGGCCATGCATCTTCATCCGGACGCAACTGCGGGATCGGTCTCATCGGCTTCTCCTGCGAGCTCAACATCGAGGCGGACCCGCCGGTAAGGAACGTAGGGACGTTTCGTCTGGCCCTCGTCGACGACGAAGATGAGGCCATACTGATCAAGCACTCCCACATCGTCGTGAACCGGGCGGTAATCGCGGTCGAGAGCGTCCGCGAGCGCGGTGATGCTCTCGGCTGCACCGTCAATGGCGATCAGCAGGCGCAGGAGTTCGATGCGCCGCTCGGTGAGGATTTTCCGCAGATCGTCGATGCTCGCAAACGAGACGACTGCAGGTGTCGATTCATCGTCTTCGACAGTACGTGCTGCTGCAACCGTTTCTTCACGTGCTTGCTCAAACGATTCGACCGTGATCCGAAGTGTCTCGGGGTGGGGCCGGTCGCGCGGGTCACGATACTCGGCGGGCCAGCCGTCGTCGGTGGGTTCGTTGTCAGTCATTGGGTGTCTCCTCGATGATGCGCGCTATTTCAGTGAAGAACAGGCTAACATGCGCGACAAGGCTCTGAAATGCGAGAGCAGTATCCTCGCCATCGGCGACGTGTCGGTGGTGGTTGCCGAGTGTTTCATCGTCATGAGCGTTGTCGTAGCGCAGGATTTCGCCTTCTTCGGGGTGGTAGTACTGAAAGCGATAGAACCACCCGCCGGGATAGCCTGCATCGAGAGTTGCGAATATCTCGACGCGTCCACCCGGGACAGCACGGTTGAGTTCGAGTGGTCCTGACATCTCGTGCGCCTACTATGACCTATGACCTCATAGACAATAAAATTGCTGGACGACTGCCAGCAAACCGTGTGCTACTATACCGAGGAAGTTTTTGGCGGCTCGCCGACATACCGCTCACGGTTGTTGGCGACGTGCTGGATTGTCGAACGTGCGACACTCGTTCGCCGAGCGAGCTCGCGTTTGCTTGCACCCTTACCGAGTTCATCAAGGATCACGACGGCTGTCTCGTAGTCGTCGTTCGGCGTCAGATATCCCTCTGGACCCACATCGAAGCCGAACGGCGGGCGACCGTGCCATTTGCCCTGTGCGCGGCTCGCGGCGATCCCCTCGCGGGTGTTGTCACGTTTGATCTCGGCTTCGAGTTCGGCGAACGTCGCTGCGACAGTGAGGAACGCGCGCGTGTAGGGGTCACGCTCGTCGGGATCGAGGTCGATGCCCATATCGAGGATGTGGAGGCCGACGTCGTTCTCGTCGACGATGCGCTCTACAGTTGCGGCAAAGTCCCGCACTGACCGAGAGATACGCGAGACTTCCGAGGCGATCACGCGCTCGACCTCGCCGGCTTCAACAGCCTCCATGAGATCACGGTAGCCGTCGCGGTCGGTGTCGGTGCCGGTCTGCTTGTCGGAATACAACTCGATAAAGGAGGGTTCGATGCCGAGCCGATCGGTGGCGTATTCACTGGTGCGTTGGCGCTGGCGGGCGAGCGATTGGTCGGTGGTTGATACCCGACAGTAGAGAACGGTTTTGCCAGTCATATTCGACGTACTTCTCGGCCCCCCCGCCATGCATATAAAACACACCCACTTTTGGGCAGGAGGCCCAGAAACCCTCGTTTTTGACCATGCTACCGAGTAGCATCATTTCCACGGTTAACGCTCTGATCCAGTTCGCGTCTCATACTTACCC
>NZ_AOMC01000062.1 GCF_000336695.1 Halococcus morrhuae DSM 1307
TTGCGTTGACATACTTCGCCGTCTTCCGCTTCAACTCCGTCACTCTGGCGACCTGATCCGACGTTGTCTAGCGATTAAACACGGCCGATCGTACCCATGTGGACGCAAAAATACGTGAAACCCAAACTATCAAACCGCCATCCGGAGAACGGCCCGTAGAATGGATAGCCGTCCAACCATCGTCGATCGTCATCTTCCGGCCGATGTCGGTCGGTGACCGGGTCGCCGTCAACGGGGGACGATGAGTGCCAACGAATCCGGTAGCCTCCGATCGGGCACCGTTCCGTGGCAGGCGTCGAACCTCCACGTCGTTCTCGCGAGCTCGATGGTCGGGATCATGGGCGTCTCGTTGCTCACGCCCGTGCTCCCCCAGCTGAAGGGCGTGTTCGGCGTCGGCGATGCCGCCGTCGGCCTGGTCGTGCCGGCGTTCACCATCCCCGGGGTCGTTCTCACCCCGTTCATCGGCCTGCTGGCCGATCGGATCGGCCGTCGCTGGACGCTCGTCCCGCTCCTGGTACTGTTCGGCGTGGCGGGTGCAGGGATCGCCTTCGCCTCGACGTTCCGGCAGGTACTGCTGTTGCGAGTGCTCCAGGGAGTCGGCGGCAGCGCGCTGATCATGCTCGCGATCACGTTGATCGGCGACTACTACGACGATCCGCGCCGCAGCGCCGTCATCGGGATCAACGGCGGGGCGATCGGGAGCAGCGGGGCGATCTTCCCGTTCGTCGGCGGCACGCTCGCGGCGGTGCGCTGGCAAGTGCCGTTCCTGTTCTTCGGCGTGGCGATCCTCGTGGGCCTCTACGCGCTGTCGGTGCTCGACGAGCCGACGATCGGCGAGCAGCAGTCGGTACGGGAGTATTTCCGGCGCATACGTGGCGTGGTGGCGTACCCACGCGCCGTCGCGGCCAACCTGACCGTGCTCGTCCACTTCTTCATGTTCTACGGCATGTTGACGGCGATCCCGCTGGTGCTCGGCGACAGCTACGGGCTGTCGAGCAGCCGTATCGGGATCGTCCTCGCCACGCTCTCGGTCGCCAGCGCCGCCTGCAACACCCAGTACGGGCGCATTTCGACTCGTGTCGGCCCGGTCGTCCTGATCGCCGTCGGCTTCCTCCTCTACGGCGGGTCGCTGCTCGGTCTCGCGACACAGCCGTCGCTCGCGCTCGTCGTCGTCTGTCTGCTGGCGTTCGGCACCGGCGTCGGCCTCATTACGCCATCGCTCGACAGCACGATCGTCGGTCTCGTCCCCGAGGAGCTGCGCGCCGGGCTGATGAGCGTCAGAACGAGCATGCTCCGGCTTGGCCAGACGATCGGCCCGGTCGCGTTCACCGCGGCCGCCTCCCTGTCGCTCGGATCGAGCACGATCGGCTTCCCGATGGTGTTCGCCGGCATCGGCTGTCTGGCCACCCTCGGAGGCGCTGTCGTTGTGGCCACCCGCCGGTGACGGTCGTCGCGACGAGTACGACACATCGGTATAAGAACGGTAAGCGTTTGGAGCCAGTGATCGACAGTCGGCACGTGGATTTCGAAGCGATAGTCACGCTCGACGGGGAAAGCTTGCCGGAAGCAGCGATGTGCAGCCCACACCAAGCCCAGCTCTCGGCTAGGCGGATGATGGGCATCGTCTGTTCGTTCTGGGACAACAGCCAGTAGCGATCGGTTAGAACAATGGTCCAACGAGAGTGCGTTCGTGGCGGTCAGACATTCAATGATCCGGACTCACGCGACGGACGAACGCGTGCAATCGATCGGTTGCCACAGACATCGGGAGAGATATACCTCCTACCGCTATATCAATCCGATTTCATAGGAAGGGCAGAACTTCGGAGCATGGAAAATTACAAACCACCATTTCAATCACAAGTCTGGAGCACTATAATTCAATCGTGTCGATTTCAGACTTTC
>NZ_AOMC01000063.1 GCF_000336695.1 Halococcus morrhuae DSM 1307
TCGCCGAGCTCCGCGACGAGGGGCTGACGCTGGTCGTGGTCGATCACAACATGCGCGGGCTGCTCTCGCTCATCGATCGGGCGATCGTCATCCGCTTCGGCTCGAAACTCGCAGAGGGAACCCCCGAGGAGATCCGGGCGAACGAGGCGGTCCAGGAGGCCTACCTGGGAGGAAGTACATGAGCACCGAGACGAGTGACGGAACTGCGACCGCCAGCGATCAGGAGGGCGCGGCGCTCGCCATCGACGACCTCCGCGTGTCGTACGGCAAGGTCGCCGCGCTCCGCGGCATCGACCTCCGAGTCGAACGCGGCGAGATCGTTTCGGTGATCGGTCCGAACGGCGCGGGCAAGACGACGCTCGCCGAGACCATCACCGGCTTTCACGACTACCGGGGCAGCGTTCGGCATCGGGGAGCGGAGGTGAGCGGGCGCTCGACGAGCGATCTCGTGAGCGAGGGACTCATCCACTGCACCGAGGAGCGCGACCTCTTCGGCCACATGAGCGTCGCGGACAACCTCTCGCTCGGGACGTTCCGTCGCGGCGACGCCGACGAACGCCGTTCGTTCGTCTACGAGCTCTTCCCGGCGCTCGAAGAGCGCACCGACCAGCACGCGCGGACGATGAGCGGCGGCGAACAGCAGATGCTCGCCATCGGGCGGGCGCTGATGAGCGCGCCCGAGTTCCTGATCCTCGACGAACCAACGCTCGGGCTCGCGCCGGTCGTTCTCGACGACATCAGCGACGGGCTCGAACGCATCCGCGAGGCCGGCGTCACCGTCCTCCTCTGTGAGCAGAACGTCACCTTCGCGATGGATCACGCCGACCGCATCGCGCTGCTCGAAAACGGCGAACTCGTTCGGGAGGACACGCCCGAGAGCCTCCGTGACGACGACTACATCCGCGATGTCTATCTCGGCGGATGAAAAATATTCTTACCGCTGGTAACGAAAAACGCTTGTAAACGAATCACTGGTTGTTCGAGGGGCAACCCTTTAAACCGTGGCGTGCGTCCACACATGGGAATCCATGACGAATCTCGTGACGGACGTCGCGTCGACAGTCGACAAGAATCCCGAGGCGACGGCGATAGCGTACGACGGGCAGGAACTGAGCTACGAGGCGTTTTGGTCCCGGACTGGGAAATTCGCCGCCGGTCTCGACGCGGCGGGCATCGACCCCGGCGATCGAGTCGGCATCTATCTGCCGAACCTCCCGCAGTACGTCGTCGCCTTCCACGGCGCGCTCAGGGCCGGCGCGGTCGTCGTCCCGATGAACCCCCAGTACAAATCCCGCGAGATCGGCCATCTCCTCTCGGACAGCGGTGCCGAACTGGTCGTCACGCTCGCCGATCTCGTACCAGTGGTCGAGTCGGTACGCGAGGAGACGGCCGTCGAGACCGTGGTGAGCGTCGGTGGTGATGCCGACGGCTCGATCGCGTTCGAGGAGTTCCTCGGCGAGAGCGAACCTTCCGTCGTCGAGCGGGCGGACGACGACGTGGCGTGCCAGCCCTACACCTCGGGCACCACGGGACAGCCGAAGGGCGTGCTGCTCACCCACCGCAATCTCGCCTCGAACGCACGGATGGCCGCCGATCTCGCCCCCGACGGGACGGGTGTCGGGGACCGATCGATCGGGGTGCTCCCGCTCTTTCACATCTACGGGATGACCGTCACGATGAACGCCGCGCTGTTCTCGGGGGCGGCCTACTACCCGCTGCCCGAGTGGGACGCGCAGACGGCGCTCTCGCTCATCGAGAACGAGGAACTGACGATCATGCAGGGCGTGCCGGCGATGTTCAACGATCTCGTCAACCAGCCGAACGCCGACGAGTTCGATCTCTCGACGCTGCGGTTCGTCAACTCCGGCGGGAGCAGCCTGCCGATCGAGGTGCTGCGCCGGTTCGAGGAACGGTTCGGGTTCCCGCTCTACGAGGGCTACGGGCTGACCGAGACCTCGCCCGTCACACACTTCAACATGCCCGATGCCCGCCGTGTCGGCTCGATTGGCCACACCCTCGACGGCGTCGATGCGATGATCGTCGATACCGACTTCGAGCCGGTCGAACGAGTCTCTGAGGGGCCGGTCGACGAGGGCGAGACCGATCTCGATGCGATCACGGGCGAGCTCGTCGTCGCCGGGCCGAACGTCATGAAGGGCTATCACGACCGCCCGGCAGCCAACGAGGAGGTGTTCACCGAGCAGGACGGCCAGCGGTGGTTCCACACCGGCGACATCGGCTACTGGGACGAGGACGACTTCTTCTACATCGTCGATCGCGAGAAGCACATGATCGTGACGGGCGGCTACAACGTCTATCCACGTGAGGTCGAGGAACTGCTGTTCGAGCATCCCGACGTGGCCGACGCCGCAGTCGTCGGGATCCCCGACGAGCGCCGCGGCGAGACGGTGAAGGCGTTTGTCGTCCCCGCGAGCGCAGCGAGTGGGGGTTCGTCGGGCGAGGGAACCGAGTCCGACGGTGTTCCGACGCCGGACGCCGATGTGACCGAGGACGAGATCAGGGAGTTCTGTCTCGAACGGCTCGCGGAGTACAAACACCCGCGCGAGGTCGCGTTCGTCGACGAACTGCCGCGAACGACCACCGGAAAGGTCCAGAAGTTCGAGCTCCGCGGGCACGAGGACGGTGCGACGGGCGAGGAGAGCGAGGAGGTGGCCGAATGAGCGACGACGAGGCGGTGCTGGTCGCCGTCGAGGATGGGGTTGCGACGCTGACGCTGAATCGACCGTCGGTGCGCAACGCGCTCACCGAAGAGATCTCGTCGGGTATCATCGACGCGCTCGCGGAGCTGGAGGGCAGCGACGCGCGCTGTCTGGTGATCGAGGGTGCTGGCGGGGCCTTCTCAGCGGGTGGCGACGTGAACGCGATGGCCGAGCGGCTCGCGGGCGACGTGGCGCTCGACGAGGCCGTCCGCCACATCAGTCAGGAGACCAGCCGGGCGGTCAAGCGCGTCGCGGAGTTCGATCTCCCCGTCGTGGCGAAGATCGACGGGATCGCCTTCGGTGCGGGCGCGAACCTCGCCATCGCGTGCGACGTCCTGCTGGCGAGCGCCGAATCCAGGATCAGTTTCGGCTTCCGACAGGTGGGGCTGGCGGTCGATTCGGGCACGTCCTATCTCCTGCCGCGGATCGTCGGCGAGAACACGGCCCAGGAGCTCGTCATGACCGGCGAGCTCGTCGAGGCCGAGCGCGCCGAAGAACTGGGACTGTTCAACCACGTCTATCCCGACGCCGAGTTCGACGAGCGCGCCGACGAGTTCGTCGAGCAGATCGCCACCGGGCCGACCGTAGCGCTGCGAACCTCGAAACGGCTCGTCCGGCAGGGGTTCGAGAGTTCGCTCGATCAGGCGATGGAGAACGAGGCCGCCGCGCAGGCCGCCGTCTTCGAGAGCGACGATCACCGCGAGGGTGCGGAATCGTTCATGGCCGGCGAGGAACCCGATTTCGAGGGGCGATAGCTGGCGGTGGCCGCCGGCTGCGGCCGGCGGTTGCGGTTTGCGGTAGCGGTACCTGGCGGATGAAGGGCGAGGCGCGCGAGCGACTGGAAGGAGCGAGTAGCGAACGAAGTGAGCGCGCGCCGAGGGCTTCGGCGGTGCTGTGCGGTGGCGGGACGGATATGGTGAGCGCCAGCATCCGCGCGAGTGTAACGAGCGCGGTTCACCGGGAGCGACCGAGCGTAGCGAGGGAGCGAGCGGGACGTTTTTAGCGTAGCTTTTTGCAAGGACCCTGAGCGAGCGCAGCGAGCGAATGGGGACGCAGTAAAAAGGTACTTTAGAAGCCTTCGCCGAGCAGTTCGCGCGCGATGACGTTCTTCTGGATCTCGCTGGTGCCCTCGTAGATCTGGGTGATCTTGGCGTCGCGGTAGAACCGTTCGACGTCGAAGTCGTCGACGTAGCCCGCACCGCCGTGGATCTGGACGGCTTCGTCGGCGACCTCGACGGCGACGCGCGAGGCGTACTCCTTGGCCATCGAGGCGAGCGTGGTCAGCTGTTCGTTTTTGTTGTCGACGCTCCAGGCGGATTTGTAGGTGAGCTGGCGGGCGGCCTCGATCTGGGTGTGCATCTCGGCGAGCTTGTGCTGGATGGCCTGGAATTGGCCGATGGACCGTCCAAACTGCTCGCGCTCTTGAGCGTAGTCGAGCGCGCGTTCGAGCGCGCCTTTGGCGATGCCGACGCCTTGGGCGGCCACCCCAGTACGAGTAGCGTCGAAGAACTGCATCTGCTGGAGGAAGCCCGCACCCTGCGTGCCGACGAGGTTCTCCTCGGGAACGCGCACGTCGTCGAGGAGGAGTTCGGCAGTGTCCGAGGCACGGATGCCGAGCTTGCCCGTGATCTTCTCGGCAGTGAACCCGTCTCGGTCCGATTCGACGATGATCTGCGAGAAGCCGTTGTATCGCCCCTCGGCGTCGGGGTCGGTTTTGCAGAGCACGACGAAGTAGTCACCCACGGAGCCGTTGGTGATCCACATCTTGTTGCCGTTGATCACCCACTCGTCGCCGTCCTTTTCGGCGCGGGTCGAGACTGAGGAGACGTCGGAGCCCGTGTCGGGCTCGGAGATGGCCGCGCCCATGATCGCGTCGCCGCTCGCGATCGGCGGAAGATACTCCTCCTTTTGATCGTCGGTGCCGGCCGCGATGATCGCCTCGGCCCCGAAACCGGTGCTCGCCACACAGAGACCGATGCCCGGATCGACGGCGAACAGCTCCTCGGAGATGATCGCCGTCTCCAGCGTGGAGTAGCCCGCACCGCCGTACTCGGCGGGGATGGTCGCACCGAGCATGCCCATCTCGCCGGCTGTCTCGATGAGATCGTGGGGGTAATTCTCTTCTCTGTCGTACTCGCTCGCGATCGGTGCGATCTCGTTGTCGGCGAAACGGCGCACCTCGTCACGGATCTGTTTCTGTTCGTCGGACAGTTCGTAGTCCATAGACGTTCGTTATACATCCCCACATCAAATAAGTTCGTAACCTAGAATAAACTCATCAGACGTTTCTGCAGGAGGTCGGTCGTTCGGCCGGTATCGGAACTCGTTCGAGGAGAATGCTGTGGGGGACAGAAACGTTGAAGCCCCGTCGGCGAGTTCTAACGATGAATCATGAACGTCGACGAGATCGACACGATCGCGGTGCTCGGTGCCGGGAACATGGGCCACGGCATCGCCGAGGTCGCCGCGCTCGCGGGCTACGAAGTCCGTCTGCGTGACATCAACGAGGAGTTAGTTGAAAACGGCTACGACCAGCTCGAATGGAGCGTCGGCAAGCTCGAAGAGAAAGACCAGCTGACCGAGGAAGAAGCCGACGCCGCCCTGGATCGTGTGACGCCGCTGGTCGATCTGGAGGAGACGGTCTCGGGAACAGACGTCATCATCGAGGTCGTCCCCGAGAAGATGGAGATCAAACAGGACGTCTACGGCGAGGTCGAGCAGTACGCGCCAGAGGACGCCCTGTTCGCGACGAACACCTCGTCGCTGTCGATCACCGACCTCGCGGAGGTCACCGAACGACCCGAACGGTTCTGTGGGATGCACTTCTTCAACCCGCCCGTTCGGATGCAGCTCGTCGAAGTCATCTCGGGTGAGCACACCAGTGACGAGACGCTCGATACAGTCGAGGCGCTCGCCGAGGAGTTCGGCAAGAGCCCTGTCCGGGTTCGCAAGGACAGTCCGGGATTCATCGTCAACCGAGTGCTCGTCCCGCTGATGAACGAGGCGGCGTGGCTCGTCGAGGACGACGTGGCGACGATGGACGAGGTCGACAGCACGACGACGTTCGAACTTGGACTCCCGATGGGCAGCTTCGAACTCGCCGACCAGGTGGGCATCGACGTCGGCTACCACGTGCTCGAATACATGCACGAGACGCTCGGCGACGCCTACGAGCCGTGCCCGCTGCTCGAAGCGAAGGTCGAGGCCGAGGAGCTGGGCAAGAAGACGGGCAAGGGGTTCTACGACTACGAGGATGGCAACGGTGCGGACATCCCGACCGATGCCGGCAGCGAGGAGATCGAAGCCAGACTGCTGGCCGTGATGGCCAACGAGGTCGCCAAACTCGTCGGCAACGACGTTGCGCCCGCCGCCGACATCGACGAGGCGGTCATGCTCGGCGCTGGCTTCCCCGAAGGGCCCGCCAAACTCGCCGACAGCGCGGGTCTCGACTCGCTCTACGAGACGCTCGTCGATCTCCACGACGAGACTGGTGCAGCGCGCTACGAACCCGCCGACGCGCTCGAAGCGCATGCCGACGAGGGGTTCTACGGGAGCGACGACGAGGAGGGCGTCGAGTTCGAGAGCATCCGGATCGAGCATCCCGGCGACATGGTCGGGACGATCGTCATCGACCGCCCCCACCGGATGAACACGATCAACCCACAGATCCTCGACGAGCTCGACACCGCGATCGACGTGCTCGAGGACGACGATGACGTGCGCGCAGTGTTGCTCGTCGGTGCCGGCGACGACGCCTTCTCCGCCGGTGCGGACGTCCAGTCGATGGCGGCGAACGCCGACCCGCTCGACGGGATCGAGCTCTCGCGCAAGGGTAAGGAGACCTTCGGCAAACTGGAGGAGTGTTCGATGCCGGTCGTCGCGGGCATCGACGGCCACTGTCTCGGCGGCGGGATGGAGCTCGCGATGTGTGCCGACCTCCGGGTGGCCTCCGAGCGCTCGTCGTTCGGCCAGCCCGAACTCGATCTCGGCCTCCTCCCCGGCTGGGGCGGCACCCAGCGCCTCCAGCATATCGTCGGCGAGGGTCGTGCGAAGGAGATCATCCTCACCGCCGATCGCTACGACGCCGCCGAGATCGCCGACTACGGCTTTCTCACCGAGGTCGTCGAAAACGGCGAACTCGAAGAGCGTGCCCACGAACTCACCGCCGATCTCGCGGGCGGGCCACCGATCGCCCAGGAGTTCACCAAGCGCGCCATGCTGCGCGGCTGGGAGGACACCGAGGCCGGCCTCGAGATCGAATCCCAGGCGTTCGGCCATCTGCTCAACACCGACGACCTGATGGAGGGCGTCACGGCGTTCATGGGCGACTCAGACCCCGAATTCGAGGGCAAGTAACCACGGAACGGAACGCTTAACAGGCGGTATCGGGAACGAACGGATGCGTTCGCTCGGTTGGTGTAGTCCGGCCAATCATTTCGGCCTTTCGAGCCGATGACCGGGGTTCGAATCCCCGACCGAGCACTCTTCTGCGGAACGAAGTGGAGAAGAGCGTGTAGGGGATGGTTCGAGCGGACCTGGTGCAGTGGTGGAGAGCACTACCGATGGATCCACAAACATGCTCCCCATACCGAACCATCCCATCCGCTCCCCTGTCGGCGAACGATACGATAGCGCACTCCCGGCGAGCCGTATCCGACAACGGTGGACTCCGTGAGCCATCGTAAGCGCGTGCAGGCACAACCGTTTCCCGCTGGCTGACAATACGTCTCAAGAGGATGTCTGAGAGAACTCTCGGCCCCCTGTCCGACCGGACACGGTTCGGGTGGTGGCTGTTCATCTTACTGCTCACTATCGTCGCAGCGTTTCTCGCGTACTCGTTCGTCGGCATGATCGTGCTCGGCGTCTTCGGCTACTACGCGACCCGGCCGGTCAACCGCCGTCTCCGGAACACGGTGGACTCGAACAATGTTGCGGCGAGCATCACCGTTCTGGTGGTCGTGGTTCCGATCCTGCTGCTCATCGGCTACGTCGGTTTCAATCTCTTCCAGCAGCTCCAGCAAGCGATCGGTACTGGTGGCCCAGCGACGTTTGGACTCGTCGACCTCAGTGCGCTCCCGGCTGCTCAGCGCGAAACCGTCACCACGCTGCTTCGCGATCCAGCCCAGTTCATCAGCCAACCACAGCAGACGCTTCAAACCGTGGTTCAACTCGGAGGGCAGGTCGTCGGAGCAGTTGGAGGTGGCATCGTTTTCTTGGGGCTCGTCGTCGCGCTTTCGTTTTTCCTGTTACAGAACGATGTGGCTCTCTCGCGCGGACTCCGCGAGCTGTTCGGCGGTCGTGATACCACCGCGTATGCGTATGCCATCGCGGTCGACGAGGACCTGGAATCGGTGTTCTTCGGCAATCTCCTGTTCGTCGTCGCGATGTCGGTCATCGCGGTGGGCACCTACGAGATAACGAACCTGCTCGCTCCTGAAGCGCTCCACGTTCCGATGGCACTCGTGTTGGGGGTTCTGACTGGCATCGCCAGTCTCATTCCAATCGTCGTCGGCAAGGTGATCTACCTGCCGATCGTCGCCTATCTCGGCTTTCAGGCGGTGCGTTCGAGCGGGAGTCTCCTGTTCGTCGGCGGAGCATTGGTAGCGTATTTCTTGATTCTCGATATCCTCCCACAGACGTTCTTGCAGCCGTACATCACCGGTCGCCAGCTCGATATGCTGGTGTTGATGTTCGGCTACATCCTGGGGCCGATCCTGTTCGGCTGGTACGGGTTCTTCCTCCTGCCGATCGTCTTCGTCCTCATGCTCGAAGCGGTTCGGATCGTGCTCCCCGAACTGATCCACGGCGAGGAGCTCACTCCGGACGTTTCGATCGGTGAGGGTGTCGGGACCGACCCACGGTCGGCGCGTGAGACTCCCACAGAGGAGATGACCGACTCGTCGCCCGAAAACGACGATACGACCACCGACTGACGAACGGGCGAAAAACGGCGACAGTTCTGACTCGTTCTATCTATGATGCCGTTCTTCGAGTGAGATTCCTCAGCTCCCCCACTCGCAGCCTCACTTCCACGGATTCGAGACGAGTTCCGCCTGCACCGTCGCCCCGACCTCGACGTGACAGTCCGAACGCGGCTTCGCGATACAGAGCAGGACGTATCCCTCGGTGCTGTGGCGTGGTTTCAGCGCACGCGCTCGTTCGGTATGGACGAGATCGCCCGCGATCAGTCGGCCCGTACAGGTGCCACAGGCACCGTACAGGCAGCCATAGGGAAGCGTCTGCTCCGTCCGTCTGGCAGCCTCGACGACGGTTTCGTCGGCAGCGACCGCGATCGTCCGAGTTGGTCCGTCGCGCCAGTCGAGCGTCACCTCGTGGGTGACCATCTACTGCCAGACGTCGCTCGTGCAGTCGCCGCCGGGCCAGCGGATCTCGTGGGCACGCGCCGGACCGCCGGGTGCGTCGCCGAAATCGACGAGGAACTCCTCGTCGAGCTCCATGCGCCCCTCCTCGGGATAGACGTCGGCTTTCATCATCAACGAACCCTCGTCGGCGATATCGGGATAGAACTGGTTGTCCCACGACGAGAACAGCGACGTTGTCCAGTAGAGCCGGCGGCCGTCGCGGCTGAGCTGGAGCATCTGTGGCGCACCGCGGATCTCCGTTCCCTGGATTGACTGCCGATCGCCGAAGTTGCCGCCGGCCCAGATTTGATCCACGAGTCGCGGGTTCCCCGTGTCGCTGATGTCGTACATCCGGCAGTCGCCGTGCAGCCAGTTCGAGAAGAACAGGTACTGATCGTCGAGCGAGATCAGCGTGTCCGTGACGAGCCCCGGGACGGGCATCTCCCAGTCGGGATGCTCGCGGTCGTCGATCTCGATGACCGTCTCCCAATCCCATGTACCGTCGTTGCGCTCCCAAAAGCGGATGATGTTCGATGCAAGCGCCGCGCCGACGTAGCCCTCGGTCGCTTCGGGATTGTGGAGCATCCGGATCTCCAGCGGGATTGCCCCTTCCTCGCCGAACGACAGCGTCTCCCGATGTTCCTTCGTTTCCCAGTCCCAGATATGGATGCTGTCGCCATACCGACCCGCTTCGACGTCGTCGAGATCGAAGCCCGGATAGTAGGTCTTCGGGGCAGCCCACTCCGTCGAGAGCATCACCCCATGCCGGGGCTGATACCAGTAGTCGTACTGCATCTCGACGTCGCCGCGGTCGGCCTCCCAGCGGCCGTCGATCGAGAAGTCCTCTTGGTCGAGCTGGAGGAATCCGCCGGGAAGTTCGCCGTCGGCGTTGCCGAGCATGCTGATGACGATTTTTCCCTCGGGTACGCAGTGGACGGTATGTGGTGCCGAGAGGTCGTGCTCGAACACCGCCTCTGGTTCGATGACGCGTTCGATCTCCG
This sequence comes from Halococcus morrhuae DSM 1307, assembly GCF_000336695.1. Lineage (GTDB taxonomy): Archaea > Halobacteriota > Halobacteria > Halobacteriales > Halococcaceae > Halococcus > Halococcus morrhuae. The sequence continues at coordinate 10,084 of NZ_AOMC01000063.1, forward strand.
GCTCTCGCGGGTCGGCAGCGTCGATGACGTGGATGCGCGAGGAGCGCTGGCCGGGAACGATCAGGTGGTCGCGCTGGAGGCCATCCATGTGACACGACGACGAACAGGTGTTCCAGCCGAAGTGATGAAGCTCGTCGCCTTCGTTCGGCATCTCCACCGTATCGATGATCTCACTGTACCGCTCGGAGGTCGGATCGACGTCGATGACGGCGATGAAATCCGGTTCGTCGGTGTCCATGCCGACCCGCGGTGCCATGACGAACGCGGTCTCCTCGCGCGCCGATTCGGTGCGCATCGCCGCGGGCGTCGGATAGCCCGGTCCCTCGACGTCGTGGTGTTCGTGGCCGTGTGCGGCTCCCGGATCGCTCGATTCGTCGCTACTCATGGCGAGCAGTACCATCGATATGCTAATAAGTGCTTGGTGGTACCAACCCACATCTACTATGGGGTCGTCGCCGGCAACCGACCGAGAGCACCGAAACGACCCGGACGACTCGTCTCACGTCTCAACCGGCAACACGGCCGCTGGAAGCTGACCCCGAACCCCACGGACGGCGTTCGTCGGTGTTTCGAGGTCAAGCGGTGACAGCGTATGGGCCGGCACGCCCGTCATGCGCTCGATCGCCGCTGGATTCGTCCGCTCGGCGGTGCTCTCGCCGGTGTATTGGTTCAGGACGACCGCGTGGGTCGCGACGCCGCGTTGCGCGAGCGCCTCGACGGTGAGCGCGGTGTGGTTCAGCGTTCCGAGGTCGGCGCATGCGACGACGACTGCGTCGAGACCGAGATCGGCGACGAGATCGAGAACGTCGTGCGCCTCGGTAAGAGGCACCCGTACACCGCCGATCCCTTCGAGAACGCCGACCTCGCTTGCGGCGAGTGCCCGTTCGCATTCCCGGCGGATCGCCCCGTACGAGAGCTCCACGCCGGCTTCCGCGGCGGCGATCCGGGGTGCGAGAGCCGGCTGCAACCGCTTCCCGCAGGTCGACGCGTCATCGGTGCCACAGACTTCCCTGACGAACGTCGCGTCGTCATCCGTCGGAAACCCGGTCTGTACCGGTTTGATCGCGCGGGCATCGACCCCCTCGTCCCGGAGCCAGCCGACCAGCCCGGCAGTGACGACCGTCTTCCCGACACCCGTGTCGGTCCCGACGACCGCGAACCCCGTCCTCTCACCCCCGCTTCGCTCACTCATCGAGCACCCCGACGGCACGACCCGCCTCACGGAACGCACGCAGACAGCGTTCGAGCTCAGCGTCGGTGTGGGTCGCCATCGGGGCGACCCGGATTCGACTCGTCCCCGTCGGGACCGTTGGCGGGCGGATGGCTGGCGCAATGACGCCGTGATCCACGAGGCGATCGGCCAGCACCATCGCTCCCGCCCGCTCCCCGACGAGCACAGGCAGGATCTGGGTTTCGCCGAGCACCGTGTAGCCCATCGCTTCGAGCCCCTCGCGGAGCCGATCGACGGCACTCCACAGCCGGTGGCGGCGCTCGCTCTCACTCGCGATGGCGAGCGCTTCGCGCGCCGCCCCGGCGGCGGGCGGTGCGAGCCCGGTCGAGAACACGAACGACCGCGCGGCGTTCAGGAGGTGTTCGATCAACGCGTCGCTCCCGGCGACGTAGCCGCCCTGGCTCCCGAGCGCCTTCGAGAGCGTGCCGAGCTGGACCTGCACGCGCTCCCCGAGACCCTCGCGCTGGACGATGCCGCCCGCCCCGTCGTAGAGCCCGGTCGCGTGGGCTTCGTCGACCATCACCCACGCGCCGTGGCGTTCGGCGATATCGCAGATCGCCGCGAGTGGGGCGATGTCGCCGTCCATGCTGAACACCGAATCCGTCACGACGAGCCGGGTTTCGTCGTCCGTTGCGCGTGAGCGGTCCGCCAGCGCCGCGGCGAGCGCGTCGGCGTCACAGTGGTCGTAGACGACCGTCTCCGCGCTCACGAGCCGACAGCCGTCGACGATACTCGCGTGGTTCGACTCGTCCGAGAGGATCACGTCCGGCGCGAGCGCCGTGATCGCCCCGACGTTCGCGGCGTAGCCCGACGAGAAGACGAGCGCCCGATCGGTCCCCTTCGCGGCGGCGAGATCGCGTTCGAGCGCACGATGGACGGGTGTGTCGCCGGTGACGAGGCGGCTCGCGCCCGCGCCGGTGCCAACTGCCTTCGCCGCTTCCGTTGCTGCTCGCTGTACGCGTTCGTCGCTGGCAAGTCCGAGGTAGTCGTTCGTGGCGAAGAGCAGTCGCTCGGGATCGTCGAACGTCGGTGGCTCACCACCGGGATCGGGAGACACCCGGCTTCGTGCCGCGACGCGCTCCGTCGGAGCGAGATCGCGACGCAGCCCGCGCTCCTCGCGGGCAGCGAGTCGATCGTCGAGATCGAACCCGGCCTCGGGATGACGATGACCGCGTTCACCGGTCGTGTCGTCGCTGCCCATCAGAATTCGGGCATGAGGTCGGCCGGGCCGAACACCCCGTACTCGCCAGCACGATTCCGCTGGACGCCGGCCTTCAGGTAGCCGAGCGCCGGGCCGTTGACGTTCGCGGCCATGCTGGTCTCGTCGCCCAATTCGAACGTGTTGGTCGCGTGCTCGCCGTCGAACGTACGTCCCGTGACGCTGACGGTCGTGGTCGTCGGCTTCTCGTCGCTGCGGACGTCGAGTATCCCGCCGACGGACACGTCGTCGGCGTCGCAGATGCCTGCCCGCTCCAAGAGGACGTCGTCGGCATGTTCCATCTCCTCGAACTCGATCACGCCGTCGTGCTCGTCGACGATCCCCTCGATCTCCTCGTCGGTCAGCTCCCGCGCGGTCTCGATGTCGTAGCCCGGCAGATGGGCGATGTCCTCCCGAACGGTCCCCCGATTGTCCTCGTAGCCGGATTTGAGTCCGACACCCCAGTGGATCTCCACCGATTCGATCTCGACGAACGACTGAGCGGCGAGTGCTGCCGCGCCGGTGAGGAAGCCGGGCGTCGCGCCCGCACCGCAGACGAACGTGATCCCCGACTCCTCGAAACTATCGGCTCGCCCGTCGAGCATCCCGATCACCCGCGAGCGCTTGAGCACGTCGACGAGGACACCCTCGTAGCCCGCGCCTGTGAACCGTTCCGCGACCCGCGGGATGAAGTCGTGTTCGAGGTTCGGGAGCGCGATCAGGACCGCGTCGATCGCGTCGCTCTCGGCGATGATGTCCTCGATCGGTGTCTCGGTCGAGCGCGCCTGTGCCGAGGCGACGACGCCAGCCCCCGCGCCGTGTTGCTTGACCGCCGCACCGCCGTCGGAAGCGACGTTGCCCTCGGTCGCCGCGAGGAGTTCGTCGACGTCGAGACCGTCGTGATCGATGGCGATGCCGTTTCGGTCGCAGGCCGCGACGGGGAGCAAACCGGGTTTCTCCCGCGATACGTCGAGTGCTCGTCGCCCGATGCCGCCCGTGCCGAGAACCGCGAATCTGATGTCGTGCATGTCTGTGATGATCGTCGTTTTCTCAGTCGTCACTCGCGTCGATCCTGGCCGATTCGGCCGGCGTTCCGACCGCCGAGTCGTCCCTGTCGCGCGCCTTCACCGCTTCCGGATCGAACTCGTTCGATTCCATGTTCGGCTCCAGGCCGGCGCGCTCCATCGCCTCGATGTCAGCACCGGGCGACTGGCCCTCGGTCGTGAGGTAATCGCCCGTGAGGACGCCATCGGCACCCGCCTCGAACGGGAGATGCTGTTCGTCCGGTCGGAGGTTCACCTCCCGGCCGCCGGTCAGCCTGACCCGCGCCTCGGGATGGAGCAGCCGGTAGACCGCGATCGTCTCGACGAGCTCGGTCGTCGAGATGGCGGCGTGATCGGCGTCGCCGAGTGGCGTCCCCGCGACGGGGTTGAGGACGTTCACCGGGAACGAGGCGATCCCGATCTCCTGGAGTTCGATCGCCGCCTCGACCCGGTCGGTCGGCGTCTCGCCCATCCCGAGGATGACGCCGGCACAGAGATCCATGCCAGCATCCTTGGCGACCCGGAGGGTGTGGAGGCGGTCCTCGAAGTCGTGCGTGGAGACGATCTCGTCGAAGTAGCGCCGCGAGGTCTCGATGTTGTGGTTGTAGTGGTTGAGCCCCTCGTCAACGAGGATCTCGGCCTCTTCCTCGGTGAGGAGGCCGAGCGAGGCGTCGACCTCGACGGCGGTCTCGTCGCGGACCAGCCGGACGGCTTCGATGACGTCGCGCCACTCCTCCGGTCGGCGCTCCTTCGAGACGCCCTTCTCGGCGACCACGATGCCGAAGCGCTGTGCGCCGTCGCGTTCGGCGCGTTTCGCGGCCGCGAGAATTTCCTCGGGATCGAGAAAGCCGTGGGTGTCGATGCCGGTATCGAAGTGGGCTGACTGCGCGCAGAAGCCGCAGTCCTCCGCGCAGTCGCCGGCTTTCGCGTTCACGATCGAACAGGCGTCGACCGTGCCGTCGCCGAACCGTGCGCGGACGAAATCGGCGGCAGCCGCGAGCTCCTCGACCGGTTGGGCGAGCAGTGCGAGCCCGTCCGTCCGATCGAGGCGCTCGCCCGCGAGCACGCGCTCGACCGCGCCGTCTATCGTTCGGTTTCCAGTCTCGTAAACCATGACTCCGAAGACAGTTTACGGAATAATAAATCCTCCTGTCGACCGTCGGCAAAGAACGACGCGAGGCGGCCGTCGAACCCGTGGACGTTCACGACGGAGGTCGCTCGTCGGGTAACCGGCGTTCCCGAAACTATCGGCTGGTGCGGAGCGTACGAAGTCGAACGGTGGTCCTACAGCGGAGAAACTGGCTGGCGAGAATCAGACGTCGATGACGTTGTTGCAGTGCGTACACGGGACTCGATTCGAGTCGTCCATCTCGTCGTATTCGGTCTCGTTTCCGCATTCCTCGCAGGTCACTGTCGCCATAGCTCAGCTACGGTTTCGTGCGGTATGAACGTTCGGCGTCCTCGTGAGGACCGTCATCTGGGTTCCCCGTCGCCACTCGGCTGTTCGATCGTTTTCGGTTCGGACTCATCACGTGATCCAATACACGGTTCATGACGGTCGACGGAGGGAAGATCCACGGTACGCACGCTCCGGGTCCGTGATACCGCCCCTCGCGCAACCCTTATCCCCGGATGGGCGTTGGGTTTGCTTGCAATGGCAACTGGTACGGTTGACTTCTTCAACGACACGGGCGGTTACGGCTTTATCGACACTGAGGACTCCGAGGAGGACGTTTTCTTCCACATGGAGGACATCGGCGGCCCGGACCTCGAAGAGGACACCGAAGTCGAATTCGACATCGAACAGGCTGACAAAGGACCGCGAGCGACCAACGTTACCCGACAGTAACGCAGCTCAGCGGACGCGGACGAACAACGAACCATCGATTTTTATGCGCAGCTCGAAACCGAGCGACGGCCATCCACAACGTAGAAACCCAGTGGGAAACCGAAGGGTTCAGATCGCCGTCCAGCCGCCGTCGACGAATAAGAGCTGGCCGGTGACGTAGGAAGCGTTCTCGCTGGCGAGGAAGAGCGCCGCACCGGCGTTGTCGTCGGGATGGCCGGCCCGCCCGAGCGGAACGGGTTTGATGAACCCACCCTCCTCGCCGGCAGCTTCCTGAGCCTCGTCGGACCAGCCCTCGGTGAACTCGGTGGCGATCTGTCCGGGCGCGATCGCGTTCACCCGGATGTCGTGCTCGGCGAGTTCGAGCGCCGTGCCCTTGGTGATCATCTTGATCGCCCCCTTGGTCGAGTCGTACTGGACCTGGCCATGCTGAGCGACCCACGAGGAGATCGAGGCGGTGTTGACGATGCTCCCCGGTTCGTCGCGATCGATCATGTCCCGTGCGGCGGCCTGCGTCCCGAAGAACACGCCCTTGGGGTTCGTCTCATGAAGCCGATCGAAGTCCTCCTCGTCGACATCGAGAAAGGCCTCCGAGTGCTGGACGCCGGCGTTGTTCACCATCACGTCCACACCGCCGAACTCGCGGGCGGCCTCGACGACCGATTCGAGTTCGTCCGGATCCGAGACGTCCGTCTCGACGTACTCGCCGGTGCTGCCCGACTCCGAAATCAGTTGATGGGTCGGCACGCTCTCTCCGTCCATCTTCGGCTCCTCGCGCACGTCGGCGACGATGACTGTTGCGCCCGCGCGCCCGAACCCGAGGGCGATGGCGCGTCCGATGCCTGCGCTGCCGCCGGTGACGATCACGGTCTCGTCGCTGTAATCGAAGTTCGCCGTTCCCATAGCCCCTGCTCGCACGTCGACCCCTTAAATCCGCTGCCGGCGCTACTCGCGGCGATCCTGCAACTGCACGACGCCCGGTTCGCCGACGTCCACGCGATCGCCGATGGAGACGATCTCGACGACCCGCGGGTACTCGTAGGAGGCCGCGTGTTCGTGGATGACCTTCGGATCGGAGCCCACGCCCTTCCACATGTCCCAGTGCACGGGCATCAACCGCTGGAGTTCGAGCTGGTTCGCCGCCTCGACGACCTGCTCGCCGTCGTTGTACCAGTCGGTCGGGTAGGTTTCTGGAGGATTGTCCTCGGTGTGGAAGACGTTCCCGACGGTGCCGTAGGCGAGCACGCCGAGATCGATGTCGAACTCGTCGGCGATGTCGGCGAACTCGTCGGCGGGACGGGAGTCACCCGCTGCGAAGAAGGTGCCCGACTCGTGTTCGACGACGTAGGTCACTGGCTCCTCGGCATCGGGGTCGTTCGCGCCGCGGACGTGGATCGAAAGGTCGCCAACGGTGAAGTCGTCACCGGGCGCGACGGTCTCGGCTGGAGGAGCCTCGACATCACCATCGTAGTTCGGCGCGTCCTGGGAGGCCGCGGGCGCGTAGAGGTCGCCGCCGCACTCTTCGACGAGCGCGCGGTGGGAGGGCGGATGCATGTGATCGATATGCTCGTGCGTGACGAGGACGGCGTCGCAGAGCGTTGCGTCGGCGGGGTCCATCGGCACGGGGATCATCCGGATCGTGCGCGGCGGCGACCCGTCGCCGAGATACGGGTCGAGGTAGATCGTCGTTTCGGCGGTGCGGAGGACGTAGCCATTGCAACCGAGATACCAGACCGCGAGCCCGTCCGGGTCGGCGGCTTCGATCTCGTCCTGTACGAACCAGTCGCCCCACGTCGAGTGTACCATACCGCGCAGGTTTCGCCCTCGATGGTAATATACTGCCGGCCGGCTCTCGTCGATCGCCCGCGCCACCCATGGCCCGTTGCGGTCGGCGCGCGCTCGCGCTCGTGTGCGAACGAAGTGAGCACCGAGCGCGGACCGGCGCGTGAGGGATGAGCGAAGCGATGCGACCGTAGGGAGCGAGCGGAGCGAATCGGCTGGGGAGGTATGTGGGCGGTGCGGTTCTCGTTTGCATCGGGATTCGCTGCGGACGAATCAACTGTTGCCCGATTTCGAACAGGAATGTCTGCGATTCGCCCTACTCGTAGGTTCGCCCGCCGGTTTTGTGCTCGTCGATGAACACCCAGTCGTACTCGATGCCGAGGCCCGGCCCGTCAGGCACGGGCACGGTCCCCTCGCTATCGATCGAACCGAGCTGGTCACCGTACTCCTCGTAGATCGGTGGGGCGGTGTTCTGACAGTCGGGGTGGACCAGCGCCATCTCGTAGTAGTTCGCGTTGCGCATCCCGGCCATGCAGTGGCGCTGGGCCGGACCCGGCGAGTGGATCTCGACGTCGAGACCGTGGCCCTCGGCCATGTGGGCGATCTTCATCGCGCCGGTAATGCCCGCGTCGTATTCGGGATCGGCGCGGACGAAGTCGGTCGCCTCGCGGTCGACGAAGTCGGTGTGTGATTCGAGCCCGCGGACGTGTTCGGTCTGGAGGATCGGCGTGTCGAGCTGCTGGCGGAGCTTTCGGTGGGCGTGCTGGGAGATGCCGCCGTCGCGGAAGGGGTCCTCGTACCAGAGGAACTCCTGTTCGTCGCACGCGCGGCCGACCTTCAGCGCATCGCCGAAGGTCTCGTACTCGCAGGCGGGGTCGATCATCAGATCCATCCCGGGCACGCGCTGGCCGACCGCGCGGACGGTCTCGATCTCACGGTCGATGTCGCGGCGCTCGTCGCTACCGCCCCACCCATGAATTTTGAACCCGCCGTAGCCCATCTCCTGGCACTGTTCGGCGAAGTCGGCGTAGGCCTCGGGCGAGTCGAGTCCGCCGTTATCGTCGGCGTGATAGGTCGAGGCGTAGGCGGGCAGGCGCTCGCGATACTGACCGAGCAGTTCGGCGATGGATGCGCCGTAGTGTTTGCCGGCGAGATCCCAGAGTGCGATGTCAACCGGTCCGATCCCCATGCGGTCATACTTTCGAAGGGCGCGTTTCATCTCCGACCAGTGGCGCTCGCGCCGGAGGGGGTTCTTCCCGATGAGATAGTCGGCGACCTCGTGAAACTGAGCGAACGCCGGCGAGTTGCCGCCGACGAACTCGCCGGTGAGATCGCCGTCGGTGTGGACACGAATGCTGAACAGCCGACGTTCGGTGGTCTCTCCGGGCTCGTAGACGAGGTTGAACCCCGGATCCGAGCCGACGTCGGAGAGCATGTAGCTAAATTCCGTCGTTTCGATGCGCGTGATTTTCGGCGGCATGACGACCCGCTACACAACCGTGATAGAAAAACCCATCTGATGCCATCGCACTTTCCGCTGTCGACGCTCCACGATCACGCCGATTATCCCGATCACGTCGACCTCGTTGATCACGTGTCTGCGCCATGTTTGCTGGCCCGTCCGTCGAACCGGTGGCCGTATATGGCAGACGATACAACCCCCGAACAATGACTTCCAGCACGGACCGCACCGCCACGGATCGGTCGGACGGCCGTTTCGGAAGCCGACGTCTCGGGCGCGCCATGCTCACGGCCGTCCTCCTCGTCGCCGGGCTCGGCTCCATGCCGGTCGCCTCCGCCCACGGCGGAACCGTCACGGTCAACGGGTTCAGACTCGAACAGTGGTTCGGGCTCATCCCACTCGTCGTCGGTCTCGGGATCGTCGTCGCCAGCCAGTATCTGCATCGCCTGCGGCCGGCAGCGGCCCGTTACCGCCTCCAGGGGACCATCGTCGGTCTCGTGGTGGGGATCTTCGGCGCGATCTGGATCGTCCAGCTCTCGCCCTACGAGTGGCTGACCGCCCAGCCGATCGTTCCGCGGGCGATCCACGCCCCGCTGATGCTGCTCGTGGGTGCGGGCATCATGCTCGCGAGCGTTCTCGTCGGTCAGTTCCGCTGGTCCCGGCAACCCCGGTTCGCCGGTCTCGGCGTACTCCTCGGGATGTGGGTCGCCTATCCAGGACTCTCCGCGCTCGGGCTCTATACCGAGACGAACTCGCTCGGCTATCTCGTCGTCCTCGGACTCGTCGTCGCGCTCGGCTACGTCCTCTATCGGGACGCCGGTGGTCTGATCCGTCGACTCCTTGCCGACCGGACGGCCCGCCAATTCGGGGTCGCCGTCGGCGCGCTCTCGGTGCTCTTCTTCGCGTTCTCGTCGGGCATGCTCTATCTGATTCCCGACGACGGCACCGGCGTGTCGCTCTCGGAACAGATCGTCTCCGTGCTGCCGGTGGCCGACCCGCTGGTGATGTGGCCGGCCGTCGAGTTCTGGTATCCCACCGTGCCGATCGGCGGGGTGATCTCGGTCGGGACGGTGCTCCTCGTCACCCTGTTCGGCACGCTCATCGGGCTGAATGCGGCGCTCTTCGCCTTCCAGTCCGGTAGCGGGACCTCCCAGACGAGTGCAGGGATCGCCGGCATCGCCGCCCCGCAAGCGTGCTGTTGCTGTGGCCCGGCACTCTCACAGATCGCCGTCGTCACGCTCGGCCCGTCGGCCGGCGCGCCGATCTATCTGCTGTTCGGCGATCCCTCCTCGTCGATCGGCTCGCTGTTTTTCGTCGCCAGCGTGGCCGTTCTGACGGGGCTGCTCGTCCGCGCCACCGACCGGCCCGACGAACCCCAGCCCGAACCTGCGACCGCGCCCGCGTAACTCACGGACGATACTGTCTCTATCGAGCAGTTCGGCTGCTACTGACGACGCAGCGGCTATCCATCCAGATGAACCAGCACTGGCTCACAACGAGTAACTCGACTGTAGTAACGAGCAGGGCCTGCGCCCGAGCGATGAAGACGTGATTGTGTCGCCCGCCCTCGATCGGTCAGTCGTCCCCGTCGGCGATGAGCCGTGACTCGACGAGATCGACGACAGCCTCGCGGGCGGCGGTGACGTCGTCGTCGGTCGTCACGCGGCGCAGCATCGCGCCGGTGACCGTCGACACCAGCAGCGTGGCCGTCTCCTCGACACCGATCTCGCGGAAGCTCCCGTCGTCGACACCGGCGGCGAGCACGTCGACGAACGCATCGTGGATGAGCCGGTCGACGCGAGTGAACTGTTCGCGGTAGGCTTCCTTCGAGAGCGCCCGCGAGCGCAGTTCGAACAGCGCGAGCTGAAACTCCCGATGCTCGTCCGGCGGCGACTCCGGAAGGAATTCGTCGACGAGTGTCCACAGCTGTTCGTCCGGACTCTCGTCTCTATCGATCGCGTCCTCGATGGAGAACTGGTCGAGCAGATACGAGAGAAACGCGATGAGGATCTCGTCTTTCGTGTCGTAGTGGTAGTAGAGCAGCGATTTGCTCTTGTCGAACTCGTCGGCGATCGCCTGGATCGTGAGGTCGGCGTAGCCGTGCTCACAGAGGGCTCGATACGTCGCCTCCATGATCTCGATCTGTGTCTCGTTGCGGGCGGTGTCCGCACTCATGGTAACTAACTATTCAGTCAAGATGGAAAAGCGCATCGCTCCGTGTCGGCTCGCTCGTCGCTTCGGTCCTCGTGCACGGGCGCGACGGGATTTGAACCCGCGACGTCTTGGTCCGGAACCAAGAACTCTATCCACTGAGCTACGCGCCCACAGAACAGGAGAAGGAGGTCGGTGGTTTAGGCGTTGTGATAGCTCAGGGCGTCTCGTTCGTTTCGAGCGTCATGTCGGACGTCGGGTAGGCGACACAGGTCAGCGTGTAGCCGTCGCCGACTTCGTCCTCGCTAAGCATCTCCTGGCCATCGTGGGTGAGATAGTCCTCGGAGGGGCCGTCGGCGACGTGGCCGCCACAGGAGAGACACTGGCCTTCACGGCAGGCGTAGGGGAGATCCCAGCCCTGCTCCTCGCCGGCTTCGAGCAGCGTCTGGTTTTCGGGCACGTCGAGCGTCTCGCCTTCCTTCTCGTACTCGATCTCGTACACCTCGGCCTCGTCGTCCGGGATGGCGGCCGGACTTGCGGACTCCTCGCTCTCTTCGCCCTCGGCGAGTTCACCTTCGGCACCGCCCTCGCCACCGATCGCTCCGGCCGGAGCCCCACCGCCACCGATCGATCGGTTCATCGGCTCGGGGAAGTTCGTCTCCGGAACGCTCTCGGCACGCCGTTCGAGAACCGACTGCGAGACGTCGTCAGGGATGGGGCGCTCGGTGCCCGAGGAGAGATGCAACACCACCGTCATCAGCACCAGCAGAACGCCTATCGACAGCCCGAATGCCTCGACCATGTCCGGCGTATGGAAGGGCGGTTTAACTACCTATTGATTCCCCGCACCCCACCTTTTGCTGCGCTCGTTCGCTTCGCTCACTCACTGGCAAAATCTGGACCAAAAGCCTCGTCGCTCCCTCGTCTCGCGGCTTCGCCGCTCGACATTCGAGGTCGTTCGAGAGGCGCAAAGCGCCTCTCGTGATCTCGAAGTGCCGAAGGCACTTCGAAGAGTCATCGGAAGACCGCAGGTCTTCCGAGATGACGAGACGGCTTCGCCGTCTCGAACCACGCTTCGCGCCTCGCTTCGGTCACTCCTCGGCCCGCTCAACTCGCACCTTTTTACTTCACCCGTTCGCTTCGCTCACGGGTTCGCAAAAATCTGCACCAAAAACTCCCACTCACTCGCCTGCGGCTCGTTCGCGGTACGGATGCTGCCGCTCCGCTACAGCCACCGCAGAAGCCCTCGCTCACTCACTCCGTTCGTGACCTCGCCCTTCATCCACCAGGGCCGCCACCACAGCACCGCAGCCGTCCGGCGGCCGCACCGCCACCGCCACGCGGCCGTGGGGCTGCCACCATCGTCGTCAAATCCCACCGCCTGTGTCCGGGCCAACAGCTATGGTCGCTGCGTGACATCGACGACCATGAGCGACGGGGATTGGCGCACGGCCGAGCGCGACCACACCGACGAAGTCATCGGCACCGACACCGTCCCGCGACTGTTCGAGCGGAGCGCGACCCGCAACGCCGACCGACCGGCCCAGCAATACAAGGGCGGCGTCCACGAGCGCTCGCTCGCCGGCACCGTCATCAAACCCGCCGACGCCGGCGAGTACGTAACGCTCAGCTACGAGGAGCTTCAGTCGATCGTCCGCTCGCTCGCAGCTGGTTTCCGCGATCTCGGCGTCGAGAGCGATGACAGAATCGGGATCTTCTCCGCGTCGCGCATGGAGTGGGCACAGGCCGATTTCGCCCTGCTGGCCGCTGGTGCGGTCGTCACGACGATATACAAGGAATCCTCGCCGCGACAGGTCGAGTATCTCCTCGACGATCCCGGAGCCACGGGGGTGATCGTCGACAACCGCGACAGACTGGAACGCGTGCTCGACGTCGAGGACGCACTCGATCTCGAATTCGTCGTCGTGCTGGACGACGTTTCGACCGATCGTGACGACGTCTTCACGCTCGCCGATATCTACGAGCGCGGCGAGCAGGCATTCGACCGCGCGGCCTACGAGCGCTGGCTGAGCGAGCGCACCCCCGACGATCTGGCGAGCCTCATCTACACCTCCGGCACAACGGGCAAGCCCAAGGGCGTCAAAATGAGCCATCGGAACTTCCGTGCGAACATCAACCAGCTCAGAAAGCGCTTCGGCGACCGCCCCGACAAGTCCGCGGACCTCCCTTCCGTGGGCCGCGAGACGGTCGCACTCTCCTTTCTCCCGCTTGCACACGTCTTCGAGCGCCTCGCTGGCCACTTCTTCCTGTTCGCGAGCGGTGCGACCGTCGCCTACGCCGAGAGCGCCGACACGGTGGCCGAGGACATTCAAACTGTCCAGCCGACGACGGCAACCAGCGTCCCGCGCATCTACGAACGCATCTTCGACTCGATGCGCGAAGACGCCGACTCGGCGATCAAACGCCGGATCTTCGAGCGCGCGGTCGCGGCGGCAAAGCGCACCAGTCGTCAGGACGATCCGGGCCGGACGCTTCGCGTCGAGCGCGCGCTCGCCGATCGCCTCGTCTACAGCACCGTGAAGGAGGCGATGGGCGGCAACATCGAGTTCTTCATCAGCGGCGGCGGCAGCCTCTCGCCGGAGCTCGCCAGACTGTTCGACGGGATGGGGCTCCCTATTTACGAGGGCTACGGGCTCACCGAGGCTGCACCCGTCGTCTCGGTCAACCCGCCCGAGGCACCGAAACCCGGCACGCTCGGCCCGGCGCTCACCGGTGTCGAGACGAAACTCGACGCGTCGGTCCTGCCGGCGGACCAGTACGACCGCGACGGCACGGTCGGCGAACTGCTCGTCCGCGGCCCGAACGTCACCGACGGCTACTGGGAGAACCCCGAAGAGACCGACGCCGCCTTCGAGGACGATGGCTGGCTGCGGACCGGCGACATCGTCGAGCGCGATGGGGACGGCTATTTCGTCTATCACGAACGGCTGAAACAGCTGCTGGTGCTCACCACGGGCAAGAACGTCGCGCCCGGGCCGATCGAGGACTCCTTCGCCACCTCCGAGCGGGTCGAACAAGCGATGGTGCTCGGCGACGACGAGAAGTTCGTGAGCGCCCTGGTGGTCCCGAACTTCGAGGGACTGCGCGCGTGGGCCGCCCGGAAGAACATCGAACTGCCGAGCGAGCGCGCGGCGCTCTGTCGCGACGAGAACGCCCGCGAATGGGTCGATGCACACGTCGAGAACGTCAACGAGGAGCTCGAACCCCACGAGCAGATCAAGCGTTTCGAACTCGTTCCGACCGCGTGGACGCCGGAAAACGACCTGCTCACGCCATCGCTAAAGAAAAAGCGCCGCAATATCAGGACTCGCTTCGCCGACCGGATCGATCACATCTATGCCGCCGAGCAGCCGGCGGCCGACGATTAGCGAGTTCCCGACCGGAGCGTCGAAACGCAGGAAGCGGTCTACGCCCGATCGATGACGCCCGTCGCCGTGGCGAGCTCGCGGGCGGCGCTCTCGTTCATCCCGTTGCCGAGGATCGTGTAGCGATCGCGGATCTCGTGGGCGCTCGTGAGCGCCTCGATGATCGCCGCGTCGTCGATCCCGAGCTCGGCGGCGGTCGTCGGCGCGCCGAGGCCGGCGAGCGCGTCGCGGATGTTCGTCCATCTGCCCGCCTCGCCGCTGTGGAGGTACTCCGTCAGGATCGAGCCCACACCCACCTGATGACCGTGCAGCGCCGTGCCGGGGGCGATGCGGTCGAGCTGGTGGCTGAAGAGATGTTCGGCCCCGCTGGCCGGCCGCGAGGAGCCGGCGATCGACATCGCCACCCCGGAGGAAACGAGCGCCTTGACGACGACCCAAGCCGACTCCTCCAGGCCCTGCTTGATCGAGTCGGCGTTGTCGACGAGCATCTCGGCGGTCATCTGACTCAGTGCGCCCGCGTACTCCGAATATTCCACGTTTTGAAGGCGGTGGGCGAGCTGCCAGTCGCGGACAGCAGTATAATTCGAGATGATGTCGGCACAGCCGGCGGTGGTGAGCTCCCAGGGCGCGTCGGCGATGATCTCGGTGTCGGCGACGACGGCGAGGGGTGGCTCGGCGGCCACGCTGTGGCGCGAGTCGCCCTCGGGGACCGACCCGCGCCCGGAGACGATGCCGTCGTGGCTCGCGGCCGTCGGCACCGAGACGAACCCCATGTCGAGCGAGTCGCTCGCCATCTTCGCGATGTCGATCGGTTTGCCGCCGCCGACGCCGACGAGAAAGCCCGCCTCCTCGGCGCGGGCGGTCTCGATGACGCGCTCGACGGCCTCGAAGCTCGCCTGCTCGACGACGACCGTCGCCGGCTCCATCCCGTTCGCGACGAAATCGTCGACGACGCGCTCGCCGGCGACTTCGCGGGCCGTCGGACTGGTCACGACGAGGGGATCGCCAGCCAGGTGGAGTTCGGCGATGGCCTCGGTCGTCTGCGGGAGCACGCCGTGGCCGACCACGACGTTGCGCGGCAGGCGGATCCACGTGGTCTTGTCGAACATGGCCCCTCTCGCCGCCGGGTCGGCAAACCGTTTGTCCTCCGCTGCCGGCTCTCGCCCGGCGAACAGTCATACGTACCCCGCGGGTAGCGCCGCCGATGAACGTCGCACTCGTCGTCCTGGATACGCTTCGCTTCGACACCTTCCGCGAGCAGTTCGACTGGCTGTCGGGGATCCGGTTCACGAACGCGTGGGCGACGAGTCACTGGACCGTTCCCGTCCATGCCTCGCTGTTCGCCGGGAAGTACCCGAGCGAGCTCGGCGTCCACGTCGACAATCAGGCGCTCGACTGTCCCGAACCCGTGATCGCCGAACAGCTCAGCGAGGCCGGTTACACGACGCGTGCGTTCGCCAGCAACATCATCCTCGCCAGACCGTTCGGCTTCGATCGTGGGTTCGACGAGTACACCGGCACGTGGAAGTTCCGCGCGCTCTCGGGCGACGTCTTCGACTGGGAGGCGTTCACCGACGAGCGCCAGGGACCGACTGCGTACGCACGGGCGGGCTGGGATTGTCTCACTGGTCCCTCCGAGACGTGGCCATCGCTCGTACGCGGGGCGCGCGTCGCGCTCGATCGCGTCGACGAGCCGACGGGCCACGAGAGCCGGGCGGCGCTCGACTACATCCAACGAACCGCCGTCGGCGACCGCGAGTTCCTGTTCGTCAACCTGATGGACGCGCACATGCCGCATACGCCGCCCGAGAGCTACCGGACCGCCGACACCGACGAGCCGTACGAGACGGCGACCGAGTACAACGGCCTGGTCGCGACCGCCGGCGACGGCCCCGACACTGATCCCTCTGTGCTCAAACAGGCCTACGACGACAGCGTGCGCTATCTTTCGGACGTATATCGGGAGATGCACGAAGAACTGCTGGCCGACTACGACGTCGTCGTCACTATCTCCGATCACGGCGAACTGTTCGGCGAGCACGACGTCTGGCAGCACTCCTACGGGGTGTATCCCGAACTCGCACACGTCCCCTGCGTGATCTCCGGCGACGGGATCGACGACGCGACCCGCACCGAGTCGATCAGCCTGCTCGACGTCCACCGGACGCTGCTCGATCTCGCGGGTATCGAGGGCGAGTCGAGAGGCAACGGACTACTCGACACCAGCGGCCCGACCGTCACCGCCGATCCGTCCTCGCGGGACTGCCTCGTCGAGTATCTCGGACCTAACCCCCGAAATCGGGAGAAAGTCGAGCGACTCGGCTACGATCCGACCCGATTCGACGAGGAGCTGTTCGGCATCGCGGCCGGTTCCTCGTACGGCTACGAGACGACCGACGGCTTCCGCGTCGCCGGTGACGCCGACGAGAATGCGCTCCGGGAACGACTCGCCGAGCTCCGTGCGGGGGTCGACCGGCGCGACGCGCGCTCCGAGCGGGGGGTTTCGGAGGCGACGCGGCGACAGCTCGAACGGCTCGGGTACGCTTAGTCGCCGACGGCGACCATCCGCGACAGTTCGTTCGACTGCGCCGCAGCGAACGCTTCGAGCGCCGCTCGCTGGTGGTCGGGCATCACTTCGAGCACGACGATGCCCTCGAAACGACGATCGAGCAGCCGTGCGGTCGCCGCCATGTCGATCTCGCCCGCGCCGAACGCCAGCCCGTCCTGGACGGGTGTCGAATCGCAGAGATGGACCACTTCGATCCGATCGCCGTACTCCACGAGGAGCGATTCGAGCTCCTGACGGTACTCCCGCTCGGCCATGAACAGATGGGCGACGTCGAGAACGAGGTCGTGGCCCGGTCGCAGGACCATGTGCCGCAGATGGCGGGCGCTCACGCCGGTCTTGTTCTCGTAGCCGTACGGCGATCGCAGGGCGAGTTCCTCGACGTCGGCCGTGTCGACGTGGTTGACGTAGCGCGAGTGGAAGACGACGTACGCGTCGCACGCCGCCGCGAGCCGGTCCGTCCGGTCGAGATACTCCCGCTCGGCCAGCGGGACGTGTGGCGTGTGCACCGACACGACCCGGACGTCGCTGCTGGCGACGGTGTCGATGGTCTCCTCGACCGATTCGAGATGGTGGCGTTCGAGGTACAGTTCCACCGCCTCGAACCCCCGGTCGGCCGCGGCGGCAAGCGCGCCGGACTCCGGGGGACATTTGCCGGCAACCAACATTGCCCCATCGTACCAGCCCGATTGCCCTATCGTCACCACTTGCAGTGGAAAGGGCTATTTCACTACTGACATATTTGTTCCGACAGTTCCGCCGCGACCGTTACCCCGCATCGGTCGGCCGGACGGTCAGTCGATCGACGCTCACGTGTGCTGGCCGCGTGAGCGCGTACCGAACGGCCGCCGCGACGTCCTCGCCATCGAGTGCGCGCATCGACGCGACGAGCGTTTCGACGTCCGCCTTCGTCCCCTCGTCCGTGACCTGGTCGGGGAGCTCGGTATCGGTCACGCCGGGTTCGACGACGGTCACGCGAACGCCGTCGTCGGCGACCTCGGCACGGAGCGAGTCGGCGAACGCCACGACGCCCGCCTTCGTGGCCGCGTACGCGCCGAAGCGTGCGCTCGGGCTCTGGATGGCGTCGGACGAGAGGGCGACGACGTGACCGCCGTCACCCGCCCGGAGCGCGGGGAGCACTGCGCGCGTGACGTTCATCGTCCCGAGCAGGTTGACCTCGACCATCCGTCGCCAGTCGTCCGGGTCGGCACGTTCGACCGGTGCGGGCAGCATCACCCCGGCGTTGTTGACGAGCGCGTCGAGCCCACCGAACGCCTCGGTCGTCCGCTCGATCATCTCCTCGACGGCCGTCCCGTCGGTGACGTCCGTGGGTATCGCCAGTGCCGTGCCGCCGTTGTCCTCGATCGCCGTCGCGAGCGTTTCGAGGCGATCGGCCCGCCGTGCGGCGAGCGCGACGCTGGCTCCCGCCGCCGCGAGCGTCTTGGCTGTGGCCGCGCCGATGCCCGACGACGCGCCGGTGACGAGCGCCACCGTTCTGTCGAGTTCGCCGGTCGCATCATCCATACCTCGTTCACTCCCGGCGAGCGAATGAAGTTGTCCCCGGCTATGGCCCCACTCAGAGCGTATCGAGCACCGAGAGCACGCGCTCTTCGGCCTCACGATCGGGTCCGTTCTTGCGGCCGGTGCGGTCGCTCGCGCGGTGCTCGTCGATCGTTCGTGCGAGCGCTTCCTCGATCGGCGTCGCCTCCCAGCCGAGCGCCGAGAGCCGGTGGGTGTCGAGCACGTGCGGGTACGAGCGGTACAGCGGGAACTCGTCCGGTTCGAGGTCGGCGACGGCGAGTTCGCGCTCGTTGGCGGTCACGATCTCTACTTCGGTGTCGAGCGCGTCGGCCGCGAGCTCGATCCACTCCGAGAGGATCGGCAGTCGGCGGTCGCCGACGTTGTAGGCCGCACCCGGAGCACCTTCTTCGGCGACGATCCGGAGCGCGCGGGCCACGTCCTCGACGAAGACGAGGTGGCGCAGGCAGTCGCCGTCGCCGGGCACCAGCACGCGGTCGTGGTTATCGACCCGATCGAGCCAGTAGTCGAACCGCTCGGTGTAGTCGTGTGGGCCGTAGACCACCGGCGGGCGTACGCTCATCGCCTCTGCACCGTCGGCAGCGGCGTCGCTCACGACGCGGTCGATTTCGGCCTTTCGCGGGCCGTAGGTCTCCTGTGAGTCGTCGGTCGCCTGCTCGGCGGTGCAGTCGTGAAGGGCGGTCTCACCCTCGCGTTTGGGGATCTCCTCGCTCCCGTAGGCCGCGCCGCTCGAGATCACGACGTACCGACTGTCGCCGAACAGCTCGATCGCCGTCCGGACTTCCTCGGGATGGTAGGCCACGCAGTCGATGACGACGTCGAGGTCGCGCTCGGCGGCGCGTTCGAGATCAGTCCTCTTGGTGCGGTCGCCCTCCACGTGTTCGACGCGCTCCTCGAATGGATCGTCGTGGTTGCCGCGATTGAACACCGTGACCGCGTACCCGCTGTCGAGCAGTTCGGTGACGGTGTGGCGGCCGATGAACCGCGTGCCGCCGATGACGAGTGCGTTCATGCCGAAGCCACTCGTGGCCGGGACAAAAGTCGTCGGGAATCGGCGCTACCCGCTCGTTTGTCAGGTCGACGGGAGCACGGAACACTGATACTGTCGGGCGAAATGTGTCGGGTATGCCCGGACCGGTGTTCCTCGACGGCGAGGCGATCGCGCTTAGAACGCCCGCGGAGGAAGACGTCGCGTTCCTCCAGCGCAACATGAACGACCCGCGGGTGCGTCGCCCGATCGGGTCGATCGGGCCGGCGAGCGAGAGCGACGAGGAGGAGTGGATCGAGAACGCCAACGAGGACGGTGTCTCGCTGCTCGTCTGCGTCGACGGCGAGCCGGTCGGTACGATCGGCCTCTCGGATGTCATGGAGACGTGGGGCTGTGCGGAGGTCGGCTACTGGCTGACGCCCGACGCGTGGGGTGAGGGCTACGCGACCGAAGCGACCGACTTGCTCGTCGAATACGGCTTCGACCAGCGCCGCCGCAACAAGATCGTCGCCCACGCCTTCGCCTTCAACGCGGGTTCGCGGCGCGTGCTCGAAAAGGTCGGCTTCGTCGAGGAAGGGGTTTTCAGAAGGGAGGCGTTCGTCGACGGCGAGTTCGTCGACGTCCATCGCTACGGCCTGCTGGCCGACGAGTACGAGTGAGTCAGAGCCCGAGTTCGCGCCCGATGACGAGATGTTGGATCTCCGATGTTCCCTCGCCGATCTCCATCAGTTTGGCGTCGCGATAGAACCGCTGCGGCGCGAAGTCGGTCGTGTAGCCGTAGCCGCCGAGCACCTGGACGGCGTCCTCGGCGACCTCGCGACTGATCTCGCTCGCGTCGAGTTTCGCCAGCGCGCTCAGACGGCCGACGTCACCGCCGGCGTCGTAGGTCGTTGCGGCCTTTCGCGTGAGGAGGCGTGCGCGCTCGATCTTCCGGTCCATGTCGACGATCGTGTTCCGCACGGCGTCGAACTCCGAAATCGGCTGGTCGAACTGCTCGCGCTCGGTGGCGTACGATTTCGCGGCCTCGTAGGCACCCTGTGCCAGCCCGACCGAGAGCGCCGCGATCGAGATGCGCCCGCCGTCGAGCGTCTTCTTCGTCTGCTCCCAGCCCTCACCCTCCGCCCCCAGGAGGCGGTCCTCGGGGAGTCGGACGTCGTCGAGCTGGATCTCACACGTCGGCGAGGCGTTGAGCCCCATCTTGTCCCAGATCGTCGTGACTTCGAACCCGTCGTCGTCAGGATCGACGATGAACGTCGAGATCCCGCCGTAGCCAGCCTCGGGATCGGTGACGGCTTTGACGAGCACGGAGCCCGCCTCGCTCGCGTTCGTGATGAACTGTTTGGTGCCGTTGAGGACGTATTCGTCACCGTCTCTCTCCGCGCGGGTGTCCATGTCGCTGGCGTCGCTACCGCTGCTGGGTTCGGTGAGCGCCCAGCCACCCATCCGTTCGCCCTCGGCCAGCGGGCGGAGCCACTTCTCCTTCTGTTCGTGTGTGCCGAACAGTTCGAGCGGTTTCGACGCCAGCGAGACGTGGGCGGCGTAGGAGAGTCCGATCGATCCCGAGACGCGCCCGAGCTCCTCGGTGACGAGCGAGTACATGAGCTGATCGCCGCCGAGTCCCCCGTACTCCTCGCTGATCGGGACGCCCATCACGTCGAGTGCTCCCAGCTCGTCGAACACCTCGGCGGGGAAGCGGTGTTCGTCCTCGATCTCCTGGGCGAGCGGGCTGATCTCCTCCTCGCAGAACTCCCGGACCGTATCGCGCATCATCCGGTGCTCGTCGGGCAGATCGAAATTCATACCGCCACTACGATGGCGGGAGGATAAAACCCTCGGCAACGATCATTGTCGATCGGTCGCCGGACGCGGGGGTTTTACGCGCCCGTGTCCGAATTCGGCCGTGGCAGTCCGCCGATTCGTCCGCGGTCACGTCGAATGGCCGCGCCTCGAAGCCGTCTGTCGGGAGGTTGCAGCCCGGTACGATCAGTCGACCGTCCGCGTGAACTTCCTCGACGGCAACAACTGGCTCTCGACGCCCTGCGTCGTCGACGATCGCTGGTTCGTCAAGATCATCAGCCCACAGAACGCGCTGGTCCACGCGCTGTTCACCGCCGGACGAAACCTCGGGATGTTTTCGAGCGGCACCGAGGGCTTCTTCGAGCGCCTCAACAGCCCCCTGGAGATGGCCGAACACGAACTCGCCGCCACCCGCCGCATCCGCGAGATCGGCGTCAACGCGCCCGAGCCGATCGAGGCGTTCGGCCACGGCGATCTCGGCGTGGTCGTCCTCGAATATCTGCCCGCGTTCCGGACGCTCGCGGAGCTCTCGCCGGCGGAGACAGCGGCGATCGCACCGGATCTCGTCGCGTCGCTCGCGCGGATGCACGCGGCGGGGTTCGGCCACGGCGACCTCCAGGCCGAAAACGTCCTCGTCGCCGACAGCGAGCTATACTTCATCGATGCGACGAGCGTGCGCGAGGACGCCACCGTCGACGCGCGTTCGTACGATCTCGCGTGTGCGCTCGCGGTGCTCGAACCGACTCTCGGCGGGCGGGCGGCGGTCGATGTCGCCAACGAGCGGTACACTGTCGAAGAACTGCTCGCCGCCCGCGAGTTCGTCGATTTCGTCGGCGTGCGCCCCGACCACGACTTCGACGCTGCCGTTCTCCGTGCCGAGATCGAAAAGCGTGCGGCGTAGTCCCGTCCCGGTCATGACCGGGAACAGCTATACCCGAGCGCCGCCCCTGAAGGGGGTATGGCAGAGACCACGACACGGCGACCGCCGAGCGAGTTCGCCGACCTGCTCGGCCAGCTCCCGGATGATCCAGAGGATCGCGAGTCGATCGCCGTCGAAGCACCCGACAGCGGCGACGAGCTCGGCACGGTGCCTGCCCACACCGCGGCGGACGTGCGCGCGGCCACCGAACGCGCCGCCGACGCACAGGCATCTTGGGCCGACCGCTCGTTCGACGAGCGTGCAGCCGTCGTCGAGCGCTATCACGATCTCGTGCTCGACGAGCAGGCGGAACTGCTCGATCTCGTCCAGCGCGAGAGCGGCAAGAGCCGGCGCGCAGCCTACGAGGAGCTGCTCGATATCGCCATCACGAGCCGCTACTACGCCTACCATGGCGACGAACACATCCAGTCACGTCGGCGTGCGGGCGCGATCCCGTTGCTGACGAAGACCGTCGAACATCACCATCCGAAGGGTGTCGTCGGGATCATCTCGCCATGGAACTACCCCCTCACGCTCGCGGTCTCTGACGCGATCCCGGCGCTGCTCGCCGGCAATTCGGTCGTGCTCAAACCCGCGAAGGAGACACCGTTCACCGCGCTACGCGCCGTCTCGCTGCTCCGTGAGGCCGGCCTCCCTGACGACGCTTTCCAGGTCGTCACCGGCCGCGGTTCGGAGATCGGCACGCCGCTCATCGAACAGTCGGACTATCTGATGTTCACCGGAAGCACCGAGACGGGGAGGACGGTGGCCGAACAGGCTGGCGCGAACCTCACCGACTGCTCGATGGAGCTCGGCGGGAAGAACCCGCTCCTCGTGTTCGACGACGCCGATCTCGGGAAAACCGTCGAGGGTGCCATCCGTGGCGCGTTCACCAACGCCGGCCAGCTCTGCATCTCACTCGAACGGTTCTACGTCCAGTCGGGCGTCCGCGAGGCGTTCGAGCGGCGGTTCGTCGATGCGGTCGACGAGCTCGAACTCGGAACGAGCCTCGACTACGACGCCGACGTCGGATCGCTGGCTTCGGCCGATCAGCTGGAGAAGGTCGAATCGCACGTTGAAGACGCCCGTGAGAAGGGGGCGACGGTGCTCACGGGTGGCGAGGCGCGGCCCGACGTCGGCCCGTATTTCTACGAGCCGACGGTGCTGACCGACGTCACCGACGAGATGACCGTGGCGAGCGAGGAAACCTTCGGCCCCGTCGTCGCCATCCACGAGTTCGACGACGTGGGGGAGGCCATCGAGCTGGCGAACGACTCCGATCGCGGGCTGAACGCGAGCGTCTGGACCGAGGATTCCGACCTTGGCCACGCCGTCGCTCGCCGGATCGAGTGCGGCACCGTCAATATCAACGAGGGTTACGTGGCGACGTGGGCCTCGACCGACGCGCCGATGGGCGGGATGAAGGAGTCGGGGCTCGGCCGACGACACGGCCGCGAAGGAATTCGCAAATACACCGATGCACAGACGGTGGCCGAACAGCGCTTCGCACCGATCGCCGCCCCGTCCGGCGTTCCCGAGGAGCTCTACACCGCGGGGATGACGGCCGCGATGCGCGTACTGAAGCGGATTCCCGGGCTTCGATAGCCGGATCCATCGACCCACCGGCTCGTCGCGGAGCCCGAAGAGAAGCGAAACGCGCAACCCCGGAACACGGCTACACGCACCTGATGGCTGATGCCGACACCGAACCGTCCCGGCCCGTCCAGGGAGACTACCTCGATACGGTCGCCGAGCGGCTCGAAAACTCCTACGACCTCGAACGCGATCGGTCGGTCGAGGACACGACGTGGACGCTGTACGGCTGGCTCACGCTCGAACGCGAGAAGTATTTCCTCCATCCGACGGTCTCCTATGCCCGGCACGACTCGGACGAACACCTCTTCGTCCGGCGGGTCGACGCGATCGACACAAAGATCCTCGACACGGCGATCGATCTCGGACATACTCTCGCCGACGACTGGATCGAGGCGGACGAGCGCCACTACAGCACCGACTTCACGTTCGTCTTCGTCGCCCCGACGATCCCGGAAGCGGTGGCCGACCGCATCGAGGGGTTCCGCGACCGAACGCTGCTCAAATACGGCTACTACGGCCACTACGAGGTAAACCTCGTCGTCGCTGCTCCACCCTCCGAGGAACTCGTCGCGAGCGAAAAAGCCGACGTCGCCGCGGCGTTTCGGACGTGGACGCCGCCCGTCGAACGCGATCATGGTCTCTTCGGCCGGCTCGCGGACGCGATCTTCGACTGATCGATCAGTAACGAAAACGAGTCGACTACTGGTCGGAGCCGCCGTCGGCGGCGGTGACGTCCTGCCCGCGGACGTCCCGGATGTTGCCGAGGCCCTGCCGGAACAGCGCGAGCGCGAGCACCAGAAGGATCGTCCCGATGACGATTTGCAGAGCGAGCGACCACGCTGCCGTCTCCGCGTTGCCGAGGATCAGCCCCTGATAGAGGTTCTGATAGAATTCGAGATAGACGAGCGCACAGACCGTCACGACAGACATCAGCACCATCGGCACCCCGGTCGAGACGAGCTGTTTGCTGTCGTCCCAGTTCGCCAGCCAGACCGTCGCGGTGAGCAGCGCGAGCGCGGCGAGCAACTGGTTCGCACTGCCGAAGAGCTGCCAGAGCGGCGTCCACGTGCCCGAAGCGATCAGGACGTAGGCGACCAGACACTGGACGGCGCTGTTGGCGTAGCGATTCGAGGCCACTTTCTGGGTCTTCGTTTCGGACGTGCCGACGATCTCCTCGAAGAGATAGCGGCCGAGTCGGAGCGCGGTATCGGTCGAGGTGAGCAGGAAACTCACCATCACGAGCGCCATGAACGGTGCGCCGAAGCTCGCCGGGATCCCGAGACTACTCAGGATCACGCCGCCGCCACCCGCGAACTTCGGGAGCGCGAGTCCGACGCCGCCGGTGGCGTCGGCCGCGGTGACGCCCACGACCGCGACCGCCGACAGCGCGACGGTGGCGAGCAGCCCCTCGCCGAGCATCCCGCCGTAGCCGATCAGGCGGGCGTCGGTCTCGCGGTTGAGCTGTTTCGCGGTCGTCCCCGACGAGACGAGCGCGTGAAAACCGCTGATGGTTCCACAGGCGATCGTGACGAACAACATCGGGAACAGCGGGCTGGACGCCCCGAGCGTGCTGTTGCCGCCGAAGCCGGTGAACGCGGGGATGTTCGTCACGAGCGCTTCGTTCGCGCTGCCGAGCACCGTGCCGACGATGATCGCGACCAGCGCGCCGCCGACGCCGGCGTACAGCAGGAACGACGAGAGGTAGTCACGCGGTTGCAGTAGCGTCCAGACGGGCAGCACGCTCGCGATGAACGAGTAGACCAGGACGATCGGGATCCACTGGGTCTGGCTGAGCTGGATCGGAAAGCGGAGCCCGACGAAGACGCTGGCGAACGTCAGCGTCACGAACAGTACGGTGCCGGGGATGAAGGGAAGATCGAACTGGTAGAGATACACCCCGAAGACGAGTGCGAGTGCGATGTAGAGCATGCTCGCGGTCGCGGCGCTCGGAAACTCTTGGAACACCAGTCCGACGACGTAGGCGAACACCGCGACGACGAGGATGATCGTGAGGAAGGCGAACCAGAGCAGGAGATCCTTGCTCTCCTCGCCGACGTACTCGCCGATGATCGAGCCGATCGATCGGCCCTCGTGGCGGAGACTGCCCGAGAGCGATACGAAGTCGTGTACTGCGCCCATCAGCGGGTTTCCAATGGCGATCCAGAGGACGGCCGGCAGCCAGCCCCAGAGGAGGCCGGCCGTGATCGGGCCGACGATCGGCGCACCGCCCGCGATGCTCGAAAAGTGATGGCCCAGGAGGACGGGTTTCTTCGCCGGAACCTCGGCTTGGCAACTTTTCCCTACGCTCGCTGACTGGTCAGCGAGCAGTAGGCAGTGACATCGAACAGTGGTTCCCAGAGGAGATCTGATGCTCGTCTACTGTGCTCGGCGTTACTCGTCTTCCGCCGTGGTTTGAGCAAGCCTTCGCAGCATTCGAACAAGTCTTCTCTGACAGCCGCAACGCTGATTCGTTCAAACACCTCGTGAGCACGCTGATTCTCGGTGAAGCGCAGTGGACGGTCAGTGGCCTCGCCCGCGGGATTTCGCGTCCCGACGCGGACGCAAAATCCCGCAGAGCATACGATTACTTCTTCGGCGGTGCTGACTGGTCGCCTACCAATCTCGCCCACTACCACGCTGAGTACGTCTTCGACCAACTCCAAATTGGTGCCGGCGACGACGTCCTCCTTCACATCGACGATACGTTCATTCCGAAAACCGGCGACGCCACCGATGGCGTCGCCCGGTTGTACAATCCTGTTGCCGGAGAGACGGAGCTGGGCAACAAGATCGTCACTTCCAGCCTCCAGATCGGGGACGTCTATGTTCCCTACCGTGCGCGGATGTACGTTCCAGAGGATCTTGCGTCGGATTTCGACGAGCCGTTCAAGAAAAAGACCGAGATCGCCGTCGAAGAGATCGTGACGCCGCTCCAGCTGCCGGCTGGAGCGGCTCTCACAGTGGTTTTCGACGCCGCGTACTACGGTGACGAGAGAATTGTTGCAATCCAAAATCAGGGCCATGACGTCGTTTGTCGGCTGAAATCCGACAAACACGTCTCTCCACAGAGCGTCGTCTGGACCCAACGCGTCGACGCGATAGTCATTTGGATAACTTCTGAAGATACGGAGCGAGGAATTTCTCGATCCATGAGACGGCGAAACTCAGCCGATCAGTGAGGCGG
>NZ_AOMC01000064.1 GCF_000336695.1 Halococcus morrhuae DSM 1307
GAGATGACCCTGGAACCACGCCGCTCGTGGCGGCGGTCGTGATGACGATTCCAACGAGCAGCATAACCATGACCCTCCGAACGAGAGTCACGAATCAAACACCTCAACGAGTCCGAGCCGGTCTGCGATGAGAGACCCACCGGCTGCACCAACCACAATCAGCCCTATTTCAAGACTGCCACCAAGCAGGTCGGATAAAATCGTGATGTCTGCGCCCGCGGATAGTCCGGCGTCGAGAGCACCAACCGACGCGCCAAGTGTGGCGACCGTCTCTAGGTCAAGGTCAAGGTCCACCATTAGAGCATCCACCCCGCAGCGAACCCGGCCGTGCTCGTGATGCCGACGTAGACCAAGCCCCAGAGGTCGCTACTCTGGAAGAATGAGGAAACGTCACCGACCAACAGCCACGCAGCGAACACCCCGACCGTGCCGAAAATCGACCACATATAGTAGTCGTCAAGCTTCTCCGCATCGTCTTTGAGAGACGATAGGTCGGTGTTCTCGTTCGTGATGATGATGCCCGCGAACGCGCCGACAGATACCGCGTACGCAAGCGTGATTTCGATATTCCCC
>NZ_AOMC01000065.1 GCF_000336695.1 Halococcus morrhuae DSM 1307
CCTGGTCCTCTGTGAGTTCACTGGCTGCTTGGTTGGCCTCCATCAATCCACCAAGCAGCCCGTTCACCTAACCCGCTTTGTGAGGTACTGATACTGTCTCTCGGTCAACGTGCGTTGCGCCGACGGTTCCCCTTCGAAGGTCGAGATACGTCTGCATTCTACTTCACAACCCGACTCCTCTAGTATTTCGTGTGCGCGGGCAAGCATGTCCCGGTCGGGAGTCACGAGGCGAAAACGCCACTGGCCCGCGCGTCCCCGTACCGACAGGAGCGTGACGCCGCCGGCGACGAGCCGGTCCACGAGCCGACGGGGGTGACCGTCCCACGTCACCCGATACATCCACCCGTTCGGTTGCTCGCAGAAGCGTTCGATCGCCACGATATCCGAATCGGCTCGGAGCGCGTCCTCGACTGCGGTGCGCTCGCGCTCATCCGCCCGAACGACGACGACAGCGCGGTCGGTCGGACCGGCGACCGTGGGTTCAAGTTCGGCGCGTGCGTCGGGAACCCGCTCGAACAACTCCCCGAGGACGAACCCCGCTGCTGGGAGTTCGAACCGGGCGGTGCTCGCATCACTGGATACCGGACGGCCGCGTTTTGCGCCGACCGACTGTGCGCTCTCAGGCATTGTTGACGTGGCGGGGAGACTGTGCTTCACGGACGCCAGCCCCATCCCGAAGCTTCTCCTCGCAGTTGGGACAGACGCGCACGGTATCTATCCGGGCGGTGCGAACACGCGGACGTACTCGGCTCACGAACGTGCCGCAGTTGTTGCAGTGAGGCATGGCGACTCACCGTTCCCTTTCATGTCTGCCGGAGAGGACGCTCGTCCGCAATCCCAGAGCAGGATTCCCCCATTCGCTCGACGCCGGACGGTTGTATTGTTCGTCCGGCGAGCGCTGGTCTGCATGGCGATTCCCCGTTTCACTCCCGGCTTGGTTTTTCGGTTGCACCACACGCGTCCGTCTCAGGGGGTCCCATTAGCAATTCTCGGTGATACAC
>NZ_AOMC01000066.1 GCF_000336695.1 Halococcus morrhuae DSM 1307
GGCTTGAACTCGAGATCACTGCCGTGATGAGCATACGATTTCGGCCGGGGTGTTCCCGGCGGAACACCCCTTTCTCCTGTGCCGTCAGATAGTGTATCCCGGACGATTTCGGAAGCTTGGCCGTTCCAAGTGCGATCTCCCATTTGTTCCCAGAGAAGAGAACGCTGACAGGACAGCTGATTATTTTGTATATTGATGCTCAGAACACAAGGACACGACCACGCCGGTTGAACGGAAACAGGACTCTTTGGCTACCGTCTACTCCATGGTACGCTCTCGTGCGCCAGCCCGAATTTCCTCAGCTCGCTCGCGGACCCACGAGGCGTATCGCTCAACCGTACTGGGTTTCACTCCGTAAAACGACGCCACCCAGTGTTCGTCCGTTCCAGGCTGGGTAAGGAAATACGCTGCAAGCGTGTCTCGCCCGGCTTGGATGATTTCTGGTGGAACGCCGCGCTCACCTGTGTCTGCCTCTTCGAATCCATTGACGTCGAAATATACATCGGCGTACAACTCGGCTTGCCCACGATCATCGAATATTGTACCTTCATGATGGGGAGCCTCAAAGCGGTACTGCCGGCCGTCACCATCTGTGGGTGTGTATTCAATGATTCGGACCCCGAGAACGTATTCCCGAAGGACTGATTCGCTGCCCTCAGTAGCCGTTAGATTATCTGGGTGAGACATTAGCTGTCTTTCCACGTTCAATTTTGTGGCTCAACTCGTTCCGGCGGTATGCGTTCAACACGGATAGTGCGGATTATCCGGTACCTGACTTAAGCGATCGTAATTTTGCTATATAGGATAAGGAACAGATGGGTATCAGAACAATTCTTATTAGACATACTGAATAGTTGTCTTGTCCTCTGTAGAACCGATTTCCCGATGTCACTTGCACAGCAACCAGTCTTCATCCAGAACTATTGAAGAACGTACGAATATATAGACAAATGAGGCATTCGTATGTAGATATATCAAAATTAGTATCGAATAAATAGACAAGGGCGAATGGTTCTGGTGATGACGCACAAAACGACACGACGCCGCGTTCTGATGGGAGTCGGTGCCAGTACCACAATCGGCGTCGCGGGCTGTCTCGGCGGGAGTACGGGTGCCGGCGGCGGGAACGGAAGCAGTGGTGGGCCGAACGGAAGCGGTGGAAACAGCAGTGGCGGCACCCAGCAGAGTGGCGGCGGGCCGCTGACCGCCGACGGTTCCTCGACGGTCTACCCGATCACGAGCAACGGCGCATCGGTCTGGAACTCGAACCCGCCGGCTGATGACGAGGAGTACTGGGGTCCGGGCCAGTACGGGTTCGACACGAACAAGCGGATGGCGGATTTCTTCGCCGGCATCTACGGCTTCGAGGCCAGCGGCGGGAGCCAGCCACCCTTTTCGGTCAACGTCGGCCTCAGCCACTCGGGTACCGGTATCGAGAAGCTGATGAACGAGCAGGTGGACATAGGTGATTCGAGCGCCCCGGTTAAGGAGGAACTTCCCGAGCGCAAGAGCTACGAGAACTTCACTGACCATGTAGTGGGTGTCGACGGCCAGCCGGTCGTCGTCAGCAAACCCATCTACGACGCCGGCGTGACGAAGCTCACCGGCAAACAGCTGAAGGCCATCTACAAGGGCGAGATCACCGACTGGCAGAACGTTGAGGGCTACTCGGGGTCAAGCAAGGAGATCCAGGTCATCTGCCGAGCCGAGGGCTCGGGGACGGACACGGCCTTCCGCGCGAACCTCTTCGGCAGTTCGGACGCCCCCATCAAATGCGATTCGCGCATCGGCCAGAACGGCCGTGTTTAATCGCTAGACAACGTCGGATCAGGTCGCCAGAGTGACGGAGTTGAAGCGGAAGACGGCGAAGTATGTCAACGCAA
>NZ_AOMC01000067.1 GCF_000336695.1 Halococcus morrhuae DSM 1307
TGGTCACAAGAGAGACATATAATACTCCCGTTCTCACCTCAAAGGACTGGGTGCCACACCGAACGATATCGCTTCGGCACCGGCAGCGGGGGATCGCCTGTTCTCAGACGGAGTGATCCCAAAAGTCACTCACACGACAAGCATCTCGCTCTGTTGGGGTGATGCGATCAGACGGTTGATCTCACTCTAGAAGCGACTGGCACGAGTTGAGAGAAGTGCCGTCTCGACGGTCCCTGCTCAGAGATCGCGCGACTGGACAGTCTTGCGGTCGTTGTCCGCCGCACGCTGTGCCGCATCCGCAAGCAAGTCTGCTACCTCGCCATCGAGCGCGTCGTAGAAATTCGATGAGACGTTCTGGTCTGCGAGCTGTTCTTTGACTGCCGCTTTGACGATGAGGTCCGTCATGCACGCTCTCCTTCCGCCGATGCGCACTTATACCTCATCGAAGCGTGGTGAAAGTAGACACACCATCTCGGCTTGGCAAGATCGTTTGACTCAGTGAACTGCGGTTAAAATTCTGTCACGTAGGTTGTGAGAAACAGAGTTGCATTGTAGAACCCATGAGCGAGGATTGGAACGGACAAATTGTCGTATTTTTCGTACAGCGCACCCAGTATAACTGCGAGTGAGAACGGGGCGATACTCANCCCATGAGCGAGGATTGGAACGGACAAATTGTCGTATTTTTCGTACAGCGCACCCAGTATAACTGCGAGTGAGAACGGGGCGATACTCAACAGAACAATCCCTTGTATCCCTCCGAGATAGCCAATCGCATGCGGAACGACGAACAGAAGAGCGGCCACGCCGATAGCAGCGGGTGTTCGCATACTCCGGGTGAGCCGTCGCTGAATCACACCACGAAACAGATACTCCTCGGCTGGCGCGATGACGACGAATGAAAGCACTGCCAGCACGAGGACCATCGTCGGATCCCCTGTGAGGAGTTCCTGGTCGGCACGCCCGATCTGGATGCCCGTTCTGGTGCTGAGTGCGCCGATGCCGCTTGCAATCCCGAGCATGACGAGTGTGCTGACAACCACCCACCCACACTGTTGTGGCGTCGGAATCTCGATTGACACCTTCTCAGTGAACCACCGGTGGACATACACCCATCCAGCGATGGCATAGCCCGCTTCCGAGAGGACGAACACGACGGTGAGCGCGGCGAGACTGGTTCCGCCCACGAGAATCGGGACGATCGAAAGTACCGTCCCGATCACAAGGGCAGAGATGACCAGTCCAAGCCCAATCGCGACAGCACGCCCATGAGTTCTCCAGTTGGTTCGTGGATGTGGGTCACTCTGACCGTCAACAGGTTGTGCACTGGTCATTGTNGCATTGCGACCATCCGGCTTGTCGACGGTCATGACAAGGTCCCCTGCAATGAAGCACATGGATTATTGCAGACTGCAACAAAGCCACCCTGTTTATATACTAGATACCCCGCAACAAAAACGACTCCAGAATGACCTCCATAGCCACCTACATCCGCGCCTCGACCGACACCCAAGAGACCACCCACCAACGCGATGCGATCAACGATTGGCTCAACGAACACGATACCGACCCAGACGACGTTGATCGCTACGCCGACCTCGGCTACTCCGGGTCCGATCCCGGCCGCGATCAGTTCTCCGAGCTGATCGACGCGATTGACACTGGTGAGTATGAATACGTCGTGGTCTGGGAAATCTCGCGATTGGCCCGACTCGGCAGCATCTACCAACGATTTTTCGAACGTTGCGAGGACGCCGGGACCACCGTCGCAATCACCGACGGCTGGATTTCAGAGGTGCGTCCCGACGGCACCGGGAAGTTGATTGCAGACATTTCCGCTGCGGTCGCCGAAGAAGAACGTCGTCGGACCATCAAGCGCGTCGAGGCCGGTGTCGCTAGCGCACAGGAGCAAGGTAAATGGACCGGCCGGGTACCCACTGGCTTCCGCCATGACGACGATGGGTATTTGCAGGTGCTGCTCGACCCCGATCGCGAAGACGGCGAGGTCGGCTATCTCGAAGTTCGTCGGGCGTTAGAGCGCGTCAACGATGACGAATCCATCCGAGCGGTTGCACGCGATCTGCCGAACCTCACTCGGCAGGGTCTCTCGAAAATTCACAAGGATTCTGACCGTCGGCAGTGGTATCTCGGGGCCGAAGCCGCTGACGACCGCGTGGACATCGCCCTCGAAACCGTTCGGTAGAGGCCTAGCGCGCCAGATAAGGAGATTTTAGCTTTCAACCGCTTCTTCAACAATCTCAATCTCCTCGTCAGTCAGTCCATACAGCTCATACACAATCTCATCAATCAATTCGTCTGTCCGTTCGATTTTCTCGTCAAGCTNGTCAAGCTCCGCGGCGCGCTCTTTGGCATCCATATAGCGTTCGATACCACCTTCCACGTCATCGAGTTTCGGCAGGGTCAGGCTTTCCAGCCGATCGAGCGGCGAGATCGTCGCGGTGGCGTTGTCTCGATAGCCCGCGAAGCCGTCGGCCTCGTCGACCGCGTGGGGCACGAACGCCGCGATGAGATTGGCCTCTGTCTCACTCAGCCCGACGAACTCCATCGCCGGCACGGGATCGAGCGTGGCGTAGCCGTGACTGTTTGTCTCGTATTCGTCGGAGTTCTCGGGCTTCACGTAGGGTACCGCCAGCAGCCGCAAGCGGTCGCCCTCGCGCTCAACCTGCGTCGCTGTCACTCGAAGTTTCGCAAACTCGCTGTCGACTTCAGTATCGGTCAGTACTGATGCTGCCAGCCCGCTCGCTGGCTGGTAGCGCTCCCCGAGGGCTAGGCCATCCTTGTAGGTCCCGAGATAATCGAGGAGATCGAGATTCAAGGAGCGACGTTTTTCTCTCAGATCGATTAACGTGCTTGCGTGCTCGATCAATTTATCACTGACAGAATCGGGTATATCAGGAAATACAGGTAGTGCGCGAACATCATCTGGATTCATTTTCGGAAATGCACCTTTTTGCGCATTTGGAGACGTTTTCATATTATAAAAACTCAATAACTTAGAATTGACAATGGCGAGAAGAGTGTAGTTGGCAATGGGTGCATTTGCGACAATTGCAGGAATAACGCTGTGTCCATAGTAGAACTGTAGTTGGATAGCGACTTGACGACAGAACGATTTCGTAGCTGACTCAT
>NZ_AOMC01000068.1 GCF_000336695.1 Halococcus morrhuae DSM 1307
GTGAGATCGCGTTGATGTGTGCGGTGTACAACATTAAGGAGGCCGCAAAACAGGAAATTCCACTTCCGTCATGCGATTAAACACGGCCGCCAGAACCAGCAGGTCCGCACGACCGTCCAGCAGAGCGACAACGCCATCGCGTACATGGCGCTGGCGTTCGTCGGCGGCCAGGCCCCCGCGGTCGCGCTCGAACTCGACGGGACGACCTACGAACTCGGCAAGAACCTCGGCTCGAAGGGCTACCCGCTCTCGCGTGATCTGCACTGCTACACTTGGAAGGGCACCTCGAAGAAGGAAGCCGCGTTCATCAACATGCTGCTCACCGAATACGGTCAAAAGCAGTTCGTCGAGGCAAACGACTACTTCACGCTCCCACCCGAGCGCCGGCAGAAGCAGCGCAGCAAGCTTCCCGAACCCGCCCAGCAGGTCAGCTACGGCGGCGGCAACGCGAGCAGTTCGAACGCGAGCAACTCGGACACGACCAGTAGCTAATCCTCTTCCACTGAATCGGTCCGTCAGAAACTGACGCGACCGTTTTCTATTATGTCATTCACAAACAGCAAAACGACGCGAATCGTGCGCTCGATCACTGGGACGGACCGCGTGGCGCTCGTCGCCGGGAGCGTGGCTGCGGTCTGCCTGCTCGGTGCGTTCGTCAGCTTCCTCGTCGGATCGAGCCTGACGGCGGTGTTCGTCGTCGGCTTTCTCCTCGTCGTCGGCTACGGCTGGTACGCCCGGCAGGCGCTCGCCGCGAAGGGGCTGGCCTTCCTGGCGACGGTCTCGACGCTGCTCACGATGGGGCTCATCATCGTGTTCGTACTGCGCGAGGCGCTGCCGGCGGTCCGGTATATGGGACCGATCGATCTCCTCTTGCTCACCGGCGAGCCGATGTGGCGCACCGGCGGTGAGCAGCTCTACTCGCTCGCACCCGCGATCGTCGGCACGCTCATCGAGACGCTGCTCGCGGTGATGATCGCCGGGCCATTGGGTGTCGCCGGCGCATTGTTCGTTAGCGAGGTCGCCCCCAGTTGGTTGCGCGCGATCCTCAAACCCGGCATCGAGATCCTCGCGGGCATCCCCTCGATCGTCTTCGGCTATCTCGGATTGGTCGTGCTCAATCCGTACTTCGCGTCGAGCAGTGCGTTCGGCCTGCCCGGTCTCGGGAGCCTGCTCGCCGTGGGGCTGGTCGTCGGCGTGATGGCGCTCCCGACCGTGGTCTCGGTCGCCGAGGACGCCATTTCGAGCGTGCCCGAATCGATGAAACAAGGCTCGCTCGCGCTCGGGGCGACCGAGTGGCAGACGATGACCGGCATCACGATGCCGGCGGCGTTTTCGGGCATCTCCGCCGCCGTCCTGCTCGGCGTCGGTCGTGCCGTCGGCGAGACGATGGCTGCAACGGTCATTCTCGGCAACGTGACCGACCTGCCGACCCCTATCTTCGACGCCTTCGACAACACGACCACGCTCACGAGCCTCATCGCCAGCCAGTACGGCAACGCGAGCGGTCTTCACGTGAACGCGCTGTTCGCCGCCGGTGCCGTGCTGTTCGTGACCGTGATGGCTATCTCAGTCGTCTCGCAGTACATCGAGCGCCGCATGCTGCGCACACTCGGGGGTGAACGGTGAGCGACGCTCACGAGCGCCGGCTGGTGAACGATGATGGATCAGCCTTCGAGCGCGTCAGCGCCGCCGTCGTCGGTCTCGGCGTCTTGGTCTTCCTGTATGCCACCGCGTCAGTGTTCGGCGTGACGAGCTTCGAAACCGAGATCGCGGGCGTCGGACTGGCGACCCTGTTCGGGATCGTTCTCTGCGCCACTGGCGGGATCGTCATCGTTCTCGGCGTCTGTTCGCGGCTCGGATGGGTCGACACGACGCCGAACGAGACGGTCGGTCTTCCAGTTAGCGCGTCGTTCGGCGTTCTCGGCGCGATCGCCGGCAGTCTCGTTGGCTCACAGCTGCTTGGCGGCGGAGCCATGGTCTGGCTGCCGTTGACGGCGCTTGCCGCGGTCTCACTGGTCGCCGTCAGCGTGCTGCCGCGCGAGGACGTCGGCTCAACCGTACCAGCCGGCGGCATCGCCATCGTAGCAGGGGTTGTCCTCCTCGGCGGAGTCGTCGGCCCGGAATGGGAATGGAACCCTGCAAACCTGGAAGCGACGTTCCACGCCCCGCTCGTCGTGGGCGCGATGATCGGTCTGGCGGGCCTACTGGTCACGTGGGCGGCCGCGACCGCCAGCGCCGGCTTCGGCAGTCGGGGCCGACAGAGCGGTGCGTACCTGCTGATGGGCTTGAACGCGCTGGCGATGGTCACGATCATGGCCGCGTTGGTCGCGTTCGTCACCCTCAAGGGCGCTTCGAAGGCCTTCGCGGGCATCGAGATCGGTCTCGGCGTCGGTCCGGAGATCGTCGGGCTGGCGCTGCCGATCGACTGGCCGTTCGTCATGAACGTCTCGCAAGGCATCTACGTCGACATCCCCGGTGTACTACCGGCGATCATGGGAACGGTCTGGATCGTCGTTGGGACGGTCCTCTTCGCGGTGCCGCTCGGCGTCGGTGCGGCCGTCTTCCTCACCGAATACGCCGAGCAGGGGCGGTTCACCCGCATCGTCGAGGTCACGACGAACGGTCTCTGGAGCACGCCGAGCATCGTCTTCGGATTGTTCGGAGCTGCGTTCTTGGTGCCGCGCTTTGGCAACACCAACTCGCTGTTGTCGGGGATCCTCGTGCTCGGGTTCATGCTGTTGCCACTGGTGCTCATCACGAGCCGGGAGGCGCTCCAGAGCGTTCCCGACGAGTACCGCGACGCGAGCGCCGCCCTCGGCGTGAGTCGCTGGCAGACGATCAGAAGCGTCGTTCTCCCGGCGGCGTTGCCCGGCGTCATCACGGGCGTCATCCTCGGCGTGGGCCGGATCGCGGGCGAGACCGCGCCGCTGTTGCTCGTGATGGCTGGCTCGCCGTTCCCGAGCGATACGCCGGGCGTATTCTCGTCGTTCGAGTTCAGTACGACACCGCCGTTCGTGACCAACGATGCACTGCTGACCGCGGCGAGCGCGCTGCCCTACCAGCTCTACGCGACTATTACCGCGGGCGTCGGTGCACAGGATGCCGAGGCGTTCGGGTGGGGGACGGCGTTCGTCCTCCTGTTGGTCGTGCTGTCGTTCTACGCGGTCGGCATCGCGCTGCGGGCGTACTTCCGCAGCAAACTCCACCATGAGTGAATAAAATAACAATCAGGATACTCAAATGGCCACAAATATCCAAACTACAACGAAATCCACAGTAGAGAACCAAACAACGAGTAGACAGACATCTGCCGGTGAGAGCGACGAGCGCATCGAACCGGAGTGGACGAACTACGACTTCGACAACGGGACGAAGTTCGCCGTCGACGACCTCGATGTCTTCTACGGCGACGAGCAAGCACTCGAAGGGATCAACCTCGACATCCCCGAAGAGAGCGTCACGGCACTCATCGGCCCATCGGGCTGTGGGAAATCGACGTTCCTCAGATGCCTGAACCGGATGAACGATCGCATCAAGGCCGCGCGCGTCGAGGGGAGCGTCGCGCTNTTCCTCAGATGCCTGAACCGGATGAACGATCGCATCAAGGCCGCGCGCGTCGAGGGGAGCGTCGCGCTCGACAGCCAGGAGATCTACGGTGACGGCGTCGATCTCGTCGAGCTCAGAAAGCGCGTCGGGATGGTGTTCCAGCAGCCGAACCCGTTCCCGAAATCCATCCGGAAGAACGTCTCCTACGGCCCGCGCAAACACGGCGACGTCGAGACTGGCCTGCTCGCACGGTTGTTCGGCGACGACGCCGGCGACGAGGACGCGCTCGTCGAGCGCGCGCTCCGGCAGGCCGCCCTCTGGGAGGAGGTCGACGACCGACTCGATGACAACGCGCTCGGACTCTCGGGCGGCCAACAACAGCGCCTCTGCATCGCGCGCTGTCTCGCGGTCGATCCCGAAGTGATCCTGATGGACGAGCCCGCGAGCGCGCTCGACCCGATTGCGACCGCGAAGATCGAGGACCTCATCGAGGACCTCGCCGAGAACTACACCGTGGTCGTCGTCACCCACAACATGCAGCAGGCCGCGCGCATCTCCGATCAGACCGCCGTCTTCCTCACCGGTGGCGAGCTCGTCGAGTACGGCGACACCAACGAGATCTTCGAGAATCCCGAGAGCCAGCGCGTCGAGGACTACATCACCGGCAAGTTTGGGTAGTAATAGATGATATGCTATTACCCAATCCTTTCGGCAGATCGACTTGCCGCGATCGCGCCATCGTC
This sequence comes from Halococcus morrhuae DSM 1307, assembly GCF_000336695.1. Classification (GTDB taxonomy): domain Archaea; phylum Halobacteriota; class Halobacteria; order Halobacteriales; family Halococcaceae; genus Halococcus; species Halococcus morrhuae. The sequence goes on from NZ_AOMC01000068.1 coordinate 4,290, forward strand.
ACGAGAATATCATCAGCAATACGGAATCCAATGAACGCTTCAAACGATCTGACCCCATCCAGGGAAACGCGCAAAGTGCAGCTGACTGGCGGATCGACATACACTATCTCGCTCCCGAAACAGTGGGCTATCGAACACGGTATCGAGGCGGGACGACAACTACATATCTACGCGAACAGTGATGGGTCCCTGACCATTCGTGCGAACAGCTCTCAGGAAACCGAAACGACAGCCGCACGCATTGCAGTCGATGGCTACGCCGAGGACGACCTTCGTCGGGCAGTGCAAGCACTCTATGGCGTGGGACTGGACGAGTTTACGCTCACGACCGGGGATACGCTTTCGACCGCCCAACGTCGGGCTGCGACCCGTGCCGCAACGAAGCTGATCGGTCCAGAGGCGCTCGAAGAGACAGAAACAAGCATCGTCTTCAAAAACATGATCAGCACCAGTGACGAATCGGTTCGCCAGTCGGTGTTGCAGCTTGAATACGTGACGGAGTGGATGCATCGCAACGCTGTCTTAGCATTGGTGAACGCCGATACCAACCGAGCCGAGCGCGTCGTCGAGCGCGACGAGGAGGCAGATCGTCTGTTCGGGTTGGTGAACCGCTGTTTTCAGAAATCACTCACCACCTTACAAGAAATCGAGCAGCTGAACCTTGACCGGTCCACGGTATTTAGCTATTATACAACCGCCCGTCAACTAGAACGGGTTGCTGACCACGCAGAGAAGATAGCTACGACTGCATTGCGGGTTGAGGACCCTTCTTCGGTCGATGGGGTCGACGAACTCGTCTCACTTGCCAACCAGTCTCGAGAAATCGTGATCGATGCGGCGAGTGTTCTCCTCGATGGTGGATCAATCGAACAGGCCTACACAGCGTTTCATGCACGCGATGAGTTGCTCGAAGCAGTCGAGCCTCTCGATCGCCGGTTCCACAACGATTCATCGTCTGATACGTACCTCTTGGCGCTCGTACTCGATAGCGTGCGCCGTACAGCGGAATACGGGGGGAACATCGCCGAGGCAATGATTCAGGCATCTGTCCGATCCGATAATTCGTCGTGATTGCGCGATTGCGGTTCAGAGCGCACTGAACTGTCGTGGCTCACTGACGCTTTCACTCGCGTATTGGTTCATTACGTCGGTAGCAGTATAGACTACCAGTCGGCTCTCAGCATCGTACGCGAGCAGACCACTGGCAGAGAGGACGGGAATGTCGAGATGATGAAGTTGAATCGCCATCCGTTCGGTGGCGTCAGCCTCGACAGTGTCAACTGAGAGGTCGTTTCGTATGGCTACAGTGTGAGCCGCAAGCGTCCGCAGTTCGACAGGGTATACAAATCGCCCGAGACACTGGAGTGCATCACGTCGCCGGCCGTTCGATACTGCTATTCGTTCCAGATGGGTGGCTGTCCACTCATCATTNATACAAATCGCCCGAGACACTGGAGTGCATCACGTCGCCGGCCGTTCGATACTGCTATTCGTTCCAGATGGGTGGCTGTCCACTCATCATTCACTCCGAACGGCTGCTGAGCGGCGATTGTGGGCGCTAAGTCCCTCATGTCCATTTGTACTGTTCAGGGAAGGGGGCATGAGCCGTTCGTACGGAACATCTATAGAGAATGATAGCTATACGTTTGCCGCTATAGCTATCACTCAACGTATGGAATTTCCCTAGCATAAACATGTCCGCTCTTGTGTAGATTAGCGGAATACGTTGACGGCGACGCAATCGATGAGACTGTGGATGGGTGCTTGAACAAGATTCAGGGAACGAAGAAACCCGAAGGTGCGAGCGGCCTGCTCCAAGCCCTGCTTGGACAGGCCGCGAAATTTCGCCAGCCACGGCTGCACTAACGACCAGAGGCACTCGACCTGATTCGTGTGGACACCGTCGT
>NZ_AOMC01000069.1 GCF_000336695.1 Halococcus morrhuae DSM 1307
GTGGGAGTTCCATTCACTCTCCACCGGCTTCTCAGAGCGCTAACAACTGGCGTTCTTCGGCTATCTCAGAGTTAGCCTAGAACGGATGGTCGACGAACAGGCCAGCACCGCGATCGACGACGTCGGTGAGGAGCGAGAAGCCGCAATCAAAGCCTGCCGCGACCGCGCGCTCGTCTATCTGCTGTCATACTCCGGTGTGCGGGGTGCGGAGATTCTTCGCGATCGAAGCGACGAGCGACGCCAGGGCCTTCGCTGGGAAGACGTCCACCTCGAAGATCGCTATGCGACGGTCTTCGCGAAAAAGCAGCGTCTCGACGATCGAGGCCTTCCCAAGCCAGTGATTCATCCGCTGCAGATGTATCGGAAGGTGCTGGATGCACCGAGCGAGAGCTGGCCAGTGTTTCCCTCGTTTCATCGCCCGACGCTCTCTCAGCGGGTGACGGACACGCTGGACCGTCGGGGATACACCGACACAGAGATTGAGGAAATGCGTGCCGACCGCTCGCTGGTCGAACTTTGTATTGAGTACGACATCGAACCCCCTTCGATAACGACTGACGCCGGGCGGCACGTTCTCAAACGCCTCTGCGAGGAGGCAGGTATCGAACTCGATGACGACGAAGAATACCTGATGCCTCACGGTGCCCGGCGCGGTGCTGGTGAAGTCCTCGTGCGTACATCTGGGCATGCAGCCGCTGCCCGTGCGCTCGACAACTCCGAAGAGGTCGTTCGCGAGCACTACTCGCATATCGAGGCTGGCGAACTCGCCGATCAGATGACCAATGCCTTCGAAGAAGCTGATCAGCAAGTGTGAATCTAGATCACCTAATATGACTCCTGGTCGAGGATAACTCCCTCGTCGTTGGCTATGACCACTAAGTCGGGACTGCCGTTGTTCAGGACCGAAGAGAGTCCGGTATAGACGGTCGAATCTGTGTTCTCGCCGCTTCCGTTCCGAATAGTGACCGTCTTACCCGCTCCGAGTGTGAACTCGCCGAACGTGTAGTTCTGTCCGCTTCCTCCCTCGAAGCTGAGGATGAACCCAGACATGTCGATTGCGCTATCGCCGGTGTTTTGTAGTGTAGCGAACTCCCCGTTGGGATTTTCAGCATCATTGCCCGGCGCATTCGCTTGAATGTCGATGATCTCGATGGATTCCTCGTCGGGGTGTTCGGAGACCAGTGTTGCACCAGGATTGCCGGCTTCGGTCGCAAACGACGCGATGGTACTCACTGATGCATCCGGATAGGCGACCGCCGAAACCACGCGATAATCAGTCTGCCACCGTTCGGGGGTGAGCGTACAGCGTACGTACCCCCGATTGTCGTTGTAAAACCGCCGCCATGGTTCATTTGCGGTGCCACCGTAGTCGGTTATCCCGGAACCATCACCGGAAGAGGTAATTGAGGTTCCAACGTACTCGGTACCGACCGATGCCGAATCGGGATTCGAGAAATCGGCTTTGATGTTGTAGACATAGTTGCGGTGGACATCGCCAGTGATCACGACGGGGTTCAGATCCGACTGCTGGGCCATGAAATCGCGGACCGTATCACGGTCGGCCCGGTAGCTATCCCACTTATCGCCCGCGCCGAAATTCTCTACGTCCGGGTTGGGATTTTCATCCGTCGCCGAGAACGGGACCTGTTGAGCGAGCACGTTCCATTGCGACGAGGAACTAGCGAGGCCATCGATTAGCCAATCCTTCTGTTTGTCGCCGAGCAGCGTCCGGTCGGAATTTTCGGCTTCCTCAGCGGAATATACTTGATCAGAGCGGTACTGGCGAGTATCGAGTACGTTGAATTCTGCGAGGTCGCCAAATGTGAATCGCCGATATAGCGGCAGATCCGGACCCGTTGGCATCCGCGAAGGACGCAACGGCATATGCTCGAAATACGCCTTGTAGGCGTTTGCGCGTCGCTCCAAGAAGTTCTCGGGTGGGACGTTGTTCTCTGAAACCTCGTCGGCGTAGTTGTTCTCAACCTCGTGATCGTCCCATGTGACGATCCACGGGAATGCGGCGTGGGCAGCTTGGAGGTTGGAATCGGTCTTATAGAGGGCGTGGCGAAGCCGATACTGTTCGAGCGTGTTCATCTCAGTATTGAATCGGCGAGGGATCTCGGTGCTCCGCTCACCAGCGCTGGGTGGGATAGGATATTCGTAGAGGTAGTCACCGAGATGAATCACCAAATCCAGATCATCCTCAACCATGTGCTCGTAGGCGGTATAGTAGCCGGTGGGCCACGACTGACATGACGCGAACGCGAAACTGAAGCTATCGGGGCTGGTTCCGGGTGCAGGTGCCGTTTTCGTCTGCCCAACAGGACTGTACTCGTTGCCGGCTTGAAATTGATAGTAGTACTCGGTGTTTGCGTCGAGTCCTTCTACATCGACGTGGACAGAGTGTGCCCAATCAGGACTTGCAAACGTCACATCCCGCCTGACGACGTTGCTTATTTCCTCATCAGTGGCAACCTCGTACAGTACTGGAACTGGCTGATCAGGCATCCCACCACTGGATTCGAGCGGTTCGGGTGCGAGCCGAGTCCAAAGGACGACTGAATCCGGGAGCGGGTCTCCCGAGGCAACCCCCAGTGTGAACGGGTCGCCTTGGAAGCGGCCTTGAGCTTGATTGGCCGCTTCCGCGCGGTTGCTGAGAGCGATACTGGCACTGCCGAGTGTAGCTACCCCACCGAGCGTGCGGAGGAAGCTACGTCGCTTCGTAGTGGAACGGTCTGTCTCTGACATCGGTTGCTACATTCCCCAATGCGATATCTTGGAGAATGTTTCTACCCTGAATAGATTATATAATGATAAGCTTAGTATAGAGTATATAGAGACACACTTTATCCGTATGGTTGAAAAGACCAAGTGCTCTGCCAAACATCCAGAGACCAGTTATCTATTACCTCCCTCTTAGATGAAGTGTGGATCTACGAGAAAGCCAGTATGTCTTTAATGACAACCCACTCGCTAGCCGGTTGAGTGTAGTGATTGTCGAATAAATTCACACACAGCACCGTTTCATGGATGTACGAGCAAACGCAGCAAGTGTCGCTCACATGGATGATATAAACCTGCTACTTGGACTGTTCAAGTAGTGCATCACAAACGGTGTATGGGTGCATCAGAGGACCATCAGTAGCTGAGCTGCGGGAGAGACATGTTCGCTCTTGTGTAGATTAGCGGAACCGAGTCACGGAGGTTACGGCATCCCGCCGACAGCAGTCGTACATGACCAATGAACGCGCTGCTTTCGG
>NZ_AOMC01000070.1 GCF_000336695.1 Halococcus morrhuae DSM 1307
CCTCCTCTAACCCCTGACTGCCACGGCTTTCATCGATCGTGTACAGAACCTCCTCGTCGGTCACGAACGTCCACGTCCAGTGCTGATCCCCATCAACCGACAAGCCGGTTTCATCGCAGTAGACCACGTCGCTCTCTCGGATCTTGGCCTTCACGTCCTCGTATGCGGGTCGCAGCCGGTCTGCGACCCGCTTGGTCAGGTTGTAGACCGTTCTGTGCGAGACTGGGTGGTCTAATTGCCAGTCGAAGACTTCCGCCTGCCTGCGGTTGGGCACTCGCTGACGAAACCTGCGGAGAGCGGTTTGGGCCAGAACGTTCGGCCCAAACCGCCCGGTCTGGGGACAATCAGGATGCTCGGCGAGAATCTCGTTTCCACACGAGCAGTGGTGTTGGCCTCGTTTGTACTTGATGACGGTAAGTGGCACAGGATGAGGCGTTTCAACGACCGTCTGAGAGATATAGCTATCCGGATCGGTGAGGATGCAATCACAGTCCGAACAATAGCCGTTCTCGACCCAGACGGTTTCGTCTGGGTCAGGCGGTGGTCGAGTTGTTCCTTCATGGCCAGGACTGCGACCAGGCGAGGAGTCGCTGGCGGCGTCGGAGTCGCCGCCAGCACTTTCGTCTTCGGTTCGGTCACCATGTTCGTCCTCGCTGTCGTCGTCATCCGTCTCGGATTCCTCATCGTCATCGTCATCGGTTGATGGCGATTCATCGTCAGGAGGCGCTCCTGCGCCTCCTTCCTGGCTGGGTGGTGTGTTCGAGTTTTCGTAGTGTCGGAGCCGATTTCTGAGGTAGGTGTTTTGCTGTTCCAGTACCGTATTTTGCAGACGGAGACGGAGATTCTCGGAGCGAGCAGAGATGAGCTGGAGTCGAAGTGATGAATCGTTGGCGGCAGGAATCGCCAAATCCGAGAGATTTGGCGATCCACCAAATTTGAGTGACACGCTTGCTCTGCCGTTGGAACTCAGTGAATGAGTCAGCTACGAAATCGTTCTGTCGTCAAGTCGCTATCCAACTACNCACCAAATTTGAGTGACACGCTTGCTCTGCCGTTGGAACTCAGTGAATGAGTCAGCTACGAAATCGTTCTGTCGTCAAGTCGCTATCCAACTACGATGCCCCAAACGCCGTGAAAAATCGGATCAGCCGTGTCGCTCTGTGACCATCTCCGAATCTCTGGGTCGAGATTTCGACAAAGCCCTCGATTCAGAACGGGTAATCGCGCGGATCGCGCTGAACGGAAACCCATTTCGGCTGGGTAAATTCTTCGAGAATGTATTCACCGTTGAACCGGCCGATTCCTGAGCCTTTGTAGCCGCCGAACGGAACGTGCGGTTCGTCGTTCACCGACTGGTCGTTGACGTGAACCATTCCAGCTTCGATGTGATCTGCAACTCGTTCGGCATGAGCTATATCGCCGTACACCGACGACGAAAGACCGAACTCCGTATCGTTCGCCAGTTCGATTGCTTCCTCGTCATCCCCAAACGGGATCACGGGTGCGATGGGTCCGAAGTGCTCGTTACAAGCAGCAGCCATTTCGTTCGTTGCATCCGAAAGTACCGTCGGAAGGACGAAGAGACCGTTCGAATCGCCAAGCGAACTGTCACTACTGAGATCGCCGGCCGAAACAGTCGTCCCTTCGACATCAGCGGCCGAGACGGCCGCACCACCGGTTTCGAGCGTCGCCCCTGCATCGACCGTCTCCTCGACATATTCGAGCATCTGGTCACGCTGGCTCTCGTTGATGATCGGCCCGATGACCGTCTCTTCGGTTGCGGGGTCGCCAACGGGGAGGGATTTCGCCTTCTCAGTGAGTCGTTCGACGTATTCGTCGTAGAGCGATTCGTGGACCAGATGGCGATTGATGGAGATACAGATTTGGCCCTGATGGAGGAAGGTTCCGAATGCGCCGGCATCGACTGCGTCGTCCACAGCAGCGTCGTCCAAAACGACGTGTGGGCCGTTTCCACCCAGCTCCATCGCCGGATACGCCTGATGATCGACTGCGTTCTTTGCGACTTCCGTCCCAACGCCGGTCGATCCGGTGAAGGCGATGGCCGACGATGCCGGATGACTCGCCATCCGGTCGCCGATCTCCGACCCGCTCCCAGTGACGACGTTGAGAAGTCCATCGGGCAGTCCGGCGGCCTCGAAGATTCGCGCGATGAGGAGGCCGCCAGTGATTGGCGTATCCGAAGCGGGCTTGAGCACGACGGAATTACCGGTTGCAAGCGCCGGGGCAACCGCTCGAATCGAGAGATGGAGCGGGAAATTCCACGGCGAGATGACGCCGACCACGCCGACGGGTTCGCGTTTGACGAGGTTCTCCTTGCCCTCGATATTCGACGCGCGATGATCGCCCGAAATCCGTGTCGGAAAGCTCGCGGCCTCTTGGGTGATTCCGGCCGCGCTCTGGAATTCGATACTGCCTTTTATCTTACTGGATCCGGATTCGACGGCCAGCAGTTCGAGGATGTCCTCGCGGTGTTCGCGTAGGAGCGACACAGCCTGCGAGACGACTTCGGCACGTTCGGCTGGCGACTGCGCTGCCCATTCCGGCTGTGCAGCCGTGGCAGCCTCGTAGGCTTCATTGATGTCTTCTTCAGTCCCGCGTGGAACCTCTGCGAACGCGGTCTCCGTCGCCGGGTTCTCTACTGTAATCGCGTCGCGGTTGTTGGCTGTCCACTCGCCATCGATGTAGAACCGATTCCACTCCGCCTCGACCGAGATTTCCGGTTGCTCAGAGTCAACTGCTTGTGACACACACGAAGATACGTTCTGAATGGATAAGGACCGCTTGGAAGCGGAAATTCACCGTCGCCATCCGGGGCGAGGTTCATCCTAACGCAACCAAATCCGTCACGTGTCTGATGTCGGGAGCTTGCTCTTTCATTTAGATTGGGTTCGAAACCACCCTCTGAACCTCACAAAATAGCCGAAAACCATGCCAACCGTTCTATGACGCCCTCAACTGCTAGAACGAGTTCGTAAAATCTATTGACTAGTCTGGTGGCCTCTAACCGCCGAGCTCGGCAAGCGCGCGATCGGCGGCCTCGTTCACGTCGATGTCGCGCCGTCTGGCGTAGAGCACCGCGGCGGCCTCGATGGTGACGGCGAGGCGCTGCTGGAGTTCGTTGATCTCGGCGACCGCTTCCCGTTTGTCGATGCCGTCAGCGACGAGCGCGTCGAGGACCTGCTCGAACGCCGAGCGCCGGCGCAGGAGTTCCTCGTCGGGGACGAACCCCTCGGGAATCGTCGTGTCCGCGGGATCGAACGTGGGAACGAGCGCCTCGTTAGTGCGTTCGAGCAGCCCCTCGCCGACGGCGATGTCGGCCAGACGGGTCGCCTGCTCGGGCGAGAACCAGTCGCGATCGAGCGAGAGCGCGACGACGAACTCGCTTTCGGCCAGTTCGCCCTCGCCACGACCTTTGAACGGGGCGGCGACGGCGCTGCGAAGGCTCACGACGGATGAGCGGGCGGCGGCGTGCTAAATCCGTCGATGGGCTATCGAGCGATTCAAGTGTGCGCTCGCCCGCGTTTGGATATGAAAGATCAGGGACGCGCACTCAAAAAGCGAACCGGCGGGCGACGGCGACGAACGACGAAGAAGCGCAAACACCAGCTCGGCCGCGAGCCGACCGAGACCCGCGTCGGCGACACGGTGCTGAAGACCGTCGACACGCGCGGCAACACGCGGACGGTCCGGGCGATCTCGATCGACCACGCGAGCGTCGCGGTCGACGGCGAGACGCGAAGTGCAGACATCGAGGGTGTTGCCGAGAACCCTGCGAACCCGAACTACGTCCGGCGGAACATCATCACCAAGGGCGCGCTCATCGAGACCAGCGAGGGCACCGCGCGGGTGACCTCCCGACCCGGCCAAGACGGCCAGGTCAACGCCGTTCTCGAAGAGTAGCGGCCACAGAACGCCAATAAAACGTTTCTACGCTCGTCGATTCAGAAGCTGTCGATGACGGGAATCCCCATCGTCTCGAAATCGTCCATCGCCGCCAGCTTCTCCGAGACGTCGTCGAGCGGGACGGTCTCGGAGACCACCGCGCTCGGATCGAGTGTACCGTCGGCGACCATCCGAAAGATCTCGTCGTAGTTGGTCGGAGCCATCCCGAGCGAGCCGATGAACTTGATCTCGCCCATTACCATCGCATCCGTCGGCAGCGAGACCATCCCTTGCTCGTCCTGCGTCGAGAGGCCTACCTGGACGTGCTGGCCGCGAGTGCCGAGACTCAGCACGGAGTTCCGGCAAGTGGTTTCGATGCCGAGCGCGTCCATCGAGACCGCCGCGCCGCCGTCCGCGATGGCTTTCACCTCGTTGGCCGGATTCTCGACGTCGCTCGCGTTGACCGTCGCGCTCGCGCCGAGTTCTTTCGCCTTTTCGAGCTTTTCGTCTTGGAGATCGACCGCGATGACGTTGCCGCCGAGCGCGCTGGCGATGTGCACAGCGGAAAGTCCGACACCACCGCAGCCGTGGACCGCCACCCAGTCGCCACCGCCGAGGTCGGCGCGGTGGGCGAGCGCGTGAAACGAGGTCATGAACCGGCAGCCGAGCCCGGCCATGTCGACCGAGGAGACGCCATCGGGGAGCACGACGGCGTTGTGATCGGCTGCCGGGACGTGGAGCTGTTCGGCGAACGCGCCGGGTACCGATTCGACGAAGCCGAGCGGCCGGATGTTCTCGCAGGTGTTGCCGTGGCCGGTGCGACACTGTTTGCAGGTCCCATCGCCGAGGTTGAACGGCACCGTGACCTGCTGGCCCTCCTGGAGGTTCTCGACCTCGTCGCCGACCGCGACGACCGTGCCCGCCGGTTCGTGGCCGAGGATCTGACCCTCCTGAGGCCGGATACCGAGCCAGTCCCAATCGCCCTGCCAGCCGTGCCAGTCGCTTCGGCAGATGCCACAGGCCTCCATTTCGATCACCGCACCCGTTGGCTCCGGATCGGGTGCGTCCACGTTCTGGATGTCGAGCGGTTCGCCGTGTTCTTCGAGGACTGCTGCTCGCATAGCTCGTATGCTATCGATGCCCATCGTAATAGATGTATCGTGTGAACACACTGCTTTCTTTTGAACTGCCCGCCCACCACCATTTTCCGTCGTTCACGGATGGCAGGAAGATATTTTTCGCTGGAAACCCATGACCACCTATGGCGTTCCAGCTATCGGGAGAACACGAGGCCATCCGGACGGCCGTCCGCGAGTTCGCCGAGGAAGAGATCGTCCCTGTCGCGCGCGAGCACGACGAATCGGGCGAGTACCCTGAAGAACTCAGACAGGAGGCCGCCGAATACGATTTCGTCGCGCCGAACATCCCCGAGGAGTACGGTGGCGCGGGGATGGACGCGCTCGCGGGATCGATCGTGACCGAGGAGCTCTGGCGCGCCGACCCGGGCATCGGCAGCGCGGTCGGCTCGGCGGGTTTCGGCAGCGACATGCTCATCGAGTATGGCTCGGAGTGGATGAAGGAGGAGTGGCTGCCCGGGATCGCCGCCGGCGAAGCGGTCTCGGCGAGCGCTATCTCCGAACCCGCCCACGGCTCGAACGTCGCGGGCATCGAGACCCGTGCGGAGCAGGACGGCGACGAGTGGGTGATCGACGGGAACAAGACCTGGATCACCAACGGCTCGGTCGCGGACGTCGCCATCGTGATGACCAAGACCGATCCCGGCGCTGGTCATCAGGGGATCACGGCCTTTCTCGTACCGACCGACAGTGAGGGATTCAGCGCCGAGAAGATCGACAACAAGCTCGGAATTCGTGCCTCCGACCTCGCCGAGTTGCGACTTGACGACGTCAGAGTTCCCGAGGAGAACGTTGTCGGCGAGGTGAACGAGGGGTTCTACCAGCTGATGGAGTTCTTCGCCTCCGGGCGAACGAGCGTCGCTGCCCAGGCCGTGGGGGCCGCACAGGGTGCGCTCGATGCCGCCCGTGAGTACGCGACCGAGCGCGAGCAGTTCGACCAGCCGATCAGCGAGTTCCAGGCCATCCGGCACAAGCTCGCCGAGATGGCGACGAACGTCGATGCCGCACGATCGCTCGCCTACCGGGCCGCGAGCGCGGTCGAGAGCGACGCCGACGACGCGGTACGGCTGGCGAGCATGGCGAAACTGTTCGCGAGCGAGCACGCCGTCGACGTGGCCGACGAGGCGATCCAGGTGTTCGGGGGTGCGGGCTACGTCACCGATCATCCCGCCGAGCGCTACTACCGCGACGCACGCATCACGAAGATCTACGAGGGCACGAGCGAAATCCAGAAGAACATTATCGCCGATCGGCTGGTATGAACGACGGCAGACTGTCGAACGGACGGACTTACCATCCGCATGCTGGCGGATCGCGAACCGACGGACGAGTCACTGCGGGCGGAGGCCGACGATGAGCGAGGCACCGGAATGGGAATTCACCGAGCGCGACGTGGTGATCCTGCGCGAGCTCGCGGGCGACCCGCAGATCTCCTCGCGCCAGCTCACCGAGATCCTCGACGAGAAGTACGACATCGACGTCTCGCACGTCACGGTGAGCGAGTCGATCCGGCGCATGCGCGAGGAGGGCGTCTTCCGTGAGGCGATCATCCCGAACGAGGACTTTTTCATCTTCGGACTGTTCGAGTTCAAGTTCAACGCCGAGCACTTCGCCGACGAGTGGCGCGCGGCGATGGAGTACATTCGCGACTCGCCGAACACGCTGTTCTACTTCCTCTCTGATGGGGAGTATCAGTGGAAGACGGTGATGATGTTCCCGACGCGCGAGGCCGAATCGCGCTGGATCCACGAGTTCTACAAGGAACACGGCAGCGTGGTCTCGAACATCCGCAACTCCGTCGTGACGAACGTGCTCAAGTTCGGGACCGACCCCGAACTGCTCGAAAGCCTGAACGAGGGGCCGCGAACGAGGGAATAGCCGAAATCAGCCGATGATCGTCACCGGGATCGAGACCTTGCGCGCGACCTCCTCGGCGACGCTGCCGAGCAGGAGGCGTCTGGTGCCCGAGCGGCCGTGGCTCCCGATGACGATCTGGTCGATCCCGTTGTCGTCGGCGTACTGGGTGATGACGTCGCTGGGCACGCCGCTCTCGGCGACCGTCGTGAGCTCGACGCCGTACTCGTCGGCCACCGCCTGTGCACTCTCTTGGATCTCGTCGCTCTCCTCGCGCGCTTCCTGCTGCCAGTGCTCGCCGAGGGTGTTGCCCGGTGCGCCGTAGCCCCACTCGGCGGGATCGATGGCGTGGATGGCCGTGAGCTCGTCCCCGGCATGTTCGTCGAGGACGTATTCGAGCGCCTCGTGTGCCTGTTCCGAATCGTCGAACGGAACCAGAACCCGCTTGCCCATACATACCCTACCACGAGGCGACAAAAGAAGCTACCGTCGATCGTCAGCGCACCAGCGAGAGCAGCTCACAGGAGAGCACGGTCTCGCCGTTCTGATCGAGCACCGACACGCTGTATCTGATCGTCCCGTTCGCCCGCGGGTGCTCGCGTTCCGCCTTTTCGAGCACCTCGGTCTCGACGTGGATGGTATCGCCGATGTAGGTCGGGGCGGAAAACCGGAGCGCATCGACCCCGTAGAACGCGATGACGTCGTCGCGCTGTTCGGGTGTTCTGGACTGCCAGAGCAGTCCCGTCATCGCCGAGAAGACGAACGCGCCGTGGACGATCCGCTCGCCGTATTCCGTATTCGCCATCCGCTCCGCGTCGGTATGGTGATGGTTGAAATCACCGCTCACGCCCGCGAAGTTCGTCACGTCGGCTTCCGTCACCGTCCGCCGCGCAGTCGTGCTCGTCTCGCCCTCGTCGATCGATTCGAAGGTACTCATCGCCCCTCCCGGAAGAGTCGGTAGCTCGTGCGCCCGACCGCGACGTCCTTCTCCTCGCCGTTCGGCGCGATGCTCGACACGGTTGCATCCGTCACACCCATCGACCCGCCCGCGCGGACGACCTCTGCCTCGACGGTCAGATCGTCGGTCGCGGGGCGGAGATAGGAGACGTTCAGATCGGTCGTCGTGAGCGCCGCGCCTTGGGGGTTCTCGAACGTCGAGCGGAGCGCGAACCCGCTCGCGGTGTCGACGAGCGTGGCCGCCACGCCCCCGTGGACGTTCGCCTCGCCGCCGGGCACGAGGTTGGTGAACTTCTCGTCGTAGGGCACGCGGAGCACGACGCGGCCGTGCTCGATCGTCTCGATCTCGATGCCGAGCCAGGAGAAGAAGCCGTGCTCGCCGATGATGGCTTCGAGCTGGCTCCGCTCGGCCGGCGAGAGGTCGCTCATCGACCCCCAGAGACCGGCTCGCCGTTCTCGTACTCGTAGAACCCGCGCCCACTCTCCTGCCCCGTGTTCCCGCCCTCGACCAGCTCGACGAGGTAGTCGGCCGGCTCGAAGCGCTCCTCGCCGGTCGCCTCGTGGAGCGTTTCGAGCTTTTCCAGAAACGTGTCGAGTCCCTCCTGATCCGCACGCCGGCACGGCCCCTCCGAGAAGCCAGCGCCGAGTCGCATGCCGGTATCGATGGCCTCGGGAGTCGCGACGTCCATCCCGACGAGCTTCGCGGCCTCGTTGACCATCCGGGCCTCGACACGCAGGGTGTCGAACCCCTCGCCGTCGCCCGCTTCGTAGTCCGCGCCGTCGCCGTCGACGGCTTCGCCGTCTGCCTGAGACGTCTCCGACGTCTCTCCGTTCTCGTAGTCGTAGTAGCCCTTTCCCGTCTTGCGGCCCAGCTCCTCGGCCTCGACTTTCTCCTCGATCAGCGGCGGGTTGGTGATGCCGGCCTCCTCGCGGACCGAGTAGCCGATGTCGACCCCTGTCAGATCGGCGAGCTCGAACGGCCCCATCGGATAGCCACGGCGATGGACCATCGCGGCGTCGGCCTCCCGGATGGTGGCCTCGTCGTTGGAGACCATCCAGGCGGGTTCGACCATGAACGGTCCCAGAACGCTGTTGACGACGAACCCCTGGACGTCCTTCTGCACGTAGATCGGCGTCTTGCCGAGCGATACGACGAAATCGTGGGCGGTCTCGGCGGTCGCGTCCGACGTCCGCTCGCCGTAGATCACCTCGACGAGATCCATCTTGACGGGCGGGTTGAAGTAGTGGGTGCCGACCACCTGCGCCGCCCTGTCGGTGGCGCTCGCGATCTCGGTGATCGACAGCGAGGAAGTGTTCGAGGCGAGGATCGCCTCGTCGGGCGCTAGCTCGTCGAGTTCGGTGTAGATCTCCTTTTTCAGCGCCATCCGTTCGGGGGCGGCCTCGACGACCAGATCGGCGTCGCCAACCGCTTCGGCGAGATCGGTCGTCGTGTCGATGCGCGCGAGCACGTCGTCGGGATCGTCGACGATCCCGTTCTCGGCGAGTTTTCCGACGCTCCACTCGATGTTCTCGGAGCCCGACTCGATCAGATCCGTCTCGATGTCGCGCATCGTCACGTCGTAGCCGCCGAGCGCGACGACCTCGGTGATGCCGTGGCCCATGTTGCCCGCGCCGAGCACCGCCACCCGTTCGATGTCCGTCATGGTCTTTCGAGCGATCGGCAGCGGTTTAACTCTCCCGTCGCCGGCGAACCGCTCATAGTGGCTCCTCACCCTCGATGATGCGCACCGCGCGATCGGCGAGTTCGGGCACGCCCGTCTCCATCTTCGGATAGAGCGGGTCGTCGGCGTTGCCCTCCAGGTAGCGCCGGAAGAACATCTCGCCAAGCCCGGCGAGCTTGTAGACCGCGAGCGCACGATAGAACCGATCGTTCTCGTACTCGATCCCCGTCCGCTGCTCGTAGCGCTCGACGAGCTCCTGCCGACTGGGATAGCCTTCGCGGGTCATGAACGTCGCGGTGAGCGAGTCGGTCGCCGCCGGGGGTTCGGGATCGCCCTCGTCCCACCAGTACGACAGCAGCCAGCCGAGATCGACGAGCGGGTTGCCGAGCGTGCTCAGCTCCCAGTCGAACACCGCGACGATCTCGGGTGGCGTTCCCGGCCCGAACATCACGTTGTCGAGCTTGTAGTCGCCCTGGACGAGCGTGTGCGTCGGCGCGTCGGGGACGTTCTCGGTCAGCCACTCCATCACGTCGTAGAGCGCGGGTACCTCGCGCTCCTCGCTCGTGACGTCGAACGCCCAGGTCAGCTGCTCGGACCAGCGGCTCACCTGCCGCTCGGTGAACCCCTCGGGATGGCCGAACTCGCCGAGGCCCGCCTCCTCGTAGTCGACCGCGTGGACCTCGGCGAGTCCGTCGACGAGCTCCTCGCCGATCCGTCGTCGGTGATCGGGCGTGGCGAAACGTTCGGGCTCACCCTCGCGCAGCACGTCGCCCGCGATGCGCTCCATCACGTAGAAATCACAGCCCAAGACCGAGTGGTCCTCGCAGGCCAACACGGTGGGCGGCACTCTGACCGGCGTGTCCTGGAGCGCGTCCATCACGCGATACTCCCGCAGCACGTCGTGGGCGGTGTCGGCGACCTCGCCGGGTGGCGGTCGGCGAACCACGAGGTCGCGATCGCCCCACTCGACGAACAGCGTCTCGTTCGAGTGGCCCTCCTGATGGTGCTGAACGTCGAACGCCTCGACCGCTCCGAGTTCGCGCTCGAAGTAGTCGGCGAGCGACTCCCGATCGACGATGCGCGCGAAATACTCGTCGCTCATCGGACCCCTCGATTCGACGGCGACTGCGATCTCGTTACCATTGGTAGATCGATTGTGCGCCCGGCTACGAATATCTACTGGACACATCTACGTCAACCGACACTTCTGTCGGCATTCCCCGTCGTCTGCGGCCTCATGTGGCCGATGACTTTGATCGGCGAAACCAGTCACATTCACCGACTGTGTGTGGAATCGTCAGTAATCGCCCTACCGTTTTACAATGTAGTGCCGAGAAGAGGGTGCATGGACTACGACGACTCGGCGACCGCACAGGAACTGCGCGATCGCGCCCGTGAATTCATGGATGAAGTCGTGCTACCGAAGGAGCGCGCCAACGCCGCTGGCAGCGTCTCCCAGGAGACGATCGACGAACTACGAGAACAGGCCCGCGAGTACGACGTGTATGCACCCCAAATCTCCGAAGAGCATGGTGGAATGGGGATCGCGCTCCGGGACGTACTACCGCTGTTCGAGGAGGCGGGCCGAAGCCTACTCGGTGCGCCAGCGATGCGCGTCGACGCGCCCGACGAGGGGAACATGCACACGCTCGAACTCGTCGGCACCGCGGCGCAGAAAGAGGAGTGGCTCGATCCGCTGGTGGCGGGCGAGATTCGTTCTGGTTTCGCGATGACCGAACCAGCTCCCGGCGGCGGATCGGACCCGAAGATGCTCCGCACGACGGCCGAAAAGGAAGACGGTGAATGGGTCATCGACGGCCACAAATGGTGGACCACCCAGGGCAGTGCGGCCGACGTACTGCTGGTGATGGCTCGCACCGACGAGGAAGCCCACCCCTACGCCGGCTGCTCGATCATCCTCGTGCCGACCGACGCTGAGGGCGTCGAGATCGTTCGCGACATCCCCCATCTCGGTCAGGATCTCATGCCCGAGAGCCACGCCGAGATCCGCTTCGACGGGGTGTGCGTGCCCGAAGAAAACCTCCTCGGCGAGGAGAACGAGGGGTTCACGGTCGCTCAGCAGCGCCTCGGACCCGCGCGACTGACCCACTGCATGCGCTTTTCCGGGATGGCCGATCGCGCGCTCGACGTGGCGAAGGCCTACATGAACGAGCGCGAGGCGTTCGGCTCGTCGCTCGCGGACAAACAGGCCCAGCGGTTCGCGATCGCGGAGGCCGAAACCCGCCTGCACGCCGCGCGGACGATGGTGAGGGACGCCGCGACGAAGCTCGACGCCGGCGACGAGGCCAGAGTCGAGGTCTCGATGAGCAAGGTCTTCGCCGCCAACGTCGCCCAGGAGACGATCGATCTCGCGATCCAGTGCTGTGGTGGGGCCGGCATCAGCAGGGACCTGCCGCTCGCGGACTTCTACGACGCTGTGCGCGCCTTCCGCATCGTCGACGGGGCCGACGAGGTCCACAAGCGAACGATCGCGCGTGCGGTCTTCGAGGACACCGACTCGGCCGAGATCGAGGCGGTGCCGCGTTTCGACGGCTGATCGTCGGGTTCGGACTGGCCGGGCACAACCTTTTGCGCCGGCCGACCGTCGATGATGCATGGACCACGGAATCGTACACACGGACGACGTGCGTGTTACCGACCTCTCCGACGTCGAGGAGCTCCCGCCGAATCTCGACATCCGTTCGGTCGACGACGCGCTCGATACCGACGAGACGAACGTCAAACTCTGGTATTTCGACCCCGGCGAGGAGATCCAGTACCACGCCCACGCAGAACAGGAGGAGCTCTACTACATCGTCGAAGGCGAGTTCTCGGTCAAGCTCGGCCGCTCGGGCGAGGAGGAGATCCACGAGGTCGGTCCGGGTACGTTCTACGCCGCCGGCCCCGAGATCGGTCACGGTCACCGCTATCTGGGTGACGATCAGGGGATCGTGCTCGCCATCGGTGCACCGTCGGTGGAGGATCCGGGACTCGATCCGCACGACCTCGACTGATTATTCTCTCCTCTGTACCGACCATCACTTTTACTCTCTGACACTCTATTCGGAGACGACGCTGGCGTCGGGGGCGTTCTGCATCACGCTCCGCATGCCCTTGAGCGCGTTCTGCTTGCTCGTGTAGCCCTCGCCGCTCGTGGCGATGATGTTGCCGTTCCGGTGGACGAGCCGCCAGCGCCACTCGCTCGCCTTGTCCCGAAAGACCTCGAAACGACCGAGGCTGTGAGCGGGTTCGGCCCCGGCGTCGTCGCTCTCCGTAGACTCACTCTCGGCGGCCGAAGAAGTGCTCTCGCCCTCTTCGTCGCGTTCGTCCCATTCGAGTTCCAGTTCCAAACTCCGCTTTCCGGATTCGCGCTCGACCTCGATCTCGAACGTCGGGGCCGCCGGCGGGTCGATATCGATCGATTGTGTCCCGTCTTCGAGCGTCACCGGCCCGTCGTTTTCGAGCGCCGTCGCCAGTGATCTGAGCACGCCGGCGATGTCTGCACGGCTCCGCCGGCGTTCGCTTTCGAACAGTGTTTCGTCGGCCATACCGTCGTTCCAGGCGGCGCGAGGATAAAAGGAGGTGTCCGATCAGGCCGCGGCGTACGAACGATCGAGATGCTCGACGATGCGGTCGGACTCGCTCATCGTGATGCCGCGCTCGTCGTCGACGAGCACCGGGACGTCGCGCTGGCCGGAGACGCGCTTCACCTCGTCGCGTTTGGAGTGCAGCGCCTCGACCCAGATGCTGTCGAAGTCGATGTCCAGATCGTCGAGGCGATCGACGACGGCTTCGCAGTGCGGACAGCCTTCGAGACGGTAGAGCGTGATTGCCATGCCCCGTGTCCGATGGCCACGGACAAAAACCTCCCGCCGACGTCGTTTTGTGCCCGTCCGTCCAGCATGGGACATGCCACCATCCGAGGGCGAGCGCGCGCCCGATTTCACGGCGCTGCTCTGTGACGGCGAGACCTTCCACACGGCCAGCCTCTCGACCGTCTGCGACGGCGGCTGCGTGGTCGTCTTCTACGGCTTCTCGTTCAGCGCCATCGACGAGAACTGGTGGAAGCGCTACGAGCGTGCCGGCTGGAACGAGTTCGAAATCCCTGTCGTGGGTGTGAGTCGCGAGGGCCCATACGCCCAGAATGCGTTCATCCGCTATCTCGATAGCCCGTTTCGACTGTTCAGCGACGGCGAGAGGGCGGCCGCCGAGGCGTACGATCTACTCACGACGCGCTCGGGGATGGGCGAGACGCGAACCGCACGCCGTGCCGTCTTCGTCCTCGACGACGATCGGCGCGTCGTCCACCGCTGGCTCGGCGAGGACTGGATCTCGCCCGTCCCACGCGCGGAGATCGAGGCAGCTGTCGCCGAACTCACCGGATAGGCAGCGCCGACACGGCTATGGCGCGGACGCGCGAGGAAGTCGGTATGTCGATCGCCGACTACCCACACCGGCCGGGCGCACACTGCGGGTCGGCCTCGCTGCGCAACCTGGCGGCGCGCTACGGCTGGGGGTTCGACGAGCCGCTCTGTTTCGGCCTCGGGGCGGGCATCGGCTTCGGCTACTACGAGGCGGGACCCGCCAGCCGCACCATCATGGGCCGAACCTCGTGGCTCGAATCGAGCTTCTTCGACACCCTCGCGATCCCGTTTGCGGAGGAAGACGGATCAGACTGGGAGACGGCTTGGGAGGCCGTCAACGCGCGAATCGTGGGCGGAACACCCGTCGTGCTGTTCGCCGACCTATACTACCTCGACTACTACGGAACTGACACCCACTTCGGCCCGCACACGCTCGTCTGCCTCGGCACCGAGGGAGACGACGTGCTGCTCTCTGACAGCGAGTTCGAGACCGTCCAGCGGCTGCCGATCGACCGCCTCCGGCAAGCATGGGGTTCGGAACACGGCTTCGTCGGGCCGCTGTCGAACCGCTGGCTCGCCGTCGATGGCGAGCGACCGTCGCCGAACGCGTCGATCGAGAGCGCGGCACGGGCGGCGATCGTGCGGGCATCGGAGGGTATGCTCACCGACGATGAATCCGGCGCGTGGGGCACGCAGGGCGTGGCAGGGATCCGTCGGTTCGCACGCGAGTTGCCAGGATGGACGGAGCTGAACGACGTGTCCTGGAGCGCACGCTTCGCCTACCAGAACATCGAGCGCCGCGGCACCGGTGGCGGTGCGTTTCGGCGGCTGTACGCCGATTTCCTCGCTCAGCTCGATTTCCTGGACGATTCGTTCGCCGATCGGACCCGCGCGATCGCCGACGACTGGAGCGCACTCGGCGAGACGCTCCGCGCGGCGAGCGAGACGCCGACCACGGAGATCTTCGAGCGCGCGAACGAGCAGGCTGCAATCATCGCCGATCGCGAGGAAGGACTGTTCGTCGACCTCCGCAGGGAGGTGAGAGAAGATTGACGCGAAGGGTTATGATCCGGCCGCTGGAGCATTGGGTATGCGACTCGATGGCGTCCGCGTGCTCGATCTGACGCGTCACTTGCCAGGCCCGTACGCCACCCAACTGCTCGCCGACGCCGGGGCGGAGGTCGTCAAGATCGAGGACACCGCCACCGGTGATCCGACCCGCTGGATGAGTTTCGAGAGCGAGGGGAGCGACGGAACGCTGTTCGAGGCGGTCAATCGGGGCAAGCGAAGCGTCGCGCTCGACCTCAAAACCGACGCGGGGCGCGAGGCGTTCTTCGAGCTCGCGAGCGATGCCGACGCGCTGATCGAGGGGTTCCGGCCGGGCGTCACCGAACGCCTCGGCGTCGACGACGACTCGGTTCGCGAGCACAACCCCGAGATCGTCTACTGCTCGCTGTCGGGCTACGGACAGACCGGGCCGTACCGCACCCGTGCGGGCCACGATTTGAACTACGCCGCCTTTTCGGGCCTGCTCGACATGACCCGTGCCGACGAGAGCGCGACACCACAGGTGCCGGGCGTTCCGGTCGGCGATATGGCCGGCGGGCTCTTCGCCGCGTTCTCGATCGTCGGCGCGCTCTGTTCGCGCGCGCTCGGCAACACCGACGGAGAGTACCTCGACATCGCCATGACTGACGTGTTGCTCTCCTTTTCGCAAGCGCTCGCGCCCGACGCGCTCGCGGGCGAGACGCCACGTCCCGGGAAGACGGCTCTCACGGGCGAGTTGCCGTGGTACGGGATCTACGAGACTGCCGACGGAAAGTTCGTCTCGATCGCGGCGCTCGAACCGCCGTTCTGGAACGCGTTCTGCGAGACCGTCGGCCGGGAGGACCTCGTCGAGACACACATGACGGACGACGCGGCGACGCGTGCGGCGCTGCGCGAGGAACTGACAGAGCTGTTCGCCGCGAAGACCCGCGACGAGTGGGCCGAAACGTTCGCGGACAGCGACGCAACCGTCGAGCCGGTTCGCACCCTGCCGGAGGCGCTCGACCATCCACAGACCGACTCGCGAGGGATCGTCGAGCGGACGCAGTGGCCACAGCGGATCGGCTTTCCGGCGCGGTCGTCCGATCACGCTGACCCGGCAGCGGGCGTTCCGGGACACGGTGCACAGACCGGGGCGGTCCTCCGCGAGGCGGGCTACACCGATCGCGATATCGCGGAGCTGCGCGAGTCAGGGGCCGCGATTTTCGGCGAGTGATCAGGGACCGTCCACGCCCGATGGCCGGCGATCGAGCAGCATCGTCCTATCGAGGTCGTCGAAACTCGTGTGGCCCGTGAGCGCGAGCGTCAGATCGAGATCGGCACGGAAGTTCTCGAGGACGGTTCCGACGCCGGCCTCGCCGTCGAGTGCCAGTCCGTAGGCGTAGGGTCGCCCGAGCAGGACGGCGTCGGCTCCGAGCGCGATCGCCTTCACGGCGTCCGCACCGCTGCGGATCCCACTATCGAACAGGACGGGTACGTCACCGACGGCATCGACCACGCCCGGAAGGGCGGTGAGTGCGCCGATCGCGCCATCGACCTGCCGGCCGCCGTGGTTCGAGACGATCACGCCATCGGCACCGCATTCGACGGCCCGTTCGGCATCGTCCGGGTGGAGCACGCCCTTGACGAGCAGGGGGAGGTCGGTCTCCGTACGGAGGCTCGCCAGATCGTCCCAAGTGAGTGAGGGGTCGCCGAAGATATCGATGAACTCCATGAGCGCCGTGCCCTCGTTCTCCTCGGGCGGGACGTCGAGGCGCTCGCGGAAGGCCGGGTCGGAGAAATAGTTCGCCACGCCCTCGCCGTCGAGGAAGGGGAGATAGCCCTGCTCGATGTCGCGCTCGCGCCAGCCGAGCAGGGGTGTGTCGAGCGTGACGACGATCGCATCGTAGCCGGCGTTCTCGGCGCGCTCGACGAAGCTGCTCGCGATGTCGGGGTCGGCCGACCAGTAGAGCTGGAACCACTTCGGGGTCTCCCCCAGCTCCTCGGCGACGTCCTCCATCGTGTACGACGACGCCGAACTGAGCACCATCGGGACGTCGTGATCGGCCGCGGCCCGCGCGACCGCGAGTTCGCCCGCCTCGTGGATGATCGAGAGCGTGCCGAGCGGGGCGAGCAGGACCGGGAGATCGAGTTCGGTCCCGAAGAGATCGACCTGGAGGTCCCGTTCGGCGACGTCACGGAGCATTCGCGGGACGATCCGCCAGTCGGCGAACGCGTGGCGGTTCTCGGTGATCGTGTCCTCGGTGCCGGCCCCGCCGGCGACGTAGGCCGCCGCCTCGTTGCTCATCGCGGCCATCGCTCGCCGTTCGAGCTCCTCGTACCGAACCGGATGCTCGGGCGGGTCGTCGGCGAGCATCCCCGACGCGTAGACGTTGCACTGGCGGTGTTCGCCGTAGGGTTCCGAGGGGTCGTCACTCATGCGAACGCCTGGCACGGCCGACACAAGTAGTTTCACCCGTCGTCGATACCGACCAGATCGACGATTTCGAGCGGATCATCGACGCGATACGTGACGGCCGGATCGTCGGGGGTGGCCTCGCTCGCACTGCCCCCGAACGCGACGGTGTCGATACCCGCCCGCGCCGCGCCCTGCATGTCGTTCTCGTAGCGATCGCCAACCATCAGCGCCGCGGCGGGTTCGACGCCCGCCTTTTCGAGCGCGGTCTCGAACATCGCCGGGTCGGGTTTCGTCCGGTCGACCTCCTCGGAGGTCGTCACCGCGTCGAGCCGGTCGGCGACGCCGAACTGCGAGAGCAGCGCCTCGCCCTCCCAGGTGTCGATGTCGCTCACGATGCCCTGGTGGACGTGGGTTTCGAGCCGGCGGATCGCCGCAACGGTTCCCGCAACCGGTTCGAGGTTCTCGCGGGTCGCACGCCTGAAGGCCGGCAGCCACTCCTCTTCGGGCAGTTCGTGGCCGACCATCGCCGTGACCGCGTGCTCGTAACCGACCCGCGCGCTGCGGAATTCGGTGCCCTCGCGCGTGCTGAAGTGCGATCCCAGTTCGTCGCGCCACGTGGCGAGCGCTTCCTCCCTATCGAGCTCGTGCTCGTCAGCGAGCGTCCCGACGAACGCCCGATGGCCCGCACGGACCGAGCCGAGATCGAGGATCACGCCGCCGATGTCCCAGAAGACCGCCTCGTAGTTCATGCCGATGCCACTCGGCGGCGCGACGAGTGTCTTCCGACGACGGAGAAACGTTACCGGTGGTAACTAAGCGATACGCACCGACAATCGATGGTGGTGCCAGTATTTATTAGGATGCCATCGGTAACGATCGATGTGATGGGAACCACCACGCGGAGGCGGCGATGACGACCGAGCAGTTCAGCGTCGACGGCGACACGGCGCTCGTGACGGGCGCGTCGAGCGGTATCGGGCGCGCGATCGCCGAGCGCTTCGCGGCCGATGGGGCTGATGTCGTGATCTGCTCGCGCGAGCAGGAGAACGTCGATCCCGTGGCCGAGGGGATCGAAGAATCCGGGGGATCGGCGCTCGCCGTCGAGTGTGACGTGCGCGACCGCGAGTCCGTCGAGGCGCTCGTCGAGGCCACCGTCGCGGAGTTCGACGGACTCGACACACTCGTCAACAACGCGGGCGCGAGCTTCATGGCGAACTTCGAGGGGATCTCCGAGAACGGCTGGAAGACGATCGTCGACATCAACCTCCACGGGACCTACCACTGCACACAGGCCGCTGGCGAGGTGATGCGCGAGGGCGACGGAGGGACGATCATCAACTTCGCGAGCGTCGCCGGCCAGGAGGGTGCACCCTTCATGAGCCACTACGCCGCCGCCAAGGCGGGCGTCGCGAACCTCACCTCGACGCTCGCCTACGAGTGGGCCGACGACGGGGTGCGGGTCAACTGCATCGCGCCGGGGTTCGTCGCCACCCCGGGCGTGGCGAGCCAGATGGGCGTCACCGCCGACGAGATCGATCGGGAAGAGGTAGATCGCAAGATCGGCACGAGTGAGGAGATCGCCGACGTCGCTCAGTTCCTCGCGAGCCCCGCCGCGTCGTATCTCACCGGCGAGACGATCACCGCACGGGGCGTGCCGGACATCATGGAATCGCCAGAATGAGCGACGCCGCCGATCGCGACGTGTTCCTCCCGGTGGGTGCACAGCCGAGCATCGACGCGCTCTGCGAGCAGGCCGAACGCGCCGAGGAACTCGGCTACGATCGGGTCTGGCTGCCCGAGACGTGGGGTCGCGACGCAGTGACGGTGCTTACCTCGATCGCCCACCGGACCGACGAGATCGGCATCGGCACGTCGATCGTCCCCATCTACTCGCGCTCGCCCGCGCTGCTCGGCCAGACCGCCGCCACGCTCCAGGAGGTCTCGGACGGGCGCTTTCGGCTGGGTCTCGGCCCGTCGGGACCGATCGTCGTCGAGAACTGGCACGGCGTCGACTACGGAAATCCGCTCCGCCGGACGCGCGAGACCGTCGAGATCGTCAAGGAGGTGCTCACGGGCGAAGAGGTCGACTACGACGGCGACTACTTCGATCTCTCGGGCTTCCGGCTGCGCTGCGAGCCACCGGAGCCCGCGCCGGCGGTCGACGCGGCCGGGATGGGTCCGAAGAGCGTGGAGCTCGCCGGGCGCTTCGCCGACGGCTGGCACGCGCTCATGCTCACCCGCGAGGGGATTCGCGAGCGTCTCGACGACCTCCAGCGTGGGGCGGCGCTCGCGGACCGCGACCCCGACGACGTGCGCGTGACGCTCTCGCTGACCTGTGCGGCGCTCGACGACGGCGAGCGCGCCCGCGAGTCCGTCCGCCAGCATCTCGCCTTCTACGTCGGTGGGATGGGAACGTTCTACCGGGACAGCCTCGCACGGATCGGCCACGAGGACACCGCCGAGACGATCTACGAACACTGGCAGACCGGCGATCGCGAGGCGGCGATGGCGGCCGTCGACGACGAGCTCCTGGACGCGATCGCGGTCGCCGGCACGCCCGAAGAAGCTCGCGAACGTTTCGGACGGTTCGCCGCCATCGATGGCGTCGATCGCGTCTCGGTGTCGTTCCCGCGCGACGCGACGCTCGACGAGATCGAGGCGACGACCGCAGCACTCGCTCCCTGAACAGTCCAACTCAGGCTGTCCTCCATGGAGCAGTCAGTCGGTGTCGATCGGTTCGTGGACGATCCGGTAGCCGTCGTCGGTCGCGGTCACGTCCTCGATCGCGTGGAACCGCAACGAGCGTTCCTGTTTCGTCGTGACGGGGAAATCGTAGTGGTCGGCCTCGTAGGCGAAATCGTCGACACCGTGTCCGTCGACGAACGCGCGGTGATCGTCGAGGCGCGTTCTCGCGATGGTCCGTGAGAGCGCGGGGGCGTCGTCGACGCGCTCGTCGAACGCCTCCGCGAACGCCGCCGCGCGCTCGGAACCGATCGAGTCGCGCGCGGCGGCCATCGCGGCGAGGCTCGTCGTGCCCGTCCCCCAGAACGGATCGAGAACCGTCTCTCCGACGACGCTATACATGTTGACGAGTCGATACGGGATCGTGAACGGGTAGGCCGCCGATCGATCCCGGCGGTCGTCGCCGTCGAGCGTTTGATGCTCGCCGGTGACGTCCGTCCAGAGGTCCGAAAACCAGCGATTTCGCTCCTCCCAGAAGTAGGCCGACTCGTAGCGTCGCTCCGCGTTCGGCTCGAACTGCCGCGTCCCGCCGTTGCGAAAGACCAGAATGTACTCGTGTTCGAGCGTGACGTAGGCGTTCGGCGGAACCATGCCGCTGCCCATGAACTTCGCGCCCGAGTTGGTCGGCTTCCGCCAGAGGATCTCGGGGAGGGGCTCGAACCCGCGCGCTTCGAACGCGTCGATAATCCGGGAGTGGTTTCCCCAGACGCGAAAGCTCCCATCGATCTTCCGCGTCGCGTCGCCGACGTTGACGCAGGCGATGCCACCGTCGACGAGCACGCGCGCGAGTTCGTCCCAGACCGCGCCGAGCTGATCGTGCATCAGCTCGAACGCCCCGCGCCCGTCGCCGGTGTCGAGCCGATCGCCGATGTCGGGGTCGAGTTCGGCGAACAAGTCGTCCCACATCTCGATCATCGGATACGGCGGCGAGGTGACGACGAGTTCGACGCTGTCGTCGGCGACCCCGTCGAGCTGCCGTGAATCGCCGACGACGACGCGATGGCTGGTCTCCATTGGCGATAGCCACCACGCCGTCGGTGAAAACGTCCGCGGAGATCGAATCTAAAGTATCAGGCCGCGAGCTTCTCGGCGAACTTCTCCCGCACCTTCTCGATCTTCGGCTGTGCGTGGATGGAGCAGTAGGCGTCGTCGGGGTTTTTCTCGTAGTAATTCTGGTGCTCCTCGCTGGCCTCGTAGAACGTGTCGAGCGGTTCGACCTCGGTGACGACGTCGTCATCGTAACCACCCTCCGCGTCGAGCGCGTCGACGTAGGCCGCGGCCTTCTCCTGTTGGTCGTCGCCGTGGGTGAAGATCGCCGAGCGGTACTGGCTGCCGACGTCGGGGCCCTGTCGGTTCAGCTGGGTCGGATCGTGGACGGTGAAGAACACGTCCAGGAGGTCCTCGTAGGCGATGTGCTCGGGGTCGTATTCGATCTGGACGACCTCCGCGTGGCCGGTGGTGCCCGAACAGACCTCACGGTAGGTCGGGTTCTCGGTGTGACCGCCCGCGTAGCCCGAGGTCACGTCGAGCACGCCGTCGAGCTCCTCGACGGGGGCCTCGATACACCAGAAGCAGCCGCCGGCGAGCGTCGCGCGTTCGGTTTCGGTTGCCATACGCTCGATTGGGCGTGCTCGGGGGAAAACCCATCGGCCCGGTCGGGGTGAGGTATTTCACCACGGGCCACGATGGATCGATGATGAGTGACTACACCGGCGCGGAGCTGTTCGTCGACGCGCTCGCCGACTACGGTGTCACGCACGTCTTCGGCAATCCCGGAACGACCGAGCTCCCGGTCGTCCACGCCCTCGCCGACAGCGAGATCGAGTACGTGCTGGGGCTCCACGAGGACATCGCGGTCGGGATGGCCGGTGGCTACGCCCAGACGCGCCGGTATCATGCCCACCACGACGACTCGATCAGCCCGCTCGGCGTGGCGAACCTCCATCTCGCGCCGGGGCTCGCCCACGGTCTCGGCAATCTCTACGCCGCAAAGGTCGCCGGTGCGCCGCTGCTGGTGACGGCCGGCAACCACAGTTTGGACTTCCGCCACGAGGAACCGATCCTTTCGGGCGATCTCCTCAGGATGACCCGACAGTTCTGTAAGGACAGTCAGGAGATCCTCGATGTCGAGGCGATTCCGACGATGGTCCGCCGGGCGGTGCGGACGGCGCTCACGCCGCCGACGGGACCCGTCTTTCTGGGACTCCCGTTGGACACGATGCTCGCCGAAACCGACGCCAGCCCCGAGCGACTCGGACCGATTCCCACGGCGGGGGGCGGCGACGCAGCGAGCATCGAACGTGCGGTCGATCTTCTGATCGAAGCCGATGCGCCGGTGCTGGTCGTCGGCGACCACGTGGCTCGGGCGGGCGCGGACGCGGTCGCGGCGGCCGTCGATCTGGCCGAGACGAGCGGCGCGCGCGTCCACGGCGAGATCCTCCTCTCGGAGGTCGACTTCCCGATGGATCACGAGCAGTGGGTCTCGCCGATCCCGCCGGACGAGGAGCTCGCCCGGACGCTGTTGAGCGCCGACACCGTGGTTTTCGCCGGCTGTTCGACCAACACGACGCTGACGCGCCACGAGGGCGACCTCGTCGCCAGCGACACGACCTGTATCCATCTGAGTGACGCGATCCACGAGATCGGAAAGAACCAGCCCGCCGACGCGGCCGTCGTCGGCGACCCCGGTGACGTGATGGACGAACTCGCCACCCGACTTCGCGAACGCCTCGACGACGAACAGAAGGAAGAACGGCTCGATACGGTGCGCTCGGTGAAAGAGATGGTCGAGGGGCAGCTGGCCACGATGGGCGAGGGCGACGAGGACGACCCGCGCGCCTCGAAAGCCGAACTCGTCGATGCGCTCGAAGCGGCCGCACCGGACGCCTACATCGTCGATGAGGGAATCACCGCGAAATACGCGATGCTGACGCGCTGGCCGCTCCAGCCCGAGCAGTACATCTCGAACAAGGGCGGCGGACTTGGCTACGGACTTCCCGCATCGGTTGGCGCGGCGCTCGCCGAGAGTCAGCGCGAGAGTCCACGAGACGTCGTGGGGTTCGTCGGCGATGGCTCGTATCTCTACTACCCGCACTCGCTCTACACCGCCGCACGATACGACCTCGATCTCACAGTTGTCATTCCCGACAACAGAAATTATCGGATCCTGAAGGACAACACGCTCGACGTGATGGGTGGCGAGGAAGACGAGTACGACTGGCAGGACATGGAGTTCGATCCGCCCGTCGATATCCCGACGAACGTCGAGAGCCACGGTGCGCGCGGTCAGCTCGTCGAATCGCCCGAAGAGATCGCCCCTGCCGTTGAGGAAGCACTCGACAGGGACGGTCCGGACGTGCTCGACGTGCTGGTCCACGACTGACCCGACGGAAAGCATTTGCCGGGCGTCGTACCATCGTTAACAATGCGGAAGGCGATTCTCGTCGTGCTGTGCGCAGCGGCGGTCGTCCTCGCCGGCTGCAACGGGATCGCGCTCGGCGGTGACGAAACCCCGGCCCGGACGGTGACGCCCGCGGCCGTCCCCACCGACGAGCCCACGCCGACGCCCGTGCCACGGCTCGCGCCGGGCCTCACCGAGAGAGGTGTGACCGACGCGTTCGCGCTCGGTGAAGCCCACGCGTCTGTTCTCGGCAACGCCTCCTACACCCTGAACGGGAATTTCTCCGTCGAATACGCGAACGGGACCGCCTACAATCGGGGGACGACCGATGCCCGACTCGCGGCCAACAGCAATCGGTACTACGTCCGGCAAAACGCCTCCGGGCTGCTCTTCGGTGACGGCGCATTCGTCAGGGCGATCTGGTCGAACGGCGAGCGCGTTCTCGTGGCCGACACGGCGAACGACAGTACGTCGTACGAATCCCCGCGGAACGTCGAAGGCGAGTCGGTGCCACCCCGGGAGGCACTCTCGATCGATCCGACGAAGCGCCAACAGCTGTACGCCTATCTCGGCTCGGTCGAGACCCGCGTGACCGGGACCGAGACGCGAAACGGAACGACGATCCATCGCGTCGAGTCGACGAACGTGATGAACCCGGCCGCCTTCGAGGTCCAATGGACTGACCCACGGGACCTCTCGCTCGTCGCATTCGTCGATTCGCGCGGGCTCGTCCACGAGTATCGACTCGATTACACGGCGTCGCTCGATGGCACTCCCGTCGACGTTCGCCGACACGTGCGCTACACGGACTTCGGAAACACCACCGTCGAACGCCCGCCGTGGTACGGCGAAGCCATCGCAAACGTTTCGACCGTTACGACGACTGCTGGTTGAGATTCAATCGATCCGCAGACGCTCGCCCTCGGCGGTTTCGGGAAAGATCTTGCCGGGGTTCAGCGTGTCCTTCGGATCGAGCGCCCGCTTGATCGCGCGCATCGTCTCGACGCTACCCTCGCCGTGTTCAGCGACCATGTACTCGCGCTTGCCCCGGCCGACGCCGTGCTCGCCGGTCGCGGTGCCACCGAGTTCGATGGTCCGCTGGACGACGGCATCGGAGATCTCGCGGCCGGCTGCGAGTTCGTCCTCGTCGTTCGGATCGACCAGCACGTTGTAGTGGACGTTGCCGTCGCCGGCGTGGCCGAACGTCGTCACGTCGAGGCCGTGCTCGTCGCCGCGCGCCTTCGCGTAGCGGACGATCTCGGGGAAGTGGCTGATCGGAACAGTAACATCACCGGGTTTGGCCGGGCGACGCGGCGGATCGTAAGCGATCATGGCGTTCGCGAGGTTCCGTCTGGCGTCCCACAGCTCGTCCATCTCGTCGCCGGCGGCCATCTCGAAGCGGTCGGCGTCGTGCTCTGCGAAAATTTCGCGGCACGCCTCGATCTCGGCCTCGACGTGGTGGTTCGCGTGGAATTCGAGGAAGACGGTCGGAACGTTCGGGAGGTCGGTTCCGGAGTAGGCGTTGGCGATCTTCGTGCTCAGCGGGTCGATGAGCTCGATCGTCGCCACGTCGACGCCGGCCTGCATCGTCGCGGCGATCGCCGCAGCGGCCGCGTCGAGATCGTCAAAGGTCGCCCGCCCGCCACGGATCTGTTTCGGTCGGCGGGCGAGTTCGAACGTTACGCGCGTGACGACCGCGAGCGTCCCCTCGCTGCCGATCAGGAGATCGGTCAGGTTGTAGCCGCTCGAAGTCTTGACCGCCTGACCACCGGTCTCGATCACCGTGCCGTCGGCCAGGACGGCTTCGAGACCGAGCACCCAGTCGCTCACCTCGCCGTATTTGACCGTCTTCGCGCCGCTGGCATCGTTCGCGACCATCCCGCCCACGGTCGAGATGTCGCCCGACTGCGGCAACGGGGGCAAGAACAGTTCCTCGTCGGCGACGGCCTCGTTCACCGCCGATCCGAGCACGCCAGGCTCGACGGCGATCTGGAAGTCCTCCGGCCGGATTTCGAGCACTCGATCCATCCGGGTGCAGTCCATGCTGATGCCCTCGAAGGCCGGCAGTGCGTTCCCCTCCAACCCCGTGCCCGCCGCGTACGGCGTCACCGGCACCTCGCGTTCGTTGGCCGCGGCGAGCACCGCGCTCACCTCCTCTGGGGATTCGGGCCAACAGACCGCGTCGGGTCGCACGCGCTCGTCGTCGGGGGTTCCCCAGTCACCCGCGTGGCCGTCGCGGTCGTCGTCGCCGAACGACATCTGCCCGTCCGCGAGGTGGTCGGTGAGGAACGAACAGTCGTACGCCATGTGTTGGCTTCACGGGTGGCAGGGATAAAACTCCGCTCCGAGTGGGATGCACCGATGATTCCCGACCACGCCCGTCGTTTCGGCTGGCTGTCAGAGGAACGTGATCCGCAACACATAAATTATCCTATTATCTCATCTGTGTTCTGGCTGAAAAATCATGGTATATTTTATTACCTTTCAACATATATCGATAGTACGGTCGATCACGGATGCGGAACGCTCCCGTACGATCGGCCGCTACGAACCATGAACCATGCATACACGCTCGAAAGCACAGTGCTACAGCTACAGGTCCCACAGTTCCTCCAGGAGACTGTCGCGGGCATCATCGCGTTCCTGCCGGTGCTTCTCAGCGCCATCGTCGTCCTGCTCGTCGGCTGGATAGTCGGTCGGCTCCTCGGTGCCGTCGTCACCCGCGTCGTCGAGGGGATCGGCCTCTCGGAGTATACACAGGGGACGCCGCTCGAACAGGACGATCGCGGCGACGGCGGTATCGCGGGCGCGCTCGGAAAGCTCGTCAAATACATCGTCTATTTCTACGCCGCACTCGCCGCATCGGACATCCTCGGCATCGCGATCCTCTCGCAGTTGCTCTCGGACATCGGCACGTTTCTGCCGGTCATCCTCTCAGCGGTCGTCGTTCTCGTCATCGGGTTCGTCGTTGGACGGATCGTTGGCGGCATCATCGCGGACGTCGTCGGCGGGTTCAACCTCGGGAGCTACTTCCACGACACGCCGCTCGAACGGGTTACGCGGTCGGCCGGCGGCATCGGCGGCATCGTCGGCACGCTCGTCGAGTACTACATCTACTTCCTCACGCTGCTCACCGCGGCGGGTATCCTGCAGATCCCGGCGCTGTCGCGGCTGTTGAACGACTTCGCCGGGTTCGTTCCGGCGCTCATCGGCGGGGTGGCCGTCCTCATCGTCGGCGCACTCGCCGCGGAGTTCGTCGAGGACGTCGTCGCCAGCACCGACGGGAGCCGGCTGACGGATCTCGTCGGCCTCGGGGTGAAACTGTTCGTCTACTACCTCGCCATCACCATCGCGCTCGACACGATGGGTTTCGATGCGACTGTGCTCACGACGCTGTTCACCTCGTTCGTGACCGCCTTCTTCGGCGCGCTCGCGGTCGCTCTCGCCCTCGCCATCGGTATCGGTCTCGGCTGGGGCAGCAAGGACTACGTCGCCGAGAACATCGACGATTGGCTGTCGAGCGCGCGCAGTAGTGCCGACGATCTCACTGAGGAGGGTGGGACTACCGGAACTCGCGGTACCGACGACCGGGACACGTTCGACGACGACACGCGGGGCGGTTCCGGGCCGAGTGGCACGGGCGACCCCGACGTCTGAACCCGTTCGCACAACGACTTTTTACCCGTTCCGGCTCTGTTCGCGGCATGGCTAGCCTGCTCGGCGACTACGACCGCTCGCGGATCCCGGTCTGGCTCCTGGCGGTCGTCTTCTCGCTCGCGCTCTCGTTCATCATCTGGCGATATATCGGGACGTTCGTTCTCGGACTGTTCGTCTACTACATCACGCGCCCGATCCACCGTCGGCTCGCCGATCACATCCCGACGTCGAGCCTCGCGGCGGCGGTCTCGCTGTCGACGGTCGCGCTGCCGGTGATCGTGCTCATCGGCTACACGCTCTACGTCGGGACGTTTCAGCTCGCCGATATCGCCGAGAGTGCGAACCTCCAACCCGTGCTCGACGCACTCGAACCGTACGTCGAGAACGCTGGCGTCGGCACCGAGCCACAGGCCGTCATCAGCTCGGCGATCGAGAACCCACAGCAGTTCCTGAGCGGCGGCGTGATCGACGCGATCACCGAGGCTGCGACGCCGCTGTTCGCGTATCTCGGCGCGTTCGGCAACGCGCTCATCCACCTGTTCGTCGTGCTGGCGCTCGCCTTCTACCTCCTGCGCGACGACCACAAGCTCGCGGCGTGGTTTCGCAGCCAGCTCGCCGGCGACGGGACGCCAATGTACGCCTACCTCGACGCGGTCGATCGCAATCTGAAGACGATCTACTTCGGTAACATCCTGAACGCCTTCTCGACGGCGATCCTCGCGGCGATCTCGTACAACCTGCTCAACGCCGTCAGCCCGGCCGGCGTCGCCGTGCCCTCGCCCACGCTTCTGGGACTGCTCACCGGCGTCGGCAGTCTCGTACCGGTCATCGGCATGAAGATCGTCTACGTCCCGGTCGCGCTGTTGCTCGGCGTCGAGGCCGTTCTCGTCAGCCCCGCACTGCTCTGGTTCCCGCTCGTCTTCGCAGCCGTTTCGCTGGTCATCGTCGATACGATCCCCGACCTCGTGCTCCGACCCTACGTCTCCGGCCGGGATCTCCACACCGGCTCGGTGATGATCGCCTACATCATCGGTCCACTCCTCTTCGGCTGGTACGGACTCTTCCTCGGGCCGCTGTTGCTCGTGCTGTTCGTTCACTTCGCCCGCATCCTCCTGCCGGAGCTCATCCGTGGCGAACCGCTCACCGCACGGGCGACGGCGGGCAACCCGCTCCACCCGTCCAACGAGCTCTCCGTCCCTGAACCGGAACCGGTCGATCCGACGGACGAGTCGGACGCCGAGACCGATGGCGCAGGGCCTGCCGACGACGAGTCGTCACGATCGCTCGACGACGGGACTGGAAATAGGGAATAAACCACGCCCGGATGGTTTATCCGGGTAGACCCCTAACCATCGGTGATGAAAGCCGTAGAAATCACCGAATTCGGCGACAGTGACGTCATCGAGACGACCGAGCGCGAGGTCCCGGAGCCCGGCGACGGCGAGGTCCGTGTCGCCGTCGAGGCAGCGGGGATCAACTTCGCGGACATCATGCAGCGCCGTGGTCACTACGTCGGTGGTCCGGAGCCGCCGTACGTGCCGGGCATGGAAGCTGCCGGCACCATCGATGCGGTCGGCGACGGCGTCGACCGCGAGGTCGGCGAGCGCGTGGTCGCCATGACCGACGAGGGCTACGCCGAGTACACCACCGCCGACGCCGCCGGACTGTTCGACATCCCGGAATCGATGAGCTTTCCCGAAGCAGCGGGCTTTCCCGTCCAGTTCCTGACCGCCCACAACACGCTGTTCGAGTGGGGTGGGTTGGAAGAGGACGAGCGCGTGCTGATTCACGCGGCCGCGGGCGGCGTCGGGACCGCCGCGACACAGCTCGCGAGCGAGGCCGGCGCGGAGGTCTTCGGCACCGCGAGCACGCAGGAGAAGCTCGATCTCGCCGAACGCCTCGGGCTCGACCATCCTATCAACTACACCGAGACCGAGTTCGCCGAAGCGGTGAACGACGCTACCGACGGCGAGGGCGTCGATCTCGTTCTCGACGGGATCGGCGGCGACACCACGACTGACAGCCTCGACTGTCTCACCCACTTCGGCCGGATGGTTTCGTACGGTGCCGCGAGCGGCGAACCCGGCTATCCCGACACGAGCACGCTGCTGTTCAACAACTTCACCATCCAGGGCTACCATCTCGGCCAGTCGATGCAGCGCGCCCCCGAGCGCGTGCTCGATGCCGTCCCGCATCTGACCGAACTGCTCACGAACGGCGAACTCGAAGTGGTCGTCGGCGAGACGTTCCCGCTGGCCGAGGCCGCCGATGCTCACGAGTACATCGAGAACCGGAAGTCGAGCGGCAAGGTCGTTCTCGAACCCTAATCGACCGGTAGCACGCTCGTGTCGATCCCATCGCGCCGCCCGTCGAGAACCGAAAACCGCTCGCCGCGCCGGCGTTCGAGCCAGTAGAGCAGTCGTTCGGCCCACACGAGTTTCCGTTTCTTCATCGGAGCCACCGATTCGTCGTCGAAATCCCAGCCGACGAACTGCAAACTACTCGCCCCGCAGTGATCGGCCAGGAAGGCCGCGCGATCCCCATCGGTGAACCCGCCGAGGTTCACCACCGGACCGGCTGGCGCGGCTTGGGTCGTAGCGAGCACGTGCTCGATATCGAGGGTCGGTACGATTTCTTCGACCAGCGGACCGTTGTCGCCGTGGGCGTGGACCGCGACCGGCGTGCCCGCTGCCGTGAGCACCCGTACCGTCTCCGGATTCTTGTCGAGATCGGTGATCATGCAGTCGACGGCGATGCCGGCTTCCTGGAGACGGTCGACGGCGGTCGAGGCGGCGAACACGCTGCCGTCCGTCGTGTCGGCCGCATCGAGATCGGTTTCGAGCGATGGGCCGGCCCCGGCGATCACGACCGTCTCACCCGTCACGTCGAGTCGATCGAGGTCGAACGGGCCGACGAGATCGGCGAGGCGGTCGCGGACGTGCTCGTCGCTTGCGCGGTCGAAGCCGAAGTCGGCGAGAATCGCCCCGTAGACTGGTTCCCACGTGGTGAAGTTCATCGCAGCGCAGCTCTGTCGCCGAGTGTGTCACCGATGCGGGCCGCATCGCGGGTCTCGGCGACGTCGTGGGTGCGGATCACGTCCGCACCGCGCTCGACGGCCAGCGCCGTCGCGGCGAGGCTCGCGGGCAGTCGGCCGTCCGTCTCGCGGCCGACGATCTCGCCGAGGAAGTTCTTCCGGTTGATCGAGACCAGCATCGGGCGGTCGATGGCTCCGAACGCCGCGAGCCGGCGGAACGTCTCGCGGTCGTCGTCGAGGGTTTTGTCCTCGCTCCAGCCGCCGAAGGCGGGATCGATGATCGTCTTGCCGGTGAGGTTCTCGGTGAGCGCGTCGTAGATGTCGTCGACGTCCGCGAGCGCGCCGGGCCGTTCGAGATCCGGCGGACTGGCCATCTTCACGACCGCCGCGTCGTGCGCCTTGCAGACGCGAGGTAGTTCGGGATCGGCGAAGCCACAGACGTCGTTCACCATGTCGAAGGTCGCGTCGAGCGCCGCCGCGGCGACCTCGTGATATCGAGTCTCGATCGAGAACACCGCCTCCCCCGTGACGCGCTCGATCGTCTCGATGGCCGTATCGAGTCGCTCGCGCTCCTCGGCGGCCGAGAGCACCTCGAAGCGCTTGTTCGCCGATTCGAGCCCCACGTCGATGATCTCCGCGCCCTCGTCGATGAGCTCGTCGACGTAGGCGGCGGCGTCGGCGGGGTCGGCGAACACGCTCGGCTCGTAGGGTGACTGGTCGCTGACGTTGAGCACACCCATGATCCGCGCTGGGTGTCCGTCGCCGATCGGGAGACCGGCGGCCTCGACGGTCTGCATGGTCGAACGTTGGCGAGCGTGGGCAAAAGCGACCCGTTCGAGGGACGCGCGACTTTTAGGCACAACCGTCGTATCCGGGGTATGGGCAAGGTCAATATCGCGCTGCGCGGCTGGCGGTTCGACGAGTCGGCGGTGTTCACCGACGACGGTGATATCAAACCGATCGACGAGATGGAACCGACGACCAGAGAGCGCATCGTCAGGCTTCGCCAGCTCATCGACTCCCCGTGTCACGCCTGCTGGCTCATCCACGGCGACAGCGAGCTCGACGCCTGCAACGACGCGGCAGCCGTCTACGGCGAACCGCTGAGCGAGGTCGTCCTCTGCGAGGAGCACGAACCCGACTTCCGCTACTGGTTTCGTGAGCAGGGCGGGGCCGACCACCGCGGCGAGCCGGCGCTTCAGGACGCCTTCCACGAGTGGTTCGCCGACGGCGGGCGTGCACCGGAGGAGTACGAACCGGTCGAGCACGTCGACACCGACCCGACGGCGGTCCCCTCGGTGTCAGGCACGGGATCGGCGGCCGATGCCGAACAGGAGGCCCAGAGCGTGGACCTCGACAGCCTCGACATCTGATGGGGGTCGCCGTCGCCGTCGTCGATGCCGAGACGCCGGGCAACGTCGGGACGATCGCGCGGGCGATGAAGAACTTCGGGTTCGGTAGTTTGCAACTCGTCGACCCGCCCGACCTCGATCCCGACGGCGAGGCCTACGGGTTCGCCGGTCACGCCCGCGAGGACGTCTTGCCGAACCACGACGTGCTCACGTTCGACGAACTGGTCTCGGAGTTCTACACGGTGGGGTTCACCGCCATGACCGGCCGTGACGAGGGGCGACACGTCCGCTATCCGTTCAAGACGCCCGCCGAGCTCGCCGAGCACCTCGCGGATGTCGAGGGCGACATCGCGCTCGTCTTCGGGCGCGAGGGCACAGGATTATCGAACGAGGAGTTCGCCCGCATCGACGAGGTCTGTTCGATCCCGGCCAGCCCCGACTACCCAGTTCTCAATCTCGGCCAGGCGGCCACGGTCGCTCTCTACGAACTTCGAGGGCTCACACTCGACGAGATGCACCATCCCGATCGCCACGATCGGGCCGACGAGCGCGCGCTCGAAGGGCTGTACGACCAGTTCCAGTCGTTTCTGGCTGCCATCGACCGACCGGAGGAAAAACGCGCGAAAACCGAGCGCATGCTCCGGCGCGTGCTCGGGCGCGCCCACCCGACGGGGCGGGAGGTCACGACGCTGCGCGGACTGTTCCGCCGGGCGGAGATGCAGATCGACCGTGCACGAGACGAGGAATCGTAGTCGGACCGATCGTAGTCGAACCGACGCCGACTACAGATCCGGCGTCGCTTGCGGTTCGGTCTCCCCGTCGTTGATGACCAGCGTGTTTTCGACGAGGTTGCCGTGTGCGCGCCGGAACCGTTCCGAGAGCGCCTGATGGGAGATATCGAGCTCGTCGGCGAGATCGGCGACCGAGAGATCGCGCGGCACCTCGTAGTAGCCGTGCTCGAACGCCGCATCCAGCGCCTCGGCCTGCTCCTCGGTGAGGCCGAAGCGGGCGTGACGTTCGTTTTCCATCGCGTAGATGGCCTCGACATCGATCTCGATGTCGTGTTCCTGGCAGAAATCGTACGTCCGTGACAGCGCATCGCGGTCGGGAAAGAGCAGTCTGAGCTGCCAGCGTCCCCGCTCGCTTTCGGCGTTCAGCACGGTCGCCTGCTCTTCGAGAAGCGCGTGGACGACGAACTGGACGCGGGCGATCCACTCCATCCGGTAGAGCCACTCGCCATCGAGATCGGAGAGTCGCTCGACGTTCTCGACGCTCGGGTCCGACGCGAAGGCGTCTTCGAGCGCTTCACGATCGGACGCGCTCGCCCAGACGAACGGCATGACGCGGTCGACGTCGTGGGCGACGACCCGCTCGACGTCGAAGGTCGCCTCGGGCACGCGCTCGATGGCCTCCCCGAGTGCGAACGTCTCGGCAGCGACCGATAGTTCGCCGATGGTGCTCATTCACCCAGTCGTGGGCTACGCGGCGGAATAACTATTTCCCTCCTCGATCGAGCACGAGTATCGAACCCGTTCTGTTGAAGTGTCCGAAGCCAATATACTGGGCAATGAGTGAGGACTTCTACTCGGTACTCGGCGTCTCGCGCGACGCCGGCGAGGACGAAATCAAACAGGCCTATCGCAAGCAGGCCGCCGAGTACCACCCCGACGTCTCCGACGACCCGAACGCCGACGAGAAGTTCAAACAGGCGAAGAAGGCAAAGGAGGTGCTCACCGACGACCAGAAACGCCAGGCCTACGACCAAATGGGTCACGAGCGCTTCGAGCAGGCCGAAAAACGCGGCGGGTTCGACGGCGGCGGTGCGGGGCGGGGCGGCGGGATGGGCGGCATGGGCGGTGCCGGCGGCGACCCGTTCGGCGGCATGGGTGGCGGCGGGATGGGCGGTGGCGGGCTCGGCGACATCTTCGAGCAGTTCTTCAACGGCGGTGGCGGTCGCGGCGGCGGTGGCCAGAGCGGCCCACGCCAGGGCTCCGATCTCAGAACCGACCTCTCGATCGAACTGGAGGAGGCCGCCGCGGGCGCAGAAAAGCAGTTCACCATCACCCGCCCCGAGACCTGCCCGGACTGTGAGGGATCGGGCCATCCCGAAAGCGCCGACGCCGAAACCTGCCCGCAGTGTGACGGCCGCGGCCAGACGACACAGGTCCAGCAGACCTCGCTCGGCCGCGTCCAGCAGACCCAGACCTGTCGGCGCTGTGGCGGCGACGGCACACTCTACTCCGAGGACTGTTCGACCTGCGGCGGCGACGGCCACGTACGCAACGAAGCCAGCCTCTCGGTCGAGGTCCCCCCTGGCATCCGCGACGGCCAGACCCTCCGGATGGAGCGCGAGGGCGCACCCGGCGAGAACGGCGGGCCCAATGGTGATTTGCTCATCGAGATCAGCGTCCGCAAACACCCCGAGTTCGATCGCGAAGGCAACGATCTCGCCCACCGCGCGGCCATCTCCTTCCCCCAGGCGACCTTCGGCGCAACCATCGAAGTACCCACGCTCGACGGCACCGTCGAAATGGACATCCCTGCCGGCACTCAGAGCGGCGAGACCTTCCGCCTCGAAGGGAAGGGCATGCCCCGCCTGCGCCGCCGCGGCACCGGCGATCTCTTCGTCCGCACGCAGGTCATCACCCCCGACGAACTGAACGAGGACCAGCGCGACGCGCTCGAAGCGTTCGCCGAGGCCGGCGGCGAGGAGATCGAGGTCGAGGAAGGGTTTTTCGAGAAGCTCAAACACTCGCTCTAGAACCCACTTTTTTACTCCTCGGGTGCGCTCGCTTTGCTCGCGCACCACTCGTCGCAAAAACCTGGACTAAAAACTCCCGCTCACTCGGCCTTCGGCCTCGCTCACGGTGAACCGCGCTCGCTGCTCACGGTTCACTTCGTTCACCGTTCGCTTTCCGAGGTTCTCCCTCCGGTCGAACCTCGCTTCGCTCGCGCGGACACGACTGCTCCACAACCGCACAGCACGCCTCCGCCGAAGCCCTCGGCGCGCGCTCCCTTCGGTCGCTACTCACTCGCTTCGCTCGCTCGCGCCCCTCGCCCTTCATCCACCAGGACCGCACCGCGGCCGCGTAGCCGGCAGGCGCACGGCGAGCCACCGAGTATAACCGTCGGCGAGCGCTGGTATCGACATGGCAGAGACAGAACCCGCCGTCGAGACGTTTCTGGACCGTGCGGACGCGGTGTTCGAGGATTACGAGAACGGTTACGTGGACCCCGATGCAGCGCTGTCGACGCTCGAATCACACGTCGACACGCTGCGCGAGGATCTCGAATCGTAGCGAAAACCTGAACAGTTATCGCATTTCGGGCCGCGAGTAGAGACATGACGGACTTCTCGAACCGGGTCGAATCGGTCGCCATCAGCGGCATCCGTGAAGTGTTCGAGGCGGCCGGCGGCGACGCCATCAACCTCGGCCTCGGACAGCCCGACTTCCCGACGCCCGATCACGCACGACAGGCCGCCGTCGACGCCATCGAGAGCGGCGCGGCCGACGGCTACACCTCGAACGCCGGCATCCCCGACCTCCGTGAGGCGGTGAGCGACAAACATGCTCGGGACAACGATCTCGATGTCGA
This sequence comes from Halococcus morrhuae DSM 1307, assembly GCF_000336695.1. Classification (GTDB taxonomy): domain Archaea; phylum Halobacteriota; class Halobacteria; order Halobacteriales; family Halococcaceae; genus Halococcus; species Halococcus morrhuae. The sequence continues at coordinate 35,124 of NZ_AOMC01000070.1, forward strand.
TCCGGACGAGATCATCGCCACCGCCGGCGGGAGCGAGGCACTCCATCTCGCGATGGAGGCCCACGTGAGTTCGGGCGAGGAGGTCATCGTTCCCGATCCCGGCTTCGTCTCCTACGCCGCACTCACTCATCTCGCGGGTGGCGAGCCCGTTCCGATCGAACTCCGCGAGGATCTCACGATGAGTCCCGCGGCGGTCGAGGAGGCGATCACCGACGATACCGCCGCGTTCGTCGTCAACAGCCCCGCCAACCCCACCGGGGCCGTCCAGAGCGAAGAGGACATGCGCGAGTTCGCCCGGATCGCCGACGAACACGACGTGCTCTGCATCTCGGACGAGGTCTACGAGCACATCGTCTTCGAGGGCGAACACCACAGCCCCATGAAATTCGCCGAAACGGACAACGTCGTCGTGGTGAACGCCTGCTCGAAGGCCTACTCGATGACCGGCTGGCGGCTCGGCTGGATCGCGGCGAGCGAGCGCCGCACCGACCGCATGCTCCGCGTCCACCAGTACGTCCAGGCCTGCGCGAGCGCGCCCGCCCAGTACGCCGCCGCAGCCGCCCTCTCGGGCCCACAGGATCCCGTTCACGAGATGGTCGATGCCTTCGAGCAGCGCCGTGACGTCCTGCTCGACGGGCTCGCCGACGCGGGTCTCGACACGCCCACGCCCGAGGGTGCGTTCTACGCGATGCCCGACGCGCCGGAGGGCTGGGTCGACGAATGTCTCGACCGCGGCGTGGTCGTCGTTCCTGGCGAGGCCTTCGGCAACGGCGGCGAGGGGTACGCCCGCATCTCCTACGCGACGGGCATCGAGGAGCTCAAAGACGCCATCGAGATCATGGGCGACGCCGCGAACGCGGTTCGCTGACACCGCTAACGCTCCGCCGGACGGGCAAATTTCCCGTAATATGTCGTGATCGGTACCGAACGCTACATCATAATATATTACTCGCGTCCGTGTTAATGTCTGTGTAATGGTTCATCGAACAGACCGAACGAGAGTCTCCGTGTGTCATCGAGAACAGCCACAGCGGAACCGTCCCGATCGAGTCCGGCCGATGTCCGGTGGTTGTCGATGAATATCGCCGACCGGTTGCTCAACGCCGAGCGCGAACACAGCACCTTCGTCTACGTCATCGCCGCCATCGCCGCTCTCAACGGGCTGTTGTTCGGCTTCGATATCGGCGTCATCTCCGGTGCACTGCTCTACATCGACCAGACGTTCACGCTGTCGCCGTTTTTGGAAGGGGTCGTCACCAGCAGCGTGCTCGTGGGAGCGATGATCGGCGCGGCGACCGGCGGGAAACTGGCCGATCGATTCGGCCGTCGTCGGCTGACGCTCGCGGGTGCGGCCGTCTTCTTCGTCGGCTCGTTCGGGATGGCGCTGTCGCCGACGATCGAGTGGCTCGTCTTCTGGCGGGTCGTCGAGGGTACCGCCGTCGGCGTCGCGTCGATCGTCGGCCCGCTGCTGATCTCGGAGACCGCTCCCTCCGACATCCGCGGCGCGCTCGGCTTCCTCCAGCAGCTGATGATCACGATCGGCATCCTCCTGGCGTACGTCGTCAACTACGCCTTCGCCCCCGAGTTCCTCGGCATCACCGGCTGGCGCTGGATGCTGTGGTTCGGCGCGGTGCCCGCCACGGTGCTGGCGATCGGGACCTATTTCCTGCCCGAGAGCCCGCGCTGGCTCATCGAGCACGACCGGATCGAGGAGGCAAAGAGCGTGCTCTCGCGCATTCGCGACACGGACGACGTCGACGATGAGATCGATAACGTCCGCGAGGTCAGCGAGATTGAGGAGAAGGGTGGCCTCTCGGATCTGCTCGAACCGTGGGTTCGCCCGGCGCTCGTCATCGGCGTCGGCCTCGCGGTCATCCAGCAGGTCAGCGGCATCAACACCGTCATCTACTACGCACCGACGATCCTCAACAACATCGGGTTCAACGAGATCGCCTCGATCGTCGGGACGGTCGGCGTCGGCGTCGTCAACGTGCTGCTGACGGTCGTCGCCATCCTTCTCGTCGATCGTGTGGGCCGGCGGCCGCTGTTGCTCGTCGGTACCGCCGGGATGACTGTGATGCTCGGGATACTGGGCCTCGGCTTCGTCCTGCCAGGGCTGTCGGGCGTCGTCGGCTACGTGACGCTCGCGAGCATGATCGGCTACGTCGCCTTCTACGCGATCAGCCTCGGCCCGGTGTTCTGGCTGCTCATCTCGGAGATCTATCCGCTTCGCATCCGCGGGACCGCCGAGGGCGTCGCCAGCGTGTTCAACTGGGGTGCGAACTTCCTCGTCGCGCTGACCTTCCTCCCGCTGATCAACAGGCTCGGCGAGGGGCTCTCGTTCTGGCTGCTCGGCGGGTTCTGCCTCCTCGCGTTCGTGTTCATCTACGCGCGCGTTCCCGAGACGATGGGACGCTCGCTCGAAGAGATCGAGGCCGACCTCCGCGAGAGCGCCATCGTTGGCTCTGACAGCGAGGAACGCCCGGAATCCGTGACGAACGACTGAGATCGCTTCGGTCACAACCGTTCGTAAGAGCGGCCCACATCGCCCGACGTGACGGGTCGACGACTGCCCATACAACTATGTGATTGACAGTTCTAGTGTGGGCATGGCTATTGCACGGCACGGCGACGGGATCGGTGGTGAGTTCGCCGCGCTTGCCTCGCAGGTCCACCCGGTGTTCATGCTGCCACCGCTCGCCGCGTCCTGGTTCGGCGCGGTGCTCGCTCCGTCGCTTCTGCCGCAGGTGGCGTTCGTCCACATGCTGGCGATGTTCTTCGCAGTCTACACCGCCCACGTCAAGGATGGCTACGTCGATTTCTACCTCCGTAGCGAGGACGACGACCACCCGCTGACGTTGGCGGGCTGTCGCCTCGGACTCGCACTCTCGACGACGGGCTTCGCGCTCTGTACCGGCTGGCTCTGGCTCGCCGTCGGGCCGGGTGCAGCGATTGTGACCCTGCCGACGTGGTTCATCGCCTACCTCCACGCACCTCAGCTCGACACCAACCCGATCGGCGCGACGCTCGGCTATCCGCTCGGCATCGCCCTCGCGATCGTCGGCGGCTACTACGCACAGACCACGACGATCTCGGCCCCGCTGCTCGCCTTCGCGGCGGTCTTCCTCGTGCTCCTCTCGGGGATCAAGGTCATCGACGACGCGAAGGACTACGACTACGATCGTTCGATCAGCAAGCGCACCGTCGCGGTGGCGCTCGGTCGCGAGCGGGCCCGCCGGAGCGCCCACGCTCTCATCGGGCTCGCACTCGTGGGCGTGCTCGCCGGTGCGTTCCTCGAACTGTTCCCGCCGAGTACCGCCCTCGCCGCTGCCGCCTTCGGCGTCGTCGCGCTCGCTACCCGTCGGTTCGAACCTCAGCGCGCGACCGAACTACTCATGCGTGGCTCGTATCTGTTCCTGGCGCTGCTCTTTCTCGCCGTACTCGTCCGTCCGCTGTCGTGAGTCGGTCGCCGGCATCTCCCGTTCCGGGGGGAGTGTGCCCGCTGAGAAACAGTTGGTTCGGCTGTCGCTCCTCGATGGAGCCCCGAAACTCCATCAGTTGGCGGTACTCACGATCTTCACCACGTCACCCTCTTCGAGTTCGTGATCGTCGCCGATCCGCCGATCCGAGCGCGCGTCCACGGCGTGGAGATAGCCGTCACCGATGTCCGAGTGGACGGCGTAGGCGAGATCGAGCGGCGTCGAGCCGCTCGGCAACAGGAACGCGTCCGGTAGGACGTTGCCCTGGCCGTCGGTCCACTTCGTCTCGTTCTGGACGGGATACACAGTAATATTGTCGAGCAGGTCGTAGACGGCCGTATCGAGTGCTCGCTGAACGCCGGTGCCGCCGTGGGTCGCCATGAGGTCGCGCAACTCGTCGAGCTGCGTGCGCTGGGCGTCCGTGAGCTCGCCAGCGACCGAGAAGTCGGGGTCGCCGGGATCGTAGTCGATGGCCCCACCCTCGACGCCACGGCGGAGCGCGAGTTCGCCCTCGGCGCTCGCCGGGATCGTCTCGGCGAGCTCCTGAAGCCGTTCGACGTTGCCTGTGGGCGCGATATCGGCTTTGTTCGCCACGACGACGAGCGGTTTCGTGCGCGCACGGATGTCGCGGGCCAGTTCGCGCCGATGGTCGTCGGTCCACTCGCGCGGATCGGCGGGGTAGTCGAGTTCGCGCAGCGTCGCAGCGATCGCCGCCTCGCTCGCGCCGACGCCGGTGAGCATCTCCGCGAGCGATTCGTCGATATCGAACCCCGGGGATCGGGACTGGCGCTCGACGGATTCCCAGTTGCGCGCGATGATGCCCGCAAGCCAGCGCTCGATCTCCTCGGTGACGAAGTCGACGTCCTCGGCGGGATCGTGGGCACCGATCTCGACTGGTTCACCCTCGGCGTTCGTCCCGCCGGAGGCGTCGACGACGTTGAGGATGACGTCGGCGCTCGTGAGTTCGTCGAGGAACTGGTTGCCCAGTCCTCGTCCTTCGTGTGCGCCCGGCACCAGCCCGGCGACATCGAGCAGCTCGATCGGGACATAGCGTGTGCCGTCGTGGCAGTCGTCGTCGCCACAGCGCTCGTCACGTGCGAGACATGGACAGTCGGTACGGACGTGCGAGACCCCGTGATTCGGGTCGATCGTCGTGAACGGATAGCCCGCGACGTCGACGTCGGCCATCGTCGCCGCGGCGAAGAACGTCGACTTGCCGGCGTTCGGCTTGCCAGCAAGCGCGAGCGAGAGCATGGCTCGATTACTCGGCCGATGTGAAACTGCCTTTCGATTCGTCGAGTTCGGCCCGCTCGTCGGTCGATTCCGCCCGTTCGTCGACCGACTCGTCACTTTCGTCGCCGTCGGCCGGAGCGGGGGCAGCGAGGTCGTCGCGCCCCTGGACGATGGTCATCTCGCCGCGGGTGCGCATCGCTCCCTCGACGACCGCCCCCTCGTGGAGGCGCAGTTGTTCGCAGGCGATATCGCCACGGACGTGGGCTCCTGCGGCGATCTCGACCGATCCACCGCGGGTCGTCACGTCGCCGTGTACAGTAGTGCCCCGCTCGACGGTGATCGATTCGCGTGCACGGAGACTGCCGAACAGTTCGCTGTCCTCGCCGACGACGATCGATTCGGCACGGAGGTTGCCGTGGAGCCGACAGTCGTCGCCGACCCGAGCGGGCGTCGAGACGCGCCAGGCGTCGTCGCCGACGGTGGCGTTTTTCGGAACCACGACCGGCTGTTCGTCGTGGCCCTCGAACACCTCCGAGAGCACGTCGTCGGCCATCTCCTCCTCGCCGAGTCTGAGGAGATGGGTGAGATACGTAAAGAGGAAGACGAGCGTCGGCACCGGGTTGCGGATGACGATCCAGCCGTTGGCGTCGAACCCCTCCGCGATCTCGACGTCGTCGCCGATGTCGAGGTCGCCGGCGACGACGAGCTGGCCGTCGATCTCGGCGCGCTCGCCGATGTAGGCGTTCTCGCCGACGAGGACGTTGCCCGAGACCGTACACCACATGTCGAGCCGGCAGTCGGAGCTGGCCTCGATATCGCCCTCGAAGGAGACCTGCTCGCCGGCGACGACGTTCCGGCCGCGCACGCCCAGGGAGATCGTGCTCTGGGTGCCGACGATCACGTCGACGTCGGTCACGATGGCGTGTTCTTCGACCGTCGTCCCGTCTGGCACGACGAGTTCGGAAAGCGGGTCCGAGCGAAACGACACACCGTCGATCCGGGGCCATCGCTAATAAATCCCGCCTCCCGTCACGAACGCGAGCGGCTTTTATCCGTGACGGGCGTAATCGGGGTATGACTGCGCTGTCGTTCGACGAGCAGGGCGTCGATGTCGTCTACGAAGGCACGGAGTTCCGCCTCGAACGCGCCCTCGTCGAGGAGGCCACCGGCAAGACCTATCCCGACGTCACCGACCACGAAGTGCTCAAGATCGTCGCCCCGGACCCGAACCTCTCGGGCGAACCGAAACGCATCGGCGACATCACCGCCTGAGCAGGATTTAAGTTCCCGCCCGGACTGGCTCGACCATGAGCGCGCTCTCGAAATACGATCACCCGGCGTGGTTGACGATCGCGAGTACGGTCGTCGGCTACGGCGTGATCCTGATCGCGATGACCGTCGTCCTCTTTCTGGTTCCGTACCTGCTTTTCACGCTGCTCTGATCGTACTGTCGAACGGAGCTGATCGGAGATTCACGAGGCGCAAACGTCGCCCGTTGTGGTGGAGTTCCACGATCTTCCCTTTACGCACTTCCGACCGACAGTATCACATCCCCATATCGCTGGCCGACTCGGGCACCGGGAGATCGTGTGGCGACGTTCCCAACAACTCGGCGGCGTGGTCGAGCGCCATGTCGAAGCCGTAGTACCGTTCGAGTTCGTCGCCGTCGGCCGTCGGTCGTACCTTGAGCATCGCGTACCCCTCCTGATTCTGTGCGATGGCTGCCGATCGTCCATCCGATTCGAGGGCGAGCACGCGCTCGGTGTCAGTCTCGGTATAGCGGGCGGTGATGCCGTTCGCCGCGGCGGTCTCGTCGGTCATCGATCCGCATTGTGCGGGCCGCCGCAAAAGCGCGCCGGGTCGTGTGTCGTGCTTGCACCCCGAACGACTCGCTCGCCGCGCCGCCATCGTGCGGATCGACACGTCCTCACCCAAAAGGCCTATAATTGACTGACCGTTCAGTTACAGTATGGGCAGTTCCGATTCCGGAGCGGCAATGGCCGACGGCAGCCCGCTGTCGGACAGCGGTTCCGGGGAGGACAGAAACATGCGTCGCTACATGTGGGGTGGCATCATCGCCGCGCTCATCTCGTGGCTGATCGTGCCAGTCGTCGGCCTCGTGGCCGTCTACTGTGGCTGGGTCGTCTACCAGCACAAGGATCGCCTCCAGGGTGGTCTGATCGCCGGCGTCGGCGGCGTCGGCGTCCTCACGTGGGTCGTCTACCTGCTGACGATGTAACGACGAGCGGCCAGTAGCACCGATCGAAAACCACCGATTTTCGAATCGCGCGTCACCCGCGGTTCATTCCGATGACAGAACCATTATGAACGCCAGTGCCGTCGTTGTCGATGATGTGCGCCAGACGGAGTGAGAGCAGTGGCTGAAGCGGAGTCGGCGACCGAGCGCTCGGTGGAGACGGATACCGAACCCGACGACGGAGGCATGACCTTCACGTTCGCGGGCGTCCGCGAGGGGTTCATCACCGGCTTTCCGGTCGCGGTCGGCGTCGCGGGCTACGGCGTCGTCTTCGGCGTCATCGCCGATCAGGCGGGGCTGAGCGTCGCCGAGGCGGCGCTGATGAGTGCGACCGTTCTCGCGGGGGCGGCACAGCTGATCGGGGTCGAGCTTTGGGCCGACTCGGTGCCGATGGCGACCGTCGTCGCTACCGTCGGGATCGTCAACCTCCGCTATCTCCTGATGGGCGCGGCGCTGCGTCCCTGGTTTCGCCAGCTCTCGCCGCGGGCGGCCTACGGCAGCGTCTTCTTCACCGCCGACGAGAACTGGGCGCTCACCATCGGCAAGCTCCGCTCGGGCAGCAAGCGAGGTGCGTTCCTGCTCGGTAGCGGCCTCGTGCTCTGGCTGCTGTGGATCGTTGCGACCGTCCTCGGCGTGACCGCCGGCGATTTCCTCGGCACGCCCGAACAGTACGGGCTGGACTACGTCCTCACGGCCCTGTTCCTCACGCTCGCGGTCGGGCTCTGGCAGGGCCGCGAATCGATCCGGCCGTGGCTCGCGGCCGCGGGTGTCGCGCTCGTCGCGAACGCCGTCCTCCCCGGCGAGTGGTACGTCATCGTCGGCGCGCTCGCGGGCGCAGTCGTCAGAATGGTGAGCTATGAGTAACGCGCTCGCGCTCGATCCCACGGTCGTCGCCCTCATCGTCGGAATGGCGGCCGTCACCTACGCCACGAAGGCCGGCGGGCTCTGGCTGGTCGGTCGCATCGACCTCTCCGAGCGCGCCGAGGCCGGTCTCGACGTGCTGCCGGGCGCGGTTGTCGTCGCGTTCATCGCGCCTGCGCTCGCCGACGGCGGTGTTCCGGAGTGGGTCGCCGCCGGTGCGACCGTCGCCGTCGCCCACAAAACCGGAAGTCTGTTGCTGTCGCTCGGTGTCGGTGTGGGCACCGTACTGGCCGTTAGAAGCGTCGTCTGACGTCGCGTGGCTCAGTCGAGCAGGTTGTCGGCGATCGTGTTGCGCAGGATCTCGCTCGTCCCCTCGTAGATCTCGTTGAGCTTCGCGTCCCGATAGAACCGCTCGGCAGGGAAGTCCTTCGTGTAGCCGTAGCCGCCGTGGATCTGGATGCCCTCGTTGGCCACTTCACGGCTGATCTCGCTGGCGTACAGTTTCGCCTGTGCGGACTCCTTCCGAAACTCCTCGCCGCGGATCTTCAGATCCGCCGCGCGATGCATCAGCATGCGGGCGGCCTGGAGCTTGGTGTCCATGTCGGCGAGCTTGTGCTGGATCGTCTGGAACTCGCTGATCGGCTGGTCGAACTGCTCGCGGTCCTGGGCGTACGCCAGCGCCTCGTCGAGTGCGGCCTGTGCGATGCCGACACCGCGAGCGGCGATGGTGATGCGGCCGCCGTTGAGCGTCTTGAGCGCGTGGACGAACCCGCGCCCCTCCTCGCCGAGGCGTCGCTCCTCGGGGATGCGCATGTCCGAAAATCGCAGTTCGGCCGTGGGACAGCCCTTATCGCCGAGTTTGTCCTCGGTTCCCTCGACGTGGAAGCCGTCGTCCTCGTCGGGTCGGACGATGAACGAGGAGATCCCCTTGTTGCCGGCGTCGGGATCGGTCTTCGCGAACAGGGTGATCGTGTCGGCGACCGAGCCGTTGGAGATCCAGAGCTTCCCGCCGTCGACGACGTACTCGTCGCCGTCCTTCTCGGCCGTGGTCTCCATCGCCGGCACGTCGCTGCCCGCACCGGCCTCCGAGAGCGCGAACGCGCCAATGTCGTCGCCCTCCGCGAGCGGCGTCAGATACTCCTCTTTCTGTGCTTCGGTCCCGAACTCGGCGAGCATGTTGCCCGCGAGACTGATGTGGGCGGCGACGACGGTGCCGAGCCCGCCCGATCCGCGTGCAATCTCCGACAGGCCGATGGCGTAGGAGTGGTAGTCGAGCCCCGCACCGCCGTACTCCTCGGCGAAGGGCATGCCCATCAGTCCGAGCTCGCCCATCTCGCTCACGAGATCGTGGGGGAACTCGTCCGTCTCGTCGATCTCGGCGGCACGGGGTTTGATCTCCTCGTCGACGAACTCGGAGACCATCTCCTCGATCTGGCGCTGCTCGGCCGAGAGACTGAAGTCCATAATCGTTCATCCGGCCCGCGTTGCTTTACTGTTCCGCCCAGCGATCGCACACCCGGTCGCGTCGCTTATGGCTATCGGCTCCCGAGTGTGTATATCCATGCCATCGATCATCGAGCGGGTTCGAGAGGACATCGAGACGGCGCTGGCGAAGGATCCGGCGGCCAAGAGCGCGCTCGAAGTCGTGCTCGCCTATCCGGGCATGCACGCCCTCTGGACACACCGACTCACACACGCCTGCTGGAAGCGCGGGTTTGGGCTGTTCGCCAGAGTTCTCTCGCATATCACCCGACTGCTCACCGGCGTCGAGATCCATCCGGGAGCCGAGATCGGCCGGCGATGTTTCATCGATCACGGGGCGGGCGTCGTCGTCGGCGAGACGACAGACATCGGTGACGACGTGATGCTCTATCAGGGCGTGACGCTCGGTGGCGACACGCTCGACGACGAGAAGCGCCATCCGACACTGGACGACGGATCGACGATCGGGGCGAACGCCACCCTGCTCGGCCCGATCACCGTTGGCGAGGGCGCGAGCGTCGGTGCCGGCTCCGTCGTGCTCGAATCGGTGCCGCCCAACTGCACCGTCGTCGGCAACCCCGCGAAGCTCGTCGGGGACTGTCTCGACGACGAGGGCGTCGAACTCGGTGGCGAGTTCGCGGAGTAGCTGCTCGATCACCGAACGCGTTTCGATCCCGCTTCTCAACCACTCGTCGCACCACCGGCAACGTAGCCTTCGATGGCGAACAGGCAGGTGAACGCCGCGAGCAGCGGCCAGAACAGCGTGTTGCCGGTGTAAAGCCACGGCACGCGCTCGATGCCGATCGGATTGGCCGCGACGAGCGCGTTCAGCAGCCAGAACGGGCTGTACTCCGCCCGCGGAAGCACGTTGCTCATGCTCGCCCAGAGAACGATCGCCAGCATCGTGCCGCCGAGAAACCCCGCCAGCGCACCCGTGCGTGCTCGTGATCGCCACCGACCAGCCGATCGGCGGCCGGCGACGAAACCACAGCCGAGGCCGACGGCGAGAACGAGACCGATCGCGAGCGGCCACAAGAGTTCGGGAACGGGCACCGTGGCCCCCACGACAGCCGCCGCGATGGCGACCCCGCTCCCGGCGACGACGGCTCGCGGGTCGATCATCCGTCGGATCGGTTCATCCGTGGATAGTTCGTTCGCGTGTCACGAAAAGTGGTCGTCTCAGTCTTCGAGCGCGTCGGCGATGCGTTCGAGCGTTCGGCGGATGTCGTGGACCTCGTCGCGGAGCTGGCGGACCTCGCGGACCATCTCCTCGTTGCTACCCTCTTCGGCCGGGCCGCCGGGGCCTGCACCCGGACCGCCGCCCATGCCGCCCGGGCCGCCACCCATGCCGCCGCCGGGACCGCCGCCCATCATGCCGCCCATCATCTGTGCGAACGGGTTGCCGCCACCGCCACCCATGCCGCCGGGACCGCCACCGCCGCCCATCATCTCTTCCATGCGCTCCTCGCGGCTCATCTCGTCGCCCTCTCCTTCCTCGTCGCGCTGTTCGCGGATCTCTTCGACGCGCTCGCGGAAGGACTGTTCCTCGTCCTCGCCCGATTGCTCGGTCGCCTCGTCGTCGGTGTGTTCGGGTTCGTCGTCTGCCATGCGCCCCGGTTCGCCGGCCCGCCGGAAAAGCGTTCGGTACCGATATCAAGCGAACCCATCGAGACTGGCCTGGAGTTCCCGATCGGTCGCTCCTTCGTCAATTTCGCAGCCAACGAGATCGCGCAGATCGACCGCGTAGGTCGTGCCCCGATGATCGAGCACCAACACCCGTCCCTTGCTCCCACGGACGACGCCGCTCAGCATCGTCTCGGCGAGCGGGCGTCCATCCAGGTCGAGTCCGTAGTCGAAGGTGAACTGCTTGCGAACGTCGAACTCGGCGAGGAGGTCGTTCCAAGCGTTTTCGTCGATGATCTCACCGAATCCCTGGATCTTCGTCGCCACGCGCACGCGCTCGGTGATGTCGTGTTCGACCCTGATCGCCGTCTCGCGCTCGCGCGCGATCCGGCCGTCGGGAACGGTTCGTACGTGGGCGGCGCGGTCGGCACCCTGCTCGCGCAGGCGGGTTTCGAGCCGTTCCAGTCTGGTGACGCCCACCTTGAAAACGGCTGGCGCAAAGGCGGCAAGGTAGATCGCGTGCTCGGCCTCGGAGTCGCGGTTGTTCGCCACTGACCATGGCGTGGTGTGGAGTTCGCAGTACGGCGAGCGATCGCGCTCACAAGCAATGTGGCGCTCGCCGTCGATCGTCCCGGCACAGTGGCGCTCGGAGAGGGTGTAGGCGAGTTCGGTTCCGGGGGCGAGCGACAGTCGGCGGACGGCTCCCGCCTCGGCGACCAGGAGGGCGGGCTCGTCGTTGCGATACCCCACGATCTGCACACCGGTTGTCGGCGGGCGCGGGACAAAACCCCACCGCCATCGGCCCGCACGCTTTTTTCTATCGCTGCTCGACACTCCGCATGGCACTCACCGGCAGTCTCGACGCGACCGTCGAATCCGATCGCGTCTCGTTCACCTTCACCGTCGCAAACGACGGCGACGACCCCGTGACCCTCTCCTTTCGGGACTCGTGTAGCGCCGATTTCGCCGTTCTCGACGGCGACGAGGAGCGCTGGCGCTGGTCACACGGCCGGATGTTCACCCAGGCGCTTCAGTCCGAATCGATCGATCCCGGCGAGTCGGTGAGCTACGAGGGCGAGTGGCAGCAGCCGGAAACGGGTACGCACACCGCGGTGGCGACGCTCGAAGCCGACAATCAGAACTGTGAGGCCAGCACCGAGATCTCGATGTAGCTCAGGTCAGTTCCGTGATGAGTTCGCGTGTCGCACGACGGACCGCGGCGTCGCTCGACAGTTCGGGCGACCAGCCGAGCGCCGAGAGTTTCTCGATCGAGAGGCGCATCCGTGGCACGTCGCCGGTCCAGCCGCGATCGCCGCCCGTGTAGCTGTATTCCGGATCGAGTCCCATCTCGTCGGCGACGATGTCCGCGATGCGCGTGACGGAAGTCGTCGTCCGCGTCCCGAGATTGTAGGTGTTCATCGACCGGTCTCCGTGTTCGACGACGTGGGTGATCGCCTCGATGCAGTCGTCGACGTGGAGATAGGACTTCTCCTGACGGCCATCGCCGAGGATTTCGAGCTCGTGGGGATCGTCGGCGAGCTTCTCGATGAAGTCCGGGACGACGTTGCCGCGCTGGTGCGGGCCGACGATGTTCGCGAAGCGGAAGAGCCAGACGGTGAACTCGTGGGAGTGGGCGTACGTCGAGAGGATCCCCTCGTCGGCGAGCTTGCTCGCGCCGTAGATGGAGATGGGTTCGAGCGGCGCGTAGTCCTCGGGGGTCGGCATCGGCGCTTCACCGTACACAGTCGAAGAAGAGGTGAATGCTACGTTCGTGACACCGACCTCGCGGGCGCGTTCGAGCACGTTGTAGGTCATCGCGCCGTTCTCCTCGAACAGCTTTCGGGGGTCCGCGTAGTTGGTATCGGTGTAGGCCGCGAAGTGGAACACGCAGTCGAGATCCTCGGTGAGAACCGACGCCACGTCGTCGGGATCGGTCATATCGGCCTCGACGAACGTCGCGCCGTCGGGAACGCGCTCACGCGAACCCTTCGAGAGGTCATCGGCGACCACGATGTCGTTGTCGGCACAGAGCCGCGCGGCGAGATGCGAGCCGACGAGTCCCGCCCCGCCGGTAACGAGCACGCGCTTGCCGGAGAGTTGCATGTCTCGGATGCCGAGGCTCGAACCATGTGTCTTCCGGTTGCTATTCGGCCGTCCGTCCCCATCTGGGCGTCGACGGTCGCGGGATTTATCCCCGGTCCGCCGCGATAACGGACCAATGAACCAGGACCGCGATTCGCCCGCTTCGCCGGGCCTACCGCGCATCGACAGGCGACGAGCGTTACTCGGCATCGGTGGGCTGACCGCGAGCACGCTGGCCGGCTGTCTCGGCGGGGCGTCGAGCGGCTCCAACGGCTCCGGCGGTGGCGACACGCTGCCGACGCCGGTGCAGGGCGACCCCGAAGCGAGCACGACCGTAACCGTCTTCGAGGACTTCGCCTGCCCGCACTGTCAGACGTACGTCCTCGACGTCCTGCCGACGATCGCTTCGCAGTATATCGACCTGGGGAAGATCCGGTACGAACACTACGACTTCCCGGTCGTCAACGATATCTCCTGGCGCGCGGCGAGCGCCGCCCGCGCAGTGCAGCAACGCACCGGCGCGAAGCAGTTCTTCAAATACGCGACGGCGCTCTACGAGAACCAGTCGTCGCTCGGATCGAAGACCTACGCCTCGCTGGCCAAGGAGATGGATCTCGATGGGAGCGCCGTCCGGAAGGCCGCCGAAAACCAGACGCACGAATCGACCGTCTCGGCGAACAAGCAGACCGGGAAGGATCGTGGCGTGGAGGGGACGCCGACGGTGTTCGTCGGCGATACAACCGTGGAGCCGACGGTCGAGGCGATCAGCTCGGCCATCGAGTCGGCCTGATGCGGGGCGATCCCGAACTCACCGTTCTCCGACTCGGTCATCGGCCCGGCCGCGACGAGCGCATGAGCACGCACGTCGGCCTGACCGCCCGTGCGCTCGGTGCCGACCGGGTGGTGTTCGCGGGCAAGGCGGAGGGACCGAAGGAGACCGTCACCGACATCACCGACCGCTTCGGCGGCCCGTTCGATGTCGAGGTAAGTGACTCCTACCGACCGCTCATGGAGGAGTTCGATGGGCGCGTCGTCCATCTCACGATGTACGGACTACCAGTTCAGGAGGTCGAAGAAGAGATCCGCAGTACGCATCGGAGCGGGCCGCTGTTGGTCGTCGTCGGGGCCGAGAAAGTTCCGTTCGACGTCTACGAGGCGGCCGATCACAACGTCGCCGTCACCAACCAGCCCCACTCCGAGGTCGCCTCGCTCGCGGTCTTTTTGGATCGACTCCACGAGGGACGCGAACTCGATCGTGAGTGGGTCGATGCCGACCGGCGCGTGATTCCCGAGGAGCGCGGCAAGCGCGTCGAGGGGACCGACGAGCGGTGAACGATGGGTTTACGGCGCTGGCGCACCCCCGTACGGTAAATGGCGTTTGAGGAGCTTCTCGAAGACCCCGTCGTCCAAACCTATCTCCACGAGCTCGTCGGTCCGCGTGGGATGCCCGTCGCCGCAGCGCCGCCCGATGGCGAAGTGACGGACGAAGAGCTCGCCGAGGAGCTCGATCTCGAACTCAACGACGTCCGGCGAGCGCTGTTCATCCTCTACGAGAACGATCTGGCCGACTACCGACGGCTGCGCGACGAGGACTCGGGCTGGCTCACCTATCTCTGGACGCTCGAATACGGCTCGATCCCCGAGAACCTCCGCGACGAGATGCACCGACTGCTCGACGCGCTCGAAGAGCGCCGCGAGTACGAGCGCAACCACGAGTTCTTCCTCTGTGAGGTCGACTCCATCCGGTTCGAGTTCGAGGAGGCGATGGAGTTCGACTTCGAGTGTCCTCAGTGTGGCTCCGAGCTCGACGCGCTCGACAACGACCACCTCGTCACGGCGATGGACGACCGCATCGATGAACTCCGCGCCGAACTCAACGTGGCCTGATGGTCGTTCTCGCAACCAAATGCTACGTCGAGGGCGACGCCCGCGAGCGCGCGCTCGACGGGCTCCGCTCGCTGGTCGACAACGCCATCGGTGAGCTCGGCGTCGAGTACGACGTCGGCGTCCGTCACGACGACTTCCCGAGCGTCACCGTCGAGGGCGAGGACGAGACCGTCGCCAGGAACGTCCTCGACGAGCGATGGGGGACGATCACGCCGGATTTCGAGAGCGGTGACACCTACACCGGAACGCTCGAATCGTGGGACGAGTCCGGGTTCGTCCTCGACGCCGGCGAAGACATCCGCGTTCCGAGCGCCGAGCTCGGGCTCGGGCCGGGCACGCCCGAACAGATCCGCACGCGATTCGGGCTCGTCCAGCACGTTCCCATGCAGTTCGTCTACGGCGAGCCACACCGACTGGCCGACGCCGAGCGCGATCGGCTCTACGAGTGGTCGCGCGGTGCGGGGCGAGTGAACGCAAACAGCGCGACGCGCGGAGAGGTGCGGGCGACCGTCAACCGTGCGGGCCACGCGACCGACATCGTCACCGTCGAGCGACTCGGCCTGCTGGAACAGAGCATCATCTGCGGCGAGGGGACCGACCCGCCCGGCCTGCTGTCGAGCATCGGTGGCTACCTGCCGGCCGAGCTGCTCTGTGTCGTGCCATGAGCCGCAAGCGAGCGCTCGCCGGCGTCCTGCTGGTCGCCTTTCTCGTCCTTGCAGGCTGTTCGTCGGTGCTCGGTCCGGATTCCGTCGACGAGCAGGCGCTCGCGGAAAACGAAAGTTACGACTGGAGCAGCAATGCCAACGCCTCGATCAACGTCACCGGCGGCGAGTACGAGGCCGTCTACAAGGTCGACAACCGCACGCAGTTCCCCATCCACAGCCGCGACGGACTCGGCCGCGAAGGGCCGCTCGCGATCTCGGCGCTCAGGTTCCAGTATCCGAACGGGACGGTCGTCGGTCCATCGTCGCCGGCGCTGAACGCGACCAATCAGGAGAAACGGACGATGATCTCGCTGCCCGCGCGCAACGGCAAGCTCGCCTTCAGCGCATCGGCACAGGGCAAGCGACTCTCGACGCAGACGTTCGTTTCGGGCACCTACGAGGTGACGATCCCCCAGGGGATGCGCGTCACCTACGAACCGCTCGCGCGCGTCTCACCCGGTGATCATCGGACGACGCGCACCGACACCGGACGGGTGCAGATCAGTTGGCCGGACGTCCAGAGCAACGCAGTCATCGTCCGCTACTATCTCGCGCGCGACCTCTACATCTTCGCCGCGGGGGCGGCCGTGCTCGTCGTGGTCGCGCTCGCCGGCGCGCTCTACTACCTCCGCCAGATCCGCGAACTGGAGCGCCGGCGCGAGCAGGCCGGTCCGGACGTCGATACCGGCGAGAACGACGGTCCTGGTCTCTGAGAGCACTCCATTGCTCGATTTTCGACGATGACTGCGTCGCGACCGAGTGCCAGAACGACTAATTGACGCCCGCGCGTAGCAACCCTATGAGCGACAACGCAGCCGCCGGGACCGTCGAGGCACAGGGACCCGTCGAGATCGACGACGAACTCGCCCGCCATCTCGAAAACAAGCGCGAGGAGCTGCTGGAGAAGTTCGGTGTCCACGACGAGTTCCCCGACGCAGTGCTCGACGAGGCCGCCGAGCGTACCGACGACATCGCCGGGGACATCGAGACCGAACTCGACGTGCGCGAGGACCTCCGGGAGCTGACGACGTGGACGACCGATCCGATCGACGCGCGCGATTTCGACGACGCGCTGAGCATCGAGAAACGCGACGACGAGTACGTGCTCTGGGTCCACATCGCCGACGTCACTCATTACGTCGATCCCGACAGCGAGATGTGGGCCGAAGCCGTCAGGCGCGCGAACACGGTGTACCTACCCGACTACACCATCCACATGCTGCCCGCGGCGCTCGCCGAGACGGTCTGCTCGCTCGTCCCCGACGAGGACCGACTCGCCCACACCGTCGAGATGCACCTGGACCGCGAGACGCTCACGTACGAGGAGATCGACATCTACAAATCGGTGATCCGCAGCGACGAACGCCTGACCTACACGCAGGCCGAGGAGCGCCTCGACGACTCCGAGAGCGATCTCCACGAGGAGAGTTCGCTGGTGTTCGAACTCGCCGATCGCATGCATGAACAGCGCAAGGCCGACGGCTCCTTGGTGCTGAACCCGCGCCGCGACCGCGCACACACCATCATCGAGGAGTGCATGCTGAAGGCGAACAAAGCCGTCACGCACGAACTGATGTGGAACAGGGGTGTGGAGGCGATGTACCGCGTCCACCCACAGCCCTCGCCCGAGCAGTGGGACGATGCACTCCAGGAGATCCAGGAGCTTGACGGCGTCTCGATCCCCGGCGAGGCATGGGGCGACGACCCGCGCATCGCGGTCAACGCCACGCTCGAAGAGGCACCCGAGCGCCAGCTCGGCAAGATCCAGTTCGCCGTGATGAAGGTCATGCCCCGCGCACGCTACATGAACGATCCGTTCGGGGGCCATCACGCGCTCAATTTCGACATCTATGGCCACTTCACGAGTCCGATCCGCCGGCTGTCGGACTTGGTGAACCATTGGATCGTCCACGAAAACGACGTGCCCGAGGACCTGCTGGGACTCTGCGATCACGCTTCCGACCAACAGCAGGCCGCCGAGAAATGCGAACGCGAGTACAAGCAGTTCCTGGAGGAGGTCGGCCTGGATGCGGATGCAGTGAACAATCGGGGAATCGAGATCGTCGACGACGAATAGCGGTTCAGTCGTGGTCAGGCCCAGCCATCGGGAACGAAGAACTCGCCGTCGGTCAGGTCGATTCCATTGTCCTCCATCCGGTTGATCGCACTGGCGACGCGTGCCACCGATGGGGAATCATCCGGCATGAACAGAACCGGGGCGTGTGGCGCGTCCAAACCGAGGAAATCGTCGTCATGAGTCAGCACTGCTCGGGCGTCCTCGCCGGCTCTGCTCTCGATTTCGGTATCGTCGGTCCCGGTTCCGTACGCATCCCGAACGAGTTCGAGTTCGTGGCCCGCCGCGCGAACCGCGTTGACGACAGCGTCCGAAACGTTCTCGTCGACGATGATCCGCACGATCAGTCGTCCGATCTCGGTTTCGGGTCGGCGGTGTCTCGCGGTTCGATGCCGAGGTCCTCGGGTCGGATCGGATCCGCGTTTTCGATGTTCTCTTGGCGGCGCTTCTGCACCGCTCTGATCTCCTCGGGGTTGTCGTAGTAGTAGGTGATCGCACGATGGATGTCCGCGAGTTCGAGGTCGTACCGGACGGCCATCTCCTCGGGCATGAGGTTGCCGTCGACGACTAGCGAGACGACTTGGTGGACGCCGATACGCCGCCCCTCGATTCTGGGCTTGCCGCCCAGTACCTCCGGTGTCGAGACGATCTCGGCCATGTGGGCTCTATGCACGCCAGCGGATAAAACCTATCGCGGCGTGCAGTCGTAGTGGATGCCCGCCGTTAGAGGTCGTACTGCCCTCTCACCAGCTCCCCGATGCCGCGCTCTTCGAGACGGTCCATCGGCGCGAGCATCGTGAGTTGCACGACGCCGGGCAGGCGACCGATCTCGACGCCGCCAGTGAAGGTGCATCGGCCGCGGATTTCGCCCTCGGACATGTCGAGCAGATTGCCCGCGCGGTCGAAGGCGTTCTCGGTCGCGGCGTTGATGGTCTCGCCGCTGCCGATGACCTGTATCGGCCCCATCTCCTCGACCATCTCGACGCCGTGCTCGTCGGCGAGCGCGCGGCCGGTCTCGCGTTCCATCTCGGTGTAGGGCGCTGCGATGTGCGAGAGATCCGCTTCGTTCGGGAGCAAGAGCGGGCCGTCGATGTCGAGCCCTTTGATGACCTCGACGCCAAGTTCGGTGCGCCCGCTCACATCGGTGGTGTGCAGCGATAGCTCGCCATCGCCCTGGTTTGCGTGGAGGTCGCCGACGTAGACCCCGCCGCCGTCGACCTTCACCGGGCAGATGAGCACTGCGCCCTCGCGGACAGCGTTGACGTCCATGTGGCCGTCCGTGCGCTCCGCGAGCGCCTCCTCGTCCGGAAGCCCCCAATCGTGCTCGGCTCCGATGAGGAACTGACCGAAGTCGCCGGCGTTGTGCGAGTCCGGCAGTTCGACCGGCGGTGTGGTGCCGACGTTGCCGATGAAGGGTCGGAGATGACCGAGCGTGCCGGCCATTCCAGAGGGTTTGTAGAGGAGGATCGGATGCTGGCGGGAGTTCTCGGGCAGCGCCATCGCCTCGCGGGCGTTCTCGGCGAGCTCCTCGGCCGCCGCATCGTCCATCGTCAGCCCCACAGACCTGTCTTCGTCGAAGGCCACGGTGTAGCCGAACTCGAAGCCAAATGACGAGGCGTTTGCACCGCACTCGGCACACTTGATGGACTCTTCGCCTGTGCCCTCGACGATACTTTCTGGCCACTCGGTGCCGCATTCGGGACAGCGATGATCGACGAACGGATCGTCGCCGAAGGCCTCGTCGCGCTCTCGCATGCTGCCGGTGCTCGTCGCGACGCTCGTCACTTCGATGTCCTCGATCGTGAGCGCGATCGCGTCGCCCACCTCGGCGTTCTCGACGGCGATCGGCCGTGTCACCTCGTGGCCACCCCTGAAGTCGGGCGTGATCATCGGTCCCCAGCACGCCGGCGGCGTGTGAGTGCGAACGGTGCCACCGTCGGCGACGGTGCCGGCCCACTCCTGATCGGGGCCGACCAACCCGAGCGTGTACTGGTCGACGGTGAGTTCTTCTTGGATCTCGCGTTGTGCCATGACCAGAGTCACTATGACACACAATGACATAAGCACCTCTGTCGGATCAATGCCAAGAACCCATACCGGTGGATCGCGCCGGACGAGCCCGACCGACTATTCGGCGATCGCCTGTGCAACGAGCGCGATAATGATGACCGGGATGCCGATGCCCGATGCGATGAGTACCACGAGAATCAGGATCTTGCCGACGGTGCTCGCCTCGCCCCAGATCGAACGCCGTGCGTCGTTGATGCTCTCCGCGAGGTCGGTGATTGCGCCCATACTCGTTCCATTGAGGTGACGTCCCCTCACCGTTTGGCCGTCCTATGCAAGCGTCCATGATTCACTATCGGGTCAATTCGACCACGAGCTTCGACGAACGCAGGAAGGCGGTTTCGCGAGCAAAGAGACGATCATCATCCACTCCGGAGCGGTAGTGCGAGCCACCGTCACCGCGAGCGAACGCAGTGAGCGAGCGGGCGCGAGGACGACCGGAGGGAGTCCGATGCGCTTTTTGGTCCAGATTTTTGCCTGAGCGAAGCGCGCCGCTGGCGCGCGAGCGAAGTGCAAAAAGGTGGGATGGACTCGTCGGGATTTGAACCCGAGGCCTTCCCCGTGCCAGGGGGATGATCTACCACTGATCTACGAGCCCGCATCCCCTGCTATCGCCGTCTATCTCATAAACCCATCGTCATCGAGTCGAAACGGTTTACTTCGGTGCGGGAAGTGTTGGGAGTGGGAACAGCACGGCCGCAAATCCGACTCGTCCACGTGGACTCCGAGATTGCGGTAGTGTCCGTAGCGTTTCGTGCGACTCCTATCCTCAACAATGGCACGAATGCATACACGACGCCGCGGCTCGTCCGATTCGGACAAGCCCGTGGCGGACGATCCACCGGAGTGGAGCGACGTCGACGCCGACGCGGTCGAGAACCGCGTCGTCGAGCTGGCCGAACAGGGCCACAGCCCGAGCGAGATCGGTCTCAAGCTCCGCGACGAGGGCGTCCAGGGCACGCCGGTGCCGAACGTCCAGCTGGCGACCGACAAGAAAGTCACCGAGATCCTCGACGAGCACGACGCGGCGTCGGGGCTCCCCGAGGACTTCCGGAACCTGCTCGAACGGGCCGTCAGACTGCGCGAGCACATGACCACGAACCCGAACGACGCCCAAAACAAGCGCGCGCTCCAGAACACGGAGGCGAAGGTCCGCCGGCTCGCCGACTACTACCGCGGCGACGAACTCGACGCGGACTTCGAGTACACCTACGAGCACGCAGAGGAACTCCTGTAGATGGCGATCGCCGGTCGCCCCGAGGACTCGCCCGCGGCCGACAGCGCCGCCGACGCGCTTCGCGAGGCCGCGTTCGTCCGACTGCTCGCGAGCGACGACGCCGACTCGCTCGCGGCGGCCGGACTGCTCGGTCGCGCGCTCGCCGAGCGGGACGTCCCGTTCCAGGCGCGCGTCACCGGGCGAGCCACGGCGGCGACCGACGATGCGACGACCGTCCACATCGGTGTCGAGGGTGGTGATCTCACCCTCTTCGGGGAACCGTCGGCCAGCGAGACGGCCGTCGGGATCGCCCGCGATCTCGGTGGCGATCCCGACCCGATTCTCGCGCTCGCCGGTTCCTTTCCGACCGATTTCGACGAGAGCACTGCCCTCGCGGACGCCCGCGAGCGTGATCTCGTCGAGCAGCGGCCCGGCGTCGCGGTGCCGGTCGCCGACCTCGCCGACGGGTTGGCGCACACGACGCTCGTCCACGCCCCCTTCTCGGGGGACGAGGAGGCGGCCGCGGCGACGCTCGATGGACGGGACGATCCCCGGGAGATCGCCTCCCTGCTCGCGCTCTCGGTGGCGTCCGCGGACGACGCGACGCCACGGGCCGCCGAGTCGGTGGCGCGTGCGCTCAGACCGTACACCATCATCGAGAATGACGAACGCGCGATCAGCGGGCAGCCGGTGACTGTCGGCGGCTACGCCGACGTGCTCCGTGCGTGTGCCCGCGAGCGACCCGGCGTCGGCCTCGCGCTGGCGCTCGGTCACGACGTGTGGGACGCCGCGCTCGCGGCCTGGCGGACACATGGAAACCGGGCACACGCGGCGCTCGACGGGATGACGACCGAACGCCATCGGGGCCTGTTCGTTGCCCGTGTCGACGACGCACCGCTCGCAACGGTCGCCCGCCTTCTGCGTGATTTCCGCTCGCCGGAACCGGTCGCGCTCGCCGTCTCGGAGACGCGTGCAGCGGCCGCAGCGATCGACGATGTGAAGATCGGCGGACGGATGGACGAGGCGGCAGCGGCCGCGGGCGGTGACGGCGACGGGAGCGCCCGGCGCGGTCGCGCGCGCTTCGAGGACGCCGACGCGTTCGTCACGGCGTTCCGGGAGGCGTCGGCGTGAAGCGCGCACGACTCCGGACGGATTCCGCAGCTGCGGGGATCGTCGCGGCGGCGCTCGAACCGGACAACACGGCGGAGATGGACACTGCGGTCGTCGGCGACAGCATCGAGACGGTGCTCGAGCGCGAGCGGGTCGGCGGGTTGCGCTCGACGGTCGACGACTACGTCGTCAACCTCACGGTGGCCGAACGAATCGTACGGATCGCGAACGAACACGACGAAGCGGACGACGACAGAACGGACAACGACATAGCATGAGCGAACGTTCAGTATCACGACAGCAGCAGACCAAGCGGTGGTACACCGTCTTCGCGCCCGAGTCCTTCGACCGGGCCGAGCTCGGTGAGACCCCCGCCGACGAACCGAACGCGGTGCTCGATCGCACCATCGAAACGACCCTCGGCGAGCTGACCGACGATGCCGGTGCGAACAACGTCAAGCTCACCTTCCGCATCACCGACATCGGCAGCGACGCCGCCTACACCGAGTTCGAGAAACACGAACTCACGCGCGATTACCTCGGCAGCCTGGTGCGCCGCGGTGCCTCGAAGGTCGAGGCTTACCTCACCGTGCGCACGAGCGACGACTATCGCGTGCGCATCCAGCCGGTGGCCTTCACCACGAAAAAGGCCGACGACAGCCAGGAGAAGGCGATCCGCAAGGAGATGACCGAGCTCGTCGAGGAGGCCGCGAGCGAGCGCACCTTCGAGGAGCTCACCGACAGCGTCACGCAGGGGCGACTGTCGAGCGCCATCTACGGCGAGGCACGGACGATCTACCCGCTGCGACGCGTCGAGATCGGCAAGCTCGCGCTCGATGCACACCCCGACGAGGTCGCCGAAGAGGAAGCGACCGCCGTCGACGTCGACGAGAGCGACGTCGAGGTCTGAGCTACTCGACAACGGTAAATTTTCCGACCATTCCCGTCGGCTCGTGTGGAATGCAGAAGTAGTTGTACGTCCCAGGTACCTCGAAGGTGTGTTTGTACGTTTCGCCGCTCGCGATACCGCCGCCACCGTTCGAGTTCCACGCCTCGCGGGCGGCTCCCTCGTCGTCGAATCCGCCGGAGGCGAAGAACGTCGCCGCGTCGGGGATGCGTGACTGGTAGGCAGTCACGGTGTGGGTTCGCGAACCCGTGTTGTGCCAGACGACCGGCTCGCCGACGCGTGGCTCGAAGTCGTCCTCGGGGAGGAAGTCGCTCGAACTCATCCCGATGTCGTAGTCGGGTTGCTCGCGCGAGGAGCCGATACAGCCGGTGAGACCGACGGCAACGCCCACGGTCGCGGTGAGAAACGCGCGGCGGTTCATGGATTCGGCTTCGAGCGCCGGGGGTATAGGCCCCGCGATACCGGCCCGTCCGACGGCGAGCAGAAACGCCTAAACCGCCCGTCGGCGATGGCGCTGACATGGCTACTCGGCCGCGGTTCGTCGCCGCCCTCAGCCTCGCCGACGGCGTCACGGCGACGAACGCCGCCCTCGGTTTTCTCGCGGCCGCGCTCGCGCCGTTCTCGCCCCCGCTGGCCGCCCGACTTGTCCTGCTGGCGGCGGTCGCGGACGGACTCGACGGCGTGCTCGCGACGCACGTCGGCAGCACGCCCGTCGGCGAGTTCCTGGATTCGCTGGCCGACGTGGCATCGTTCTGTGTCGCGCCCGCGCTGCTGGTCGTCTCGACAGTGCGCCTCGGACGGGGAATGACGCTGTCGGCGGGGATGGAATGGCTGGCGCTCGCCGTCGCGGCGCTATTCGTCGTCAGCGGCGTCGTCAGACTCGGCCTCTACACGGCCTACGACGTCGAGCGCGGGCTGACCGAGGGCGTCCAGACGACGCTCGCGGCGACGGTGTTGGCAGCGGGCTTGCTCGCCGGGATCGCGACGCCGGCGGTCCTCATCGGCGCGACCGCAGTCTTCGCCGGGCTGATGGTCGCGCCGATCGGCTATCCCGATCTCCGCGTGCGCGACGCGCTCATCATGGGCGTCGTGCAGGCGGGGGCGATCGTTGCGCCGACCGTTCTCTTTCGGGTATTTCCGCGCGCACTCCTCGTCTGCGCGCTCGCGTATCTCGTGCTCGGGCCGCGATTCTATCCGACGGGCGGCGAAGGGAAACGCACTTAGGCGATTCGGGCGAACGCCGCAGCATGAGCGACGGGGACGAGCCTGCGGACGACGGCGAGCAGCCGGCCGACGAGGACGGGGGCGAACTCGAGGCACGGACGCCCGAGGCGCTCGACGAACGTCTCGACGAGATCGAAGCGGAACTCGACGAGGCCGAGACCGAAGCCGACCTCGATAGCGTCGAAAGCGATCTCGACGAGGTCGAAGCGGAGATCGAAGCGGCGGATCTCCCCGAACCCGACGAAGACGAGGAGGACGCCGACGACCCGCGCGAGGAGCTCGAATCGCGCGTGACGGAACTACGCGACGCGCTCGACGACCAGCGCGGCCCGTACGCCGAGGACGCGGTCGAGGAGATCGAGGGTGCGAAATCGACGCTCACCGAGACGCGCTGGACCGAGCAGGGCGAGGACGAGATCGCCGACACGGTGCACTCCTTCCTCGACACCGTCGGCGAGACGCTCGACGAGGAGTTCACGGCCGCGAACGACGAATCCGAAGGGCTCGCGGCGGCGCTCGACGACGTGATCGAGGCGATCGAGGAGCGAGCACTCGATCCCGACGACGATGCCGAAACCGTCGCCGAACTGATCGAGGCCGCCGACGATCTCACGACGGGGCTCGACGACGCCGAGGAGTGGGACGATCTCTCGGTGCGAGAGAAACTCACCGTCGAGGGGTTCTACGACGTGCTCACGCCCGAGACCCGGAAGGACTTCCCGCCGGAGTGGAACGCCATCAAGATCTACGAGGAGCAGGGCGATCCCGAACCCATCCTGCGCGGACTCGACATGTTCGGGTCGGAGTTCATGGAGGAACACTGCATCGAGTCGCTGAAGCGCATGGGCGCGCCCGAGGCCTACGACGTGATGGAGGAGCGCGCTCAGAAGCGCAACAAACCGCCGATCGAGGTGCTCGGGAAGATCGGCGACGATCGCGCACTCGACACTCTCCACGAGTATATCGAAGGTGAGAGCGATCCGGCGCTCCAGAAGGTCACGATCAAGGCCATCGGCGAGATCGGCTCGACGGAGTCGACACAACCTGTGGCCGACCGGCTGGTGGCCGACAACGAGACCGTCCGCTCGAATGCGGCACGCGCGCTCGGCCTTATCGGCGACACGCGCGCGATCGCGCCACTCGCCGACGTGCTCTCCGACGACGACTCGAACGCCGTGCGCGCGAGCGCGGCGTGGGCGCTCAACCAGATCGGCACCGAGAACGCGCTCGACGCCGCCCGCGAGCACGCCGACGACCGCTCGTTCCTCGTCCAGAGCGAGGCAGAGAAGGCCGACCACGCGCTGGCCGACGAGAACGGCGACGCCGCCGAAACGACCGCCTGAGACGCGTTCCATCGAGACGAACGTTTATATACTCGAACGCGACCATCGCGGCGTGTGTCCGTTCGTGCCGTCGTGCTCGCACTGGTTCTCGTCGTCGCCTCGTTGAGCGGGTCGGTGCTGGCGGCCGACAACGAATCCGTCGAGAAACCCGACGGTCCACATATCGAGACGGTCTATCCCAACCCCCTCGCCGATGGCGATGCGGGCGAGTACGTCGTCGTCGACGTTCCCGACCGGACGAACCTCTCGGGCTTGTCGATCGGCGATAACGAGACGACGATCGCGCTACCCAACGAGACCGCCGAGGGGCGCGTCGCGGTGACGAACGATCCGAACGCGACGAACCTCTCGGCGTCGACGGTGATCTCGAACGACTCGTTGAGTCTCGCCAACGGTGGCGAGGAACTCGTCCTCGCCGACGGCGGGAGCGTCGTCGACGAAACGACCTACGAGAACGCGCCCGACGCCGAGGTATGGAACCGGACCGCCGATGGCTGGATGTGGGAACATCGCGGCGCGACTGATTTCCAGGCGGTGCGATCCGAGGCTGCGACGGCGCGGGCGTTCGTTCTGCCCGACGCACCGGACGTCCCGATCGACGTTCTCGATTCGGCGGACGAACGTATCCTGCTCGCTGGCTACTCCTTTTCCTCCGAGCGCGCCGCGCGTGCGCTCGAACGGGCCGCCGAGCGCGGCGTCGAGGTGCGGATGGTGGTCGACGACGCACCGGTCGGTGGCATCAGCGAGCGACAGGCCGAACTGCTCGACGAACTCACGCGGGCGGGCATCCCGGTCGACGTCATCGGCGGTGACTGGGCACGATACGACTATCACCATCCCAAATACGCCGTCGTCGACGACCGTGCGCTCGTCATGACCGAAAACTGGAAGCCGTCGGGTATCGGCGGGAAGTCGAGCCGTGGCTGGGGCGCGGTCGTCGAGGGTGACGTCGCCGACCGACTCGCCGCGGTATTCCACGCGGACGCGGACTGGCGCGACACCGCCCCGTGGAGCACGTTCCGCGCGAACCACACGTTCGAGGACGACGAGGTGGCCAACGAGAGCTATCCGACGACTTTCGAGCCGACGAACGTGAGCATCGAGAGCGCCCAGCTGCTCGCCGCGCCCGACAACGCCGAAAACGCGCTCGTCGAGCGGCTCGACGACGCCGACGAGTCGATCGACATCGTCCAGGCCTCCATCGGCAGTCGGCAACAGCCGTTCCTCCGGGCGGCGATCCGCGCGGCCGAACGCGGCGTCAGGGTGCGAATCCTGCTCGGCGGCGCGTGGTACTCCGAGGAGGACAACAGCGCCCTCGCCGAGTGGCTGAACGGGAGAGCCGCCGCCCGAAACCTCTCGCTCGAAGCGAAGGTCGCCGAATCGGGATCGCGCTTCGAGAAGATCCACGCCAAGGGCGTGATCATCGACGGTGAGGAGGTCGTGGTCGGCAGCATGAACTGGAACAACAACTCCGCCAGGGAAAATCGTGAAATAGCTCTCGTGCTCGACGGCGAGGCGGCCGGCGACTACTACGGAAAGGTGTTCGAGGCCGACTGGACCGGTGGCGAGGAACGCAGCCTCGACACCGGGACCGAGACACCGCTTCCCGTAGGTGTGATCGCGGCGGTGGCCGGCGTCGTGGTGCTCGCTGCCGTCGTCGCTCGCCGCATCGAGTTCGAGTAGACGAGTAATTCGTCAGGTCGGCCTGCCGTTCAGTCCAGCTCCGCTATCGCGTCGTCGATGTCGAACGCCTCGGTCTGCTCGGAGCCTTCCTCACCCCGATCGACCCCTTCCTGATCCTCATCGATCTCGACTTCCGGGCCCTCCTCTTCGGTGAACTCGGTGTGAACGCCCCAAGGCATCAGGACCACCCGTTCCGAACACGTTCGATCACCCGATACCGATTCGTCTCGATGAAGAGCGGTGCGACACTCATGATGGAATGCAAAATAGGCGCTACACGTGCTTAGGTCCGTCGGCCGGTGGGGTCTGTTCGGGTTTCGCCGGGTCTCTCAGTCCTCGAAGCCGGCGACGGATGCGCTGCCGAGCTCCTCGTCGATCTCCGCCGCACCCATCTTCGTTTCGAGCGCGTCGAGGACTTCCTCGCGCATCCCCTTGACGAACTTGATCGAGCCGACGACGAGATGGCCGCCGCCGCTGACGCCGCCGTCGGTCTCGGCTTCGAGCTCCTCGACCATCTGCGGGATGTCGAGACGCACGCCGTCCGAACGGAGCACGGCGAAGTCGGGGCCGTAGCCGACCGTGACGACGGGCCCGTCGCTGTCGGCCACTTTGCGGTCGTGGATCGCGCCCGTGGTCTTGCCGGGGGCCGGATACGTGAATCGGTGGGCGTGACGCTCGACGTCGATCCGGTAGAGATCGGCACCGTTGTCGAGAGTCGCGCTCTCGACGTGTGGCATGGCGGCGTCGAGCTGTTCGTCGGTGTCGCGTGCGGCCCGTTCGGCGAAGAACTCGACGAGGGCGTCGTGTCGGGAGTCGTCGGCGGCATCGACGCCGAGCACGTCCGTGAGAAGCGATTCGCCAGCGCTGTAGCGCAGCCAGTGGGCCGCGTAGTCGAGCGCGTCGCCGATCGACTGGAGGTCGTCCTCGTCGTAGCCTGCCTCGCGCGCGAGGGCGAGGTAGTCGGCCATCGCGTCGGCCTCCGAGCGGTCGGTGAGACCGGCGACCGCCGGCACGTGTGTGAGTTCATCGGTGATCTCGGGATGGATCATGCGGGCGAGTTCGACACAGAGCATCCCGGTCGTCACTCGATAATCCTCGCCGTGGAGGTAGGGGTTGACGTGTTCGGCGAGCAGCCCGTCGACCGCATCGGGATCGGGATGGTGGTGGTCGACGGCGACGATGGGGATGTCGTACTGGGCGAGCGCCTCGTAGGCCGGGACGTCCTCCTCGGTCGATCCGTTGTCGAGCATCACCAGAAGTGGGAGCTGCTGGCCGTGGCGGTCGCGGTCGCCGAGCGCGAAGTTCAGATCGCGAGTGACGTCTTCCATCTCGTAGTAGGGTGCCTTGCTCGGCAGCCGCTTGAGCAGATGGCGCGCCGCCGAGGGGTCGCCGTGGACCTCCTCGATGAACCGTTCGAGCGCGAGCGCAATGGGGATCGAGGCACACATCCCGTCGCCGTCGGCGTGATGGCGGATGCGGATCGGTCGGTTCTCCAGCACGGCACGACGTAGACGCGTCGCCACGGCTTCGAGATCGTCCTGCATCGTTTCGAGCGCCGGCCAGTCGACGAGCGGCTGCACGTCGTGGGGCGTCGCCTGTTCTTCGAGCGCGCTGTCGAGGCGCTCGCGGATCTCGTCGCTCTCGTCGACGGCGTCGAGCGATTCGACCTCCAGCTGGAGCGCGCCCTCGCGGCGCTCGACCCGGCCGGTGACTCTGACGATGTCGCCGAGTTCAAACGACGGGTAGGCACGGACGCCGGCTGCCTCGAAGGCCGCACACGGAACGATCCCGACGCCGTCGCGCAGCGTGAACACGGTCGGCCCGCCGGTCTGTTTGATCTGGACGAGCTCGCCCTCGACGGTGACCGACTCACCGACCCGCTCGGTGAGATCGTCGGTCGCCGTGATGTCGGGATCGTGGTCGACCTGGACCGTCTCGCGGTCCGCGGCATCGATCGATTCGAACCCGAGATCGCCGTTCTCCCTGACGTCGACGAGGCGTACGGTGAGCTCGTCGCCGACGTCGTAGCTCCCGTCGAGGTTCGATTCGTGAACGAGACCGGAGACCGATGCAGAGAGATCGACGAAGACACCGTATTCGACGACACCGTTGACCGTCGCCCGGTAGCACGCACCCTCCTCGACGTCCTCGATCGTACAGTCGGGAGCGAGATCGTACACGGGGTCGTCCCCGGTCGCCTCGGAGCGCGATGGCGTAGACATTCTTGACAGTCGTTCGCCGCGACCGACTTTAACGCTTGGCAAACACGGTGGTCGGCGCTCCGGAACGCTTAGATGGACGCCGAGCGACGTGTGCCCATATGGGGCTGTTCCGGTCACGTGAGCTACTCGGCATCGCCGCCGACACCATGGAGTTCGCTCGCTCGGCGGCCGCCGAGACCCACCCGAACGAGTATATGGGGCTCCTGCGAAGCCAACCCGCCGACGAGCTCGATCTCGACGACGCCGGCAGCGTGATCACCGACGTGCTCGTCATCCCCGCGACGGAGTCGAACCCGGTCAGCGCCACGGTGAAAACGAGCCTCGTGCCCAACGACATGCGCGCCGCCGGATCGATCCACTCCCATCCCAACGGCGTGCTCCGACCGAGCGCCGAGGACCGCGCCACGTTCGGCAAGGGTGACGCACACGTCATTCTCGGCGCACCCTACGGGCCCGACGACTGGCGCGCGTTCGACCGCGAGGGCGACGAACGTGATCTCCCCGTGCTCGACGTCTCGCTCCCCGATCCCGAGGAGTTCTTCGATTTCACACAGGCCGACATCGACGAGGAGCTCCGATGAGCGACGACGCCACGACGGTCATCGCACAGGGGACCTTCGACGTTCTCCATCCGGGCCACCTCCACTATCTCCGCGAGGCGGCGGCGATGGGCGACGTCCTACACGTGATCATCGCCCGCCGTGAAAACGTCACCCACAAGCAACAGCCGGTGCTCGCCGACCGCCAGCGTCGGGACATGATCGCCGCACTCGATCCCGTCGACAGCGCGCTGCTCGGCGACAGGGAGGACATCTTCGTCCCGATCGAGCGCATCGATCCCGACGTCATCGTGCTCGGTCACGACCAGCACCACGACGAAGCGGGCATCGAACACGCGCTGACCGAACGCGGCATCGACTGTGCGGTCGCGCGCGCCTCCGGCCGCGAGCCCGAATTCGACGACGAGCTGCTCTCGACCGGGCGGATCATCGAGCGCATCTGCGAACAGCGCTGCTGACCGTCCGACGACCGTCTGACTGAGCCTTTTATTGTAGCGCACACCCACTGAGAGTATGTCAACCACCCATGCGACGAACGCGCGTGCGGTCGTCGAGTCGCTCTCCTATCGGGACGCTCCGCTCGATCGGACGCCAGCCCGCGACGATGCCGTCCTCGCCGCCTACAAGTATCTCATCACCCATCGGAGCGTCTCGCGGCTCGGCCTCGTGGCGAACGTCCATCCGCGCCGGGACGCTGGACTCGACTCGCGGGAGTGGTACGAACTGCTGGTCTCGCCGTTGCTCCGCGAACTCCCCGGTGTGTCGCCGCCCGGACCGGGCACGGCGACGTGGCGGTACGTGCCTGAATGAGTAGCGGCGACGAGGCGATCGCTATGACACGTAGTGGAAACGACCAGACGCTGTTCTCCACCACGACTTCCGGGTATGAGCCCCGATCAGCGTCGAACTCCACTCACCGACGAAGACGAATTTTGCTCTAAAGAGGGGGAATCGGCACATGCGGGATCACTCAGGAGCGGAAGACAGTACGCAATAGCGGGCACGGCTAGGGCTGGTGTATCGCGCTGAACACGAAGATGTGGAACGGTATTTTATTGATCGTATGACGTCCATTGAGTTTATCTTATCTAAAGGTCAATCATCATCGTCATCTCCGACAGTAGCATCAATGAAAACTGGACGCTCGGTGCCGTCTTCAAGTATGAAGTTCACAATTACATCAGCATCTTTGCATGAAGAAGCGAGACTCTCAAATTTAATATCCCGGTCATCCTCGCCATCCACGTCATCCTCGTCATCGAACATATCAATATAGACGGTAGAGGTATTAACCGCCGTGGGGCCACTGTTGAATCGATATTCATTTGATTCATTGAAGATTATTGGGGTAGTTTGAGGGTTAGTCGAATAGCTCAGAATTTCACTACCGCCATCTTTAATTACAAACTCGTGAGGGGATCGAGATTTTTTCACATCTTTGAGATCGTTCGCAGTTATCACCGAGAATTTTTCTATGCTGACGGATGAGCTGGGCGTGATTTCGAAGTTGAGCTGTTCAGGCTCTGAACTATACAAACCAGGAGATTCGAGTTCCGATCCCAGGTTACAGCGAGGAGGGCCTGACGCAGGTGGATAGTTCAGTCCGAACGTCACGGAGCTGTTGCCGCCGCTCGCGTTGGCGAGCTCGGCAGTGATACCCACCGTACTCCCGCTGTCGGCAGCGACCGGATCGTAGGTTATTGTCGTGTTGCCGTCGCTTGATATCGTATTGTTTGCCGATAATTTTCCGGAGCCATCCGTACTCCAGTTCACCCCAACACCACTGAGTGAACTGCCGAATATGTCTGTCGTTCGAACAGTAAGTTTTCTCTTGGAACTGACAGACCCTACGGCGGGATGGAGGGGCGTCACGTTCGTAATCCGTCGGTCCATCTCGATTTCGTTTTCGCTATCGTTGGGAGTATCGCCGGTCGTAACCTTATTCAGATCAATCTCAGTCCCGTTCTCCAAATTGATCCTGATCTCAGAAGAGTCGGATAAGTATTCGTGGTCGTCAACTTGTGATATGTAATTGGTATCCTCAGTGTACAGTGTTCTATTCCACTCGTCTTCTTCCAGCGTAGTCGGGAGCGTAATCGTGATATTGTCCGACATGACGGTGATGTTGTGAGTGTCGACGTTATCGGTCGTGACTACCGTCGACATCTCGTTTGCCGATACATCTCCACTGATCAGATTTAGATTGACGTCTTCCCCGTCAGACGAAAAAAGAGCCCCGGGCGACGCAAGACGAGTGGCGCTGGACCCGGAGTAGTCTTTCACCAACATTCCGTGTTCGATAGAATATTGGGTTTCCTGGGTTTTCAGGTTGTAGCTCGGCTTGTAATTGATGAACGAGGTACTGAGATTCTCGCTACCGTCGTCGCTTGCGAGTTCGATAGTGCGGGGGTCTGTGGAGTTGAGTTTTCCAATCGGAGTCCCTGGATTAATTCCGAGTACCCGATTCGGGTATTGGACGCCGAGCTGGAGGGACACTGCTTTGGGCGGATCTTCTGGCCCTGTAGATACGAATGCGGCACTCAACTCATCCATCTCTCCTTCGACCTCTTGACTGTGTTTGAACTCGATTTCCTCGTTCTGTGCCGGGACGACGCTCGACTGATAGAGCGTGAATACGATCATCACCAGCGCGAAGATCAACACGAACCCCACGACCGGCGAGACGCCGCGCTCGTCGTCCACGAACCGCTGCAGCCGTCGTTTGAGTGTCTCCTTCATGTTATATCACCGCGAAGATGGCGAGCGCGAACGTCGGCAACACGACGGCGAACTTCGCGCCCGTGAGCAGGTCGCCGCTGCGGATGTAGCCCGCGATGAACCCGGACATGATCCCCTGGATCGTCACCGCGTGGAAGAACAGCATCCCCATCAGTTCCACGTCGATGTTGGCCCCGAGACCGGCCTGGCCGCCCGCACCGCTCGTGTCGAGCCCCGCCAGCGTGTCGAGGAAGTTCGTTTTCAGGATCGCCATCACCGCCAACAGCGTGAAAAAGGTCATCACGATGATGACGATCTGCATCCGGGCCTGCGAGCGCTGCTCGCGCTCGATCTCGTCCTGATTTTCGCTCGCTCGCGCCGCCGTCGAAAGCACCTCCGTTATCTGACTCGACGCCTCCTGAGCCTTGCTGACGACGTTCACCGTGCGCGAGAGCCGTGGAATATGGTACTTGTTGTTGAACTCGACCAGCGCCGTCGTCAGGTTCGTCCCGTAGTTCACCTTCGCATACATCGTGTGAAACTCCTCGGCGAGCCGGCCGGAGGAGGTGTCGGCGACGAGATTCAACGATTCCAGCAGCGTGAGCCCCGTGCTGTTCGCGCTCGACAGTTTCCGAAGGTTCTCCGAGAGCTTGCCCGTGATATGTCGGCGGGTGCGGACGTTCCACTCGTAGAACACCGCCACCGGCAGACAGTTCACGTACAGCGGGACGTACACCCAGAGGACGGTGCCGACGATGGAGTGCTCGATGAACCCGTCGACCGAGGTCGGCGCACGCCCCGACACGACCGCGAAGGCGACCAGCACGATCGAGGCCGGTAGCGTGAGCGCGAGCACGGCCAGCGGGTGGTCGCGGAAGAAGTGGTGCGGGTTGGCGAGCAGCTCCATCGTTCGATGGGTTCCTTCGCGGCTCTTTACGCGCTCGAAGACGCCGTACGAATCGGTGTAGCGTTCGACGAGCCCGAGATCGCTGATGCGATCGATACCCGTCGTCGCTCCGTCCTCGTCGTCTCCCTCGGGATGGAGATAGCCATCGCCCACCTCGTCCTGTTTGACTGTTGATACCATGACGGTGAAACCGATCCCGATGAGCGGGATCAGCCCGTAGACGGTCACGTAGAGGAGTAGCGTCTGCGAGCCGCCGATCATGCTCATTACGACCAGAATGATGATGAGGAGGAGCGGAAACACCGAGAGGGTGATATACATCTCGCCGAACAGTTCGAGCGTTTCGAGGACGAGCGACTGCTCCTGTTTGGTGGTGCGGAGATGTTTGTCCTTCTTGTCGTTCAGGAAGTCGGTCATGTCGCCACCGGAGTCGATGATCGAGAGCATGTCGGTCAGAAACTGACTCAACTCCTCGCTCGGCGTCCGAAGCGCCTGTTTTCTGATGGCGGTTCGGTAGTCGGTGTCGAAATACTCCGTCTCTAGGTGGATGCTCTCGAACTCCGCGGCGACCGCACCGTAGGTGTCGTCGGCGTCGGCCATCGCCTCGAAGATCTCGAGCTGGTTCAGCCCGCCGATCGACAGTGCGTACATGAACGAGACCGAATCGGCGAGCAACATGTTGATCTCGCGTTTGCGTGAGTTCGCCCGGACGTAGGGCACGGCGACGAGCGTACCGAACCCGGCGACGAACCCGACCAGCCCACAGACCAGCCCCGAGAGCAGTACGAGCAATGGGAGCTTTACCGCCTCGAAGACCGCGAGCGCCGGCCCGTGAAGCACCCGGAGATCGGTGAGTTTCGGTACTTCCGTCACGAACAGCTCGACGACCGCGTAGCCCGAGAGCGAGGCAAGCAGCCAGAGCAGTCCACCGGCGATGACGCCGATCGCGAGCGCCCGCGAGAGATACATCTCGACCGTATCGGCCATGCGCGCCGCGGCCAGCTTCCGCTGCACGTCATCGACGAAATCGCCGTCCTCGTCGAACAGATACCGATACAGCGGGTAGAAGCGATCGCCGAGCGTCCGCGTGTGCCCGCCGTAGCCGTCGGTGCCGTAGCTCATTTCGCGTCCTCGTTACCGGTCGCCGCCGATTCGCCGGCCCGTCCGCCGTCGGCGATGGCGGAGGCGAGATCCGGCGTCTCGTGGCCGGCGTACTCGTCGAACAGACGCTCGTCGGCCTCGTCGAGGATCGCCGCGGTGTGCTCGCGCAGCTCCTCGCTCGGGTCCGGCCGCGGCACCATCGCCTCCATCGCCGGGTCGGTGTCGATGTGGACGCTCTCCATCCCCCGGAGATCGTCGAGACTCTCCTCCAAGCGATCGTTGGCGATGAGCGTCAGGATCGCCTCCGGATCGTTGATGAACGCCTGCAGGGTGGCCGCAGCCTGCGTGTACGTGTTGAGGCCGCGATCGACGAGATAGGCGAGCACCACCTTCCGCTGGAACAGCTCCTCGGAGAGGCGCTCCTGGCTCCAGCCGCGGTCGAACTTGATCGATTCGAGCGTGTTCGACGTGCCGAGTTTCAGGTAGTCGTCGGTCTCGGCCTGCCACTGATAGACGTCCTGGACGTTGATCTCGTCGTTCTCGGCGTCGTAGTAGTTGATCTCGGTGAGTGCCTTGTTCCGGCGGACTTTCTGGCCCTGCACGCGCGTCGCGGTCTGGATACTCACGAGGTCAAGCGCCGTGAACATCGTCTTCGAGACGTTGATGGGGTCGGTCGTGAACCGCTTGATGACCTCGCCGACGTTGTCGGCGTGGAAGGTCGTGAGCGACGTGTGGCCCGTACTCATGACCTGGAACAGCGTCCGCCCCTCTTCGCCACGGATCTCACCCATCACGATGTATTCGGGCCGCTGGCGCAGCGCCGCCTCCAGAAGTTTGAACTCGTCGATATCGCCGGCCTCGTCGCCAGTGAACGAGGGGCGCGTCACCGAGGCAACCCAGTTGCGCTGGGGGATTTCGAGCTCTCTGGTGTCCTCGATCGAGACGATCTTCGCCTTGCTCGGGATGAACAGCGAGACGGCGTTCAGGCTCGTCGTCTTGCCCGATGCCGTGCCGCCGGCGAAGAGCATCGACTTGTTGTTCTCGATGCAGAGCCAGATATACGCCATCTCTTCGAGCGAGAACGTATGCCAGTTGATGAGATCCACTGGGGTGAAGGGGACGTCCTTGAACTGGCGAATGGTGTAGTTCGTGCCGTGATCCGAGACCTCGTAACCGAGCGTGAGCTGGGCGCGCGAGCCGTCCGGCAGCGTGGCGTCGACCTGTGGCTGGCGTTTCGAGATCCCCTTGCCCGAGCGCTGGGCGAGCTTCACGACGAAATCGTCGAGATCCTGTTCGCCGTGGTGGACGTTGGTGATGAGCTGCTCGCGATCGGCGTGATAGACGAAGACGGGTGAGTCGTAGCCATCACACGAGATGTCCTCGACGTTGACGTCGTGTTTGATGCCGTCGATGCGCTCGTAGCCGATGAAATCGCGCTTGAGATAGTAGAGCAGCTTCTCGACCTGGTATTCGGTGAGCGATTTCGCGTCCTCGTCGACCACCGCCGGCTCCGGCCGGGCGGCGATCCCCGACACCCCTCGTTCCGTCGGCGAGTCGTCCGGGTCGTCGCCGAACAGTCCCTTCAGTTTCGACATCAATCCTGAACGCCCCGCGCCGGCAATTGAGCCGTCGTAGAGGTCGTATCTGTCGAGCAAGCGCCCGGTCACGGCTTCGATGACGTCCGCGCGTTCGGCGTCGTCGTCCTGGATGGCGCTGTCCTCGCCCGAATACGTGATCGCGGTCTTCAGCTTCCCGGTGAGGAACTCCTTGAGCTCCGCCTCGATGGGGGTGAGATGTGGTTCGACGAGATAGTATTTCCCCTCGTTTTCGCGCGTCGAGTGGAAGATGACGACGAACGCGTAGGGTTCGTTGACCCAGTAGCGCGTCACCTCGCGGAAGTGACGTTTGCGCCCGGTCGACACGGTCTTTTCGAGATCGTAGCGGTTCGCGATCGTCGTCCGTCCATCCGACCCGGTGAAGAACGCGTCCTCGTCGTCGGGGCCCGTCGCGACGGTTCGGTCGTCGACGACGCCCGCGAGGGCGGTCGCGGTGTCGATCGCGTCCGCGAGACGGCCGCGCACGTCGTCGCCAGCGTCGCCCGTGCCGCCGTCGTCCGTACTACCATCTGCACCACTATCCGACATTGGGAGTCGATGGCCGCGGTATCGCACAAAAACCCTCGGCCTGGCGAGAACGATACCGTTTACCCGACGCCAGAGCTAGTATCGGATATGAGTACGGTCCTTCTTCTCGTCGGTCTCGCGGTTGCAGTCTTCGTCGGCTTCAATATCGGCGGTTCCTCGACGGGCGTGGCGTTCGGGCCGGCGGTCGGCAGCCGTCTCGTCTCGAAGACGGGTGCAGCCGGGCTGTTCACGCTGTTCGCGCTCATCGGCGGCTGGACGGTCGGGCGCAACGTCGTGGCGACGTTGGGCGGCGATATCGTCCCGTCGAGCCAGTTCACGCTCGCCGCGAGCGTCGGCGTGCTCTTTTTCGTCGGGCTCGCGCTACTCATCTCCAATCTCTTCGGCGTCCCCGCTTCGACCTCGATGACCGCCGTCGGCGCGATCGCGGGGCTGGGACTCGCGAGCGGGACGCTCGACTGGGAGGTGATGGGCCGGATCGTCTCGTGGTGGCTGGTCGCTCCCGTGCTCGCGTTCTGGGTCTGTGCGGTCATCGGCCGGTATCTCTACCCCTATCTCGACGCGTGGTTCGCCCTCGACAGGTCCGACGACGCCCTGTTCGAGATCGATCGATCGGGGGCCGTTCCGCTCCCGCGCCTCGCCGAGACGACCCGACCGAAGGAGGTGTTCTGGAGCGCCATCGTCCTCGCCATCAGCTGTTACATGGCCTTCTCCGCGGGCGCGTCGAACGTCGCCAACGCGGTCGCACCGCTGGTCGGCAACGGTTCGATCACGATCGACCAGGGCGTTTTGCTCGCCGTCGGAGCCATCGGCGTCGGCGCGTTCACGATCGCCCGGCGCACGCTCGACACGATCGGCAACGATCTCACCGATCTCCCACTTCTAGCCTCGCTCATCGTCGCCAGCGTGAGCGCCTCGATCATCTCGGTGCTCTCACAGCTCGGCATCCCGGCGAGCCTCGCGGTCAGCGCGACGATGTGTATCGTCGGGCTCGGCTGGGGGCGCGCGACGCGGACGACGACGATCGCCGACGCCGCGTCGGCGGCCATCCAGGGAGAGGAGAGCGCGACGCTCTCGACGGGTGCGCTCGCCGCCGAGACACCTGGGAGGACGAGCAACGCCGGCACCGCCGACGGCCCAGGAGCGGGCGAGCGCGTCCGCCCGATCGGCGACGAGGAACCGACCGAGCTCACCTCGGAGGAACTGTTCGATCCCTCGGCCACGGGGCGAGTCGTCATGCTCTGGATCCTCACGCCATCGCTGTCGGCGATCGCCTCCTTCCTGCTCTTCGAGTTCCTTCCCGTCTACGGCGGTGCGTAGCCGACGCGGACACACGACTCGCGTTCCAGGCTGTCGACGATCCGTCGTGGGTGATGCCATCGTTCACGAGAGTTTCATCGCTCTCGGCTGTCGTATTTCCAACAGTCGACGATCCGAGACCGGACGATTATATGCCGGTCACGTGTTGATGAGGCATGAAACGGTCAGTTGGTACCGTCCTCCTCGTGATGTTGGTGGTATCAGCCGGGTGTTCGAGTCTCGCCAGAAACGACGACGAATCGACCGCGACACCGACGGTCATCCGGGAATCGGAGACCCCGACGGAAACGGTGGCGAACGCGACGACCGTCGGTTCGAGTGAAACGTCGACCACAGCGACGACAGCGACCGAAACGTCCGATACCACGACCGCACCGACGTCCTCAGCGACGGCAACACGAACTGCGACACCGACCGCGACGGCGGATGGACGATCGGACGTGCATACGATGAAAATCGAGGCCGTGGGCAACGGGACATCGAGCTATACGATCTTCGGCGTGGGAGACGGCGCGAAGACCGCAGCGGGTACCGAGAAAACGGACTCGGTCGTTGCAAACGACACGGCGACCTACGCCACGGGCATCACCGGGGAGCGGGCCGCAGACACCTATGATATCCGAACCGAAAGCGTCGGGCGGGTCGTGAACAACGGGACGGCAACGCTCAAGCTGTACATCGACGGGGAACTGCAGGGGACGTACGAGCCGAACGGGAACGCGAGCCCATCGACCACGACGGCGGACGACGATGGCCCGACTCACAATCTCACGATACGAGCCATCGATGATGGGACGTCACAGTACGTCGCGAACGGTGTCGGCGAAAGTGCGTATCCCGCCCAGGACACCGAGCAGACGGATGCGATAGTGAACACGGAAAACGACGGGATTTTCCCGACGGCAAAGGGTATCACCGGCGATCACGCCAAGGACACGTACAGCGTCGAATGGCCGTATCTCGAAGGGTTCTCCAACGACGGCAACGCCACGCTACAGGTGTATATCGACGGAGAGCTGAAAACGACGGTCGGACCGGGCGGGGTCGATCCGATGAACGGTCCGTAGGAATCGAGAACGACAGACGGCCATTGGGGGGGGGGAAGACAGCTGGATAGCTCTCTCGGATGATATGTTCGAAGTTGACTGTTGCCGTAACGTACGAGGTCTGTGAACCGCGCTCAGTCGAGAAACCGCTCGATCCGATCCATCGCCTCGCGTAACTCGTTCATCCCCGTGGCGTACGAGACGCGGAGATGACCCTCGCCGCCGGCACCGAACACGTCGCCGGGAACGACCGCCACGCCCTCGGCGTCAAGTAGCGTCTCGGCGAACGCTTCGGCATCTTCCCAGGGGCTCTCGGGGAAGACGTAGAACGCGCCCTTGGCCGTGAAGCAGTCGATGCCCATCTCGTCGAACCGCGAGAGCACGAACCGACGGCGGCGGTCGTACTGGCTGCGCATCTCTCTCACCTGTGCCTCGCAGTTGTCGAGGGCGTCGATGGCAGCGTGCTGTGCCGTCGTTGGAGCCGACAGCATCGAATACTGGTGGACGCGGTTCATCGCCGTGATCGCCTCGGGCGGGGCGAGCGCGTAGCCGAGCCGGAGGCCGGTCATCGCGTAGGCCTTCGAGAAACCGTTGAAGACGACCGTGCGCTCGCGCATGCCCGGGAGGGTCGCGATCGAGGCGTGGTCGCCCTCGTAGGTCAGGTCGGCGTAGATCTCGTCGGCGAGCACAGTCAGATCGTGTTCGCGGGCGAAGGCGGCGATCGGTTCGAGATCGCGCTCGCTCATCGTCGCGCCCGTCGGGTTGTTCGGATAGCAGAAGACGAGCGCCTCGGCGTCCGCGGCCCCGTGTTCGCGGAGTGCCTCGGCAGTGAGTTCGAAATCGTCCGCTTCCCTGGTGGGGATCGGCACGGGCTCGCCGCCGGCGAAGGTCACGCCCGGCACGTACGAGACGTACGATGGTTGGGCGATCGCCACCCGATCGCCGGGATCGACGAACGCGCGGAAGGCGACGTCGATGGCCTCGCTCGCGCCGGCGGTCACGAGCACCTCCTCGTCGGGATCGTAGTCGAGATCGTAGCGCTCGCGCGAGCGCTCGGCGATGGCCTCCCTGAGTTCCATCATCCCACGGTTGGCGGTGTAGGAGGTCCGGCCGCGTTCGAGCGAGTCGATGGCCGCCTCGCGTGCGCTCCACGGCGCGGTGAAATCCGGCTCGCCGACACCGAGCGAGATCACGTCGTCCATCTCCTCGGTGAGTTCGAAAAACCGCCGGATTCCGGAGGGCGGGACGCGTTCGACGCGCTCGGAGATCTTCATGGCGAGACCGAGAGCCGATCGTCGTCCCCATCGCTACTGAACTCGATGCCGCGCTCCTTGTACGACTCCATCAGGTAGTGCGTCACCGTCTGGGTGATTTCGGGCACGGGTGCGACCTTCTCGGAGACGAACCGGGAGACCTCGCCCATCGAATCCGCTTCCACGGTCAGGGAAAAGTCGTATTCACCGCTCACGAGTCTGAGTGATTGGATCTCGGGAAATCCGACGAGCCGCGCGGCGATGTCGTCGTAGCCCGTCTCGCGATCGAGCGTGACGTTGCACTCGACCAGCGCGCGCACCGGCTCCTCGTCCGTCCGTCGCCAGTCGACGACCGCCTGATAGCCCTTGAGGACGCCCTCGTCTTCGAGGCTCTCGATGCGCTCGGCGACCTCGCTCTCGTCGACCCCGAGCATGCGCGCGAGATCGGCGGTCGTGTAGCGCGCGTTCTCACGGAGCAAGGAGAGCAGTTCCGCGCGGATGTCCATACAGCGACGCCAGCGCCATGGGACAAAAGCGTTCCGTCGCTACTCCTCGCCGAGGAAGGCGACGAGCAGCTGCTGTTGGGCCTTCCGGAGGTGGTTGTGCAGCGTCGGCGAGGAGACGCCCATCGAATCGGCGATCTCCTCGGCGGTCGATCGGCGCGGCCACTCGTAGTAGCCCGCGAAATACGCCGCCCGCAGCGCCGCCCGCTGTTTGTCGGTGAGGCGCTCGTCGACCGCCTGTCGAGCGGTCGCGTCGTCCGATCGATCGACGGTGTGTTTCGAGAGCAGTTCCGATCCCGGATGGGCGTGCTCGAACGCGGTGATCATCGTCCGCACGTCGGTTTCGGGAGCGACCGCGACGACCATCGTTCCGTCGCCGTCCTCGACGAACCACTCGTCGATCGTGCCGCCGGCGGCGACGATGCTGTTGACCGGCGACTCCCGCGTCGCGATCTCGAAGACGCCACCCTCGTCGTGGCTGCTGACGAGTCGGCAGTCCTCGACGACCGACGACTCCCGGGCGAGCTCGCGCACACGATCGGGATCGGCACCCTCGACAGTGACGTACTGGAGGACGATCCCGTCGCCGGCCGGCACGACCCCGTCGACGAGATACCGACAGTCGAGGCGGCGCGTCAGCGTCGTCGGGAACGCCGCCTCGTCGACGACACGGAGTTCGAGCACGAGCGCCGTGTCCGACAGCAGCAGCTTCGTGTTCTGTGCGGCGTCGATGGCGAAGCCGGCCACCTCGCCGAGCACGGCGAAGCCGGCGCGCTCGCGCTCCGAGAAGGCGTCGGGCCGCGTCGCCGCGACCACGAGCACGCCGTAGACCACCTCGTTGTACGAGAGCGGGACGGCCGCCACCGGGCCCGTCATCTCGCCGTCCGTCTGCCACGGGCCCCCACCGTTCTCGAAGACTTCCACGACGTCCGTCTCGGGCAGTTCAGTGGGCAGCCGCGCCGTGCCGCCGTCCGTAGCCGCGATCTCGACGGCATCGGTGTCGACGCCGGCACCGCTCCGGACGGCGAACTCGCCGCCGGCGTCGCGCTCGGCGATCCATGCGAACTCGTACAGCTCGGCGGCCGCGATGCGCTCACAGACCGTGGCCGCAATCTCCTCGCGCGTCGCCGCCGCCACCAGCCCACGGACGATGTCCTGGATGACGACGTTGATGCGATCGAGCGTCGCCAGTTCGTCGCGCTGGCTTTCGAGGCGGCGCTCGGCACGTCGCTGGGCGACCGCGTTCCCGATGCGGTTGGCGAGCACCGTGTACTGATCGAGCCCGCCACCCTTTTGGAGATAGTCGGTGACACCGGCCGAGATGGCCTCGCTCGCTACGTCCTCGCTGCCCTCGCCAGTCGAGAGAACGAAGGGGAGGTTCGGATACTCCTCGCGTACCCGTTCGAGCAGCGTGAGTCCGTCCATTCCCGGCATGCGGTAGTCGCTGACGACGCAGTCGACGCGTGCCTCGTCGAGATGTGACAGCGCCGCCGCGCCGCTCGTCTCGGTGTGGACGACGAACCCCTCGCCCGCGCGTTCGAGCGCCGTCGCTGCCAGCTCGACGACGTGGTGCTCGTCGTCGACGAAGAGCACGCGAACCTCGTCCTCGCCATCCATCCGTTCGGTCACGGTCTGCGATACAACAGTGGGCGCATAAACAAAAAACAGTATGCCGACAAACCGATAGTTTCACTGCTATCGCTGCGCCGTCAGTAGCCGTCACCCGTCGTCCACGGTACGGACATCGAAGCGAGCACCGTCGGCCGCATCGGTGGCCGAGACCGTCCAGCCGTGTGCGTCGGCGATTCTCCGGACGATCATCAGTCCCAGTCCGGTGCCTGACTCGCTGGTCGAGTAGCCGTGCTCGAAGATCCGCTCGCCCTCACCGTCGGGAATGCCGGGGCCGTCGTCGGCGACGAAGAAGCCCGTCTCGGTCGTGCCGACGGTGACGTGGACATCGTTGCCGGCGTGATCGATCGCGTTGCGAAAGAGGTTCTCGAACAGCCGCGTCAGCCTGTCGGGATCGCCCGCGACCGTCCCCGAAAGCTCGACGTCGATCGTCGCGTCCGCGCCGTCGACCGTCCGCCACGCCCGCTCGGCCGTGCTCGCGAGTTCGACGGGTTCCGGGTCGTCGATGACCCGTCCCTGACGGGCCAGTGTGAGCACGTCCTCGATGAGCGTGTCCATCCGGTCGAGAGCCCACAGCGCCGCGTCGTGATGCTCCGAGTGGTGATCGGCCTCGGCGAGTTCGAGCCGGCCGCGCGCGACGCCCATCGGGTTGCGGAGGTCGTGCGAGATGACGCTCGCGAACCCGTCCAACAGCTCGTTCTGGCGTTCGAGATCGCGCTCGCGGCGCTTCTGATCGGTGATGTCGGTGTAGATGGCGTAGCCGCCGTTGCGCCCGCCGGGTTCAAGCGGAGCGATGTGCACCAGGAAGTCGCGCACGCCGTCGGCCGTCAGCCGGCGGACGGTCGTCTGGCGGCTCTCGCCGTCGGCGAGCGCCGCGTCGATCGGCTCGATGGCCGGCTCGCGATCCGACGGAACGATGTAATCGCCGGCGTTCTCGTCCCTGATCTCCGCCGCGCTGTAGCCGAACACCGTCTCGAAGCGCTCGTTCACCCGTCTGGTGATCGGTTCGCCGTCGACCAGTTCGTAGCGCAGCGCCGCGTCGGGCACGTTCTCGAACAGCGCCGTGAGGCGATCGCGCTCGACGACGAGTTCGCGCTCGCGTTCGGCGCGTTCGAGCGCCGCCTCGGTGTTCGCCGCGAGCAGTTTCGCCAGCGAGACGTCGCGATCGTCGAACACGCCCGGTTCGGTCGCGCCGACGGTCAACACCCCGTGGTCGGCGAGCGGCAACAGCAGCTCGCTTCTGATCGGTGTGTTCGGGTTGTGAGCGCCGGAAGCACGGTCGACGCGGTCGTACTGCTGCATTGCGCCGGACTCGAAGACCGACCACGCGAGGCTCTCGTCGCCGGCGAAGGTCGGTAGCGCGTCGAACAGCTCCGTACCGGCCTCGGAGATCGCTACCGGCCGAAGTTCGCCCGCCTCGTGGAGCCAGATACCGTTCAGCTCCATGTCGAGCACGTCGGCAGCGGTTTCGACCGCGACGTCGGCGACCTCGCGCCGTGTGGTGGCCGTCATCATCTCCCGGCTGGCGTCGTGGAGCGCTTCGAGCAGTCGCTCGTGACGCTTGTGGGCCGTGATGTCCCGGACGACGCCGACGGTGCCCGCGAAGCCGGCGTCGCTCTCCAACACCGTGAGCTGGATCTCACACGGGATGAAGTCGCCGTCGGCGGTGCGGACGGTCGCATCGTAGGAATCGCTGACGGCGTTGGCACCGTCGGCGAGCAGCCGCTGGATCACCGACCGGCCGAGTGCAATGTCGTCCTCATCGAGCAGCATCGAGACGGGTTCGCCGAGGAGCTCTTCGCGAGCGTAGCCCGTCTCCGCGACGAGCGTGTCGTTGACCGTCTCGAATCGCCCGTCGGCGTCGAGCGTGTAGATCATGTCGCCGGCGGCGTCGAGCATCCGGCCGTACCGACGCAGTCGCTCCTCGCGTTCGAGACGGTCGAGCGCCGCCTCGGCATTCGCCGCGAGCACGCGCGCGAGTCTGACGGTGCTGTCGTCGAACGACTCGTCGGGCGAGGCGACGGTGATCGTGCCGTGGTCGCCGAGCGGGAGGTAGAGCCGATGGCGCAGCGGAATGCCGTCGTCGGGTGCGTTCGCCTCGCCGACGACGATCGCCTCGCCGGCACGGAACGCTCGCCACGGGAACCCCTCGCCGCGCGCGTAGCGCGGCCGCTCGCCGAGACGCTCACGCGTCGCAGCGGTCACGGAAACGGG
The DNA here is from genome assembly GCF_000336695.1 of Halococcus morrhuae DSM 1307. Taxonomy (GTDB): domain Archaea; phylum Halobacteriota; class Halobacteria; order Halobacteriales; family Halococcaceae; genus Halococcus; species Halococcus morrhuae. The sequence goes on from NZ_AOMC01000070.1 coordinate 79,970, forward strand.
ATTGAGGCTGTCGCGCTCGTCGTCGTGCAGCCGTACCACGGCGATCGGAAAGCCGAGGATCTCCTCGATCGTCGTCGTGACGGCGTCGGCGATCCCGTCGGCATCCCTGGCGGCCACGAACCGCCGCGTCGCCTCGTGAAGCGCCCCGATTGCCCGCTCGCGGCGGCGCTGCTCGACGACGTTGCGCCCGACGCCGACGATGCCGTAGCCGTCGCCGAGGGGAACGCGCGCGCCGCTGAACTGGTGGGGGATCGTCTCGCCGGCGTTCGTCACGAGCGCCGACTCGACGACGGCGCTCTCGCCCGTTCGAAGGATTTCCTGCATGCGCTCGCCGATGCGGTCGTGATCCGCATCGGGGACGAACTCGGAATAGTCCGTTTCGGCGATCGTCGTGTCGTCGTAGCCGACGACGGACGCGAACTCCCCGTTCCAGCGAACCATCGTGCCGTCGGGATCGAGAACATAGGCCGGATCCGGCAGCACCTCGAAAAAGCCGTCGGTGATGGCGCGTTCCCGGTCGCGGTCGCGTTCGGTCCGCGTCGAGCGCTCCCTGAACACGCCATGGAGGAGCGTACGATCGTCCATCTCGACAGTGCGTGCTCTGAGATCGACGGGTATCGTCTCGCCGGCGGCGGTTTCGATCAATACCGCCGAGCCGTCGCCGAACCGGGCAGCGTCGATGCTCGACGACGCGGCATGCTGTTCGAACAGGTCGCGATAGCGCTCCCGCTGGTCGGCGGGATGGAGCACCGTCTGATCCATGCCGACGAGCTCCTCGCGCGGGCGACCGAACAGCGTCGCAGCGACGTCGTTCGTCTCGACGATCCGTCCCGTTCCTGCGTCGGCGATCACCACCGCGTCCGGCGTGGCGTCGATGAGCGAGCGATAGAGCCGTTCGGATTCGGCGAGCGCGCGCTCGGCACGGTAGCTCTCGACGGCATTGGTGATGCTGTTGGCGAGCAGTTCGTACCGTTCGCTGCCCGTCCCCTTCCGGAGGTAGTCGGTGACGCCGGCCGAGATGGCCTCGCTCGCGACCCCCTCGCCGCCCTCGCCGGTGAAGAGGATGAAGGGGAGGTTCGGATGGCGCTCGCGCACCCGTTCGAGCAGCGCGATCCCGTCCATTCCTGGCATGCGGTAGTCGCTGACGACACAGTCGACCCCCGCTTCCGCGAGCGCGTCGAGCGCCGCTTCGGCATCCGTCTCGGTCGTGACTGTCAGCCTGTCGTCGATCCGTTCGAGAGAGGTGCTGGCGAGGTCGGCGACCGCCGGTTCGTCGTCGACCATCAGCACCGACATCGCCTCTGACATCTTCGTTGTGCTCGAATGCCGCCGGAGCGAGAAAAACCTGTCTCGGATCACGCTCCAATGGTGGCGTCGTGTGGTTCGTCGAACCTTTAGCCCTCGCGGTCGTGCGGCCCGCATGGTCCTCGAAGAGTCCACGCGCGAACTCGAACGCGGCGACACGGCCCCCGATTTCGAACTGCCCGGTGCGGACGGCGAAACGCACACACTCGGCGACTTCGACGAATATCGGGCACTGCTCGTCGTCTTCACCTGTAACCACTGTCCCTACGCACAGGCGAAGATGGAGACGCTCAACGAACTCACCGCCCTCTACGACGACGTCGCCGTCGTCGGCATCAACCCGAACGACGCCGAGGAGTATCCCGACGACTCCTTCGAGCGAATGCAGGAGCTCGTCGCCGACGGCACCGTCGACTACGATGCCTACCTGCGCGACGAATCCCAGGACGTGGCACGGGCCTACGGCGCGGTCTGTACCCCCGATCCGTTCCTCTTTCGCAACGGCGATGCGGGCTTCGAACTCGCCTACCACGGTCGTTTCGACGACGCCCACGGCCCCGACCAGCGGCCGTCGGGCGAGGCAGGCTTCGAGATGGCCGGAGCGATCGAATCGGTGCTCGGGGGCGTCCCCGTCGACCAGCAGTTCCGCCCCTCGCGCGGCTGTTCGATAAAGTGGCGCTGAACTCTCTGGTTCGCTTCGCTTTCCATCATTTTGGAAACACGTGACGTGCTACCGTGGGGAAGAATCATTACCGAGCGGTCGTACTGTGAACGTATGCCAGGAGGCACCGACCAGACCCTGCGACCGTTCCTGTGGCGCGCCGAGCGCATGTATCCCGACGTCGAGATCGTCTCGCGCACCCATGACGGAATCGAACGCTACGACTACGCCGAATTCGGCGGGCGCGTCGCCCGATTGGCGAACGCCCTCGACGAGGCCGGAATCAGTGACGACGCACGCGTGGGGACCTTTTGTTGGAACCACCACCGCCACTTCGAGACGTACTTCGGCGTGCCCGACTCGGGCCGGCAGCTCCACACGATCAACCCGCTGTTGCCGGACGAACACATCCAGTTCATCGTCGAGAACGCGAGCGACGAGCTCCTGTTCGTCGATCCGTCTCTCCTGGAGAAGCTCGCCGGCGCGGCCGATCCCGATGCGTTCGCCTCGATCGAGCAGTTCGTCGTGATGGGCGAGACGGTACCGGAAACGGACCTCGACGCGACCGATTACGAGTCGTTCATCGCGGGTCGGAGCGACGAGTACGATTGGCCGACGCTCTCCGAGGATCGGCCGGCCGGGATGTGTTACACCTCGGGCACCACCGGCAAGCCGAAGGGCGTCGAGTACACTCAGCAGATGCTCTGGTCGCACACGATGGCGACGATCACGCCCCAAGGGTTGGGCCTCGACGACACCGACGTGGTGATGCCGGTCGTCCCGATGTTCCACGTCAACGCGTGGGGGATGCCCTTCACGGCGACCGCGGCGGGCGCGAAACACGTCTATCCTGGCCCATCGCCCGATCCCGCCGATCTCGCTCACCTCATCGAGGAGGAAGGCGTCACGATCACGGCGGGCGTCCCCACGGTGTGGCTGGGACTGCTCGAATACATGACCGACAACGAGCTCGGCTTGGCAAGATCGTTTGACTCAGTGGATTGTGGCTAAAATCCTCAGAAGTTTCGCATTCGGTTCATCATAACTGGATCTACGAANCTCGGCTTGGCAAGATCGTTTGACTCAGTGGATTGTGGCTAAAATCCTCAGAAGTTTCGCATTCGGTTCATCATAACTGGATCTACGAACTAACCATCAATAGAAACCACACCAATAATTCAATCGAGTATATACTTTGACGGCTGGAATAAACGAAATCGCAAGAGAAGACCACGAGAACTCACGTACCAGTTCATGCAGTTGCTCCCGTCGCTCCGCTCGTGGGAGCGACGGGGCAACCCTGTCGTTGATTTCGAGCAACGTCTCCACGAGGTANACCAGTTCATGCAGTTGCTCCCGTCGCTCCGCTCGTGGGAGCGACGGGGCAACCCTGTCGTTGATTTCGAGCAACGTCTCCACGAGGTACGCTTCTTTGGCATGATCGAGGCGGACGCTCAGTCCGCCTCGTTCGTCCCAGAACGCCACGTTCGCCCGTTCAGCGAACGTTACCAGCGTCCATGCGAGAAACACTAACTGGAGGTAGCGCTCGATCGCCTGTTTTCGCTCCAGTTGGTACTGCTTGAAGCCGAACTTCGCGTTCGATTCCTCGTGGACCGTCTCGATGTTCCACCTCTGCTCGATGAGTTCGAGGATCTCGGCCGCTGACCGGCCGAGATCCGTACTCAAGTAGTGCCGAATCGTGTCCTCGGTCTTGCTCGCGACGACCTTCACTGGACCGACGCCTTCGATTTCGACGACCTCGCTCGCAACGTCGTAGGTTTTCTCCTTCCCACGAACGGTGATCGTCGTCGATTCGTACTCCAGCGTCGACGCGAAGGCGTCGACGCGTTGGGTCCAGACAACACCTTGTGGTGAGACGTGTTTGTCGGATTTCAGCCGACAAACGACGTCATGACCTTGATTTTGGATCGTGGCCACTCTCTCGTCGCCGTAGTACGCAGAATCAAAAACGACGGTAAGAGCCGCTCCAGCCGGCAGCTGGAGCGGCGTGACGATCTCTTCGACGGCGATCTCGGTCTTTTTCTTGAACGGCTCGTCGAAATTCGGTGCGAGATCCTCTGGAACGTACATCCGCGCAAGGTACGGAACATAGACGTCGCCGATCTGGAGACAGGAAGTAACGATCTTGTTGCCTAGTTCGGTCTCGGCAGCGACGGGATTGTACAACCGGGCGACGCCATCGGTGGCGTCGCCGGTTTTGGGAGCGAACGTATCGTCGATGTGGAGGAGAACGTCGTCACCAGCACCGACCTGGAGCTGGTCGAAGACGTACTCAGCGTGGAACTGGGCGAGATCGGTGGCCGACCAGTTGGCACCACCGAAGAAGTAGTCGTAGGCTCTACGGGATTTCGCGTCCACGTCAGGACGCGAAATCCCTTCGGAGAGTCCACTCACGGTCCACTGCGTTTCACTGTGAATCAGCGCGCTTACGAGGTGTTTGAACGAATCGACGTTACGGCTGTCGGAGAATGCTGGCTCAAACGTCGAGAGAGCTTGTTCGAACCACGGCGGAAGACGAGTAACACCGAGCACAGGACGAAAACATCAGGACTACACCGACAACCGCCGTTCGGTCTCATGACTTACTGCTCGCTGACCAGTCAGCGAGCGTACCGTAGAGTTGCCAAGCCGAGNTCAGGACTACACCGACAACCGCCGTTCGGTCTCATGACTTACTGCTCGCTGACCAGTCAGCGAGCGTACCGTAGAGTTGCCAAGCCGAGCAACGAGGTCGATCTTTCCTCGCTCGAACAGGTCATCATCGGCGGGAGCGCCGCCCCCGAGTCCGTGGTTCGACGGTTCGACGAACTGGGCGTGGACGTGCTCCACGCGTGGGGGATGACCGAGATGAGCCCCATCGGCTCGGTCGCACGGCTCAAGAACGGGATGGACGAGTGGGACGACACCGATCGCTACGCCAAGCGCGCCAAACAGGGACTGATGGTGCCCGGACTGGAGTTCAAAGTCATCGACGAGGACGACGACGAGATCGACTGGGACGGCGAGGAGTTCGGTGAGCTCTGGGTCCGCGGGCCGTGGGTCACGACCGAATACTTCGAGCGACCCGAGGCGAACGCCGAGGACTTCGAGGACGGCTGGCTCAAGACCGGCGACGTGGTGAGCGTCGATCCCGACGGCTACATCGAGATCGTCGATCGAGCGAAGGACGTCATCAAATCCGGCGGCGAGTGGATCTCAAGTGTGGAACTCGAAAACGCGCTGATGGCCCACGACGACGTGAGCGAGGCGACAGTCGTGGGGGTGCCCCACGAGAAGTGGCAGGAGCGCCCCGTCGCCTTCGTCGTCGCCGGCGAGGAGCGCGATTCGCTCAAGGACGAGCTGATCGATCTCGTCGCCGAGGACTACCCGAAGTGGTGGGTGCCAGACGACGTGCTGTTCATCGACGAAGTGCCGAAGACCGCCACCGGGAAGTTCTCGAAGAAGGACCTTCGCGAGGAATATTCGGACGAGTCGTTGATCGCGGGCAAGGCACCGGAGGAGGCCGCGCCCGAGAGCGACTGACCGACAACTCTCCGTGACTCGTTGCCGGTTTACACGAGTTATTTGCGTCGCGCTCCCGACCGACGGACATGGAGCTACTGGACGAGTCGATCGTTCCCGAACACGCTCACGAGGTCAAGCAGGACGCTCGCGAGTTCGCCGACGAACACATCGCCCCGAACGCCGAGGAGTACTTCCGGACGGGCGAGTATCCCTGGGAGATCCTCGAAGCCGGACAGGAGGCGGGGCTGGTCGCTCAGGACATCAACGAGGAACTCGGCGGGTGCGACCTCGATCTGGAGCAGATGCTCGCCATCGGCGAGGAGTTCTACAGGGCTGACGCGGGCATCGCACTCACGCTCCAGCTGGCGAGTTTCGGCGCGGAGATCGTCGAGAAATACGGCAACGAGGATCAACACGAGGAGTATCTCCGGCCGGTCGCCGAGTGCGAGCAGATCACTGGATTAGCGGTCTCGGAACCCCAGACCGGCAGCGACCTCGCCGGGATGCAGACCACCGCCGAGAAGGACGGCGACGAGTGGGTGCTGAACGGCGAGAAATACTGGGTCGGCAACGCCGTCGAGGGCGACTGGCTCACCGTCTACGCCAAGAGCGGCGATTCCGACGACCGCTACTCGAACTACTCGATGTTCATCGTGCCGACGGACGCGCCGGGCTACGAGGCCGAGCATATCCCCGAGAAGATGGGCTTTCGCGCCTCCAAACAGGGTCACATCTTCTTCGAGGACTGCCGGATCCCCGAGGAGAACCTCATCGGCAACGAGGGTACCGGTTTCTACATGCTCGCCGAGTTCTTCAACCACGGTCGCGTCGTCGTCGGCGGTCACGGACTGGGGCTCGCCGCGGCGGCCATCGAGGAGGCATGGGAGTTCGTCCACGACCGCGACGCGTTCAACCGCGAGATCAGCGAGTTCCAGGCCGTCCAGCACGATCTCTCGGACATGCTCATCGAGTTCGAGAGCGCTCGCGCGCTCAACTGGCGCGCCGCCGAGAAGGTCGCCAACCAGAACAACGCGGGCTACTGGGCCGCTCTCGCCAAGGCGAACTCGACGGAAGCGGCCGTCGACTGTGCCGAGACCGGCATGCAGCTCCACGGCGGACGCTCGGTGCTGACCGAGAACCGCATCGCGCGTGTCTACCGCGACTGCCGGGTGCCCGTCATCTACGAGGGTGCGAACGCCGTCCAGCGCAACCTGATCTACAGCCAGCGCCAGTAGGTAACTACTCCCGGCTCAGAAGTCTTCACTAAGGATCACTTCTCGTTGTGGGAACATCGCTGCGAGACGTGCCGCCACCTCACCTGATTCGACGGTGAGATCGCCAGCCATCCTCGCGTGTTCGACCGAGAAATGACCGACGAACAGCTGTGAGAGCGTCGTGATCGCGATGCGTGCATCCGGTGATTCGTCGACCGGAGTGCAGGTCGCCTCTCCGTTCCGTACCGCGAGCGCGAACGTGTCGTCGTTCCACGCGGCGGTCGGGTCCTCGACCGAGAGAACGACGCGTCCCTCGGCAGCGGTGGGATAGTCGAGAGCAGCGAGCGCACGCTCGACGTCGACGATGCGGACCATCCCGTCGGGAACCAGTTCGCAGTCGATGGCACGGGGATCGTCGGCGAGATCGGCCAGCGGCCAGTCGGCTCGGCCACGGATGCGGACGCGCTCGACCTGTGAATCGTGGTAGAACAGGAATCGCAGGAGATCGAGGAATGCCGCGTTGTCGATCGCGTTGCACTCCTTGACCCGCATCGTGCGCCCGTCGTCGGCATCGACGTGGTAGACGACGTATCCTCGGAGGTCGCCATCGCGCTCGACGCCGTAGACGTAGGGGTCGTTCTCGCGACCGGTGAAGACCCGATCGCGCCACCACTCCTCGCTGCGGCGCATCCAGAGCGAGACGCCCTCGCCGGCGGCCGCGAGCACCGGGTCCATCGTTTCGAAATCGTCGGCGTCGAGTCGCCGAAACTCCCCGTCGCGTTCGGTTTCGGCCGCGAAGGCGAGCGCCTCCGGATCGCACTCGTAGATCGCGGTGGTGCCGGCCTGTGTCCAGCCGTACTGCCGGTAGAAGGCGTACTCGAACGGCCAGAGCGCCGAGAGATACTGACCGCGCTCGCGGTACTCGGCGAGCGATTCGCTGAGCAGCCGTGCGATCAGCCCTTGTCGGCGGTTCTCCGGTGGCGTGGCGACACCCGCGAGCCCCGCCAGCGGATGCTCGCCGCCGCGCACCGTGGTCGTGAACCAGTGATGAGTACCGGTACAGAGCAGTTCCCCGCCGTCGAAGAGACCGCGGCGCGCGCCGAGTGTCGCCCGTCGCGGAAGCTCGTCGACGCTCTCGACGGGCTCCGTCGGCTCGGCGAGGCTGAAGGCGTACTGCTGGATCGCCCGAAACTCGTCGATCCGGTCGTCGGACACCGGGCGGTAGGTGGGCATGGGATGCCTGCGATCCGGACGGTGAAATAGCCACTCGGTCAGACGAGGAAGACGCCAGCACCGCCGATCACTGCGAGCGACCCGAGCCCGACACAGACCAGCCAGAACGAGACGCGTTCGACCAGTCGCATCAGCGCGTCGATGGTCAGGTAGCCGACGACCGCGCTCGTCAGGAGCGCGACGCCAGCCATCGCGGGCGAGATCGCCGGGATCCCGTCGCTGAGCGTCGTGATCGCCCCCGCGCCGAGTGCCGCCGGGATCGAGAGCAAAAAGGAGAGTCGGAACGACGACGGACCGTCGTGACCCCGCAGGAGGAGCGCGCTCGCGGTCGTTCCCGACCGGGAGACGCCCGGCAGGATCGCCAATCCCTGGAGCCCGCCGACGAGTACCGCATCGATGAGGTCCGGCGTCCCGCGCCGTCCGCCACGGCCCTCGACCCCGCGCTGGACCAGACCCGTCACGATCAGCAGGGCACCGATGAGCGCGACGAACGCCCCGCCCGCGAGCTGGCTGACGACCTCTTCGAGCACCACGTACGCGGGCAGTCCGACGACACCGGTTGCGAGCGTGGCGACGACCAGAAAGGTGAGTTCGGAGCGATCGCGGTCGAACGCCCGATCGGGTCGCCAGTTTGGAATCTCGCCGAGCAGGGCCGCGACCTCGTCGCGGTAGTAGGCGAGCGCCGAGAGCGCGGTGCCGGCATGAAGAAAGAGCGACAGTTGGACGGCGACCGCCGGCGAGACGTTTTCGACCACCGTCAGATACAGCGTGATGTTCCCCTCGCTCGATATCGGCAGCCACTCGAAGATACCCTGCAGGATTCCGACGATGAGCGACAGCGCGACCGAGGGGTCCATGTTCGACCGGCCACGGGCCCCGGATAAAGGCGGTTCGATCGTCGCCGCGACATAACTCCGAAAACCGATAGATGTATGTGGGGATGCGACCTATATTGTCAGAGTACAGACGTGAGTGGACATCTCGCCGAGCGATTCGGGACGGCGGACAACGCCCTGGCGGTCGGCGAAAGCGAAGTGCGGACCTACGTGTGGACGGCACTACTGCTGACCACACTGATCGCCGTCTGCGTGCCCGTGGTCGCCGCGGCAAGCGGTCTCCCGACCCCGGTGCTCGTCGTCGTCGCCGGTCTCTGCTATCTCGCGGTCGTGTTCGCGAGCGGACATGCCCTCGCGGGGCTCGCGAGCGCCGCCATCGTCCTCACACTGTTTGACATCTCCACGACGCTCGTCGAGGGTCCCGGCATCGCGATGATCGACGTGATGGCCGCCGACGTCGTCACCGTCCCGCTGCTGTTCGTCCTCCTCTACGAGTTTCTCGACGACCGACCGTCGGTGGGGTTCAACGGGCGGTCGATCGCGACGTTCGGGCTGATCGCGTTCGTCGTCTGGGCGTTCGTCGCCGGCCTCGTCGCCAACGGGGGCTCGTCGGGGGCCGGTGTCATGTACGCCATCGAGCAGTTGCGCAATCTCGTCGTGTTCGCCGTCGCCGCGCTGATCGTCCACCGATCGGACATCCGCTGTGTCGTCTACCCGTTTCTCATCGCCGTCGCGGGCAACCTGCTGCTCTCGCTCGCACAGATCGTCAACGAGGGGATGCTCGGCTTCCCGTTTCTCGGCGAGCCGCCCGACCGCTATCTGCGCTCGTTCGTGCTCGGCTCGTTCGAGATCGCGACCGGCTTCTACGCGGGCGGGTTCGTCGGCCACGGCCGCGAACTGGTAATGGTGCTGTTGCTCGCGCTCCCACTCGCGGTCGCCGTCGCGATCCGGCGTGCGTGGCTCTCGCCGTTCGTCGCGGCCGCGGCCGTCGTTTCGGTGCTCTCGATCCGCGTCGCCGACACGGATGCCGGCTGGGCGACGCTCATCCTGCTCGGACTCGGTTTCGGCGCATGTCTCACTCTCTGGCTGCTCGTCACCGCGAAGCGACGCCATTCGATCGCCGTGACGGCGTCCGCCAGCGTTGTCGCGATCGCCGTCTGGGGGGTCATCGCCCGCGTGCTGTTGTTCGTCCTCCAATCGGGTGACGGCGACACGTCGATCTTCCGCACCGATACGCTCGCGATACGGATCGAGGAGTACGTCACGGCGATCCAGCTCGCGGTCAAATATCCGCTGTTCGGCATCGGCGGGAAGAACTTCTACGTGTTCTCGGAGCGCTATGGGCTGCCGGCGGATCTCGGCGTTCACAACACCATCCTGTCGAACCTCGCCGCGACGGGGTTCGTCGGCGGTGGCCTCTATCTCCTCGCCGCTCTCGCCGTGGCGTTCGTCGCTTTCCGGCTGATCGTGAGCACTGACGGCATCGAGCGCCTGCTGTGGATCGCCATGCTCTGTTCGATGGCCACCTTCCACGCCTACTCCTCGTGGATGGCGGCCTACCACTGGACGGTCGGCAACGCGGCGTTCTGGCTGCTCGCCGGCGCGACGATCGGCGCGGCGAGTCGCCGATACCGTGGCTGGCCGACGAACGCCGGGGTGGAAAAGGACGAACTGTCGACGACGGGTCGCGTCCAGGGCTGACCCCACCGAGCGGTTTTACCGATCCGCGGCGATACCGTTCGCATGCGCGATGCATACGTCGTCGGTGCGGCCCAGTCGCCGTTCGGCTCGTTCCCGGACGCGACCTACCGCTCGCTGTTCGAGACGGCCTTCGAGCGCGCGCTCGACAGCACCAGTGGGAGATTCGATCCCGACCGCATCGACGAAGCCTTCCTCGGAACGCTCGGCGTCGGCGGCCGTCAGATCGGTCTGAGCGCGCCGGCCGTCACCGAACACGTCGGTCTCCACACGACTCCGACGACGCGCGTCGAGAACGCCTGTGCGGCCGGCGGCTACGCGTTCCGGTCGGCGGTCACGGCCGTGCAGTCGGGCCGGGCCGATGTCGCTCTCGCGGGTGGCTACGAGGTGATGACCGACACGAGCGCCGATCAGACCCGGTGGTGGCTCGGCGTGAGCGGCGACACCGAGTACGAGCGCCTCAGCGGGACGACGTTCGCGGGAGTGTACGCCCAGATGGCGAACGCCTATTTCCACGAATACGACACGGACCCGGACGCACTTGCACGGGTCGCGGTCAAGAATCACGCCAACGGTGCCGAGAACCCGAACGCACATCTCGGGTTCGCCTGCTCGATGGACGACGCGACGAACGCGCCGCCGGTGGCCGAGCCCCTCAACCGCTATCACTGCTGTCCGATCTCCGACGGGGCGAGCGCCGTGCTGGTCGTTTCGGAGGACGTCGCCGAAGAGTTCGCACCCGTTCGCGTCGCGGGCGTCGGTGCGGCGAGCGGTCGTGTCGGTCTGTTTGAGCGAGACACTCTCACCTCGATCCCGGCGAGTGCAGCTGCCGCCGAGCGTGCCTACGAGCGCGCCGGCATCGGCCCAGGAGACGTCGATGTCGCCGAGGTCCACGACTGCTTCGCCATCGCCGAACTGCTAGCTTACGAGGACCTCGGCTTTTGCGAGCGCGGCGAGGCAGGGATACTCCTCGACGACGGACGGACCGATCCCGACGGCGAACTGCCCGTCAACACATCCGGCGGTCTGAAATCGAAGGGTCATCCGATCGGCGCGACCGGTACCGGACAGCTCGTCGAGCTGTTCGAGCAGCTGCAGGGCACCGCGCACGTCCAGGTCGATTCGCCCGAGATCGGCCTTGCCCACAACGTCGGCGGAAGCGGCGGCGGAGCCACGGTGACGGTTCTCGAACGCACGGACGTGGGAGGAGCGCGATGAGGGGAATCGACGCCGCCGCGGTCTCCCTCCCGCAATATCGACTCGCCGGTGAGGCGGTCGAAGAGGCATGGGGCCGAAGCCCGCACCGAGAGATGGTGGTGCCCGGAGCCGATGAGGACGCGTTCACCATGGCTATCGCGGCGGCCGAGCAACTGTTCGAGACGAGTGCCGAGCGCGAGGCGATCGAACACGTCGCCCTCGCGAGCACGACACCACTGCTCGACGAAGGGCTGTTCGCGCCGCGACTCGGCCGCGCGCTCGGGCTGGGACGGAACGTGGAAACGAGCGAGCACACGGGAAGCACGCTCGCCGGTGCCGAGGCACTCTCACGGGCGATCGACGCCGACGGATCGGCGCTCGTGGTCATATCGGACTGCCCCGCCGGCGATCCGGCCGACGGCTGGGGTGCCGGCGCGGTCGCATTTCTCGTCGCCGACGACGCCGCTGTCGGGGTCCCCGAACGGGCATGGCACACCGACGAGTATCCGGGGCTCCGCTATCGCGAGCGTGGTTCGGAGGAGGTGAAGTCGATCGGCGTCACGACGTACGAGCGGGACGCGATCCGCGAATGCGTGGCCGGAGCTGCCGCAGGGATCGACGACATCGAGCGCGTTGCGCACGCCGCGCTCCACCAGCCCGACGCGCGGATGCCGAGCCGTATCGCGGGCGACCTCCCGATCGACGACGAGGCGATCGAGCGCGGCACCGTCGTCGATCGGGTGGGCGATGCCGGCGCGGCCACCGTCTTCCTGGGGCTGGCTCGCGCGCTCGGGGGTGCCGACGCGAACGACCGGACGCTCGTGGGCGCGTTCGGCAGCGGCGGCGCGGGAGCGGCGTTCGTCCTCGATGGCGGCCTCGACACCGCGGGGCTCGCTGATGGAGAGATTCCCAGTGGCGAGCGGATTTCGTACACGAACGCCCTCCGCAAGCGCGGCGTGCTCGACGAGGAAGAGGTTGCTGGCGGCGGCGCACGCGTCAGCCTCCCGACGTGGCGCGAGAGTCTCGGCCAGCGCTACCGACTCCGCGCCGGGCGCTGTCCCGACTGCGAGACGGTGGCGTTCCCGCCAGAGGGTGCCTGTCCGAACTGCGGCTCACGGGCGGCGTTCGAGCCGTACGACCTGCCGAACGTCGGCATCGTGAAGGCGCGAACGGTCGTTGGTCAGGGTGGCGCGCCACCGGAATTCGCCGCCCAGCAGCGCCGTGACGGAGCTTACGGGGTCGTCGTGGTCGGTTTTGAGGAGATCGATGCGACGCTGCCGGCACAGCTCACTGACTGCGATCCCGAATCGGTGGCGATCGGCGACAAGCTCCGGGCGGTCGTCCGTCGGATCTACGAACAGGAGGGGATCGCGCGCTACGGCGTGAAGTTCGTCCCGACCGAATAGTCGCGGCGGCGTCGGGAGTGCGGTCGGAACGAAAGCGAGGATGTGATCGAAGGAGGCAAATTGCGGGATATCAGCAGTGGGTTTCATATACCACACCGTCGATGATTGGGTATGCCATACAGTTACGAACCACACTACTTCGAGGATCTCGACGTGGGTCAGCGCTTCGAGAGCGCCGGGCGCACGGTCACGGAGACGGATTTCGCCCTCCACTCGATGTTCACCGGCGACTGGACCGAACTCCACACCAATAAGGAGTATTCCGAAGACGGACCGTTCGGCGAACGCATCGCCCAAGGACCGATGACGTTCATCCTCTCCACAGGGCTGTTCCAGCGCACGGGGATCGTTGAGCGGACCGTGGTGGCGTTCCTCGGGATGAACTACATGGACCTCCCCAATGCGATAGGGATCGGGGAGACGATCAGCTGCGAGTTCGAGATCGGTGAGAAACGTGACCTGGAGAGCCGTGACGACGCCGGCCTCGTCGTCGTCGATGTCGTGACCACCAACCACGAGGGAGAGGTAAAGTTGGAGGGAGATATGAAATTCCTGTTCAAGAACAAAGAGTGAGCGTCAGCACCCATTGGAATCGGGGCCAGTCACTCGCAGACGAACCGTCCGCGAGAGTATCGCTGTTTCTTGCGGAATGAATCCTGATTTTTCTGCATTCTCGATGCAGAAAGAGGAACCTTCATGTACTGTATGAACGGATCAGTGCTATGCAACGACGCCGAGTCCTGACTGGTCTCATAGCAGGTGCCTCGCTCCTCGCCGGCTGCAGTAGTACCGATGGTAGCGGCGGCAACGCCACCCAGTCCGCAAACGGTTCCGACACGACGGCGGACAACGAGTCGACTGCGACGACGGTCGCGACCACGATGACCGAAACCGCACGGGAGACCGCCACCCGGACGCGCACTCGAACGCAAACCCGGACTGCTACTGCCACTCCCACCCCGACCGAGACGGCGACAGCCCGGCCCACGTCAGCAACCACGGCTGCCGAAACGGCAGCGATGGCCACGACCATGCAGTCGATGCAGATGGACCTCTCGGATCGCGAAACCTACAGCAGTGACTCCTACCCGTACACGATCGAATATCCGACCGAGTGGCGAGTCGACGAAACCGATCCCACGGAGGTTTCCTTCACGAGTCCGGCCACACCCGGCGATCTCACCATCTACATCAGCGAGGATGCGCCGTCGTCGGTGACGCTCGAACAGGCGACGGACCAGTTCCTGAGCGGCTATCAGCAGTCCGCCGGGGAAAGCGATCTGGAGCACGAAACGCTCGACCGGCGAGAGGTCACGCTCCCGAACGAGTACGATGCCATCTATCTCGATCTGCGACTCAGTTCGGCCGACGTCGCCATGCGCATTCGACAGAACGCGGTTCTCACGCTCGTCGGTGATACCCTCTATACCGCCGCGATCACCCTCCCGGAGCCGGCGTACTCCTCGTCGGTCGACCAGCAGACGGAGGAGATGCTGCTGTCGCTGACGGTCAGTGAGGAAGCGTCCGTCTCGGTGTGACCACCTTGTTCGGCATCGCATGACCCGATTGCCGGGATCGAGACTGTCGACGACACGGAGCAGACACCGAGATCGGTGATGGTTCCGCAGGCCATTGCTCCGATCGTCCACCGCCACACAGCTATTTATCCGGCGGCTACGAGACACGTGAACATGGCCAATATCGACCTGCTCGACGAGCCACGCGCCATCGACACCCACGCCCACCAGCCGACCGCGGAGTTCCTCCACGACGCCGGCGGCGAGATGATGCGCGACGCGGCCGGCAAATTCGGCACCGAACTCGAAACGTGGGGCTACGAGGAGATGCGCGAGGAGTATCACCAAGCGGGCATCCGCCACGCCGTTCTCCTGGGATGGGATGCCGAAACGAACACGGGCAACCCACCCGTGGAGAACGACTACGTCGCCGAAGTCCGTGACGACTACCCCGATTTCTTCACCGGGTTCGCGAGCGTCGATCCGCTCAAGGACGACTGCGTCGCGGAGGCCGAGCGCGCGATCGAGGAGCTCGATCTTTCGGGGTTCAAGTTTCAGCAGATCGCCCAGGGGTTCGATCCGAGCGCGCCGGAGCACGACGAGCTCTGGGCGATGATCGAAGATCTCGGCGTTCCGGTCGTCTTCCACGGCGGCAACTCGACGCTCGGGGCCGGCGCGCCGGGCGGGCGCGGGCTGCGGGTCCGCCACGGCAACCCGCTGCTCGTCGACGACGTGGCCGCGCGCTTTCCGGACATGCAGATCCTACTCGCCCATCCGGCTTTCCCCTGGGAGAAAGAACAGCTCGCCATCTGCCAGCAGAAGGGCAACGTCTACATGGATCTCTCGGGTTGGCTCCCCAAGTACATCGACGAGCAGGTGCTCCAGTACGCCGGCTCGCTGCTCCGCGACAAGGTGATGTTCGGCACCGACTACCCGATGATCCGCCCCGAGGCGTGGCTCGAATCGTTCGCCGAGCACACCGACTTCTCCGAGGAAACACAGCGCAAGCTCCTCTGGGAGAACGCCGAGGACTTTCTCGGACTCTGACGACGGGAAACGAAACCGTCGCTTGCAGGCAGTACGCCGAACTGCGCGTGGGCGACGAGCCCACATGGACGACGAGCAGTTCTTCGCCGACGTGGAATCGCGCGCCAACCTCGATTCACGCGAGCAGACGGTCGCGGTAGCCGAATCGGTGTTCGACGTGCTCGGCGAGCGACTCGACACGACAGACGCGCTTGCGGACGAGCTCACGGGGAACCTCGCGGCGGCACTCGACGGTGCCGGCCAGGAAGCTGCCGGGTTCACGCCCGAGGAGTTCGTCGACTGGGTGCGCGAGGCCGTACGCGAGAAAACGACCGACGTCGACGTCGACCGAGCACGGCTCCACACCCAGGCCGTCTTCGAGAGCCTCGCGCAGTCGGTCGACGGCACGACCTGGAACGACGTTCGGGGCCAGCTCCCCGACGAGTACGAGCGCCTCTATCGGGCGGGCTAGTTCACTCGTCCGAGCGCGTGCCCATCAGGATCGTGTCCTCGGCCAGCACCCGCTGAGCGCGGCGCAGCCGCTCGGAAAGTGCCTGATGGGAGATGCCGAGTTCGTCGGCGAGCGTGGTGACATCGGTTTCGCGCGGCACCGAGAAGTAGCCCTGCTCGGTCGCCAGCCGGAGCGCCTCGTACTGTTTTTTCGTGAGGCCGTGCCGGCCGACCGGGTTGCCGTCCATCTCGCGGATGGTCTCGACCTCGAAGGTGAGGCCGTTCTCGTCACAGAACTCGTAGGTCTCGGACAGCGATTCACGGGTCGGATAGAGAACGCGGAGATACCACCAGCCGTCGGCTCCGTAGGCGTCGAGGATCGTCGCCTCCACGCCGGTAAGCATCTGGAGAACGAGCTGGATGTCGCCGATCCACTCCATCCGATAGAGCGATTCGGTGTCGAGATCGCTCAGCAGCGTCGGATCGTCGACGCTCGGATCGTCGGCGAGCGCCGCCTCGTAGCTCTCGGTGTGAGCACCGCGGAGCCAGACCAGCGGCATGACGACGTCGTCACCGGTCTCGACGATGCGCTCGATCTCACACTCGATGTCGGGTTCTGCTGTGAGTGTCTCGTAGAGCGCGAACTCGCCGGCCGGTACGCGTCCCTTGACGACTGTCGCCATCGATACACGGGTTACCGGGAGCAAACGGATAAATAAGCGGGATCGGGCGTCGTGCGGCGGAGCGGTCGGAACGCATCCCCGCGGACTCGCATCCCAGGACCGAGCACGATCCCGAACGCGACCTACGACCGGAGAGGGCGTTCGCGGGTTACTGGTCGTCGGTCGTTGCCGTGCCGTCGCCGGTATCGTTCTCGCTGGTGCCGCTCAGAAACCGTCGCTTGATGAACCGGATCCCGAGGATCGCGCCACCGCCAGCGGCCAGCGCCCCGGGGACGCCGTATCGTTTGTAGCCCTTTTTCGCCGCTTTCATCGCTGCCGTGCTGCCGAGCATGGTGTCCGTGTCGGTGGCCGACGGAAAAGCGCGCTGCCTGCATCGGTCGGGCTACAGATTCAAGGCGTCACACCTCGAACCCGGGACAATGCCCCAGCCTCGTCGCCGATTTCTCGCTACACTCCCGCTCGCCGCCGGTCTCGGCCTCGGCGGCTGTCTCACGCTCGATCCGACGGTAGATGCCGACACCGCGGGATCGGCCGTTTTCGAGGAGATAGCGACCGACGAGCCGTGGGCGAGCGGTCGCGTCCGGGCCTCGATCACGCTCGCCGCGAACGCGACCAGCGAGCAGGACGTCACCGATCTGACGGTGACGACCGAGAGCGGCAAGAGCTTCGACTCGACGACCGTCAGCAGCGGCCAGAGCCGCGGGCTCACCCTCTATCTCCCGGCGGGCGAGAACGCGACCATCACCGCCACCGATTCGATCAACGGTACGACGATCGAGAGTCAGAGCGTCAAAGCCGGTGGCGACGAACTGTTCTGACTAGCGCTGGGAGCCGCGCAGAATGAGCGGGCCGATGGCGAGCGTGCGTTTCGCGATCGTCGCGACGCGGGCGATGTAGGCGATGAGCAGGAGGAAGGGGAGCGTCGTGACGGTGAACCCGCCGGCGACGAGCCAGAGGATATCCGGGATTCCGACCGTCGCACCCGTCAGCGTGCTCCCGTCGACGAACGCGAGCATCGCGGCGGCGACGACCAGCGCCGGCACCGCGACGTAGAGGATGAGCTGGGAGAGATCGATCAGCGCCCACTCGAAGTAGAGCGTCTTGATGTGCTCGCGCGCCGGACCGAACATCGACAGCGACGTGCGGAGTTCGTCGAGAATCGCGTGATCCTCGTCGGTCAGACTTTCCTCGTGATCGTCGGCGATGCGCTCGACCTGGAACAGTTTCCAGCCGTAGTTGAAGTTCAGCGCGGCGAAGAGCACGTCGAACTCGCCGAACGTCGCCCCGTCGAGCTCCTCGTCGACCTCCTCGGCGTTGCCGACGATGGACTCGGTGAACTCGTCGACCTCCGCGCGGAGCTGGTCGTCGTCGTTGTCGGCGATGGCGCTGCGCAGGGCTTCGGCACGCCGCCGTGCCGCGTCGATGACGACGCGCAGGAACATCGAGGGGTCGGCCGGCATCGGCTGGCCGATGAGGTCGCGGGTGTACGACCGGAAGTCCATCGTGTCGCTCATGCGGGCGTGTTGTTCGCCGAGCGGGCCGTTCTCTTGAGAGATGACGAGCTGTGAGATGGTGAGCACGAGCGTCGTCGCGGTGACGATGGCTCCGATCATCGTCGAGAACATCGTTTCGATCGTGTCGGCGCTCCGGAGGCTCGCCTCGAACGGCGGGTAGACGAACACCCCGAGGGCGACGAACGCGGCGAAGACGAACAGCGCGAGCAGCCCGGTGATGAGCAGGCGGTTCGCGCCGAGCATCACCCAGAGCTTGATGCGACTCTCGTTCGCGCGCTCGCGCATCGTGTTCGCGGTGCTGATATCGACGTCGGGATCGATTGCCGCACCCATCTCGCTCTCGGTCTCCGGATCGACCCCGACGTCCGTGCGCGCATCGGGGTCGGCGCTCATTCCGATGCCTCGTCGACGGGTCGCTTGAACAGCAGGAACTTCGTCCCGCCGCCGGCGTACTCGACGCTCGTGACGAGCTCCCAGCCCGCAGCGCCGAGTTCGTTCAACTCCGCCTTCGGATCGCTCGTCTCCTTCTGTGTCGGCCCGCGCGGCGGGCGCAACGTCTCGTACTCCCACTCGATCATTGGTCGATAGTCACACGTACCCCGTCGCCACTCGAATGCTAAATGGCTATGCTTTCGACAGTTCCGTCCCGACGAGTGACATGCTCGATGCTGGCAGCGTCGCAATGGCTATACATTTTCATGTAGTACGTCATCATATGACAATACGCGAGGCCGCGATCGACGATGCCGAGGCGATCACGGCGATCGCACGGGAGTCGTGGAGCCACGACTACCCCGAAATCCTGAGCCGC
>NZ_AOMC01000071.1 GCF_000336695.1 Halococcus morrhuae DSM 1307
GAGATGTGTATAAGAGACAGGGTCTACGTCGCGCCCGATCATCGGGGCGACGGCATCGGGAGCGATCTGCTCGAACATGCCCGCCAGCGGCTCGTCGACCGCGGTGCCGGGCGGCTGCGGGCGATGGTGCTCGCCGAAAACGAACCGGGAAACGAGTTCTACCGTCGACTCGGCTTTGAGCTGCGCGAACGAAACGAGACACGTATCGGCGGGGAGACCTACCGGGAGAACGTCTATCTCGATCTGTGAGTGCCCCATTCGATCGACCCGTCGACGGGATGGCGAGCACGACCGGCGATTCCCAACGGCTTAACCGTCTGCCGTTCCTATCGAACACATGAGCGAAGAATCCGGGCGGAAGGACCTCCGCATGCCCGACGACAACGAGGTGTTCGCCGTCGTGACCCAGCACAACGGCGGCAATCACGTCCAACTCCGCTGTATGGACGGGAAAGAGCGCATGGGCCGGATCCCCGGTCGCATGAAATATCGCGTCTGGATCAACGAGGGCGATGTCGTACTCGTCGAACCCTGGGACTGGCAGGACGAGAAGGGAACCATCGAGTGGCGCTACTCCGACCAGGATGCCGACCAGCTCCGCCGCGAAGGCCACATCGAATAGTCGATCTTCTCAGCGCCACGGCCCCTCGCCCCCGGCAGCACGTACGCACGTCGTGAGCTACTCTGAGAGCGACGGCGTTTCGTGGGTTCGCCCACCACCCTCGCCGATGACGTGAATGGCGTCGGCCGGCAGCGCTATTCGAACCCGATCACGCTCGTCGAGTCCCGCGCGCTCGTAGGCTGGTGGTGAGAGCGCGAGGCGCACGGCCTCGTCGCCCCCGTCAGGTACGACATCGAGCAGGTAGCCATCACCCTCGAAGACCTGCCGGGTGATCGCCCCGTTGAAGGAATTTCTCGTCTCGTCGCTGGCGAGCATGACGTACTCGGGACGGATGCAGAACCGGACCGTATCGCCGATGGTCGCCCCACCGATGGCGGCGTCGAGCCGGCGACCGTTCCAGTCGAGTGCACGACCCGTTCCGGCTTCGACGACATCTCCCCGAAACAGGTTGGTGCTGCCGGTGAACGAGGCGACGAACGGCGTCGCAGGGTGGGAGAACACTTCGTCGGGCGTGTCGAGCTGGAGCAGCTCCCCGTCGGCGATCACCGCGAGTCGGTCGCCGATGGCCGTCGCCTCGCGCTGGTCGTGGGTGACGTAGACGACGGGCACGTCGAGCGAGGCGAGCAGCGGCCGGAGCTCGTCGCGGAGCCGGCGCTTGATCGGTGCGTCGAGATTGGCGAGCGGTTCGTCGAGCAGGAGTGCGTCGGGGTCAGCCGCCAGCGAGCGCGCGAGCGCGACCCGCTGGCGCTCGCCACCCGATAGCGTGTCCGCGCGCTGGTCGAGAACGTCACCGATCTCGAGCGCGTCGGCCAGCTCTTCCACCCGTCCCTCCGAACTCGCGGCGTAGGCGACGTTCTCGCGAGCGGTCATATGTGGGAACAGTGCACCATCCTGGAAGACCAGAACCGTGCCGCGCTTTTCGGGCGGTCGGCCGGTGAGATCCAGCCCGTCGAGCGAGATCGTGCCGGCGTCGGGGGTGACTGTGCCAGCGATCGTCGAGAGCAGGGTGGTCTTGCCACAGCCCGACGGCCCGAGCACCGAGAGCACCTCCTCGTCGACGGCGAGATCGATCGGGCCGAGTTCGAACGCGCCGTGGGATTTGTACACCTCGTCGACGACGAGTGTCATTGCCACGGGTTGGCCGCGACGGTGTTGAGCACGGCGAGCGCCGCGACCGAGATGAGCAGGAGGAGAATGGCGATCGGATAGGCGTTGTCGAGCCCGAGCTCGATGAACGAGACCCAGATCTGGACCGGCATCGTCCGGGGGTAGTACGAGAGCATCATCGTCGCGCCGAACTCGCCCATCGCGCGCGCGAACGTAAGCGTCACGCCAGCCGCGATCCCCGGCATGGCGAGCGGCAGCGTCACGTTTCGGGCGGTCGTCCACCGCCCCTTGCCGAGCGAGCGCGAGGCGTGTTCGAGCGTGCGATCGACGCCCTCGAAGGCCGCCTTCGCCGTGACGACGACGAACGGCGAGGCCACGAACGTCTGAGCGAGCACCACGCCGGCGAGCGAGCGCGTGAGCGGCACGCCGGCGCTGGCCGCGGCCTTGCCGATGGGTGCGCCGGGACCGAACACCGTGAGTAGGACGATCCCACCGACCGTCGGTGGGAGCACCAGGGGGAGGACGACGACCCCCAGCACGGCGTTCGTCCAGCGCGATTCGCTCCGCGCGAGCCAGTACGCGAGCGGCAGACCAAACACGGTGGCGACGGTCGCGCTGATCGACGCCGACAGTAACGATGTCGTCGCCGCGTCCACGACCGTCGAGTCGGTCATCCGCGCGAGAATCTCACCCGGCGGTACCGACAGGAACAGCGAGACCAGCGGCGCGAGATAGTAGAGACAGAGCACGCCGCCGAGGACGAGCGCGACGGTGAGCCAGTCGAAGCCGAACAGCGTCGTCCGCGATCGTGCCGTGTCCGAGCGTGTCGCCATTCAGATCAGGAGTGTGATATCCGAAACCATCGCGGATAGTTCCACCGGGCTCCCGCCGAGCGCGGACCGGGTTCCCGCGGTTTCGTTGCTGCCGGAACGGTTTCCGGCGGACTGCGTTCCACCGGATTCGCTACCACCGGAGCCGCCGGTCGCCCGTTGCACACGCTGTGGGACGTCCCCCTCGTACATCGGGAACTGGTCTCGCAGGAGGAACCCGTGTTCGTCGAGGTAGTCACCGGTCGTGTGGGCGGCGAACACGTCCAGGGCGGTGTCGCTCATCTTCCGGATCGTCGACCCGTAGCTGATGAGTCCTCCCTGGATCGTCTGATCGCTCGGGAGCGTGTACGAAACCGTCGAGTACCACTCCTCATCGTACTGTGGGTTGCTGAGGTCGATCTGATCAGGGAGCTCGATATATTCGTAATCGCGCTCGACGGCCATGTTCCGGTAGGCGATCGCGGCATCGATCGAACCGCTCTCGAACTGGCTGATGAGCGCCGTCTCGGGGAAGATCTGATCCTTCTGCAGCAGCCTCTTTTTGAGGTTTGACGCGTCGTCGTAGTACCGTGAGGCGAGTTCGAGGGTGAACAGCGCGCGATAGCCGAGCGGGTCCTGATCCGGGTCGGTACGGCCGATGCGCACGTCGTCGCTGGCCAACGCATCGTACCAGTTTTCGGAACCCGCCTCGGCGAGGCGCTTGCCACCCTCGGTGTCGGGGTTGTAGGCGATGACGACGGCGTTGCTCGTGAATACCGAGTACCAGAGCGGCGAGAGAGGGTCCTCGAACAGCGCCGCGTCGGCGACGCTCACGATGTCGGGGTCGCGCTTGCCCTCGTCGATCATGCGCGCGACCGTCGCCGACCCGTGAGCCTCGACGTTCACCGGGACGTCGACGGCGGGCGTGAGACCGTTCGACAGCGCGTTCTGGAGGCTGCCGGCTGCGAGGATCGCGATCGTCGTCGATGTTCCACCCCCACCGCTGCCGTCCGTACCGTTACCGACACCGGTAGTACCCGAACCGTCGGTGGTGCCGGTGGAGCCACCGCTGCCGACACAGCCCGCCACGCCCGCGAGTCCGACCGCACCGACCGCTCCGGCCGCCCGCAGAAGGTCGCGGCGCGAGCGACCGCCCGACCGTTGTTCTCTCATGGACATAACCCTCTCACCTCGGCCCCGTGATAAGCGTTTTGCCGGCTCGCACGAACCGACCGCATGGACCTCGACGCGGGTTTCGACGCACAGCTCGACAAATCGGGGGTGGAGTTCGACGAGCGCGACGCGAGCCTCCTCCGGGCGATCGACGACCACGGCTCGCTCAACGCCGCCGCCAGCGCGCTCGGACGGTCGTACTCGCGCTCGCAGCGCCGCGTCGTCGAACTGGAGGAGGCGTTCGGTCCGCTCGTCGCGCGCGAACGGGGCGGCTCCGGCGGCGGTGGCAGCACGCTGACCGACGGCGCTCACGACCTCCTCGCGGCGCTGGAGCGCCTCACCGCCGAGTTCACGGGCGTGGCCGAGACCGAGGAGACGGTGCTCGACGGAACGGTCGTCGAGCGCGACGGCGAACTCGCCACCGTCGAGACGACCGCCGGAACCGTCCGCGCGATCGTTCCCACAGGAAGTCGTCGGGTCCGTCTCGCCATCCGCGCCGATGCCGTCACGCTCCACACGCCCGGGGCGCTGCCCGACCGCGAGACCAGCGCACGCAATCGGTTTCAGGGGGAGGTCACCGCCATCGAGAGCGGTGACGCGCTCGCCCGCGTCTCGCTCGACATCGGAACCGAGGTACGGCTGACCGCGCTCGTGACGCGCGAGAGCATCGCTACGCTCGCACTCTCGCTCGGCAGCGAGGCGATCGCCTCGTTCAAGGCGACGGCGACGCGGGCGATTCCGGCGCAGCAGGGGACGTCAGACGAACGGACCGACGACTGAGCGGTGATTTCGGTCGGTGACCGAAGACGGCAGTTCGTCAGGAGAGGGGAAGGAGGAATACTCAGTCGGACAGCAGCGAGCGGGGGCCGGGGAGCAGCTGGCCGATGAGTTCGCGGTGTTCGGCGACGAAATCACGGAACAGGGGGATGTCGCCGACGTGGAAGAGTTTCGCCAGCGCGAACGGGTTGCCCGCGTTGGCCGACGAGAGCGTGTCGCTGCTGAGCCGGCGGAGGTCGCGGATGAAGCGGTTGTAGCGCTCGGTCGGGGCGTAGTAGATCAGATGGGTCATGAGCAGCCGCATCGCCGCCTTCGGGGCCACGTTGCGGTGCCAGAGCATGTCGTAGATCGTCATCTCGTCGGCGGAGGTGTCCATCCGGCCGGTGAAACAGCGATCGGCCGTGACGGCCGCCGCACGCCCCGAGCGCATGCACTTGTCGATGCCCTGTCCCCAGAGCGGATCGATCGAGGGGACGGTGTCGCCGATCGCCATGAACCGATCGGTGCTGAGCTGTTTCGGCGGCTGGATATGTGCCGAGCCGCGATGCTGGCTGTCGTCGATGCGGTTGGCTTCGGCGAACCGGGGGTCGTCGTCGAGCCAGCCCGTGAGCGCGTCGTCGATACGGACGCGGTCGTCGCTCGGGCCGTACTTGTCGTTCTGGATGAAACAGAGCCCGACCTTCGCCGTGTCCGCGCCCGTGTGGAAGATCCACGCGTAGCCCCCCGGCGCGAGATCGTGGTCGAGGCGGAGCATCATCGAATCATTGAGATCGGCGTAGCCGGGATGATCGAGCGCCACGCCCTCGTACTCCCACTCGATGCCGATCGCCTGGCGTTTCCGTTCGAGATCGCTCACCCCGAGCGCTTTCGCGAGCGGCGCGGCCGGCCCGGTGGCATCGATCACGATGTCGGCGTACACCTCCTCGCCGCCGTCGTAGCGCACGCCGGCGATCTCGTCGTTCTCGACGATGGGCTGTGAGACCCGGGAGTCGAAGCGGTAGGTCGCACCGTGATCGCGGCCGTCGCGGACGAGATAGCGCTTGAAGTCGGCGAACTCCAGTACCGCACCGGGCTGGGTCATCTGGAAGTTCTCGTCGGGCGATTCGAGGACGACGCTATCGGTGTAGTGCATCACCACGTCGTCGGGGATGCCGAACGAGCCCATCATCGAGGGGAAGGTCCCGCCGGTGGACTTGTTGCTCTGGGCAGGGAACGTTCCCTCGGGTTCGGTCTCCAGGACGAGCACTTCGTAGCCGCGCTCGGCGAGATCCCTGGCACACTGTGCACCAGCGGGACCCGCGCCGGCGATGACGACGTCGTATCGCTCGGACATGAACGCCGTTCGGATCGGTGTGCTATTTAGTCTTGCTGGCCGCACCCGCCGTGTGCCTGTGACTCACTCCCGGTAGCCCTTGCGGAAACTCCGGAACTCGCTCCGATGTGACTCCTCGTCGCTGAGGATGTCGATCGCGAGGTCCTCGGTCACGGGATCGTCGGCCTCGCGCGCGGCCTCCAGCAGCGAGCGGTAGGTGTCGATGGCAGCCTCCTCGTACTCGATCACGCCATCGATCACGCTCAGAACGTCGGCGGTGTCGTCGGGCGGCTGAAGCGCTTCCTGTTCGGGTTCGAACTCGAACGAGGCTGGCGGCTGGGCGTCGAGTTCCTTCAGACGTTTGCCGAGGCGCTCGGCGTGGAGCAGCTCCTCCTGTTTGGCATCGGTGCGGAGGCTGTCCTTGACCTCGGCAGCGCTGACGCCGTCGAGCACCGCCGCGTTCGTCAGGTAGTTCATCACCGTCTCCATCTCGTCGTTGTAGGCGCTGCGGAGCAGCTCGATCACTCGGTCGTTCGTCATGCACTCACATACACGAACTCATTACTTATATCATTGGTTAGTTTTTCTTCATGACTCGGACGTTTCGATCCGTTCTATGGCAATCTTTTTGGTGGTATGGCGACAGTACCGTGTGGGAGTGAGTTACTCCCACAGGAGACACTCACACATGGAATTCAGTGGGACGTTCGAACTCGAAGACGCGACGACCGAGGAGGTGTGGCTCGCGCTCTCGGACCCGGTGATGATCGAGCACGCGCTGCCGGGCTGTGAGTTCCTCGTCGCGGTCGACGACACGGATCCGGATTTCGACGCCCTCCGCGAGGAACACGCCGATCGGGACGTCGAACCGACGTCCGACCCGGCGGTCATCGCCGAGCGCGCGTTCGAGGAGGGGAATCACTACGCCGCCATCATCGGCATCAGCATCGGGCCGGTGAACCCGACCTTCGAGACCGTCGTCACCATCGACGAGCGCGACCAGCCGTACATGGAGGCCTCGGGCGAGGGGTCGGCCGGGGACAGCTCCTTCGAGATGTCCTCCTGGATGGATCTCGACGAGGCGGACGATGGTGTCGAAGTCGAGTGGGCGACCGAGGCCGACGTGTTCGGGCGCATCGCGCAGATGGGCCAGCGCGTCATCAATCCGGCGGCCAACCAGGTCGTCAAGCGCTTCTTCTCGTCCGTTCAGGACGAGCTCCGCGAGCGCGAGATCGCCGAGGGTGGCACCGTCGAACAGGCGCAGTCGGACGAGGACGGCCGCGGTATCGTCGACCGGATTCTCGGTCGATCGGACGGGAGCAAGCAATGACAGAACACGACATCGAACTATCGGTCAACGGGACGACACACGAACTCACGGTCGAATCGCGAACCCTGCTCGTCCACGCGCTGCGCGACGAGCTGGGCTATACGGGGACGAACGTCGGCTGCGAGAGCTCGACCTGCGGGGCCTGTACAGTACACCTCGACGGCGACGCGGTGAAATCCTGCACGCTGCTCGCAGTCCAAGCCGACGGCGCGGAGATCGGCACCGTCGAGGGGCTCGCCGAGGACGGCAGCTACGCTCCGATCCAGGAAGGGTTCCAGAAGGAGCACGGGCTCCAGTGTGGTTACTGCACGCCGGGGATGATGCTCGCGGCGGACGATCTCCTGGAGCGCAACCCCGACCCCGACGAGGACGAGATCAGGGAGGCGATCGAGGGCAACCTTTGTCGATGTACGGGCTATCAGAACATCGTCAACGCCGTCGAGTTCGCCGCCAACGAGATGGGGGAGACGGCGAGTCCGGAGATGACGGCCGCGGACGGCGGAGGTGACGACTAATGGGGATCGAGACGATCGAAGCCGACGATCTCGATGTAGAATCGGTGCTTGGCTCGGCGGTCGAGCGCCGCGAGGATCCCTCGCTGATCACGGGCGAGGCCGAGTACACCGACGACATCCAGCGGCCGAACATGGCTCATATGAGCGTACTCAGGAGCCAGTACGGCCACGCGACGATCAATGGGGTGGACACGAGCGACGCCGAAGCGATGGACGGAGTGATCGGCGTCTACACCGCCGACGATCTCGACGTGCCCGGCGAGGTTCCCACTGGCTGGCTGCTCGACAGCCTAAAGACGCCGGCGCATCCGCTGTTGGCGGGCGAGACGGCACGCTATCAGGGTGACGGCATCGCGGTCGCGGTCGCCGAGGAGCGCTACATCGCGAGCGACGCGGTCGACGCCATCGATGTCGATTACGACCGCCGCGACGCGGTTACCGACCCAAAGGAAGCCGTCAACGAGGGCGCACCGGTTGTCCACGACGATCTCGACGACAACACCGCGTTCGACTGGGAGATCGGCGACGCCGACGAGACGGACGCGGCGTTCGACGAGGCGGCCCATACTGCTGAGATCGATCTGACCAACCAGCGACTGATCCCGAACGCGATGGAACCGCGCGCGACCGTTGCGGAGTACAAACCCGGTACCGAAGAACTGGAGGTCCATATGACCTCCCAGAATCCCCATCTCCACCGCCAGCTGATGTCCGGGGTGCTGGACGTGCCCGAGCACAAACTCCACATCGTCGCCCCCAACGTCGGTGGCGGGTTCGGGAACAAAATCGGCCACTATCCCGACGAGGCGCTCGCCTCGTGGTGTGCGAAGGAGACCGAACGGCCGGTGAAATGGACCGCAACACGCTCCGAAAGCTACCTGACTGGTACCCACGGTCGGGATCACGTGACCCACGGCGAGCTCGCGATGGACGAGAAGGGGGTGATCACGGGCATGCGCGTGAAGACCTACGCGGGGATGGGTGCGTATCTCTCGACGTTTGCACCCGCCGTGCCGACGTATCTCTACGGCACCCTCTTGTCGGGCCAGTACGACATCCCGGCCATCCACTGTAACGTGGTCGGCGCGTTCACCAACAGCGCACCCGTGGATGCCTACCGCGGCGCGGGACGGCCGGAAGCACTCTACGCGGTCGAGCGGATGATCACCCTCGGCGCGCGCGAGATGGGGATGGATCCCGCCGAGTTCCGTCGGCAGAACTTCGTGCCGAGCGACGACTTTCCCCACCAGACGCCCGTCGCCGTCGAGTACGACAGCGGCGACTACGAGCCCGCACTGGACAAAGCCCTCGAAGCCGTGGGCTACGACGATCTCCGGGAACGCCAAGAGGAACTGCGCGAGGAAGGGCGATATCTCGGCATCGGATTTTCGAGCTACATCGAGGCCTGCGGGCTCGCACCCTCGGAACTCGCCGGCCAGCTCGGCGCGCAGGCAGGCCTCTGGGAATCCGGGCTCGTTCGGGTGCACCCGACGGGGAAGGTCACGGCGTTCTGTGGCACCTCGGGTCACGGCCAGGGTCACGAGACGACCTACGCCCAGATCGTTTCGGACGAGCTGGGAATCCCCTACGACGACATCGAGATCGTCGAGGGCGACACCGACGAGATCCCCCAGGGGATGGGTACCTACGGTTCGCGCTCGGCGGCTGTGGGGGGAAGCGCGCTGGCGACGAGTTCGCAGAAAGTCGTCGAGAAGGCCAAGAAGATCGCCGCCCACCAGCTGGAGGCGAGCGAGGAGGACATCGAGTTCGAGAACGGCGAGTTCGCGGTCGCGGGCGCACCCGAGCGCTCGATGCATATCCAGGACGTGGCCGCTCAGTCCTATCTCGCCCACGACATGCCAGACGGGATCGAGCCGGGGCTGGAGGAGACCTCCTTCTACGATCCCGACAACTTCGTCTTCCCGTTCGGCACCCACATCGCGGTCGTGGAGGTCGATCCGGACACCGGCGAGATCGAGTTCGAGAACTACGTCGCTGTGGACGACGTCGGCCCACAGATCAACCCGAAGATCGTCGAGGGGCAGGTCCACGGCGGCGTCGCCCAGGGCATCGGTCAGGCGCTCTACGAGGGTGCCGAATACGACGACAACGCACAGCTCGTGACGGGCTCGATGCAGGACTACACGGTGCCGAAAGCCGAACACATCCCGACGATGGAGACCGACTCGACGGTGACGCCGAGCCCGCACAACCCGCTCGGCGTCAAGGGTGTCGGCGAGGCAGGCACGATCGCGGCCCCGCAGGCCGTCGTCAACGCCGTCACCGACGCGCTCCAGCCGTTCGACGTCGATCACATCGACATGCCGCTCACGGGCGAGGCGGTCTGGCGGGCGGTGAACGACGCCCCCGATGCAGGGGCGGAAGGTGGCGACGAGGCGATCGCGGACGGAAGCGGGATCGACGAGGACGGAGGTGAGAACTGATGTATCCCGACGAGTTCGACTACTACAACGCTGACGGCGTCGACGACGCGCTCGATCTGCTCGACGAACACTCGGAAGCGGGGACGACGGAACTGCTCGCCGGCGGCCACAGTCTGTTGCCGGCGATGAAGACTGGACTGTCGAGTCCCGACGTCCTGATCGACATCAGCGATATCGAGACGATGCAGGGTATCTCGGCCGACGGTGACGGGCTCTCGATCGGCGCGATGACGCGATACAGCGATCTCGTTGACTCCGAAGAGGTGGCCGAGCACGCGCCGGCGCTCGCGGCGGCCGCCGGGCAGGTCGGCGACGTGCAGGTCAGAAATCGCGGTACGATCGGTGGGAACCTCGCTCACGCCGATCCCGCTGCCGACCTGCCGGGCGCGGCGCTCGCCTCCGATGCGACCCTCGTCGTCCACGGTCCGGACGGCGAGCGTGAGATCCCGGCCGACGAGTTCTTCTTCGGGATGTACACGACCGATGTCGGCCCCGACGAACTGCTCACGCGGATCGAAATTCCCTCGGCCGACGGGGCACACGGCGCGTACGCGAAGAAACCGAGCCCCTCGTCGGGCTACGCGATGGTCGGCGTCGCCGCGCTGCTCGACACCGACGACGACGGCATCACGGCGGCGCGGATCGGCGCGAACGGTGTGATGGATCACGGCGTTCGCCTCTCGCCCGTCGAGGACGCACTGACGGACGGCTCGCTCGACGGCGATACGATCGAGGCGGCCGCGAACCGCGCCGGCGACGATCTCGACGTGGACATGATGATGTCGGATCTGCAGGCATCGAACGAGTTCCGCGCTCAACTGCTCGAAGTGTACACCGAGCGGGCGCTGACCGCGGCGATCGAGGACGGCTCGTCGTCGGTCGCGGCCGACTGACACTTTTCTCGCCTCTTTTCTCCCAGTCGTCTTCCACTGACTCGTGACGGCGATCTGACGAACTGGTTTTTAAGGTGCGGGTACGTTACGTGCGGTCGTGTCACAGTCGATAGTTGATATCGCTTCGTCCGACTCGGGGCCGAACCCGCCCGACGGTGCCTCGTGGCCGGCAGCATCAGTCAATCGACGGGCCGTGGAGGGTGGATGAGCGACGCAACCGGGTTCGACGGGACGACTGAATCCGACGTCCGAGCGGCCTTCGAGAGCGAGGACTACGTCGCCGGCGACGAGATCGTCACGACGGTGACGCTGGCGCTCCGCCTTGGAAAGCCGCTGCTCGTCGAGGGCGAGCCGGGGGCGGGCAAGACCGAACTCGCCAAAGTGCTGGCCGGCGGGTTCGACGCCGAACTCCTCCGGCTCCAGTGTTACGAGGGGCTGACCGCCGAGAGCGCGCTCTACGAGTGGAACTACACGAAGCAGCTGTTGAGCGTCCAAGGAAACGAGGGCGAGGGATCGGTGTTCGACGAGGAGTACCTGCTCGAACGCCCGCTGCTGAGCGCGCTCCGCGGCGAGGGCCGGCGAGTGCTACTCATCGACGAGGTCGACCGAGCCGACGAGGAGTTCGAGGCGCTGTTGCTCGAACTGCTTTCCGATTTCCAGGTGAGCGTGCCCGAACTCGGCACCGTCAGCGCGACGACACCCCCCGCGGTGATCATCACCTCGAACCGGACGCGCGGGCTGTCCGACGCGCTCAAGCGCCGGTGTCTGTTCCTCCATGTCGCGCCACCCTCCTTCGAGAAGGAGCGTGCCATCCTCGAACGAAAGGTGCCCGCGCTCGACGCGGCGGTCGTCGCCGAACTCTGTGCGATGGCCGGTCGGCTCCGTGAGGAACCGCTACTCAAGCCGCCCGGCGCGGCCGAGACGATCGACTGGGCACGGGCGATCGACGCGCTCCGCGACGGAAACGAGGACTCGCTCGACGATGCCGAGATCCGGAACACGCTCGGCTGCCTGCTCAAGGAAGTCGAGGACATCGAGCGCGTCGACGACGAACTGCTGGCATCGTTGCGCGAGGCGGCCGAACGCGCCCGCGTGGAGGCAGACTGATGAAGCCAACCGAGCACGTTCGCGAGGAGCTCGTCCGGTTCGTGCGCGCACTCCGTCGGGCAGGCGTATCCGTCCCCGCGAACGCCGGGACGACCGCTGCCCGCGCGCTCGTCGCCGTCGGGTTCGACGATCGCGAGCGCGCACGAGTCGCGCTTCGGGCATCGCTCGTGCCCGAGCAGGCGGACGTGGCGACGTTCGACGAACTCTTCGCCGAGTTCTGGCGGCGACTCACCGCCGGCCTCGATCCGAACGGCCCCGCGGAGCGACCCGACGATCCGCCGGACGGGGGACTCGCACCGCTCGGAGCTGAAGCGGCTCCCGGTGAGCGCTCCGAATCGGACGATGGGAACGGGAAGAATGGCGATGCCGACGAAACCCGGGACGGTCTGGGTACGGTCGTCGGCCGCGGAACGGAAGCGGCGGGCGAGAACGTCACGACCGCCCGGTACAGTCCGACGGGTCGATCGGAGGAAATCGCGACGTTCGCCATGCCCGACGAGGAGGGGTTCGACGACGCCTTCGATAAGTTGACGCGCGCGCTTGCGGAGCTCGCGGGTCGGCGCTGGACCACCGGCGAGCAACGTCCCGATATCCGACGTGCGCTCCGGGCAAGCGTCGGGACAGGGGGTGCGGTCGTCGACCTGCCGGAGCGCGAGCGGGCACGAACGGCGCTACGGGTGCGCGTGGTGGTCGACGTGAGCCGATCGGTACTCGACGTGATCGAACGGCCGTTCCTGCTGCGATTCCTCCAGCGGGCCCACACGATCTGGCGCGACACACGGGCGTTCTTCTTCGACGAGGATCTCCGGGAAGTCACCGATTCGTTCGATGCGCCGAGTTCTGACGCGGCGCTGGCCGCCCTCGAACGTGCCGAGGCCGAGTGGGGCGGCGGCACGCATATCGGCGCATCGCTCGATCGCCTCCGCACCGAATTTCCGTACGCCGTCGACCGGCGATCGGTGCTCGTGGTCGTGAGCGACGGGCTGGAGACGAGTGACGTATCGGTGTTGGAGCGGGCGATGGCGGAGCTGTCGCGGACGGCAGCGGCGGTGCTCTGGCTCAACCCGCTCGCGGCCTCACCGGCGTACGAACCGAGCGCCCGCGGGATGGCGGCCGCGCTGCCGTATCTCGACGGACTGTTCGCGTTCGCCGGACCGGACGATCTCGCCGACCTCGCTCGGCAGCTCCGACGGCAAGGGTCACACGGCGCTATCGGCTACGAACACGACAGGCGACGAACCGAGAGACGAACACACCAACAGAGAACGACATGACCGACACGAACTGGGAAATGGCCGAAGCGGACGTACTGGCAGCGATCGGCGATACGCTCGATCGGGATAGCGACGCGGTGCTCGCGACCATCATCGACGTCGAGGGGAGCGCGTACCGCCGCCCCGGCGCGAAGATGCTCATCGAGGACGACGGCGGTGCCGGCAGTCTCACCGCCGGCTGTCTCGAAGACGAGGTGCGTGGACTCGCGAACGACGTGCTCGACGCCGGACAGCCACGGATCGAAACCTACGATCTGATGGGCGACGAGGACGTCTGGGGGCTCGGAATGGGCTGCAACGGGATCATCACTGTCCTGCTCGAACCGCTCGCCGCGAGCCACCGCCCGGCTGTCGAGCGCGTTGAGCACGGCACGGACTGTGCGACTCTCACGGTTGTCGGTGGAGACCGCCCGATCGGCGAGCGTGCCATCTACGACCCCGACGACGGGTTTGCGGGTGATCTACCTACGTGGCTCGTCGCGGACCTCGCCGATCGAACGGCTGCGCTGTTCGATGCAGGGCGGAGCGAAACGCTCAGCATCGACACCGACGAGGGCAGCGTCGAGCTGTTCGTCGATACGATCGAGGCACCGCCGGAGCTCGTCGTGCTCGGCTCTGGGCCGGACGTCACCCCCGTGGTCGAACTCGCGACGCGGGTCGGGTTCCGTGTCGCGGTCGTCGCCTTCCGGGGCGCGCTGTCGGAGGCCGACTTCCCCGCGGCCGACACGGTTCACACGACGTCGCCACCGAAACTCCGCAAGACCGTCGATCTCGACGCCGATACGCACGTGGTCGTGATGACCCACAACTTCATCGACGACCGGCTTGCGCTCGGCGAACTGCTCGAAACACCCGTGCCCTACATCGGTCTGATGGGTCCTCGTGATCGCTTCGAAGAGATGCGCGACGAACTCGCCGCCGAGAGCGTATCCATCACCGACACGGATACCGATCGCATCTACACGCCCATCGGCCTCGATCTCGGCGGTGATGCTCCCTCCACCATCGCCTACAGCATCGTCGCCGAACTGCTCGCGGTCGCCAACGACCGGACGCCACACCACCTCGCCGAGCGTGCCGGACCGATCCACGAGCGACGTGCCGTCGAACCGACCGACCGATCGTGAGTAGTCAGAGATGACAATCTCAATTCGTGGGATCTTGGCGGAACTGGGAGATGAACGATCCTTCCGAACGACAGTTCCAATGCGTCGGCGTGAGTGGCGTGTGNTGAGTAGTCAGAGATGACAATCTCAATTCGTGGGATCTTGGCGGAACTGGGAGATGAACGATCCTTCCGAACGACAGTTCCAATGCGTCGGCGTGAGTGGCGTGTGGGCCATC
Source organism: Halococcus morrhuae DSM 1307 (assembly GCF_000336695.1). Taxonomy (GTDB): domain Archaea; phylum Halobacteriota; class Halobacteria; order Halobacteriales; family Halococcaceae; genus Halococcus; species Halococcus morrhuae. The sequence goes on from NZ_AOMC01000071.1 coordinate 14,708, forward strand.
GGCTCGGCCGATGGCACACACCGCCACGACACGAACGGAGACGTTCGCCCCGCTGCATGAGGAGTCAGCAGCATACGCCCGACAGTGCTGGGGGATTCTGGATCCGGACCACGAGCAGCAGCCAGTATCGTGGCGAGCTGAACAGCTCGCCTCGTACTGGTTTGCCCACCCAGCGCATGCAGACGTGGAGGCGTTTCTCTGCTGGCTTCCGATCACGATCGGCGGCACGCCGATCGATGATCCCTACCCGGTGTGGCACACCAACACCACCGACTTCGAACTCGTCACCCGGCTCCACCTGATCCGCCTCTACCACAACTGGGACCACGAAACGGCCCTCTGCACGTATCTCGACGCCAATCCCGAGCGACTCGACGCACTCGGCGTCGAGTCTCGGCCAAACCAGTCGACGCTGTACACCGCCTGGCACGATCGCTTCACTAAACCCTATCGCGAAGACCTCACCCAGGCTGTCGAAGCCGTTGTTGAAGTCGCTCGCGATCACGGCGTCTCTGTCCCTGAGCGTGGCTTTACCGCCGACGAACCCACGGACGACGATCCCAGCAGGAGCGCGCGATCCCAGCGACGGCTCGCAACCAAGACCGCCAAAGAGGTCTGGCAGACTGCCCAGCCACTCGTCGGGCCGGTCGTCGACTTCGACCGGCCCGACGACCCAGAGATCCACGACAACGCCTTCCTGGAGTTACACACCTTTCTCGGCTGTCGACAGGATCTCTGTGCCGAGACCGGCGCGATCGATTTCACCCTGGAGACGACCCGAGAGCGAACGCCAACTGGCTCGTATCACCGCAACTGCATCCGCTCGTTGACGATCGACCAACAGCGACGGAATCACCGCGAGGCGATGACCGAGGTCATCGCCCGCGCGAGACAACAGGGGAAGCTGAACCGCAACCAGCACGTCGCGATCGACATCACTGAAGGCGATCCGTTCCGCGGAAAACGAGACACAGAGGCGTTGAAAAACCAGATTATCGGCACCAAGGAGAATAACAGGGAGGTCGCGTACCAGTACGCGACCGTCCAGATCGTCGGCACCGAAATGCCAGTTGTCCTGGACGGGATTCCGGTCGTGAGAGGAATGGAACGGGCGACGATCGTCGAAGAACTGCTCAAACACGCCACCGAAATGGTCTCTATCGACCTCGTCCTGATGGATCGCGAGTTCGATAGCCAGGGCGTCAAGGACGTCTGTGAGGCCTACAACGTCTCCTACCTGAATCCGTCGAGGATGTACGGAGACGAGAAACGGACCGCCAAGGATCTGTGTCTGGACGAGATTGCCGTCGAGAGAGACGCTGCCGCGGCGGCCGCCGGCCGGCCGCCGCGAAAGCGTGTCTGGGTTCCGAGAGCCAACGTTCAGAGTGACGAGTTGCTGCCAGACGGGGGTACACCGCCGGACGAGGCCGAGGAACAGGACGCCGACGCCGAGTCGGCGTCCGATCCGATCACGACCAAAGCGGCGATCCGCAAAGAACTGGTCGAGAACTTCCTCGACATCTTCAACGAAGATGACGAGGAATCTGTCGATTGGTCCCTCGACGAGGATCTCGTCGATTCGAAAGAGGAAGCGTCCTACAGAGAGACGTACGCCGTCGACGATGACGGCGTCCATCACGTCGTCTTCGAGACCAACCATCCCGATCTGGACCTCACAGAAGGGGAAACGAGCGAAATCGCGATCATCCACAAGATCGCGCGGTTCACGCGTCAGTACGCCAATCGCTGGGGTATCGAGAACGGCTACAGGGAAACCAAGTCGTTCATGGCTGATACCACCAGTACAGACCATCGCTACCGATTTTTCAATTTCATCTTCGCGTGTTTGCTGTACTCGCTGTGGCGACTCGTGGACATGCTGGTGAAACGCTCGCTCGGCGACGAGCGAGCGGCCACTCGCGTGCGTGGATCGACATTCCTCACAATCGCCAAACAGTACTACGGTGTCGATCCGCCAGACTAATCGCCTGACGGCCGTCGGGTCCGACCGGCGGGCCAGCGGCCGCGCTGGCCCGCCTCCCCCGAATCACCGGAACTTACGTACTGGACCTGCCATTTCTTGGGTTGGTCGTGACTGACCGTGCAATTTCGGACCGATTTGCAACCGAATCGATCCTCGAAACGGTCGAATTCTCACGCATTGAGTGCTCTATCTTGGCCAGCTGNGACCGTGCAATTTCGGACCGATTTGCAACCGAATCGATCCTCGAAACGGTCGAATTCTCACGCATTGAGTGCTCTATCTTGGCCAGCTGCCGATCGTAGATATCGTATAGCGACATGTGATTTATTCGTACGAGCGAGAACAACCGAAATAGTTCATTCAGATTCGTGTTGTTATCCGGAACGGATGATCTGGCGATAAGCCATCCCGAAATCGATAGATCGCATCCCTTTCCGAGTGAGCTTGGGCGGTACAGATAAACGATTCTCGGAGAGTTCAGCAACAATCATATGACCGATGAGTCGGTTCCGGGCCAGCGTTTGCACTCTACAGCGTAGAATCAACTGGGGCGGAAAGCCCGACAAAGACGGCCATCAGTGCGCCAACTTTGGCGCACAGGTGGAGTTGGAAGTGTACCACGTCGTTTCCACCTCGTCGGGCGGAACGAACTTGACCACAGTCTGTCAGGCCTGCATATCGGATCACCTGAAGAGAACGGCGATGATCCCAGCGATACGGCAAACGTAAACGCTGGCTGCCGACGATCACGGGGCTCCGCAATCATTGGACCGACTCACAATCTACTGAAGCGGACGGTGATGGGTTGGTTGCAGAGCTCAGGATCGACGTCAGCGAACGTCGCGACCGTCGTATCGTGGGCGCTGACGACGAGGATATTGTCACTGCAGACGATATCAAAACGTCGTCGTGAACAGCAGACGGTCTTCCCGGTTCGGAACCGTGTGATGGGAACGATCGTGCGCAACATGGAGAAAACGAGTCGCGATGACGCTCGTCCCCTCGATGAGCCGATGTACCGCGTCCTCAGAGAATAATTGGCCATCCGTCTCGATTTACAGTCGGCCCAGCAGCCGTTCGCAAACGTACTCGTGGTAGACGATTGTCGCTGCTGGCTGTCGGGACGCTGATCGAATCACGAGCAATAGTCCGTGTGCGGACGAAGTTTCCAAATTGGGGAGTTACACGATACGTGCCTCGATACATCTTTGTCGAACGCTTGCCAGAACCGACTGTATGCAGGTACGTTCTCGAAGAGAGTGCCCCGCTGTTGTTTGGGCAATCCATGGCTCACTATGAAGAGAGGATACACATCGTCTACTGACGCATCATATCTGGCCATCTGTGTAGTACCATCTTTCGATTTTGGGGAACCACAAAGATTGATATGCTGGAAAAGCGCGGGAATAAGGGGTCCGAATCGAGGTATAAGAACGCTTATCGAGAAAAAGAGAACGTTGATATCGTGGGCGGTCGTTCGGCCGCTGTGAGCGAGAGCGACACCGAACGAAAGGTCGTCAAGACCTACGTTCCGGCCCATCAAAAAGAGCGGTGGCGCGAGCACGCCGCCGAGCTGGAGATGAGCCAGAGTGAGTTCGTACGGCTGATGATACAGGCTGGCCGGCGCGATTTCGACCTTGATGGCGAACCGGAGGAGTTCGGTTCTGGCGACGAAACCCCTGGGGTCGATGGCCTCGAAGACCGGGTGCTCGACGTCCTCGACGACGGCTACTGCTCGTGGGACGAGCTCGTCCAATCGCTCACCGACGATATCGAGGAGCGACTCGAAACCTCACTCCAACGGCTCCAGCGCGAGAACCGTGTTCGCTACAGCGGCCGCCACGGGGGCTACACCGCAGGGGACGATGGCCGCTGAGGCGATCGACGACGCGGTCGGCTATTTCATCGAGGACCTCGAATACCACGGCCGTTCGGAGCGCACGCGTGAGGCCTACGAACGGGTTCTCCGGCGGTTCGAGGAGTTCATCGCTGGCCCTCGATGCCCGAACGAGCACTCGCTCGCACCTGCCGAGGCGGGTCAGCGCGAATGCATGGCGTGGGTGCATTCATTACGGGATTCACACAGTCAGAGTACGGTAGCGACCTACGCATCGTATCTCCATCGGTTCTACGCCTATATGATGCAGGTCGAGGCGTTCGATTCGAACCCGATGGCGCTCGTCGTCGAGGAGATGGACGAAACCATCGAGAAAGACCCTCAGCGGCGGGAGATCTCGCTCTCGGCCATGCGCGAGTTCGTCGCGGGAATCACCCACCCGCTCGATCGGGCCGTGATCGTCGTACTGCTGAAGACCGGGATGCGCGTCGGCGAGCTCTGTAACCTCGATCTCCGCGATCTCGTGCTCGACGACACGGATCTCGACGAGACGTACTCGTTGGGTACTCGTGGCCAGTTGAACGATCGAGCCGAATCGCTGTACGTGGCGAACGACGTGGGTCGTGGTGACGTCGTCAACGGCGAGCAACGACACGCGTCGAACAAACGACGGCGTGCGACGATCGTACCGGTCGATGCGGAGCTTCGCCGGACGCTGCGGCGCTGGCTCGCCGTCCGGCCGAACACGATCTCGGCCGCCGAACCCCTGTTTCTCAGTACCAGAGACAGTTGGGGCGAGCGCCTCACGCCTCCGATGGTGCGTTCGATCGTCACCAAGCACGCCCGTTCGATGGGCTGGTATCAGTCGGGCGGCGACGCGGCCGAAAACGTCACTCCGCACTACTTCCGGCATTTCTTCACGACACATCTCCGTGATCGGACCGGCGATCGCGGCATCGTGAAGTATCTCCGCGGCGATGTCGCCGACGATATCATCGATACCTACACCCATAACTGGGGTGATCGCGTCCGTGAGCTCTATCTAGATAAAATATATGATATACTATAATCCCTGAGATTGTCGCATCTCGAATTCATACACTACATGTTGCTATATAGATCTCGGCGGCGGGCGATCCAGAACTTCGGAGCATGGAAAATTACAAACCACCATTTCAATCACAAGTCTGGAGCACTATAATTCAATCGTGTCGATTTCAGACTTTCC
>NZ_AOMC01000072.1 GCF_000336695.1 Halococcus morrhuae DSM 1307
CAGAACTTCGGAGCATGGAAAATTACAAACCACCATTTCAATCACAAGTCTGGAGCACTATAATTCAATCGTGTCGATTTCAGACTTTCCGACCGCGGTAGACGGTCTCGTTGAGCAGGCTGAAGAACTATGCGACGTCCACGACCATATCACGCGAATTATCGCGGATCTCGACATTCCGCCAGACAGTTTCTCCGATCAGTACTCCCACCCTGGTCAGGCTCAGTTCGACTTCGAACCAGTCATCCGTATGTTTCTCTACCAGCACGCGCGTGAGTTCAACGACAGTGAACTCACGCGCCGTCTCACCGGTACAGCCTACGTCTTCATCCGGTTTCGCCTCTCTCGATCTCCCACTCAACAGGCCGTCAACTACATCTGGCGGCGTCGGCTGTCGCTCGCCGACCGCCGCCAGATCAAGGCCACTGCCTGTGCGATCCGTGAGATAGCCGCTAATCACGACCTCATCTCGCCGGGCGAGCCACGGCTCGACCCCGGCGAGATCGACGATGCAGGCGTCACCGACGACCAGATCATGCGGGCGATCCGGATCGCCCGCGATCGTGGCCTCTCCGCGTTCGATACCGATCGAGCAGCCAATACAACGTATCCAGATGAGGTATTCTTCGAACGTCAAGCCTACCTCAATTTGGCGGACGTCGGAACGACGACGCCACGTCGTCGTTTCGATCGTCTAAGCGACCGGGCGAAGACGCCTCACGGCGATACGCACCTCCGAACGATGAAGAAGGTCGGAGCGGCGGACGAACAGACCACGCTTGATGATTTCGCAGACGGAGACCAGCCACCGGATTGGGATCGCCTCCGTGAGGCGATCCTCGAACCATTCCACGAGGGCATCGGGTGTCTCCTCGACGATGTTACAGAACGCGGTGGTGTGCGTCAGCCGGTCATCGCTGCTATTGATGTCACTCACTGGGAGTTCTACCCGTCGCCCTACAAGGACGACGAGGATATTGAGTGGGACGACGAGCCAATCATCGTCAACGGCGACGAGAAGGTTCCTAAAGACGATTTTCCCGAAATGGTGAGCGGTGATCCAGATCACCGCCGCAGCTACAAGTTCGCCACGCTCACGATTGTTGGCGAGGACACACCGATCGTCCTAGCCATCGAACCCGTTCGGGAGACGTCGGCCTGGGAGGCCGACGTCGGTGAATCTACACCGAAAACGGCGTTCGTGAACCGATTGATGGAGCAAGCCGAACAACATGTCGACATCCACAAAGTGTTCGCCGACCGTGAGTTCGACGCGCACGGAGTGCGCGACGAACTCGACCGACACGGCGTCACCTACCTCATCCCGAAGAAAAAGTACGCAGCAGATTGGCGTGGAATCGAGCAGATTGACGAGCATTCAGCCGTGGATGTCGCTGTTGAACGAGAGGTACCACTCTGGGTAGATGGTCGAAAACACAAAACAAGTATCATATATGTCCCATCGACAGAAGAAGAAGAAGGACAGTATGCGGTATTCACGACAAATCGCGACCTATCGCCGGACGAGGCGATAGGGTTCACCTCGCAGTACCGCCAGCGGTGGGTGATTGAAAACGAGTATAAGACAATCAAGAAACACTTTCTCCCGACAACTGCGTCAACGGACTACCGCGTTCGATTGCTGTATTTCGTGCTTGGAGTGGTCATGTATAACGTTTGGAGGCTTACGAACCTCCTGCTCCGTGAGGCGGTTGATGTTGATCTCGGTGACCCGCCGCCACTTCGTGCCGGCGAGGTCGTGGAACTCATTGGGTTCTGCCTCGCGCCGGGTGGGTAGCCGTCCACATCACGTCAGTTGTGGACGGCTCAGTAGCAACAGCTGTCTTTTATATTGTTCAATCTTTCTGATTTTCGATATGAAATTGGTATTCACGACAGGACGTGCATAGAAACTGACGCAATGACCGTGGTATCATGATCTGAGACTACTGGCAGTCGCCGAATTGGCTTGTATATTCGCTATACTCCGAAGTTCTGGNAAACTGACGCAATGACCGTGGTATCATGATCTGAGACTACTGGCAGTCGCCGAATTGGCTTGTATATTCGCTATACTCCGAAGTTCTGGCGATCGACAATGCCGGGATGTGAATCGTGCAGCTACATGCGATCATGACTACTCAAGCGGGCGCAAGGACTGACCGAAGACCGCCGATTTTCGCTACGCTCCATCGACCCACGGGGGTTCGGCGGCTACTGCTGGTCAACGAAAACGGTATCCGATAGACGATGCGTAGCAGCTCTATGTCCGCTCTCTCGGGCATGGTTTCAGACGAACCCTCGTGGGGTTGAAGCGGCACGTCGAGCGACGCAAGCCTCCCCGTCCAGAAGTTTCAGACGAACCCTCGTGGGGTTGAAGCGTCGGTCTCGTCATCGTTGAGCATCCCCGCAACCGTTTCAGACGAACCCTCGTGGGGTTGAAGCTGCCGTTATCCGCGCAACTCCCTCAGATTGGGGGAGTTTCAGACGAACCCTCGTGGGGTTGAAGCACCCAGCCGGATCGTGACGACGCACCGATCCTCACCGGTTTCAGACGAACCCTCGTGGGGTTGAAGCGAGGTCGAGCTCGTCGAGGACGTCCTCGACGGCCAGGTTTCAGACGAACCCTCGTGGGGTTGAAGCGCAACCACTACGGGGACCTCTACGGCTTTACGATGGTTTCAGACGAACCCTCGTGGGGTTGAAGCGGGCCGGATTACTCCGGGCTCGACATCACGATCACCGGTTTCAGACGAACCCTCGTGGG
>NZ_AOMC01000073.1 GCF_000336695.1 Halococcus morrhuae DSM 1307
GACGAACCCTCGTGGGGTTGAAGCGCGCTCGTTCTGGAGCGCCCGGACGGCAGCGACCGCGTTTCAGACGAACCCTCGTGGGGTTGAAGCAGCTACACTTCGACCTCGGCGAAGTGCTCTGGCTCGTTTCAGACGAACCCTCGTGGGGTTGAAGCAATGAGTTCGGGGCATGATAACCAAAATCGACTCAGTTTCAGACGAACCCTCGTGGGGTTGAAGCACGGTCTGAACGGCAACAGCACGTGGTATAGCTTGTTTCAGACGAACCCTCGTGGGGTTGAAGCGCACTGTTCGTCGCGCTGCTGATCGGCCAGCTCGCAGTTTCAGACGAACCCTCGTGGGGTTGAAGCTGCTGGCGCGAGTGACGGGGTCGACCTCTACACGACCGGTTTCAGACGAACCCTCGTGNAGTTTCAGACGAACCCTCGTGGGGTTGAAGCTGCTGGCGCGAGTGACGGGGTCGACCTCTACACGACCGGTTTCAGACGAACCCTCGTGGGGTTGAAGCTTCCTGGTGGCGGGGACGCCCTGGTCGTGCTCCATGGTTTCAGACGAACCCTCGTGGGGTTGAAGCTTATCGTACAACTGCGCGCTCCACGTCTCGCAGCGAGTTTCAGACGAACCCTCGTGGGGTTGAAGC
>NZ_AOMC01000074.1 GCF_000336695.1 Halococcus morrhuae DSM 1307
GACGAACCCTCGTGGGGTTGAAGCAGCAAGAAACGCGACCGCAGCTCTCGGTTCTGACTGTTTCAGACGAACCCTCGTGGGGTTGAAGCAATCCAGAAACTCGAAGCGGGCGAAACCAGCGGCGAGTTTCAGACGAACCCTCGTGGGGTTGAAGCTTCGCCTTCGCACCGCGCGAGTAGCGGAACCAGATGTTTCAGACGAACCCTCGTGGGGTTGAAGCAACGGGCTCGTGATCGGCCGGCGTGCCCGTCTGACCCGGTTTCAGACGAACCCTCGTGGGGTTGAAGCTCCTGCTGGCCCATGCCTTCGAGACGCTTGCCGAGTTTCAGACGAACCCTCGTGGGGTCGAAACCATCGCACATGACGAATCTACCTGCGTAATTCGTGATGGCATGGTACGGACCGCAAAAACATGTTCGGGAGTACATATATCATCACACCGAGCGACGTTCCCGACATGGCCCTCGAATTCCCGTGGTGGCTCCGACTAGCCCACGTCTTCAATCTCCTCTTCATGCTGCTCTTGATCCGGAGCGGGGTCGGGATCATCGGCGCGCATCCGCGATTCTACTGGAGCGACGACGCGATTCCCGGGACAGAATGGCTTCGCACCGGCGATGAGGAACGACCAACCAACATCGATAAGGAACGAATCGGCGGTGGCGACGAACAACGACGACCGACCGCGACCGAACCCGTTTCCAAGGAGGCCACCGACGGCGGAGTCAACACGGAGGCGGCCGAGCTCCCGTCGCCAGAGCGCTCGTCGGGACGGACGTCCAAGCGAGTATCGAAGGAAAAAGAGGGAGTGTGGACGGCCGAAGACGAGGCCGATCCGTACTCCTCGTGGCTGGCACTCCCCGGCAAGGACAATCTCGGCCTCTCGCGCCACTGGCACTACTGGGGCGTGGCCGGCTGGCTCATCACGGGCGGTCTCTACGTCGTCTTGCTGTTCGGCACCGGTCAATGGGATCGATTGGTCCCGACCTCGTGGTCGATCTTCCCGCAGGCCATCGACGCGCTGGTGACGTACGCCCAGCTACAGATTCCGGCAGCGGCCGGCTACAACGCGCTGCAGCAACTCACGTATTTCGCCGTCATCTTCGTCCTCTCGCCGCTGATGATCGTCACCGGTGTGCTGCAAGCGCCGGCGATGCGGGCACACTTCCCGGGTTGGTTTTCACATATCCGTCAGAAGGTGCGGTCGATCCATCTCCTCGGAATGCTCGCGTTCGTCGTCTTCATCATCGGCCACGTGAGCCTCGTCGTCGCGCACGGTTTCAGCGAACAGATGGCGAAGATCCTGCTCGGCAGCGCCGACGCATCGCACTCGCTCGCGCTCGCGCTCACGGCGGTCTGGATTGGTGGGGCGGTCGCCTTTCTCGTGATCGCCGATCGAGCGTCACTCAAATGGCCCATGCGGACCAAGAAACTCCTCGAGATTGGCCTCGATTCGCTGTTGAAGCGCGTCTTCCACCATCACACCGATATCGTCGACGAGGAAAGCGAACTGCAGACCCCCTCGGAGTTCGCCCGTGTCAACGGGAAAGCACCACGAAACGACGACTACCGAGCGCACGTCGCCGAGGACTTCGCGAACTGGCGACTGACGGTCGGCGGGCTCGTCGAGAACGAACTCGAACTCTCGCTCGACGAACTCCAGGAGCTTCCCCGGCAGTCACAGACGACGCGTCACGACTGCATCCAGGGATGGACGTACGTCGCCCAGTGGGGCGGCGTGCCGGTCAACGAGCTCATCGATCGCTGCAACCCGTCCGAAGAGGCCGAGTGGGTCGTCTTCCACACGCTCGATGAGAAGTGGGAGGAGCCGGACGTCGACGGCCACTACTACGAGGCGATCCGGATGGACAAGGCCACCGAGCAGGGGACGCTGCTCGCCGACGAGATGAACCACGAACCCCTGCCGATCGCCCACGGCGCGCCGTTGCGCCTGCGCCTCCGGACGCAACTGGGTTACAAGATGGCCAAATGGGTCACCCACGTCGAGTTCGTCGAGGAGTTCGACGACATCGGCAAGGGCCAGGGCGGCTGGCGCGACGACGTGCTCAACTACTTCCCCAACAGTGCCGATATCTGAGCGCGATCCCGGGGGAGCGTGGGTTCAGCGACCCCACCTCACACGCAGGGTTCGGGATCAGCAGCCGTGAGCGGGACGGACTGGGAAAATGGGACCGTGCCGACCGAGAGCGGATCGTCGCGATCGAACGGCTACATCCGGAGTGTCATCGGTGACATGCTGCGTGACTGGGACCCGATCTACTTCGCTCTCGTCATGGCGACGGGGATCGTCTCGATCGCGACGCACTTGCTCGGTCTCCGTCCGCTCGGCATCGTGCTCTTTGGCTGCAACGTGCTCGCGTACGTCGTCATCGGTGCGTTCACGCTCGCGCAGATCGGGCGTCATCCGTACTCGGCCGTTCGCGATCTGACGAACTACGATCGTGCGGTCGGTTCGTTCACCGCGATCGCAGGAACCTGCGTGCTCGGGAGCCAGTTCGTCGTCTTCGACGTCTCGATACCGATCGCGACCGGGCTGCTCGCCGTCGGCGGCGGACTGTGGTTCGTGCTCGTGTACGCGGTCTTCTTCGGTCTGACCGTCCGCGATGTCGACCAGCCCATCGACGAGGCGATCGACGGAAGCTGGCTGCTCGCTGTCGTCGCCACGCAGTCGGTGGCGGTGCTGTCGGGACTGCTCGCGCCGTCCTACCCGTTGATGCTGCAGGAGCTGTTGCTCGTCGCGTTCGGACTGTACGCGGTCGGTGGAATGCTGTATCTGATACTGATCACGCTCGTGTTCTACCGGATGACGTTCTTCGCGTTCGATCCGAGTTCGGCGACGCCACCGTACTGGATCAACACCGGGGCGGTGGCGATCACGACGCTTGCCGGGGCCATACTCGTCGCCGCCAGCGGCGACTGGGCGTTCCTCGCCACTCTCCGACCGTTTCTGGTCGGATTCACCTTCTTCTACTGGATGACGGCGACGTGGTGGATCCCGCTGCTCGTCGCGCTGGGTGTCTGGCGACACACGACCGGCGGGCTCGCCCTCCCGCACACGCCGGCAGGATACGATCCGAGCTACTGGGGGATGGTGTTCCCGCTCGGGATGTACACGGTCAGCACCTATCGGCTGGCGGCGGCGACCGGACTCAATGCGATCGGTGTCATTCCACGATATTTCGTCGTCATCGCGGTCCTCGCCTGGCTACTGGTTGCCAGCGGACTGGTCCGATGTGGGGCCGTGCGACTCGCGAACGCCCGTGGATGATCGGGTCGCGACCCGGACGGGATCCATTACTGAGCGATCGGAGGAAGAGGGACTGACCAACCATCGCGAAACGCTCCACAGCCCGAAATCCCACCAAGGCCTTGTATACGGTCGTCACCTGCAGACGACAATGGTGACGACAGAATCGCCAGCCGTAACCGCAGCCGCCCCCGGAAGCGTGACGCCGATCTTCGTCCCACCGCGCTCCTCACAGGACGGGTCGTTCGGCGTGAGTTTCGCCATCGAGGACGGTGTCGAAGCGACGGTCGAACCCAGCGACGAGATATCGGTCAGCCTCGACGGGGAGCCGACCGCCGTCGAACCCGTCGAGAACGTCCTCCACCGGCTGTCGGTCGTGGCGGCGGTGTCGCTGACGGCGTCGATTCCGGTCGGCTACGGGTTCGGAGCCAGCGGTGCCGCGACCCTCGCCACTGCGCTGGCTGCCAACGAGGCGCTCGGTCTCGGGCGGGATCGCGAGCAACTCCTCGACGCGGCCCACCACGCGGAGATCGACGCCGGAACCGGTCTCGGCGACGTCTTCATCCAGGATCGTGGCGGCCTCGTCTGGAACACCGGCGACGGCATCCAGCGCTCGGAGTCGTCGGCCGAACTCGCGTACACTGCGCTCGATGGGATCGCCACCAGTGCCGTCCTCGACGACGAACGGACCGTCGAGCGGGTTCGCGAGTACGGCCAGGAGGTTCTCTCACACATTACTCCCGGCCAATCGCTGCGAGAGCTGCTCGAACTGTCGTGGACGTTCGTCCAACGAACCGGTCTCGCAACCGATCGCGTCATCGACGAAGTACGACGCGTCGAACGGGATGGCGGTGTCGCGAGCATGGCGATGCTCGGTGAGACCGTCATCGCCACCGGGACGCGAAACGTCCTCGAACGAACGACTCACATCACGAACGAGGGCGCACGCATCTGCTGAGCTACGAGCGAATGAATGGGTGATCCTGAGCAACACTCACCAGCGGATGGCCACGGAGTAGGACGTATTCGTAGGTGGCGTCGATCGCGATCCGACGAGCAGAACGATCAATACGGTCCGTCGACACCGGCATGCATGGTGAACAACGGGCGGATCGCGGTCGTCCATTTCGTCGGACGGATCGCGGACGGTGCGGAGGCGGGTACGGTCTTCGACACCTCCGACGTCGATGTAGCGCTGTCGGAGGAGATCTACCACGGCCACCGCGACTACAAACCCCTCGAATTCCGGGTTGGAGCGGGCGAGGTCGTCGCCGGTATCGACGAGGCAGTAGAAACGATGGAGACCGGCGAGACGAAGACCGTCCGTGTCGATCCCGAGCGAGCCTACGGAACGTATGATGCTGAGCGCGTCGTCGAGGTTCCGCTGGACGAACTCGAAACCCGAAACGACGTCACTGCCGAGGAGGGCGAACTGGTGAAAAGCGATACCGACGAGACCGGCTGGATAACCGACGTGACCGACGAACGGGTCGTCATCGACTTCAACCACGAACTCGCGGGCCAACCGGTCGAGTTCGAACTCCGCGTGATCGACGTCCACGATCCGGAATAGCGGCCGATCGCGCCCTGTCGATCAGCTCCCGCCGTCGGTAGTGTTGTTACCCGACGTGGTGGACGTGTTTCCACCGGCTGTGGTATCGCCGGATCCGTTTCCGATCGCGGTTTCTCCGCTAGTTTCGTTTCCAGTCATCGCGTTCCCACCCGTCACGTTGCCGCCAGTCGCGTTTCCGCTGCTGGCGTTGTCGCCGGTTGCGTTCCCGTCACCGCCGCTCGTGACGGTCACGTCGACCGATTCGGGCATGTAGGCGTTGCTGCCGTAGCCGTCCTTGTTCCACGGGTACTTGTCGTCGGTGATGCCGCGGAGGTTTTCGTCCGGTTTGGAGATCGTCGCCGGCTGGGTGCGTCCCTCCCCGTCGGTCGCCCGTGAGGCGAGCGTGTAGTCGCCGGGGTCGGCATCCCAGCGGTAGCGGTACTGTCGCCACGCCGCCGGGCCGGGGCTCGGACCGAAGAACTCCGCGTCGTTCCACGTCTCGCCGCCATCGGTCGAGATCTCGACGCCATCAACCTCGTCGTCGCCGGCCCACGCGACCCCGACCACCTCGACAGTGCCGTCGATACCGGGGCTCACCGTCGCGTCCTGTCCGGGATAGCCGATGAGTGATTTCACCAACTGGTCGTACATGTACGCGTTACGGATCTCATCGGTGTTCTGCATCTGCTCGTGGACGTCGAAGGTGTCGATGGACTCGTAGCGTTTCGGCTCCTCGTCTTGAACCGGAATGATCCGATAGGAGCTCTGTTGCCAGTGGGTGTAGGTGCGGTCCTGCTCGCCGTTCCACTGGGGCCCGTAGAGCATCTTCTCCATGACGTGCATCCGGCCGAGCCACTTGACGTTGTTACAGCCGTACCAGCCGGGGACGATCAGTCTGACCGGAAAGCCGTGTTCGGCGGTCAGCGCGGATCCGTTTCGCTCGTAGGCCAGCATGCAGTCGTCCGTCGCCTTCTGCATCGGGATCGACCGCGCGAAGACGTCCTCGCCCTCAGGAGCGTCCTCGCCCATCACCGAGAGCCACATCTCGTCGCTCGTGTCGGCCCCGTACGCTTCGAGCACCGCACTGAGCGGCGTCCCGGTGTAGCGGGCGGTGTCGGTCGCCCCGAACGACCACGGGTTGCCAGCGACCTGCGGCTCGAAATACGACCGTCCGTTGCCCGAACACTGCATCGTGTGGACGACCGACTCCGTGGGGTAGTCCCGTTTCAGCTCCTCCATCGAGATCTCGGCCTCGTCGTCGGACAGTCCCGTGAACGAGATCGTGTGCTCGGCCTCGTCGATCTTCGGGGAGTTGTAGTGACTCCGGATATACTCCGAGTCGACGCCCGTGAGGAAGCTCGTATACGTCGCCAGATCGTCGGCCTGTCCGTTCGGCGGTTCGGGCGAGAGGATCTCGAGACCCGGATATTTCTGCTTCAGCTGTTGTTTCGTGTAGCTGTAGCTGTCGCCCGTCGCTCCGCCCTCGGTGGTCGCCGCGGCCGTTTGGTCCGTGGTCTCGCCGGCGGTCGCCGTCTCGGCAACGGTCGTCCCGGCTGCGCTGGTCGTTTCGTTGCCGTCGGACTGGTCTCCACCACCGCAGCCGGCCAACACCCCTGCACCGGCGGTCACTCCCGCCGCCGCGAGATAGCGCCGTCTGCTCAGGTAGCGTTCACTCTGCGATCGGTCCGTCGCTGGTTCGTCTTCTGTTTTGTTTTCTGTCATGATATGTTCGTCCGCTGTCGGCACAGAGCCGTCATCCGTTACTCGGAGACCGTGACCGTCCCGATCATTCCCGAACTAGTGTGTGGGATGCACACATACGTATAGTCACCGGCTGTTTCGAAGGTGTGCTCGTAGGTTTCGCCCTCCGAGACGACGGCGAAGCTGTCGCCGTTATCGTAGGATGCGAACGACTCCGCACCGTCCGGGATGCTCACGTTGTCGTCGTCCTGTGGTCTCGCGCTGACGTTGTGGCCCGTACTCTCGAACTCCCACGTCACCGTGTCGCCGACCGAAACCTCGATCTGTTCCGGTTCGAAGACGAGGCTTCCATTGGGACCGGCTGCGACCGTCTTCCCGCCGCTACCGCCTCCACCGGCTGTCGCTGCCCCGTCCGTCGACGTGTCGTCCGAAGCGGTTCCGTTGTCGGCACCGCTCCCACCGGTCGTTCCGTCACCACTGCCATCGCTCCCACCGCCCGTTTCGTCACTGACGTTACTGCCACTACTGGAACTGGTGCCGCTGCTACTACAGCCTGCACTGGTTGCAGTGATGGCTACTGCTCCGATGCCCGCAATGAACCGTCGTCGACTCGTGCGTTCCATCAGTTCGTATCACCAGTAGGGCCGATAAAAGGGGTTGTTTGGCGTGCGCTAACTCTACCGGACCTGTGGCGGCCGATGCAATGTGCTCGATAGCGCGATCGGACGAAACCACGACGCACGGCTGGTCATGGCTTCGATCAGCCTCCCGCCATCGTTCGGCTGGTACGACGGTGTTGCCTCGTCCACCGATCGTCGTCCAGGTGTGTGTCGATACTGTTAAACAAAGCGATTCGATGAGTCGACATCAGGAATTCGCCGCAGCGATCGGCCCTATGACGGATCCACGATCCGCCCTGTCCGATACGGTACCCGATCGATGGGTCAGTCACTCCGATGAAAGTCGATGGATCGAGAGCCGCTCCGCCGTTCGACGACCGTCTCCCGTGGTTCCGTGCGCGCGATCGGCCGGCCATCCCTGAGTACGAGTGCGCGCGGGGCCCGCGTCCGAAGCGTGTTGAACGCGTCCGGACTGTGGTAGAGCACGAGCGAGCCCCTGTTCCCCTCCTCGAGGCCGTACTGCTCCGCACCGAACACGGTCGCGTTCGCGTCGGTCAGCATCTCCCAGATCGTCTGCACGTCCTCGCGGCCGTTCATGTGCGCGTAGTGGACCAGGAGATGGGCGGAGTCGAGCGGGTCGGCTTTTCCGTAGTGATACCAGGGGTCCATCACCGAGTCGTGGCCGATGCCGACCGTCACGCCCGACTCGTGGAGTTCGTCGATCCGCGTGTGCCCGCGCCGGCGTGGGTAGTCGTCGTAGCGCCCCTGGAGAACGCTGTTGTCCGGCGGGTTCGTGATGACGCTCACGCCGCTTTTGGCCAGCAACGAGATCAGCTTGTCCGCGTAGGCGTCCGGATACGAGTGCATCGCCGTCGTGTGACTCGCCGTGGTTCGCTCGCCGATGTCGTGCCGATGGGCCTCGCTCGCGAGCACCTCCGTCATCCGGGAGGTGGGATCGTCCGTCTCGTCGATGTGGAGATCGAGCTGGATGTCGTGCTTCCGGGCGATCTCGACGGCGGTTTCCACCTCCTTCACTCCTTCCTCGCGCGTATGCTCGTTGTGGGGGATGCCGCCGACGAGGTCGGGACCCATGCTGGCGGCCTCACGGAGGAGGTCCTCGTTTTCCTCCTCGGTAAACACGCCCTCCTGCGGGAACGCGACGACCTGGAGATCGACGATGTCGCTGACTTCCTCGCGCAGTTCGAGCAACGCCTCGAACCCGGTGAGCGTCTCTTCGGTGACGTCGGCGTGGGTTCTGACCCGCGTCACGCCGTTCGCCGCGAGCCACTCGATGACCTGTTCGGCTCGTTCCTTGACACCGATGGTGGTGAGCTCCTGCTTTCGTTCGCCCCAGAGCTCGATCCCCGCCGCGAGCGTGCCGACGTCGTTCCAGCAGGGTTCGCCGGCCGTGAGCGCCGCGTCGAGGTGGATATGTGGCTCGATCAGCGGCGGTGTGACGAGCTTTCCGGCGGCGTCGTAGTGCTGATCGCTATCGAACGCCGACGGATCGCCCTCACCGGCCGGGACGATCCGGTCGATCGTCCCGTCCCGGATCTCGATGTCCACCTCCTCGTCGGTGCGAGTCGTCGCACTCGTCACGATGAACGACGCCATGTCCTCCGTACAGCGCCGACGGCGAAAAGTGCGTTGTTGGCGAATGACGGCGAACGATCGTTCGACACCAGCGGTCAGAAAACCGATAGAACACCATGAACAGCCAGTTTTGTACCGTTATGGAGCGGGTTCGACCAGTTACGACTGCTCTAAGCCACTCGTGCGAGCAGTCGTTCCCGGAGCACGAGCAGACACGGCAACACCGTCATGCACGCGACGAACGCATAGACGATGCTCAGCCCCGTCACGATGCCGAAGCGCTGGAGCGGCGGCGACAGCGCCAGCGCGAGCACCCCGAAGCCGGCCGCGGTCGTCACCGCGCTCCCGAGCAACGCGCCGCCGGTGCCCGTGAGCGTGGCCGACAGCGTGTCCGCCAGGGTGTCGTGGCGGACGCGCTCGTCGACGAACCGCTCGCTGACGTGGATGCTGTAGTCCACGCCGAGACCGATCGCGAGACTCGTGATGACGACCGTCTCGCTGTTGAACGGGATTTCGAGGGCGGCCATCGTCCCGAGCAGCCACGCGAGCGCGATCAGAACGGGCACGAGCGCGATCACTCCCAATCCCGGCGTTCGGCTTCGCCACCAGTACAGCCCGGCCAGCAGCCCGAGAATGACCACCAGCGTGATGGCGAACCCTTCGACGAGCGTCTCGAACAGCGCGCTCTGGACGACTGCGGTGATGACCGGCCCGCCAGTTGCGGTGGCCGTCACCGGCGCATCCCCCTCGATCGTCGATGCAACGTCCCGCACGTCGCCCGCGACCGCCTGGGAGGAGGCGTTGCCCTGGACGCCGACGGTCAGTCTGGCGGACTGGTACGAGCCGTTGTCGGCCCGGTAGAATACCGACGACGCCTGCTCCGGCGCGGCATCGAACAGGAGATCGTAAACCGCCGCCGTATCCCGGTCCGGGAGCCCGTCGCCATCCATATCTCGCGTTGCGATCGCGTCGGCGACCGTCTCGTTCTGTGCGGCGACGCTCCGGAGAACGGATGTCGGACTCTCGATGGCGGCCCGGCCGTCGGCACCGACCACGATCGTTCCGTTTTGGGCGGTGTTTTCGGCCGTCTGGTCGGTGGCGGTCAACAGCGCCGGCGCGGTCACGTTCCCTTCCAGCAGTATCTGTCCGTCCGAACCCTGGCCACGCTGGCGGAAGTTCTCGCTCAGATAGTCGAGGTTTTCGCTCACGTCGTAGTCACCGGGCGCGAACGGGCCCGGCAGCGAATCCATCCACGCCGGTGCGTCTTGCGGCAGGAAATCGGCCTGATTGAACTCCGTGTCGATGCCGGTCGCTCCGTAGGCACCGCCGGCGGCGAGCACCACCGCGAGAACGATGACGACGATCGGTGCGCGCCGGGCGAGCGTGGCGGTGCCCGAGAGCAGCCGGCGCAGCCAGCCCGAACCGACGCCGACGGCGGCGTTCCGTCGATCGCGATCACGACGATCGAAGAACCGTTCGAGTTCGAGTTTGAGCGCCGGGACGAGCGCCGCGAAGACGACGAAGATGGCGACGATCCCGACACCGCTCAGGATCGCGAAATCCTGGATCGAACCCAGTGGACTGATGTAGTTCGAGAGGAAGCCGACGGCCGTCGAGAACGCGGCAGTCGCCAGCGCGAGCACGACACCGGCGATCCCGACGCGCATCGCGGCCGTGGGATCGCGCCGCTCGACGGACTCGTCGTCGGTATCGAGAGTGCCAGTTCTGGCCTCGCGATAGCGCATGACGACGTGCAGCGAGTAGTCGATGCTCAGCCCGATCAGCAGGAAGGGGACGGCGATCAGCGTCGAGTTCGATGGGATGCCGAGCCAGCCCTGGATGCCGGCGTACCAGACCAACACGACGGCGACGCCGAAGACGCTCACGAGCACGTCCATCAGGTCGCGGTAGGCGATCGCGAGCACCACGAGCAGGAGGACGACCGCGATCGGCGTGATGATCGTGAACGTATCGCCGATCGCCTGGGAGGACTCCTCGTCGATGATGCCCTGCCCGAAGACGAACGCGTCGGCGAAGCGGTTCTCGACCAGCGCATCGATCGTCACCTGCGCGTCGTTGATCTCCTCTTCGGTCGTCGCCGAATCGCCCGGGGGCGTCTGGAAGACGAGAGTGGTCCGCGCGTCGGCCCGTGTCGTACCCGGTTCGTACGCCGTCGGCAGGAACTCGGCCGGATCGTCGCCCGGAACGGACGCGTCCGGATCGAGGATGCGGCTGAGATACGTCTCGACCTGTGCGTCGGATCTGGATTCGAGGGCGGCGATCTGCTGATCGAGCGTCGGCTCCGACGATCGCTCCGCAGCCGAGCCCGCCGTGGCATTTGTCGCCGTCCCGTTGGATGCGGTCCCGTTGGAGTCGTCACCACCCGCGGCATCGGCACGTTCGCTCTGCTGGTGGGCGTAGGCGACGTTCGCCACGATGTTCTCGATGCCGATCGCTCCCGTCTCCGCGCGCAGCGTCGCGTTGATCGATTCGTTGTCGTGGAACTGCTTCTGCAATCGGAGACTCTTCAGGAGCGACTCACGGGTGAGGACGTCACCCTCGTCGTCCCTGACGACGACCTGCGAGACCACCGCGTCGTCGGTCCCGTAGGTCGCGTCGATACGGTCGAGCGCCGCCTGCTCCGGCGAGTCGATGCCGGCCTGGCCGATCTGCTCCTCGCCAGTGGTGCCGACGACCGCCCCAGCGCCGACGATCGCGGAGACGACGAGCAGCAGGGCGATTATCAGCCGGCTCCGCGAGACGAGGAACGCCGCGTAGCGGGACGAAATATCCCGTTTCATCGGCTCCCGTCCTTCTCTGCTCTGGAAGCGACCGCACGATCTGTTCCCCGATCCGTCGTTGCGTATCCGTTCATGCCCATCCTCCGAGAGGAACTGATAAGGGGCGATGGGAGGTTCCCAGAACGTGGGAGAGCCGTTCCGATCGAGCAGACACGACACTCACGGACCGTGACGAGAAGGAAGGGAGGAGGAGGGAGGCTGGCTACGTCCGATAGAGCCCGACGATCATGACGGCGAACCCGGCACAGATGATCACGCTTTCGAGAAGCATGCCGAGCGTGATCGACGCGCCGCCGAGATGGTGGAACGCACCCACGAGAACGGTACCGAAGGTGATGACCGCCAGCCCCAGCGCGAAATACTGGAGTCCGGCGATTCGCGTCCGATCGTAGGCTCTGTAGGCCATCAGGGAGACGACGCCGCCGAGAACGAGTGCGGCGAGTTTGACGACGAGCAACGACGCGACGAGAAGGTCCATCACGACTCCTCCTTCATCGCCGACCAGAACGTGGCCAGTCGGTCCTCGGCGTCGGTTTCCGGACGCGTCACCGACATGGTGAACCCACCGTCATCGTCGACACCGATGGTGATTTCGGAGAAATCCCGCTCGTAGAGCGTGACGTTCGGCCCGTCGCGGCGCACCTCCGTGTACTCCCTGACGAGGCCCGATTCCCGGAGCAGTTCGAGCTTGCGATACACCGTCGAACTCGACAGTTCGCACTCGTCGCGGAGCTCGCTCGCGGATTTCGGGCTGTCCAACAGCGCCAGGATCGCCCGGCAGTGATCGTCGTCGAGCGATCGCAACACCGTCGGGAGCGAGGGGCCATCGGGGTCGTCGGCCGTCCAGCGAGCCATTCCTGTGGAGCCGTCCGTGGTGTCCGTGTTCGACGGGATCAGTGATAATCGGTTCGACCCGACGTGGTCACTCATTCGAGGACTCCCCCACGATTTCGCTCCGTGCGTCGGCGTCGATCATCGCTGCTATCACTCATTCTTTCGGTGGCTGAGGTATAGTGGTCTCGGTCGTTCCCAGATCGCCGGAATGGCACGACTCCGGTCGTCGATCGGGTCGCTGGCCACCTGCCCGTGGCACTCCCACGATCTGGGACGCCTCCGATGGCGTTTATATCCCACCCCCAAACGGTTCGACGATGACGAACGGAGCAACCGAACGACTCCACTTGAGGGATGCCAGATGGATGACCGAAACTCGACTGGCACGCCGCGGAGCGGAAGCCACGTCGGCGAGCGAACGGTCGGACACGAGAGGTCGCGGATGACGAGCGTACTTGACGTGGTGATGACCATCCACACGGTCTTCGCCGCACTGTGGACAGGTGGCACGCTCGTGGTCGCGGGTGCCGTCATCCCGGCCGCACGCAGCGAGCTGCTGAACACGGACGGACTGGCGCTCGTGGCACGACGGTTTCGCTATCTCACGGCTGCGTCGGTGCTGCTGCTGTTGTTCAGCGGTGGCCATCTCGCGGGAACGCTCTACACCGCCGAAACGCTCCAGACGACGGGCCGCGGAAACCTCGTGCTGGCGATGGTCGGCCTCTGGCTCGTCCTCGCAGTCGTGCTGTTCTTCGGATTCCGTCGCCTGTCCGGCAGTCGATCGAACCGGTCGGCGGCAGCCGCGGCAACGAACGCACGACCGTGGTTTCTCGGGGCGAGTGTCGTCTCGATAGCGCTGCTCGTCGTCGCCGGGCTGCTGTGAACTGATTCGAAACTCGTCGTACCGAATATTTCCGGATAGTCGGGAAACGAGATCGAGTCCCGATGCGCAAGCGCTAACTACCGATGAGTACCACCGATCGATATGTCGATCACCGACGAGCAGTTCGAGCGGTATCAACGGGACGGCTATCTCGTCGTCGAGGACGTTCTCACCCCCGACGAGGTCGAGTACGACACCGATATCGCGCTCGCGGGGAACGACTACGACGAGAGCGACACCGTCTCGCTCCCGATGGACCCCGGCGACGTACTGTTTCAGCACTGCCTGCTGCCACACTACACCGCGCCGAACGAAACCGATCGGTGGCGTCGGGCGAGATCGTCGCGTACATGCGCGCGCGGTCCCGGTTCACCACGGACGATCGGCCGGAGTGGGTCGAGAGCCACCCGATCGCCGGCGACGAGTTCCCGGGGTGTGTCTGAATGAGCGTCGCGGAGCGGTTTCGAGCGTTCACCGGCAGCATCGGGCCGACGTGGCTCGCGGGGGCCATCGCGGCCGGCCCGGCGACGATGGCCAGCCTCATCACCGGCGGTGCGAGCTTCGGCTACGCACTGCTCTGGGTCGCCCTGCTCTCGGCGATCCTGGGCGCGCTCTCGCAGTATCTCGCCATGCGGCTCGGCCTCCTCACCGAGGCGGGCATCGTCGCGGTCGTCGAGGAGCATCTCGGAAACACCTGGGCGTGGCTGCTCGTCGTCGACGCGGTGTTGGCTGCGGGGCTGGCACAGCTCACGATCATGAAGACGGTCGCCGGTGTCTCGGCAACGATCACGGGCATCGACGCGCGCATCTGGGCGGTCATCTGGGCGCTCGTACTCGCAGCCGGGCTCGCGGGCGGTGGCTATCGCCTCGCCGAGACGGGCGCGAAACTGCTCGTCTCGCTGGTCGTCCTCGCCTTCCTCGCCTCGCTGTTCGTCGTCCCGATCGACTTCTCGGCGGCGGCCGGCGGGCTCGTCCCGCGGATCCCCGCCGGCGTGGACGGCGCGCTCGTCGCCGCCGGCATCCTCGGTGGTGCGGTCCACGTCACGCTCGTGACGATGCAGTCGTACACGATGAATGCGCACGGCTGGAGCCGTGACGACATCGATCTCGCCCGGTTCGACGTCGGTCTCTCGATGCTCGGCGCGTTCGGGATCTATAGCCTCGCCATCTTCCTCGTGGCCGCGTCGGTGCTCCACGGACCGGGTGTCTCGGGAGCCGAGCTGACCGCGACGGCGGCCGCGCAGGCGCTCGGCCCGCTCGTCGGCGATGCCGCGAGCTGGCTGTTCCTGGTCGGGCTCTGGGGTGCGGCCGTCTCGACGCTCGGCGCGAACACGGTCGTTCCGCCCTATCTCCTCGCCGACAAACTCGGCTGGGAGCGCGACGTCTCCGACAACCGCTACCGGGCGGCCATCATCGCCGTCGCGCTGGCGGGCATCGGCGGCGTCTTCATCGGCGGCGAGGCGTTCCCGCTGCTCGTGCTGACGCTCGCGTTCGGCCTCGTCGGCACGCCGTTCGCGCTCGCGGTCGTGCTCTACCTGCTCAACGATCGCCAAGCGGTGCCGGAGACGAACTCCACCCTCGCCAACGTCGGCGGGCTCGCACTCATCGGCGTCACCGCCGTCACGGCCGGCTCGTTCCTCCAGGAACAGGTCGCGAGCGGGCTGACGCCGGTCACGCTGTTCGTGCTCGCGTTCGCCGCCGTGCTCGCGGTTGCGACGGTGCTGTTGCTCGCGCTGTTCGTCCGCGATCGGTTCGACGGCACCGACGCGACCGCTGAGTCGATGGGATAGATCGCGTTCTCGCGGCTCTTCTTTGCTCCCCGGTGAGATGTCCTGCTTTTCCGAAACGATTCGGAGTCGCGTGCGATGGTTTCTCTCACATATTCCGTGATTCGTGACGAATACCACGACTGAGTTGACGTTTGTTGTCTTGAGACACGATAGACAACCGGTTAGCGAACTCAGTGCGCAATTCTTTCCGTACCTGGGCAAATACTGCGAGGTAGTTTCACATGGAATCGGAGAACGAACCGCCATCGACCGGCGGTGTCGACCCGTACGTTGCAGCCGACTCCAGCATGACCGAACTCTCGGTGAAGGCGGTCCTGCTGGGGCTCGTGCTCAACGTCGTTCTGATGGCGGCGAACGCCTATCTCGGGCTGCGTGCCGGACTGACGATCAGCGCCTCCATCCCGGCGGCGGTCATCAGTATGGGACTGTTCTACGGCCTCTCGCGCATCGGCATCCAGGGGACGATCCTGGAGAACAACATCGTCCAGACGATGACGTCGGCCGGCTCGTCGCTGACCGCCGGCGTGATCTTCTCGCTCGCCGGCGTCGCCTTCCTCGGCGAGTCGATCGATATCGTCACCACCGCGGCGGTCTCGCTGCTCGGCGGGATCCTCGGCGTACTGTTCATGATCCCGATGCGACGCTATCTCATCGTCGAACAGCACCAGGAGCTCCCCTATCCCGAGGGGACCGCCTGTGCGGACGTGCTTCAGGCGGGTGAACACGGCGGGCGCGGCGTCCGGTTCGTCTCGATCGGATTCATCGTGGGCGCGGTCTACACGGCGCTCGCGAACATCTGGGGCGTGATCCAGACGACGATTCAGGGAGCGTTCTCGGTGACGAACACCCGCGGGTTCGCGCTCGGCGGGGATTTCACGCCCGCACTCGTCGGTGTCGGCTACATCATCGGGCCGCGCATCGCGGCGTACATCCTCGGCGGCGGGCTGGTCTCGTGGATGATGCTGATCCCGCTGCTCGTCACCGGCGGGATGGTGCCGCCCGACGCGGCCGGCGGGACGCTGTTCGAGCAGGCGAACGCGGTCTGGAGCAGCTACGTCCGCTACGTCGGCGCTGGGGCGATGATCGTCGGCGGGCTGTACGCGATCGCCTCGATGCGCTCGACGATCCTCGACGCGATCCGGCTCGCGGGCGCGGAGTTCAGCGAGGGGCTCAACGGGAACACGGACCGCAAACGCACCGCTCGCGACCTCCCGATGGCGATCGTCGTCGTCGGCGCGGCCGTCGTCGCGATCTTGCTCGTCGTCATACCCCAGGTCCGCGTCGGGCTGCTGGGCGCGCTCATCGCGGTGCTCGCGGCGTTCCTGTTCGTCGCGGTCTCCTCCTATCTCGTCGGCGTCGTCGGGAGTTCCTCGAACCCCGTCTCGGGGATGACCGTCGCGACGATCCTGATCGCCGCGGTCGTACTCCGCTCGACGGGCGTTTCGGATCCGGTCATCGTGCTCGTCACGGGCTCGGTCGTCGCCATCGCGGCCGCGGTCGCCGGCGACACCTCACAGGACCTCAAGACGGGCTATCTGCTCGGCGCGACGCCACGGAAACAGCAGATCGCTCAACTCATCGGGATCGGGCTGTCGGCGCTGTTCGCCGGCGGGATCATCGTCTTCTTCAATCAGGCCTACGGGCTCGGGAGCCAGACGCTCCCCGCACCCCAGGCCGGGCTCATGGCGCTGATCGCCGAGAGCGTCCTCAACGGGACGGCGAACTGGGGGATGGTGTTGATCGGCGCGACGTTCGCGGTCGTCCTCATCATGATGGACGTGCCGGTGTTGCCGTTCGCGGTCGGGATGTATCTCCCGATCAGCCTGGCGACGCCGATCTTCCTCGGCGGCGTGCTGAAGGCGATCGTCACCCGCTACGTCGAACGGACGGGTGACGAGGAGGCGACCGAACGCGCCACTCTCAACGGCCGTATCGTGGCCGCGGGCCTGATCGCCGGCGAGGCGATCATGGGGATCGTCGTCGGCGCGATCCGGATTCTCGGCGTCGGGTCCGGCGGCGAGATCCCCTTCCCCGTCGGCATCGGCGACCAGCTCTCGCTGTGGCTCGGCGTCGCCGCCGTCGGCGGGCTGCTCGCGTTCATCGCCGCGAGCACGATCCGCGGTGCGAGGGAGACCGAAAACGTCGAGGAGCTGTACTGAGCATGTCCGAAACCGAGTCGCGGGTGCGATATCCGATCCGAACGACCGAGGACTGGGAGTGCGAACGTGTCGATGGCGACCCGAGCGTGACGATCCAGCGTCCGCGTCAGCCACGGAACCGCGTCGACGAACTCCTTTTCGACCTGTTCGATACGCCGACCGAGCGCGAACTCGAACTCGACGTGGTCGGCAGCATCGTCTGGCGTCACTGCGACGGCGAGACGACGACGGCTGCGATCGCCGACGAACTCGCCACGACGGTGCCCGACGAACGGATCGAACCCGTCGACGAGACGCTCTCGTATTTCCTCGCGCAGCTCTCGGAACTCGATCTGATCCGCTATTCGTCCGACTGATCGGATCGTTTCGGACGGCTCGAAAATCCCCGGTTACGGGGTGATGCAAAGAGGAACGGTGAGATAGGTATCGTCAGTCGTCTCCGTCCTCGCCGTCTTGCTCGTCGTCATCGTCGTCTCCGTCCCCGTCATCATCTCCACTCTTCCCGCTGGCGGCACCGACGAGCGTGGTGAGATCGAGATGGCCGTCGCCCCGGTAGTCCGGTTCACCGATGTCGCGCGCGGTGTCGCGAAGCAGGTCCTCGACCGCCGCGGCGCTCATATCAGGGCGCAGTGATCGCACGAGCGCGACTGCGCCCGTCACCTGTGGAGCGGCCATCGAGGTGCCGGCCTTGAACCCATAATCGGGCGATACATCGCCGTTCCCCTCGCTATAGACCGTCGAGAGCACGAGATCGTAGAACCATTTCGGGGAGTTCGCGTCGCCGTCGTTGGCCTCGTCCTGGGCGTCGGGATCGAAGTTCCCGCCGGCGGCGCTCACGTCGACGACGCTCCCGCCATACGTAGTGTACTTCGCCGGCTGTGTCGTCGGTTTGCGGAGGTTCTCGGGTTCGAGCGCCTCCTCGACCTCGATCTCGTCGTCGAACTCGTCGTCCCAGATGTAGCCGATCGGGCCCGTCGCCGCAACCGAGAACACGCCGTCGGCCTCCGTCGGTACGCCGATCGTCTCCTTCGGATCGAGATCGACGGCGGAGTTCCCTGCCGAGTTCACGACGACCGTCCCCTGCTCGTTCGCGTAGCTGGCGGCGCGGCCGTACAGTTTCTGGATCGCGACGAGTTCCGGACTCCTGTTCCCATCCGTCGCTGGAATGCCGAGACTCAGGTTCGCGGCGTCACAGTCAATCTCGGCGGCGTAGACGATCGCCGCCAGGATGTCGCCGGTCGCCGCGCCCTCCTCACCCGCGGCGAACACGCGGAGCGCGAGCAGATCGGTTTTCGGCGCGGTGTCGAGGATCCCGCCGCGCTCGCCGTCGTAGTCGTTCGTCCCGGCGGTGATGCCGGCGACGTGGGTGCCGTGATCGCTCGCGCCGCTGGCGAAGAACCCGCCGCCGTCGCCGGTGAAGTTCCGCGAGAGCTCCTCGTTCACCACCTCGTCGAGATCGGGATGGTCGGCGTAGACGCCGGTATCGATGACGGCGACCCGACTTCCCGCACCACGGGTCGTCTCGTGAACCTCCTCCGCGAGTTCCTGGGCGTGTTTGTCCCACTGGAGCGTGCGGCGGTCGGGAACCCCCGGCGTCTCCGCGTCGTCATCGTCGCGCTCGACGGCCGGCCCGTCGTCACCGTCCCATTCGTCGTCGTGCGGGGCGATCTCCACGTCGGGCGCGGTGGCGGCCGGACCGCCGACCTCGTCGGGATCGCCGGCGGCGACGAGGACGTCGATATCGGCGAGATCGTGGATGATCTCCGTGTCCGCGGACACCGCCGAGCGATCGACTTCGCGGAGATCGATCAGGAAGCGCTTCTTTCCGCTCGCGGCCGAGACGGCTGTCGTCCCGAACGCGAGTCCGGCACCCGCCATCCCGGTCAACTGAAGGAATTTCCGACGGCTATGGTCTACCATACCATCACATACACCCACACCGATCGTATAAAAAATTAGTTGCAGCAGTGCTACACGAACTGCATCTCACCGGGGTTCGCTCTACCTGGCAACCATCGGGGCGAACCACGATCGGCACGGTCGCGTACGGCGATCGGCTTTCGACAAGACTTAACCCGCGGGTACACAGGTTGCGGTATGAGCGAGAGCGACTCCGCATCGACGCAGTCGCGGACCTGCGTCTCCTGTGGTATCGACGTCTCCGGAACCAACGCCGCCGTCTTCGACTGTCCCGACTGTGGGGCACGCATCCACCGGTGTGCGACCTGCCGCAAGCAGAGCAACCTCTACGAGTGTCCCGACTGTGGGTTCACGGGGCCGTAACGATGGGGAAGGTCGCCGCGAAGCTCAAAGTGATGCCCGAGAGCCCCGAAGTCGACCTCGACGACCTCCAAGAGGAGCTGGAGGACTCGCTGCCCGAGGGCGCGAAGATCAACGGGTTCGAGCGCGACGACGTCGCCTTCGGATTGGTCGCGCTGCTGCCGACGGTGATCGTCCCCGACGACGCGGGCGGGACCGAAGCGGTCGAGGAAGCCTTCAGCAGCGTCGGCCGCGTCGAGAGCATCGACGTGCAGAACGTCGGCCGGATATAGTTCGCCGTCCCGGAACACACGTTTTATACGGGCCCCTCTGCAACGCAGGCCATATGCCGAACTCCAAGGGCCCACTCAAGAAAACCCGGAACAAACTCTCCAACGACCCGCGAGAGCGCGGTACCTCGCCGCCCCAGCGCGCCATCGAGGAGTTCGACGCCGGCGATCGCGTCCACCTCAGTCTCGATCCGAGCGTGCCCGATGGGCGCTTCCATCCCCGGTTCAACGGTCACACCGGCGAAGTGCTCGACGAGCAGGGGCGCGCCTACCGCGTGCGCATCACCGACGGCGAGAAGGACAAGACGATCATCGTCACCGCCGCCCATCTCCGCCGGCAGGAATGACGATCTTCAAGGAGAAACTCGACGAGGAGTATCTCACGCTCGCCGAGACGAAGGAGCTGCTTGCCGATATCGAGGCCGAGCGCGCCGCCGACGAGGAGCGCGAGATGCGCTACGAGCTCGCGCGTGCCATCGACCACGTCAACCGCTTTGCGGATCTGACCGTCGAGGAGGCCGGCGAGTTCGTCGACGAACTCGAATCCCAGGAGAAGATCGACGAGTCGACCGCGTACAAGATCGCCAACCTGAAGCCCGCCAACCGCGACGAGCTTCGCGCCGTCTTCGCCCAGGAGCGCTATTCGCTGTCGGGCGATGAGCTCGACGCCGTTCTCGACGTGGTTGCCCGCTACGACTGAGCGGGACGAGTTTAAGTGTATCCTCGGCGTAGGCGGAAGCTATGAGCGATGTCGAAAGCGACGAGGCCGGCGAGCACCGTGCCGTCGTCCTCGATATGTTGCCGACCGGCCGTCCCGACGACGACCGGCCGCCACAGCAGAAATCGGCGCTCGCGTTCGCCCTCGGCGAGGCCGACTTCCTGCTGTCGGAGTTCACGCTCGCCGAGGACGCCGACATCGGCTTTAGCGATCGCATCCGGCCCGACGATCCGGTCATCGAAGCGACACACGCCATCGAGTTCGACGCGCTGCCGAGCGCCGCCCGCTCGGAGCTCGAATACGCGATCGAGGACACCATCGACCGCGACGAGCAGCGGTTCGTCGATTTCTACAACGACGCCCAGCCGATCACCCTCCGACTGCATCAGCTCAACCTCCTGCCGGGGATCGGGAAGAAACTCAGAAATTCAATTCTCGACGAGCGCAAGCGAAAACCGTTCGAGAGCTTCGACGAACTCGAAGAGCGCGTCGCCGGGCTCCACCGACCGAAGGAGATCCTCATCGAGCGCATCCGCGAGGAGCTGCGCGACGACGATCTGAAGTACCGCATCTTCGTCGGGCGCGACGAGGAGTGAATAGGGTTTTGTCGGCCGCGTCGCTATCGCCGCCATGAATCAGCGAGCGTCGAGCGCGGCCGTGGCGGGCGGATGGCGATGAGTCACGGACGCGACGCCGACGAACGAGATCACGACCAGCAACGCGACCCCGATGCACTGCTCGCACGGGCGGGCGTGCGCGCCGATCCGGATCAGGACCAACACTTCTTGGTCGACGATCGTGTGCTCGACCGCCTGGCGTCCCACACTACCGAGCTCGACACGAGCCACGTCCTAGAGATCGGTGCCGGCACGGGTGCGCTGACCGACCGCCTGCTCGATCGGGCCAAGCGCGTGACGACCGTCGAGCGCGACAGCCGGCTCGCCGCCTTCCTCCGCGAGGAGTTTGCCGACGCGATCGCGGCAGGACGTCTGACCGTCGTCGAGGGCGACGCGCTCGCCATCGATCTGCCCGAATTCACGGCCTCGCTATCGAACCTCCCCTATGGGATTTCGAGCGAGGTTCTGTTTCGACTGCTGCCCCGCAAGCGGCCGCTCGTCGTCACCGTCCAGCGGGAGTTCGCCGAGCGGATGGTCGCGGCTCCCAACACCGAGAACTACGGCCGGCTGTCGGTGACGGCGGGCCACTACGCCGACTGCGAGATCGTCGAGACCGTGCCACCGGCGGCGTTCTCGCCGCCGCCAGCCGTCGAGAGTGCCGTCGTGCGAACCCGT
The DNA here is from genome assembly GCF_000336695.1 of Halococcus morrhuae DSM 1307. Lineage (GTDB taxonomy): Archaea > Halobacteriota > Halobacteria > Halobacteriales > Halococcaceae > Halococcus > Halococcus morrhuae. Next base: position 21,761 of record NZ_AOMC01000074.1, read on the forward strand.
CCCCGCGATCCCGACTACGGCGTTCCCGAAGAACCCTTCCTCGCGTTCGTCAGGGGCGTGTTCACCCAGCGACGCAAGACGCTGCGCAACGCGATTCGGAACACGGGCCATATCACGGGTATCGAACGACCCGAAGCGGTCGTCGAGGCCGCCGACGAGGAACTGCTGGGCAAGCGCGCGGGCGAACTCGCTCCCAAGCAGTTCGCCGCGCTGACGGAACTGGCGATCGAACATACCGACGTCGCCCCTCCGGAATGACCGCGTTAAGCGAAACGGCGCTCGACGCCGTACCGGGTGGGCGCGTCTCGCGCGTACCCGGCGGATGGGCGGGATCGGGCGGGTGGACCGAGGCGAGCCGGAGGAACGGTTCACGATTCGTGTCGGTCGAGCGAACACGGCACGTGCATGCACGAAACCGAAAGGCTCCACGAACATCCTTGACCACATGGCGTTCATCGAGGGGCTCCGCGAGACGCTCGATACGGATACCGCCGACGCGGGGCCCGACGACGAGGAATATCGGTGCATCGACTGTTATGCCGAGTTCGACGAGCGAAAGCGGCTCTGTCCGAAGTGTGGTGGCGAGGAGTTCGAGCGCGTCTGAGGCGGCTGTCGGGTGCGATCGCCGATGTTAGTGCCCGAGTTCCTCCGCTCCATCCAGAAGATCTATCTCTCGTCGACCGGCGGGCAGCTGCTCGGCAGTCTCGGCGCGTTGGTCGTTCTGGCCGGCATCGTGGTGCTCGTCAATCGAGCTGGAAAGCCGCTCAAGCGGCGGTATAGCTCGCGACTCACCGAGGCGCTGCAGGCCGGCATCGTGGCCGTCTGCGTCGTCGGCACCGTCTACTGGCTGATGGTCGTCTGGCGGGTCGTGCCGGCCATCGGGCTGGTACTGGATGCGCTGTCGGTGAATCGCTGGACCGGGGCTCGACTGCTGCTCATCGCCGGCGTGATCGTCATGGCCTATCTGCTGATACGGCTGCTCAACCGCTCGATCGACCGGCTGGCCGAGGAGTACGGCGCGATCACCGACCACCAGAGCGAGGTCGCCTACCACATCGCCGACGTCGGCGTGGCCGTGGCCGCGCTGTTCGTCGTGCTAGCGATCTGGGGGATCGAACTCAGCCGGCTCTTCCTCAGTGCGGGGGCGCTCGGCGCGGTCATCGGGCTGGCCGCCCGGGAGACGATCGGCTCGATCACGGCCGGCTTCGTGCTCCTCTTCTCGCGCCCGTTCCACGTCGGCGACTGGATCGCCGTCGGAGAGTACGAGGGGATCGTCAGGGAAGTCACGATCGTCAACACCGAGATCCGGACGTTCAACGACGAGCACGTCCTGGTCCCGAACGACCAGATCACGAGCGAGCCGCTCGTCAATCTCTCCGAAAACAACCGCCTGCGGGTCGACACCTGTCTCTTATACACATCTCTGANATGTGTATAAGAGACAGCGACGTGGTCGCGCTCACCGAGGAGACGATGGCGGAGATGGACGAACCACGATCGGTGCCCTCGCCACAGGCCGTGCTGAAGGAGTTCGACGAGTCGAGCATCGTCCTCGAAGCACGCTTCTGGATCGACGACCCGAGCTCGCGGCGCGTCTGGGGGGCCAAGAGCGCGTTCATTCAGGCGATCAAAGGGGCGTTCGACCGTGAGGGGATCTCGATCGCCTACCCGCAGCGCGTGCTCGCCGCCCGCGATGAGGGTGGCGAGGTCGGCCCACACGCCGAGCACGGCAGCCTCACCCCCGCGACGGACGGGGGTGAGTAGCATGGGGCTCGACGAGCGCCGCGAGCGCGAGAAGGTCTATCAGCCGGCCGAGGACTCACACCTGCTGGCGACGGCCGCCCGCGACGAGGCCGCCCCCACCGACCGCACGCTCGACGTCGGAACCGGATCGGGCTACGTCGCGACCGCGATGGCCGAGACCGGCGCGACGGTCTACGGCGTCGACCCGAACCCACATGCCTGCCGGCAGGCCCGCGAGAACGGTATCCGAGTGGTGCAGGGCGATCTCACCGAACCCTTTGGGGACGGGGTGTTCGACCTCGTGACGTTCAACCCGCCCTATCTGCCGACCACGCCCGAGGAAGCGGTCGACGACTGGATGGAGGTGGCGCTCGCTGGCGGCGAGAGCGGGCGTGCGGTGATCGAGCCGTTTCTCGCCGGCGTCGGGCGCGTGCTCACGCCCGAGGGGCGGGTGCTCATGCTCGTGAGCAGTCTGAGTGGGTTCGACACCGTCGTCGAACTGGCGAACGAGGCCGGCTTCACGGCGACGACCGTCGACCAGGACTCGTTCCCGTTCGAGACGCTCTCGATCCTCCGTCTCGACCACGAATGATTACCCGAGTGCATAATCGCGAGTAGCAAATATTAAGCGCCGTCATTCCCCATCCCACCTATGACGGAATTCGTCGCGACGACGCCCGGCGTGTTTCCGCTGCCCGACTGGGCGAAGGATCAGTTGGGGAGCCTGAAGGGCCACCAGAAGGAGGACCTCGTCGACGGCAGCGAGGGGACCGAGATCACGGACGTCTACGATGAGACGCGGGCGACCGTCGCCGACTGGCAGGCGACCGCCGGACTCGACAGAGTAGTGGAAGGACAGCTCCGTTGGGACGACATGCTCGCCCACCCGCTCTGCGTCCACGACGCCGTCGAGACGCGCGGGATCGTCCGCTACTACGACAACAACAACTTCTACCGCGAGCCGGTCGTCTCCGGCGAACTCACGTTCGACGGTGACCTCGCCGACGATCTCGACGCGCTCGGCGAGATCGATCCTGACGCCCCGACGCAGGCGGCCGTTCCCGGTCCGTACTCGCTGTCGGAGCTCGCGACCGACGAGTTCTACGGCGACGAGGGGGAATTCCTCGATGCCATCGCGAACTTCCTCGCGGGCGAGGTCCGGGCGTTCTCGGACGTTGAGACCGTCTTCGTCCTCGAACCGTCGCTCGTCACGAACCCGCCCGGCGACGGCGAGGACGAACGCGCGAGCGAGGCCATCGATCGCGTGGCCGACGCGACCGACGCCGACGTCGTGGTCCAGACCTACTGGGGCGCGCTCACCGAGAAGGTCCACGCCCACCTGCTCGACGCGGACATCGACGCCGTGGGCTACGACTTCGTCACGAACCACGAGGACAACCTCTACAACATCAACGAGTACGGGACGAAAGAGGAGGTTGCGTTCGGGCTGGCCGACGGCCAGAACACGCTGGTCGAGGAGCCCGAAAAGATCGCCGAGCGCGTCGCGTGGGTCGACGAGCAGACCCCGGGTGCGGAGTTCGAAACCATGTACATCACCACCAACACCGAACTGTTCTACCTGCCGGTGAGTCGCTGTATCGAGAAGCTCGAAGCGCTGGCCGCGGGCGCTGCCCGTGCCGCGGAGGTGGCCCAATGAGCCGCGAGCAGTTCCGGCCGGCCGGCCACCCGAACGAGCACTTCATCCTCACCACCGTCGTGGGGAGCTACCCGAAACCGAAGTGGCTCGATCGCGTGCGCGAGCTCCACGACGATCCCGAAGGCGACTTCGACGACGGCGAGTGGGAGGAGGCGACCGACGACGCCGCCCGCATCATCACTCACGAACACGAACGCGCGGGGCTCGACGCCGTCGTCGACGGCGAGATGCGACGAAACGAGATGGTCGAGTTCTTCGCCGATCGCATCGAGGGCTACGAGTTCAACGGCCCGGTCAAGGTCTGGGGTCACAACTACTTCGACAAACCCTCCGTCGTGAGCGACGTCGAGTACGACGACTCCTGGCTCGTCTCCGAGTTCGAGTTCACCGATGGCGTGGCCGATCGCCCGGTGAAGGTCCCGATCACGGGGCCCTACACGCTCGCCAGCTGGAGTTTCAACGAAGCCTACGACGACGATCGCGAGCTCGCGCTCGCGCTCGCGGACCTCGTCAACGAGGAGATCCAGAAGCTGGTCGACGCTGGCGCGCGCTACATCCAGATCGACGAACCCGCCCTCGCCACGACGCCCGACGACCACGCGATCGTCGGCGAGGCACTCGACCGTATCGTCGCCGACCTCCCCGAGGAGGTACGGATCGGCCTGCACGTCTGTTACGGCGACTACTCGCGGATCTACCCCGAGATCCTGGAGTTCCCGATCGACGAGTTCGACGTCGAGCTCGCCAACGGCGACTACGAGCAGCTCGACGTGTTCAAAGAGCCCGAGTTCGATCTCGATCTCGCGCTCGGCGTCACCGACGTCCACGTCGCCGAGGTCGAATCGGTCGCCGAGATCAAGGCGAACATCCAGAAGGGCCTGGAGATCGTCCCGCCCGAGCGACTGACGGTGAGCCCCGACTGTGGGGTGAAGCTCCTCCCGCGCGACGTGGCCTACGGCAAGATGGAGAACATGGTCACGGCCGCCCGCGAGGTCGAGCGCGAACTCGACGCCGGCGAGATCGAAGTCGGCGCGGCGGTCGCCGACGACTGAGTCCTACTGACGCTCGCGGATCGACATCTCGACCGGATCGGCAGGATGGAGCGTCAGCGTCGGCTGGAAGTCGAACGAGGCGCTCGATTCGAGATCGAGGTGGTAGTCCTGTGCGACGGTGCCGATGATGAACTTCGCTTCGAGCAGCGAGAGCTGTTTGCCGATACACGACCGTGGGCCGGCACCGAACGGGAAGTACGAATAGCTCGGGCGCTCGTTCCGGCGCGCGGGTTTCCAGCGGTCGGGGTCGAACGTGTCGGGATCGTCGTACCAGCGGGGATCGCGGTGGATGGCCCACTGGGGGAGCATGAGTAGCGACCCTTGCGGCAGGCGATAGCCGCCGAGATCGACCGGCTCCTTTGCCGTTCGAAAGAGGGTGTAGACCGGCGGGTAGAGCCGCATCGCCTCGGAGAGCACGCGATCGGTGTAGTCGAGCCGTCGCACCGTCTCGCTCGTCGGTGGCTCGCCGCCCAGCACCGTGTCGAGCTCGTCGTGGAGTCGCGCCTCGATCTCGGGATGGCGCGCGAGGAGATGCCAGGTGTAGGTGAGCGTGAGCGCCGTCGTGTCGTGGCCCGCGAGCAACATCGTCATCATCTCGTCACGGATCAACTCGCGATCGACCTCGGCGCTCTCTGACTGTGCGCCGAACAGCAGCGAGAGCATGTCCGGCCCGTCGGCGTGTGGGCCCTGCCGGTCGCGCAGGACGTCCCGAAGGACGTCTTCGAGAACATCGATCGACTGGCGGTATTCGCGCTGTTCGCGCGTCGGCACCCATTCGGGCATCAGGAAGCCACGGATCGTCGGACTGAACTGGTCGCCGACCGGCTGGAGGCTCTCCTGGACGCGCTCGATCGTCGCGTCGTCGAGATCGACGCCCATCATCGCGCTGGTGATGATCTGGAGGGTGACTTTCGCCATCTCGATGTCGACCTGGATGGTCTCGCCCGTGTCCCATCCCGCGGCCATCTCCGCGGCGTACTCGGCCATCAGCCCCGCACAGTCGTCGAGCCGGTTCCTGAGAAACGCCGGCTGCATCCGCTGGCGCTCGCGTTTCCACGTCCCGCCCTCGCTGAGCAACAGGCCGTCGCCGAGCAGGTTGCCGAGCGTGTCCGCCTGGAACTGGGGTTTGCGGTAGGCACCCTCGTCGCTGACGAGCACGCGTTCGACGTCGTCCGGGTTCGTCAGCATGTACGCCTGCTCGGGCCCGAGCGTGAACTGCGCGATGTCGCCGTAGGCGTCCCGGACCGCCGTCATGAACCGCAACGGGTCCTGAGCGTAGTGATACGAGTTGCCGACCACCGGCAGTCCCTTCGGTCCGGGAGGGGTCGTGCTCATACCCAAAACAGGGGCCAAAACCACTTGAACGGCCGGAATTGACGGGAATTCGGTACTTTCGTCTCGGTAGCGAACGGGCGATCATTCGCTCGATGACGCCGTTGGATGCTCTCCCTTTTCCCCACCCTCCCACCTCTCGCCCCCTTTTCCTCCTTCGTTCAGACGAGCTCTCTCCGACCGGCAGTATAGTAGACCGGGAATACCGTGGGTAACCGTCTTATTCCCCGGGCCTCTCTCGGGCTCATGCGTCGTCTCCGTGTCGCGCTCGCGCTTGTCGTTCTCGTCGTGGTGAGCGGCTGTACGCTCCCCGGTGGTCAGCTCACTGCCGAGGCGAACCCCGTCTCGGTCGGGAACGACACCCTCGATCGAACGGGCTACACGCTCGACGACAGCGCCACGATCGCATTCAACGAGACGGTCGGGATCGACGGCGAGGATCGGACGGTCGGTGTGGAAAACCACATCGAGACGTACGCACACGGCGATCACGCGGGGCGATTCGCCGTCTTCAGTACGCCAAGCCCCGAGGCGAACGGAACGCCGATAAACCCGTTCGCGAAGCCGTCCGAGCGCCGCGACGTGGGCCGGATGCTCGGCGAAGTGAACAACACGAGCGCGCTGGCGGTCGAAAACCGACAGAACGTCACGCTGGTCGGCCAGCCGACGGAGCTGGTGACGTACGCGACGACAAACCGATCAGGCGAGGAGACCACACCGGTGTACGTCCACGTCGCGGTCGCCCAGAACGACGGTGATGCGGTGGTCGCCGTCGGGGTCAATCCACAGTCGGTCGATGCCGGTAATGCGACGAAGCAGCTAATAGAGGGCGTCGAATATGGGGGATCGTCATGAGGGGTGAACTCGATCCACAGGTCGCACAGCTGCTCGATATGCTGAACGAGTACGACATTTCGCTGTCGGGTGACGTCGCCGAATCGCGTCAGCAGCTCGATCGGATGCTCGAACTCGCGGGTGACGATCCCGTGGACGTGGGACGAGTGTCCGACGTCACGATTCCGGCCGATGGGCGTGAGCTGCCGGCGCGTGCGTACGTGCCCGATGGCGAAGGACCGTTCCCGACGGTGGCCTTCTTCCACGGCGGTGGGTTCGTGCTCGGGAGCCTGGACGGCTACGACAACCTCTGTCGATTGCTGGCCAAGCGTAGCGACTGTCTGGTGGTGTCGGTCGACTACCGGCTCGCACCGGAGCATCCGTGGCCGGCGGCGCTGGAGGACGCCTACGCGGCGACGAACTGGCTCGCGAGCAACGCCGAGCGGTTTTCGGGCGACGGCGATCGCCTGGCGGTCGCGGGCGACAGCGCCGGCGGGAACCTCTCGGCGACGGTCTCGCTGCTGGCCCGCGAGCGCGGGATGCCCGCCATCGACGGACAGATCCTCTTGTACCCGGCGACGGCGTATCTCGAACCGATGGACTCGCGCGCGGAGAACGCCTCGGGCTACTTCCTCACCGCCGAGGACCTGCTGTGGTTTCTCGATCAGTACATCGAGAACGAACTCGACGCGCACAACCCGCTCGCCTTCCCGCTCGCGGCGCGCGATCTCACCGACCTCCCGCCGGCATTCGTCATGACCAACGGGTTCGATCCACTACGCGACGAGGGGATCGCCTACGCCGACCGACTTCGAGAGGCCGGCGTCGCTGTCGAGCACACGAACTACGAGTCGATGATCCACGGATTCCTCAATATGGAGGGGATTGTCGACCGAACGTACGACGGTATCGACGAGATTGCGGCCTATCTCCGCGACGAACTCGGCGAGTGATTCGTGGTGGCCGCCACGCGGCAGCGGCGTGGTCGCGGTGTGGTTCCTGGCGGATGAAGGGCGAGGTCACGAACGGAGTGAGTGACCGAGGGCTTCTGCGGTGCTGTGCGGTTGTGGTGCCGTGATGGGTCAATATCCGCGCGAACGGAGTGAGCGCGGTTCACCGTGAACGAGCGAAGCGAGTGAGCGGGAGTTTTTAGTCGAGGTTTTTGCAGAGGGTTCGAGGCGAGCGTGGCGAGCCGAGGACCCTCTGTAAAAAAGTCGTTAGTAGAACTCGCGGACGAGGTCGGTGGCGTCTTCGGGAGCGCCGTCGGGGATGTCGGCCATGTTCGAGTCGAGGCCGTGGCGTTCGTTGTAGGGAACCGAGTCCTCGTCCTGGTAGATGACGCCCTGGTATTCGGTGTCGTTGGTGATCTTCTCGCGGGCGGCGTCACGATCAGTCGGATCGTGGTCCTCGTCGTCGACGTCGACGATGGTGTCGCGGAAGTAGTCGTAGGTATCGACGTCGTTGAACGTCACGCAGGGGCTGTAGACGTTGACGAAGCCGAAGCCGTCGTGTTCGACCGCCTGCTGGACGATCTCCTCGTGGCGCTGGGCGTCCGAGGAGAACGACTGGGCGATGAAGGTGCCGTCGGCCGCGAGCGCGAGCGCGAGCGGGTTGACGGGCGACTGCTTGGGACCGTCCGGCGAGGTCGACGTCTCGAAGTCCTCGCGGGAGGTCGGCGAGAACTGGCCTTTGGTGAGGCCGTAGATGCGGTTGTCCATCACGACGTAGGTCATGTCCATGTTGCGTCGCGCCGCGTGGACGAAGTGGCCCGCGCCGATAGAGTAGCCGTCGCCGTCGCCGCCCGAGACCATCACTTCGAGGTCGGGATTGGCGCTTTTGACGCCGATGCCGACGGGGAGTGCGCGCCCGTGGACGCCGTGGAGCGCGTAGCTGTGCATGTACGTGCCGATCTTGCCCGAGCAGCCGATGCCGGCGACGATGAAGGTGTTGTCGGGATCGTTGCCCGTGTTGGCGAGCGCCTTCATCATCCCGTTCATGGTGCCGAAGTCGCCGCAGCCCGGACACCACGTCGGCTGTTTGTCGGACTTGAAGTCGGTGAATCTGACGTCTGAGCTCATGTGGGGACCTCCTGTGGCGTGTCGAGTTCGTCGGTGATCCGCTCGGCCAGCTCGTCGGCCTTGAACCGCACGCCATTATATTTGTTTATCCGTTTCAGTCGTGTAAGTGTGTCGTGTTCGATGACGTCGGCGAACTGGCCCGTCGCGTTACACTCGACGACGATGGCGTCGTCGGCGGCCTCGATCTCCTCGGTGAGATCCGGCCGCGGGAACAGATACGGCACCGAGATGAACCGGACCGAGATGTCCGCCTCATCGAGAAAGCCGATCGCCTCGCGCATCGCGCCCTCGTTCGAGCCCCACGAGAGCACGAGCGTGTCGGCATCGGGGTCGCCGAACTCGCGATAGTCCCACTCCTCCTCTTCTTTCGCGGTCTCGACCTTCTGGTTTCGCTTGTCGACCTGTTCGATGCGCACCTCCTGTTCTTCGGTGCGTCGACCGAGTTCGTCGTGTTCGAGCCCCGTCGTCATGTGTGCGCCGCCCGACGTTCCGGGTAGCGTCCGCGGGCTGATACCGTCGGCGGCGGGGAAATGTGGCTGGAACTGATCGCTGTCGTTGAGCCACGTGTCGATCTCGTCCTCGCCGACGAGCTTGCCGCGGTCGATCTCGACGGCGTCCATGTCGAACTCCTCGGGGGCGAACGTCTGTTCGGTGACCGCCAGCGCGAGGTCCGAGACCAGATAGACGGGCGTCTGATATTTCTCGGCGTAGTTGAACGCCTCGATCGTCTTGTGGAAACACTCCGATACCGTCGTCGGCGCGACCACGAACCGCGGGATCTCGCCGTGGCCGCCGAACAGCGTCATGTTGAGATCGCCCTGTTCCTGCTTGGTCGGCATCCCCGTCGAGGGGCCCGAGCGCATCACGTCACAGATCACGAGCGGCGTTTCGCTCTGGGCGACGAGGCCGAACGTCTCGGCCATCAGGTCGATGCCCGGACCCGAGGTGGCGGTCATCGCCCGCGCGCCGGCCCGCGCCGCGCCGAGCGCCATGTTGATCGCCGAGAGTTCGTCTTCCGTCTGCATCACGTGGCCGCCGTAGCGTTCGAGTCGCCCCTTGAGGTACTCCATCACGTCCGTCGCGGGGGTGATGGGGTAGCCCGAATAGAACCGACAGCCGGCGGCGATCGCGCCCATACCGATGGCTTCGTCGCCGTTCAGGAGGACGTAGTCGTTGTCGGTGGTCTCGATGTCGTAGCTGAACTCTTCGTCGTACTCCTCCTGGACGTACTCCTCGCCGAGGCGGGCAGCATCCTGGTTGTTGTCGATGATCGATTGGCCCTTGTCGCCGAACCGTTTTTCGAGCGCCTCGTCGAGGTTGTCGATCGGGAAGTTCGCGACCTCGCAGGCCGCCCCGAGCGCGACGATGTTCTGCATGATCGCGCCGCCGGCGTCCTCGGCGAGCGATTTGAGCGGCACGGCCAGATCGATCATCCCCTCGGGGGCCTCGAAGTCCTCCATCATCGTCCGCTCGCCGTCGTAGATGATGACCGAGCCCTCGTGGAGTTCGTCCATGTTTTCTTCCACTGTTCGCTGTGTGAGCGCGATGAGGACGTCGAGCCTATCGACGACCGACTCGACGCGTTCGGTCGAACTGCGGACCTTGTAGGCGGTGTAGCCGCCACGGATGCGCGAGGCGAAATCCTTCGAGGTGAAGACCTGTCGGCCCGCGCGCGAGAGCGCTTGGGCGAAGATCTTCCCCGTCGAATTGATGCCGTCGCCGGCCTCCCCACCGATGGCCCAGTTCAAATCATCTGGCATGTGCTGGCCCCGACTACGCCATCTGCGGACGAAAAGGCTTCGGAACGACCATCAACATTTTCGACGGATACAGTTCCGCTGCGGCCCGCAGCACCCGCCGAATCGATAGATGCGACGTGTTTGCGCCGCGCTGCTCGCCGAATCGAAGTCCATTTGCCCGGGCCACACCGAGCGTCGACATGGAGCCAACACGCACTCGCATCCGCGCCGTCCGGGACGTCGGCCCGGACGCCATCGCGCTCGATCTCGAAACGCCGGAGGAGTTCGACGCCCGACCAGGTCAGTTCGTCAAACTCTCGCTCGACATCGACGGCGAGCGCCTCTCGCGGTTCTACACGCTCTCCTCGCCGAGCGTCGAGGAGGCGTTCGAGATCACCGTCGCCGTCGATCCCGAGGGCGACGTCGGCCCGAAACTCGCTTCCTTGGAACTCGACGACACGATCGTCGTCGCCGGCCCCTTCGGCAACGCCTACTACGAGAACGAATCCCGAACGACCGTCCTCGCCGGCGGGCCGGGCGTTGGCCCCGCCATCGGTATTGCCGAGCGTACACTTGCCGATGGCGGGGACAGCGCCGTCGTCTACCGTGACGACGAGCCCATTCACGACGAGCGCCTCGCGGCCCTCGACGAGGCGGGCGCTGCCGTCACCGTTCTCGACGGCGACGAACCGATGACCGACGCCGTCGCCGATGTGCTCGCGGGCACGCCCGACGAACAGGTGCTCGTCTACGGCTTCGCCGACTTCCTCGACGCCGCCACCGACGCACTCCAGGCCGCCGGTGGCGATCCCGACCGCGCGAAAGTCGAGAACTTCGGCTGAATTTTCGCTCCGGAGTCATGTGGATGTCGGGCGAAAGCCGCGATCGTTCTTCACCTCTGGTCGTACTGTCGCCCCTCAATCGTCGTCCGATTCGTCCTCCTCAGCTCCATCGTCTTTCTCGTCTTCCCTGTCATCTCCATCCTCCTCGTCTTCATCTTCTTCGCGGTCTTCGTCTCCGTCGTCTTCATCGCCATCGTCCTGTTCGGGGTCGTCCTCCGCGTCCTCGCGCTCAATCGGGACGTTTGCCCAGACGAGTCGGTGATCCGAGGCGGTACGGACGGCGTCGAGCAACCCTCGCTCGGTCGTCGCCGCGCTCGGCCAGATGACCGACGACTGGTCGCGACCGAGATCGGGCGACGGGAGCACGTAGTCGACCTGGGAGCCGAACTCGGCGGTCCAGAAGCGCGAGCGCGGCTTGTTCTTCGCCGCGCCGCCGGGGCTCGTCGGGAACGGCGTGGCGACGAACCCGTCGTTCTCGACGAAATACTCCGTGGCGGCGTTGAGGCTCTCCGCATCGCCGGGTGCGGCGTTCATATCGCCCATCAGCACGTACGAGTCGTCGTCGAGACCGCCCTGTCGCCCGCTGTCGTCGTAGATGTAGTCGGCACCGGCGGCGTAGTCGGCCAGCAGGCGGATCTCGTCGTGGTTTCGCTTGCCGTTGAAGTTCCCCTCGCCGTCGAAGACGGGCGGCGTCGGGTGGGCGGCGAGGGCGTGGACGACCTCGTCGCCGATCTCGATCGGGACGTCGATATGCGTCTTCGAGGAGAGGCGGAACTCCTCGGCCTCGGCGTCCGAGAGGTAGTTGTTCGTGTTCGGATCGCGTGGGAGCAGGTTGTCCGGCATGTCCTCCCAGAGGAATTTTCGAAAGGTTCGGATCGCGTCCCGCCGGATGGGAAATCGACTGAGAATCGCCAGACCGTACTTGCCGGGGAATTCCCCGAACCCGTAGGCGTCGTTGCCGTACGTTCGATCGCCGGGCGTCTCGTCGACCGTGCCGTTGTTGTCGAGATCGAGCCCGCTGGCGACGCCCGTGTTCGTCGTCGGCATGACCGTCTGTGGATAGTCGATTCCCTGGAGATCGGAGCGCTGGGGGACGCTGAGGTAGTTCTCGACGAACGCGCGGGCGTTCGAGGGCGACGACGGGACGTCCTTGACACGACTCGCCTGACGGTTGTTGGTCAGCTCGTTGAGCACCAGTACGTCCGGACGGATTTCCTGAATGACGCGTGCTGCGGCGGCGGCCTGTTCGTCGCCCGACGACTGGACCTGTTCGGTGCGGAGGTCGACGACGTTGTAGGTCGCGAACGTGACCGGTTCGTCATCCCCGTCGTCCGCACTGACGGTTCCGGTCCCGATGGCGACTGTGCCGGCGATCGCGAGGAAATCACGTCGTGTGATAGTCTGTCGCATGAACGCGTGTCGTGCCGGAACTACAAAAAACCTGCCGAAAATAGTAAAAATATAACATCTTTTGGCAACGATTTCTGTCCGTCAACCGTAGAGGACAAACTCTCGATCGGTGGCGATCATCCGGCGAGATGTCGGCGATCGCATTGTCGAACCGCACCGCCGTCGACCACGAGCGAAGCCCTATAACGAATGGCGCATGAACCTGGCACATGACCGATGAGCGGTGAGGAATCCGCCGCCACCCACGGGAACGACGAGCCGTCATGGCGGGCGCGCTTCGGCTACGAGCAGCCCTACGATGGCCAGGCCGACGCCATCGAGACGGCCATCGAAACGGGGGCCGAGGGCGGCTATCTCGTCATGGAGGGTGCCTGCGGGACGGGCAAAACGATGGCCGCGCTCACCGCCGCGGGGACGCTGCTCCGCGAGACCGACCGCTACGACAACGTGCTGGTCGTGACGCCGGTCAAACAGCAGCGCCGGCAGTTCATCGACGACCTACGGGCGATCAACGCTGGGCTCGACGACCCTCTCTCCGGGCTCGCACTCGTCGGCAAGCCCACCCTCTGTCCCTACGAGCGCGCGGGTGCGCTCGATCGGGGCACTCAGGACGCCTGCGAGGATCTCCGGGAGAACACCGCTGGCCTAGTCGCCCACGACGGCGGTGGCGATGTCTGGTGGGACAGCGCCCGCGCGGGCGAACTCGTGTCCGAGGCCCGCACAGATGCCGACTCGTGGCGCACGCTCGACGACAACCTCTCGACGGCCGGCCAGACGGCTCCCTATCCGACCGCACGACCGACCGCACCCGACTCGCTCAGTGAGAGCGATCAGTCCTACTGTCCGTTCGAGGCCGACTGGTACGCCCGCGAGAAATCCGTCCCCGTGGCCTTCGACGACGACGAAAACCACGTCGTCACCACCGACGAACTGCTCGCCGGTGCGGTCCCCCGAGGAACCTGCCCACATCGTGCGATGGGGACGCTGCTCGCCGACGCCGACGTGGTGGTCGGCAACTACAACCACCTGTTCGACCCGCGAACGCGCGCGCTCACCGACGGCGTAGTCGACGATCGGACGTTCGTCATCGTCGACGAGGCCCATCGGCTGGAGGGGCGCGTCCGCGATCTTCTGAGCGATCGAATCGGGATCCAGTCGCTCCGGCGCGCGCGAAACGACGTCTCCCATCTCAGCACGCTCGCGGGCCAGTCGCGCGAGCATCGCGAGGAGGTCGCCACCGAACTCGCCAGCTACGAGGTCGGTACCGACGAGCTCCAGCGAGCGAGGGAGTTCTTCGACGACGCCATCGACTGGCTCGACCGCCGCGTCGAGCGCCATCTCGCGGACGAGTACGGTGATCTCGACCGCGCGGCCGAGGAGGGACGACTGCCCGAGGACGTCGAGATCCCGCTGCGCGATCCCGAGACGGACGAGACCGACGCGTTCTCAGAGTGGGCGAACGAGCAGTATTCGCCCGGGTTCTGCAAATCACTCCATACCATCGGCGCGGCCGTCGCGGACGCGCTCGATTCGCTCGATCCCCAGCGCTCGACGGTCTGTGGCGACGTCGGCCGCATCGTGACTCGCTGGTGGACGCGCGACCACGCGAGCTACTTCCGGGAGATCACGCTCTCGCGGACCGATCGCGAGCGCGTCGAGGGCTGGGAGCGCTACTACACCGCCGGACTGGTCTGTTACGACTGCCTACCCGCCGAGGATCTCCGCGAGCGATTTTCGGATCTCGGCGGCGGCGTGCTGATGAGCGCGACGCTCGAACCGATGGACGTCCTGCGCGAGTGCATCGGTCTCGATCGCCTCGTCGAGACCACGGACGACGAGAGCGACGATCGCGAGCGGCCGATCGCCACGCGGACCTACGATCTCGCCTATCCCGAGACAAATCGTGCGAGCTGGATCGTCGACGCACCGGCCTTCACCGCGCGCAACCGCGGGCCACCCGGCGAGGAAAGCGAAGTTCGGGAGACCTATGCCTACGCGCTCCGGGAACTCGCCCGCAGCCCGGGCAACGTCCTAGTCTGTATGCCGAGCTATCGCGAGGCCGCGTGGGCACACGACCGCCTCGCCGACGCGGTGGCGAAACCGGTGCTTCTGGACGAGCCATCGAGCGACGAAGCCACCGAAAAACTCAAACAGAAGTTCTTCGCCGGCGACGGCAAAGTCCTCGTCACCTCCACGCGCGGCACGCTCACAGAGGGTGTCGATTACGACGGCGAAAAACTGAGCGCGTGTGCGGTCGTCGGCGTCCCGCTCGTCAACGTGGCCTCGCCGCGGATCCGGGCCGTGCGGCGGGCCTATGGTTCGGAGTTCGGCGACGAGCACGCCTTCGAGTACGCGCTCACGGTGCCCGCCGTGCGCCGTGCGCGACAGGCTATCGGCCGAGTGATCAGGGGCCCCGAGGAGATCGGGGTGCGCGCGCTCGTCGACGAACGCTACACGCCGGATGCACCCCGGTCGGTCCACGAATATCTCCCGCCCGCCGAGCGCGACGAGTGGCGCACGATGACCCCGATGTTTCTCGACTCACAGCTCGAACGGTTCTGGAGCGATCACGAGCGGCCGGATCAGTAGATCTCCATCAGTTGTCGTCGTCACCGACGAATCGGAGTGCCACGCCCGCGATGATGACGCCGACACCGGCGACGGCGCTCAGAATGGGTGGCACTGGTAGGAAGAGAAGGGCGACACCGGCGAGGATCAACCACGTCGAACGAGCGACCATACCCGAACTCCACGCGCGGCCCACATACCGTTTTTGCTTGCTCAACAGAAGTTCTGGGTCGCGTAGACGCGCGTCCGGCCGTCGATCTGCTCGATGTGGACTCCGATGGCCTCGTTCTCCCAGTAGGGTTTGAGCAGGTTCTTCCGGTGGCTCGTCGAGTTCATCCAGCCGTTGACGATGCCGTGGGCGAGCTCCTCCTGGGAATCGTACTGCACCGTACGATTGTCCATCGAGACCGGTGCGTCGTAGTAGGTGTAGAGGATGTTCTCGCCGCCGGTCGCGTACCGAAGGGTGCCCGTTTTGACACGACACTGGTAGTCGAAGCGTCGGTAGCGATCGGCGAGCGTCTCGCCGTCGGGGCCCACGTGCGAGAAGTAGCTCCGATTGGCCATGTCGGTGCTGTGATAGCGCGCGACCGGCCGGAGATCGGTGTCGAACGACAGGTTCGACTTGCCGCGCTCGGCGCGCTCCTCGTTGACGTTTCGATGAATGAGATATTCGAGTTTGGTGCCGTTGAGCTCGCTCGTCTCCGATGCCGAAACGGTCGACGCGTTCGTGCCCGCACCAGCAGTTCCACCCGACCCATCGGCTTCATCGTCGACGATGCTGCCGATACCGCCGACCCCGCCGGCGCTGTCGTTGTCGACGGCACCGAGCGCGCCGATGTCGCCCACATCGGCTGGCACACCGAGATCGCCGAGCAGATCGCCGACGCCACCGTCGACCGGGAGACCGCCGAACGCGATGCTGGCGGCGAAGACGACGACGGCGACCACGAACGCGAGCCGGACGAGGAGCGACAGCAGCCACCCGAGCGTCCGGAACAACCACCGGAACATCACTCGCGGGTTGGCCCTCGGCGAGTATGTATCTGTCTCCCTGCTCATACTGTCGGACGGAAGTACGTGAAGTTCAGATTGCGAAAATCTACTGCAACGAGTGACATTTCACCTTACGATTTCCGATCAGTTCCGTCCGACAGTATCAGATGGCCAGCACGCCGGCGTCGAGACGATCGGTCGGGCGGCTGCTGCGCCAGCGAACGGGGCTCTCGCCACATTCGACGCGCTCGTCGGGGCCCGACGAGCCGACGAACCGCACGACCAGACAGTACACCTGCGGGCGCTCGCGGTCGGTCTCGTCACCGATGCCGACGATGGTGATCCGCTCGACGGCATCGATCGAACAGTCGATACCGGTCGCTTCGCGGACGTTTCGTTTCGCACCCGCTTCGAGCGATTCGCCGGGTTCGACGGGGCCGCGCGGACAGGCCCACTCGTCGTGACCGTCGCGGATCAAGAGGACCTCGTCGGCGTCGTTGGTCACGTGAACGCCCGCGACTGCTCGTTCGATCCCGTCGGCGTCAGCCGCTCGCTCGTAGCGCGTCGGGGGAACGGTCCAGCCGAGTTGGTGGACCGGCGCGGAGCCGTAGACCTCCTCCAGCCGGTCGAGCTGGTCCGTCACCCACTGTTCGGACCGTTCGGCCTCGTTCATATCACGAAACGACGTCGACTCACAATAAAAACGGAGGTTCGTTCATCACCGTGTGAACACGTTTCACGCCGTTTTCCGCGATTTCATTCGTGCCCTGTGGACCCGTCAGACGTGCTCGGCGAGGAAGTCGGCGATCGCGGTGTAGGCTTCGATGCGATTGTCGCGCTTGACGATGCCGTGGCCCTCGTCGTCGAAGATCAGTGTTTCGACGGGAACGCGCTCGCCGACGCGCGCGGCGACCTGCTCGGCCTCGCCGACGGGCACTCGTGGGTCGTTCTCGCCGTGCAGGACGAACAGCGGCGCGTCGATGCGATCGATGCTGTTGAGCGGACTGATCGATTCGAGGAGTTCGCGGTCATCCGCCAGCGAGCCGTATTCGGCCTCGCGCAGCGCGCGCCGCCAGGAGCCGGTGTTTTCGAGAAAGGTCGTGAAATCCGCGATGCCGACGATGTCTACACCGGCGGCCCACAGGTCGGGATACTCGGTGAGCGACGCGAGCGTCATGAACCCACCATACGAACCCCCCATCACCGCGATGCGTTCCGGATCGACGGCCGAGTGCTCGTGGAGCCAGGCGACGCCGCGCTCGATGTCGGCGACCGAATCCATCCGCTTGTCCCGGTCGTCGAGATGCGTGTAGGCCTTCCCGTAGCCCGTTGAACCGCGCACGTTCGGCTCGAAGACCGCGTAGCCAGCGTCAAGGAGATACTGCGTGACGGGGCTGAACGAGGGCCGGCGCTGGCTCTCGGGTCCCCCGTGGATGTCGACGACGACCGGCGTTGCGCCCTCCTCGGCGTCCGCCGGCAGCGAGAAGAAGGCTGGAATCTCACGGCCGTCGAAGCTCTCGTACCGGACGAGTTCCGGCGTACGGAAGGATTCGCGATCGAGACCCGCAGTCGAGGCGTTCGTCCAGCGCTCGCTCTCGCCCGTCTCGACATCGACGACGTGAACGTTCGTGTTCTCGCGACGACCGGTGACGGTGACGGCGAAGCGCCCGGCGTCGGCGTCGAAGGCGATGCCGCCGGCGACGCCCTCCGGGAGATCGGGCGCTGGGAACTCCTCGATCCCGCCGTCGGTGAGTCGGCCAACGGTGAGCTCGGTGTAGCCGTCGACGTTGCGTGCGTACACCAGTCGGCCGGTGTCCTCGTCGAGCGTGATTCCCTCGACGTTCCAGCCGTCGCCGTCGGCCACGATTTCGAGGTCGCCGGTGGCGAGATCGAGTCTGGCGAGCGAGAGCGTGTCGGACTCACGGTCGGTCACGAGATAGAGCGCGTCGCCGGCCGGGCTCCAAGAGGGATCGAGAAATCGCACGTTACCGTCGTGTGGTGTGACGTGTTCGATCTCCTGAGTGTCGAGATCGAGCACGTGAAGATCCTGATCGAAGCTCGACTGCGATTCGCTCACGAGCAGTCGGTCGTCGCTCGGCGAGAACCCCGCGACCGTGAGCCAGCCGTCGCCCTCGTGGACGCGCGTGGCGTCGTCACCGGTCTCTGTGCGTCCCTGCGTGTAGACGTCGAAGACGGACTTGTCACGTCGGTTGGCGGCGAAGGCGAAGCGTTCGCCGTCGTGGCTCCAGCCGCCCCAGCGATGCTTCGTGTCGGGATCGTCGGTGAGCGGTTGGATCTCGCCATCCGGGGCGAGCCGGAAGAGCTGTGCGCGCTCGTTGCCGCCTTCGTCCATGCCGAAGATCAGCTCCTCACGCTCGGGCGAGAACGCGACGGTAGTGACGCGCTCGTCGGAGAAGGTTCGCTGATCGGGCCACCGGCCGGGCTCCGAGAGCGACCAGACCTGTGGCGTACCTGTCGCGTCGAACAGGAAGGCGAGATCGCCGGCGGGCGAAAAGCTCGCGCCGTAGGCGCTACGGACGTTGAGATACCGTTCGATCGATCGCATGCCGTTCGGTTCCGCAGTCGGGCGCAAATCCCTTCGGGTCGCGGCGGCGCACACCTGTTCTCACGGAAAACTCGTCAGCAGAGTACCAGTAAACGAACGGAGAAGACAGATAAGGCAACGGCCCCTATCGACGGCGACCGTGATCGAACCGGGACCGGAATCGGATTCGGGGTTGCTCGACCGCGAGGAGCTCTCGAACGTCGAGAAGTGGTTAGCGCCGGCCGTCGGCGTCGTCGTCGTGCTCGTCCTGCTGGCCGGCGTGGGCTTTCTCGTCACCGACTATCTCGGCGGCACTCCGAGCGGCCCGGACGACGCTGACCGCGCTGGCGTCGCCGCCCCGGGGAACAACACGACGACCGCGGCGACCACCACGAACGCCACGGCGACGACCGCCCAGCCGACCGCGACGACCGCGGCGACCACCACGACAGCCACGCCGACCCCAACACCGACGGCAACTGATACGCCGACGGACACACCGACCGAGACGGAAACCCCGACGCCGACCGAAACCGATACAGAAACACCGACCGCGACGCCAACGCCGGAACCGACGGCCACGGCGACGCCGACGTCCGAGGCGACCGAAACGCCGACGGAGACGCCCACGCCAACCCCGACGCCGACCGAAACGGCAACCCCCACGGAAACGCCGACGGCAACCGAAACGCCGACGCCAACTGATACGCCGCCACCGGAGGCGGCCGCCCAGAGTGCGACGGAGACGACCTCCCAAACGACGACCGACGAACCGACGACCGAAGCCGAAACCCAAACCGCGACGAGTTCTGCGACGACCACGACCTCAACAGCGACGGCCACGGACGCGCCGACAGCGGAGGCGACCGAAACGCCGACGCCGACCGACACGCCACCGCCGGAGACGGACAGCCAACGCGCGAGCGAATCCACCGAATCATCGAGCGAAACCCCGACCGACGAACCAACGACCGAGACGCCGACCGAAACCCCTTCTCCGACGGAAACGTCGACCGCGACGCCGACTTCGACGCCAACCGCAACTCAAACTCCGACAGCTACCGCGGCCGAGACATCAACGCCAACTCCGACTGACTCGGCAGCGACGGCTGCGACTGCCGAGACGGTGAGTCAGACAGCAGAACCGACGACGCAGACGGCGGAGCCAACAGCGGAACGCACGACGACAGCAACGCAGACGGCGACCGCAACCACGACCGCGACGCGTAGTTCCGCAACGGCAGCCTAATGATGTGAGCCATCGAATTCGTTCGGCGCGTTCGCCGCCTCGCTGACGCCGACGGCAGCGACGCTCTCGGCGACGTCGTGGACGCGGACGATGTCCGCACCACGCTCGGCGGCCAGCGCGCTCGCAGCCACCGTCGCCGACAGGCGATCGTTCGCCTCGCTGCCGACGAGATCGAACATCGACTTGTGCGAGTGACCGAACAGGATCGGGCAGTCGAGCGCGCGGAACTCGGCTAGACGGTCGAGGATCGCGAAGTTTTCCCGCTTGCTCTTGCCGAAGCCGATGCCGGGATCGACGATGATCTGCTCGCGGTCGAGGCCCGCCTTCTCGGCGAGCAGCACGCGCTCGCGCAGTTCGCGGATCGTGTCCCCGACCACGTCGTCGTATTCGGGAGTCGAGTCGGGATCGACGGGTGCGTCGATGCTGTGCATCACGACGAGCGGGCAGTCGTAGTCGGCGGCGACGAACCGCATCTCCGGATCATCGAGCCCCGTGACGTCGTTGATGATGTCCGCGCCGGCACCGAGCGCCGCGCGCGCGACCGCCGCCTTCCGGGTGTCGATCGAGACGAGAGCGTCGAACTCCGCGATGCGCTCGATGACGGGAACTATCCGGTCGCACTCCTCCTCGTCCGAGACGGGTTCCGCGCCGGGGCGGGTGCTCTCGCCACCCACGTCGATGATGTCGACGCCTTCGTCGACCATCGTCTCGGCCTGCCGGACCGCTGCCTCCGTAGTATCGAACTCGCCGCCGTCGTGGAAGCTGTCGGGCGTCACGTTCAGAATTCCCATCACCGCCGTCCCCTCCTCCCAGGGGTAGCCCCGTACCTCCGGACTGACACCGATCGAGAGCGCCTCACGGATGTCGTCGGCGAGCGGTGCCAACCCGTAGGGCTGGCCGGCGAGTTTCTCGGTGAGACGTTTGAACTGCGCGAGCGTGGCGAGCATGAGCACGTCGAGCGATTCCTCGTCCTGATCGTTGAGCCCCGAGATCGAACACTCGCCGCCGAGCGAGAGCAGTTCCTCCTTGAGATACTGTGCCTGTCGCGGGCGCACGCGGGTCTTCAGCGCTCGATGGACGGCCTTGCCGCGCATCCGATAGGCCCCCGCGTCGGTCACGTGCGTCCCCTTGATCGCGCGCCGGGCGTCGTCGAGTCCGTCGATCTCCTTGGGGACGTCGAGGCGACTCCAGCGCGTCCGTGCCTCGCGGACGACATAAAGTGAACCGCAGACGAGCACGCAGTCGTCCGGCTCGGTGGCATCGAGAGCGGTCTGGAGCGCGTCGGTGACGTCGCTGCTGGTCTCGACGCGACTGTCGTCGAACACCTCCGCGAGAACTGCGTTGTCCTCGGCGCGCGGGACGTCCGGCCGACAGGCGACGACGTGCTCGGGCGTCGGCAGCGCGTCGACCATTCCCCGGTGGTCCTTGTCCGCGAGCGCGCCGAACACGAGATGAAGGTTCTCGAAGTCGAACTCGTCGAGCGTGTCGGCGAGGCGCTCGCATGCACCAGGGTTGTGTGCACCGTCGAGCACCACCAATGGATCGCGTTCGAGAACTTCGAACCGACCGGGCCAGTAGGCCGCGCGCAACCCGCGCGCGAGCGCTTCCTCGCCACACTCGACGTCGAACTCATCGGTGACCTGTCGGGAGAGCGCCGCCGCGATGCCAGCGTTCTCGGCCTGATGAGCTCCAAGCAGGGAGAGTCGGGTCTCGACGGTCCAGTCCGCACCAGAGAGGCGAATAGCGTTCTCGACGCCCGTTCGGCCCTCGTGCGTTACCGAGACGTCACCATCCGGACCGACCGTCACGGCGTCGCCGGCGCTCTCATCGATGGCCGCGCGCGCGTCGCCGGTTGCGGCGGTCACGATATCGTTTTCGCGGGGCGCGACGGTGGCCATGTCGCGGCCGATCTCTCCAACCGTGTCGCCGAGCATGTCGGTGTGTTCGAGCGTGACGCTGGTGATGGCGCTGGCCACCGGATCGACGACGCTGGTCGCGTCGTAGCGCCCGCCGAGACCGACTTCGAGCACGGCGACGTCGACCGACTGGCGGTGGAACTCCCACAGCGCCATCCCGGTGAGCACCTCGAAAAAGGTGGGTGCATCGCCGTCGGCGGCCCGATCCAGGACGTAAGGGCGGATCGTTGCGACGTAGTCGGCGAGCGCGCTCTCGGTGATCATGCGGCCGTCGACACGGACGCGCTCGCGGACGGAATCGAGATGTGGCGAGGTGTAGAGACCGACGTCGAGCCCCGCTTCTCGGAGCACTGATGCGACCATCCTGGCCGTGCTCCCCTTGCCATTGGAACCGGCGATCTGGACGAACGCGATCCCCTCGTGTGGATCGTCGAGAACGGAGAGCAGGTCGTCGGTGGCGTCCAGGCCCGGGCGGGGCGGATACCGACGCAGGTCGAAGAGGAAGTTTGCCGCCTCGTGGAACTCCATATCTGACACCGGTGGGGCCGTGGTTTGAGCGTATCGGACGTTCCCGTTCACCGCTCGCACGACGACCGCCGCCGATATGGAAAACAGTGTTCACTACGACAGGCCGTTTTCCGTCGCAACGTGGCGGGATCAGCAGTACGTCGATAGCGCCTCGTAGGCTTCGCTGGCGGCTCTGTCCGGTTCGTCGGGATAGGTGTAGAGTTCGAGCGTGGCGAACCCCTCGTAGCCGATCCCGTCAAGCGCGTCGAAGATCGCCCGGAAATCGAGATCGCCCTTGCCGGGGATGCGGTGGTAGTGTTTGCCGCGGACACCACCGACGATGTCCTCCAGATGGACGCCCGTGATGTGGCCCGCACACCGCCGGATCGCCTCCGCAGGATTCTCCCCGTAGACGGCCGCGTGGCCGACGTCGAGGTTGACGCCGAGCGCCTCGTAACCGACGTCCTCGATCAGTTCCAGGACCTCTTCAGTACACTCGACGAGCAGTTCGGGTTCGTATTCGATCCCCACCTCGACGTCGTGCTCGGCGGCGTATTCACAGATCGTCCCGAGCGAGTCGAGCAGGTACTCGTAGGCCTGGTCCGGTTGATTTCCTGGCAGCGGGCGACCGGTGGCCAGACAGATCGCGGGCGCACCGACCTCGTCGGCGAGGTCGATAGCTCGCTTCGTGTAGTCGATACGCCACTCCCTCCCCTCGTCGTCGGCGGTGACGACGCTCGGGTCGAAAAAGGACGACGGCGGTGCATCGTCGTAGTAGCCCGTCGCGGTGTTCGCGTTGACGTTCGAAACGGCCAGCCCGGTGCTGTCGAGCGTATTCGACAGCTCTTCTCGATCGTCCTCGCCGAAATCGGGGAAGTAGGCGTGTGGCTCGTCACCTAAAATCTCGACGCCAGCGTAGCCGTGCTCGGCGATGCGTTCGACCGCGTCCGGCAGCGCGTGGCGCGTGTAGGCGTTCGTCGAAAATGCCAGTTCGACCATGGCGAAGGCAGGGCCGGCCTCCCGAAACACCTTCCGACGATGTTACGAGACGTCGAACAGACGGGAGAGGCCGACTGCGGGGATGAGAAAGACGAGGACGGCGAGTGCCCACTCGACGCCCGCGAGCGCCGCGAACGCCCCATCGAGCACGACGAGCGCGAGGATACAGGTCCCGACCGCCGGGCCGACGGTATCGGGTCGGGGAGTCGCGTACGCCGGCCCGAGCGCGCGCCCAGTCCAGACCAGGAAGCCACCAGTGAGTCCGACCGCGAACGCGGTCCGGACGAGCGACGGCCCGGTCGTCACGACCGCCGCGAGCACGCCGAGAACGGCCAGCAACACGCCCGCGGCCGCCGCCGCGACCGCACCGCGCTCGGTCGTCGTCGCCTCGTTGTCGGCCATGTACGTCACGGCAGCGATATACAGCGCGATGGCGACCGGGATCGCGAGCGCCCACGCGGGAAGCGGGGCTGTCGCCGCCGTCGCCCCCGCCGCCGTACCGAGCAGTACGTCGAGCCCGCGCGCGCTACCCATCGCGAGAAATCCGGCAGGGCTTCCCTTGAGAACGCCGTCATAGAGCGCGATGACGGTCGCAAGCGCTGCCGCGAACAGCCCGGCTCGTGGTCCGGCGGCCCCGAGCGCGACGAGAACACCGCCGATCAGCAGCGTCGCGCCGAGCGCGCCCGCCGTCCGACGTGGAATCCTGCCCGATGGGATCGGTCGTTCCGGTCGCTCGCGCGCGTCGATCGCCGCGTCGAAGTAGTCGTTCAGCGTCGTGCCGCCGGCGTACAGCAACATCGACGCGACCGCGAGCCCGGCGAGTGCAGGTATCGAAACCGTCGTTCCTGTGGCGGCGACGAGCGCACCACCGAGCAGGATATCTGGTGGGGTGCTGAAGAGGTTCGGAACGCGCACCAGCGCTGCGTAGGCTGCGAGTTTCCCGCGCGAGTCGGCCTCGCGCGCGGCTCCCTCAGACCCACCCACCGTCTTCGAGGTAGGCCATCGCCTCGCGGGCGGTCTCGGCCGCCGTCTCCTCGTACGGGTAGAGCTCGACCGTCACGAACCCGTCGTAGCCTCGCGAATCGAGCGCACTGAGGAACTCGCCGATCGGTAGCGCGCCGTCGCCGAGTTGGGTGTGTTCGTGGCGGCGATTCTCGGGGATGTCCTCAAGATGAACGTGATCGACGTACTCGGCGAGCCGATCGAACGCTGCCACGGGATTCTCGCCGACGCTGAACAGGTGGCCAGCGTCGAAGTTGCAGCGAATCCGGGGATGGTCGATGCGCTCGGCGAACTCTAAGAATTCCTCCGAAGTCTCGATGAGCAGGTCCGGTTCGGGTTCGACGTGCAGATCCACCCCTACCTCCTCGGCGATCGGCAGGACTGCTTCGAGGCTCTCGACGAACGTCTCGACCGCCCACTCGCGGGATTTTTCCTCCGGGATGGGGCCACCGGGTTCGATCGAGATGTAGTCGTGGTCGAGTTCGGCCGCCGTCCGAAGGGCAGCTTTCGTGTAATCGATGCGCTTCTGGCGGTAGTCCGTGTCCGGTTCGATGTAGGAGGGATGGTGGAACCCCTCGATGGCCGTCAGCATGAACGCGTTGCAGTTGCCGATGGCGAGATCGTTCGCGTCGAGGGCTTGCCTGATCTCCTCGATATCGTCCTCGCTCGCGTCGGGCGGGTAGAGGTGGGGCTCGTCGAACAGCAGTTCGATGCCGTTGTAGCCCGCATCGGCGACGATCTCGATCGCCTCGCCTGCGTCATACTCGCGAAAGGCGTTCGCGGAGAAGCCGAACTTCATCGTTCGTAGGTGAAGTTCGGCGACTGGTCGAAGAACTCGTAGGGGTTGTCGAAGACGACCTTCTTCACGTCCTCGCGATCCCAGCCCCGATCGAGCATCTTGTCGCGCGCCTTGGGGACCGCGAGCGGGTCCGAGGGGTCCCAGTCGGCGGCGCTGTTGAACAGCATCTTGTCGGTGCCGTACTCTTCGAGGAGGTCGATGGCCGCCTCGTCCTCGATCTTGCCGGGGTAGAGCGTGAACCCGACCCAGCAGTCCGTGGTGAGGGAGGTCTCGATCGTCTCTGCGGTGTTGTGGTCGATGACGATGCGTTCCTGGGTGACGCCCTCGTCTTCGATGATGTCGACGATGCGCTCGGTGCCCTCGGGTTTGTCCGTGTGAGGTGTGTGGATGATGACGGGGAGCTCGCGCTCCTCGGCCATCCGCAACTGGGTGCGGAACGCCCACTCCTCGTCGTCGGTGCCCTGGTCGAACCCGATCTCGCCGAGGCCGACGACGTTCTCGCGGTCGAGATACTCCGGCAGGCGATCGAGGACCTCCTCGGCCATCTCGCGGTAGTTCGCCTCCTTCGGTTCGAGGCCGATCGTTACATAGTGATCCATCCCGCCGGCGCGCTCGGCGCGCGCGGTCTCGAAGTCGATGATCTGCTCGAAGTAGTCGAAAAACGAGCCCGCGTGCCGTTTGTCCGTACCGCTCCAGAACGCGGGTTCGATGCAGCACTCGATGCCGGCCCGACGCGCCCGTGCGTAGTCGTCGGCCGAGCGCGAGACCATGTGCATGTGCGGATCGATGATCTCCATGTCCGCGAGTGGGTGCCGGACGCACTACTATGTACTGATCGTACATTCTCGGGTCGCGATCCGACTCCCATTATGGCGGTTGGCGCGCGCTCGCGCTCGTGTGCGAGCCAAGCGAGCACACGAGCGCGAACACTGCGCGAGGGATGAGCACCGCAGCGAGCGAAGCGAGGCGCGAACAGCGTGAGCGCCTCGATGCGAACGGGGAGGGACGACCCGTGAGCGAAGCGAGCGAGGAGCGCAGTCGGCTGGGGAGGTATGTGGGCTGTTGCGGTTCTCATTTGAGTCAGGATTCGTCGCGTTGGGGTCGCTGCTGTGGAACTAATTGATCATCCCGCAAAACCATCCGGCCAACGATCGAACAGTTCGGTGCCGACATCACAAAGTAGGTGTGTCTCGGAATCGTGGTTTGAGAGGATGCAGCGACGGACTTCCGAGCCGATCGGAAAACAGGGGATCGAATCGCAATCGAATCGGGATGGACGATCGAACGCCACGACGGTCGGGTGGTCGCGATGAGCGCGAGCATCGGGGTTTGGCTCGTCGGCGCACGCGGGAACGTCGCCACGACGGCGATGATCGGTGCACGCGCCATCGCCCACGGCGCGACCGACACGACGGGGATGGTCACCGAGCGCGCGCCGTGTACGGACCTCGATCTGCCATCCGTCGACTCGCTGGTCTTCGGCGGTCACGACGTCCAGGACGGCAGCGTCGCCGAGACGGCCGAGCGCCTCGCGGAGCGCAACGGCATTCCCGATCGCGCGACGCTCGACGCCGTTCGTGACGATCTCGCCGTGATCGACGAGCGCATCGAGACCGGCACGGCACGCAACTGCGGGCAGGCGGTCGAGAAACTCGCCGACGGGGAAACTGACGAATCGCTCTCGCTGCGGGCGATCGTCGGGGACATCCAGGATGACTACGAGAGGTTTCGCGAGGCGAACGATTTGGAGCGGGTCGTCGTCATCAACGTCGCCTCCTCCGAACCGTTGCCGGCCGATCCCGAGAAGTACGACTCGATCGAGGCCATCGAGCGCGCGCTCGACGAGGACGAACCGCTGCCGGCGAGTTCGCTGTACGCCTACGCCGCGCTTGCCGGCGGCCATCCGTTCGTGAACTTCACGCCGAACGCCGCGAACGCGCTCGGTGGATTGCACGAGCTGGCCGAGCGTGAGGGCGTCCCGCACATGGGCAAGGACGGCAAGACGGGCGAGACACTGATGAAATCCACGCTCGCGCCGATGTTCGCTCAGCGCAATCTCCGGGTGCGCTCGTGGGAGGGTCACAACATCCTCGGGAACAAAGACGGTGAAGTGCTTGAGGACGATGCAAACAAAGCTGGAAAGTTGGCGAGCAAGGGTGGTGTGCTCGATGGCATCCTCGACGAGGACCTCCACAACCGGGTCCGAATCGACTACACGCCCGCGCTCGGCGACTGGAAGACCGCGTGGGACGACATCCGTTTTCGCGGCTTTCTCGACACGGACATGAAGCTCCAGTTCACCTGGGAGGGCTCCGATTCGGCGCTCGCCGCGCCGCTCGTGCTCGATCTCGCGCGATTGCTCGCGTTCGCCGACGAACAGGGCGAGTCGGGACTGCAGCCCCAGCTCGCTTCCTTCTTCAAAGCGCCGCTCGGCGTCGACGAACACGGCCTCTCGAAACAGTTCGGGATGCTTGAAGAGTACGTCGAAGCACACACCGCACGGCCGACCGCGGTCGGCGCGGAGGACGGCGATGACTGACAACGACGCGGGACGGGCGATCGTCCTCGACGTGATCGGGCTCGAACGCGAGCACGTCGAGTCGGGGCTCGCGCCGAACATCGCCGATCTCGTGGCCGACGGCGCGCGTGCGGACCTCCAGTCACCGTTCCCGGCCGTGACGCTGCCCGTCCAGAGCACGCTCGCCACAGGTCAATCGCCCGCAAACCACGGCGACGTGGCCAACGGCGAGTACGACAGGGAGAACGACACGGCGGCGCTCTGGGAGCGCGACAGCGAGAGCCGGGATCGCCTCTGGGAGAGCGCGAGCGAGGCGGGGCTCACTACTGGAGTGTTCTGCTTCCAGCATCTCATCGGCACGACGGCGGACGTCGCGCTCACGCCCTCGCCGATCGAGGACGAGGAGAACAACATCCTGGAGATGAACTGCTGGACCAACCCCGACGGATTTTACGACGAGCTCGAAGCCGAATACGGCCACTTCCCGCTCCACACGTACTGGGGTCCCGGCGCGAACGAGGAATCGACCGCGTGGATCCTCGACGCCGCCCGCGAGGCCATCGACCGCTACGATCCCGACCTGCTCTGGATCTACATCCCGTATCTCGACTACGCCGGACTGGCCCACGGCGCGAGCAGCGACGAACTCCGCGAGGCGATCGGCGTCGCCGACGAGCTCGTCGGAGACTTCCTCGACTTCCTGCGCGCTGACGAGCGCTGGGGTGAAACAGCAGTGAACGTCGTCAGCGAGTACGGCTTCCACGATGTCGACACACCCGTGTTCCCGAACCGCGCGCTACGCGAGGCCGGACTGCTCTCGGTTCAGGACGATGGCGAGGGCGGCGAGGAACTCGATCTGCCGAATTCGCGGGCGTTCGCGCTGGTCGACCATCAGGTGACCCACGTCTACGCCGACGAGGACGTCGTCGACGAGGCACGTGAGGCGCTCACCGGACTCGATGGCGTCGAACGCGTGCTCGGCGAGGAAGGAAAAAAAGAGTACGGCGTCGCCCATCCGAACGCCGGCGACCTCGTCTGCGTTGCCGAGCGATCGGGCTGGTTCCAGTATTACTGGTGGTTCGACGACGCGAACGCACCGTACTACGCCCGCGACATGGATATCCACGCGAAACCCGGCTTCGATCCCGTCGAACTGTTCTTCGGCGACGAGGGGCTCGTCTCGCTCGATGCCTCGAAGGTCGGCGGGTCGCACGGTCGCGCCGACGTCGACGGGTTCTACGGGCTGGGCGGTCCCGCCGCCCCCGACTCGGTGCCCGACGACGTGGACGCACGGACGGTCGCGCCAACGCTGACCGACCTGCTCGATATCGAAGTCGAAACGGCATTCGAGCGCGACGCGCTGTAAAAATCTATTCTTTGCGTCCGGACAGCAACCGGGCCGCACCGATCGTCAGCCCCGACAGCGCCGCCAGGACGCCGAACCCGGGGCCGGAGTCGCTGCTCGTCCCCGCCGACACGCCGCCTTCGCCGCCCGCCTGCGTCCCCTCGGTCGCCGTCCGTGGGCTCGTCCCGTCAGTCGACGATGTCGTGGCGTCTGTCCGGCCGACCCCGGTCGTCCCGGCGGCCGTCGTGTTCGTGGTGGCCGTCGCATTCAGGGTTGTCGCCGAGCCGTTCGGGGCGGTCGCGTTGCCAGTCGCGGTCGCTCCCTGGGATTGGGGTGGCACGATACGGTGGACCGCGCCGGTCGCCTCGCTGCCCGGATTCGCAGTCGTCAACACGTAGAGCCGGTCGTCGTTGTCGCGGCCCATCGCGAGGATGTAGCCGCCGACGAACCCGCTGTCGGTGTTCTCGACCGAGAGCTCCGCGATGTCCCAGAGACCGTCGTCCTCGGCGGGCGTGGCCGCCAGCAGCGACCCCGTCGGCGTCTCGGTCTCCTTCGATTTGCGGAAGTCGCCGAAGACGTAGTCGCCCTGGAGCTCGGGGATCGCGTCGCGCTGGTAGAGATAGCCCCCCATGGCTGCCGAACCGACACCCTGCCCGTCGGCGCTGTGTGGATACTCGATCACGGGATCGATGAGCTGTTCGCCGCCACGCACGTCCGACGGGAGTTTGCTCGGGCAGTTCTCGGGCGGGTTGCGACTGCCCTCGGGACCGGGTTTGAAACAATGAGTCCCCTCACGGACGTTCCACCCGTAGTTCTTGTTCTTCTCGACGATATCGATCTCCTCGAACCCGTTCTGGCCGACGTCGGAGGTGAACAGCTTCCCGTCGGAAAAGCCCATCCGCCACGGGTTACGGAACCCCCACGCGAACTGCTCGTTCAGTCCGTCCCTCCCCACGAGCGGGTTGTCGTCGGGAATCCCGTAGGCCTTGTCGCCCTCCTGGCTGTCGACGTCGATGCGCAGGATCGAGCCGAGCAGGTTCTCGGTGACGTCCTGGCCGTTGCCACCCTCGTTGCGGTCGTACCAGTCGCTGACGTGACCCAGGTCGGTGTCGTGTGCGCCGCCACCGTCGCCCATCGCCACGTAGAGATAGCCGTCGTCGGGCCCGAAGACGATCGCGCCGGCGTTGTGCGTGTCGTACGGCGAGGGGATTTCGAGGATCGTCCGTTCCGAGTCGACGTTCCCGGTCGAGCCGTCCTCGCTCGCCTCGAACTCGGAGAGCACCTCGGTGTGCGAGAACTCGTCGGGCGTCCCCTCCCGCGAGGGGGCGCTGTATCGCAGGTAGAACTTCCGGTTGTCCGCGAAGTTCGGATGAAACGCCATCCCGAGCAGCCCCATCTCGCCAGTGATCTCGGTCAGCTGCTCGCTCACGTCGATGAACGGCTCCTCGTTCAGGCTTCCCGACTCGTGGACGTAGACCTGTCCGATGCGATCGGCAATGAAGTAGCGACCGCTCTCGCCCGGCGGGACGCCGAAATCGAGCGGTGCGGTGAGTGTCCCCTCCGTCACCGTCTCGATGCGCACCGTCGGACCGTCACCGAAATACGATGACGAGCCGCCGCTCTCGGTCGTGGTCCGGGTTGCGGTCTCCTCGCCGAAGGCGATCGAGCCGTGCATCGAGCTTCGGTGTGGCTCACAGATGTACTCGGCCATCTCCTCGCGCGCGGTGAATGCGATCGTCTGGGTCGCGCCCTGCTCGTTCATCACTTCGGTGCGCTTGAGCACCTCACCCTTATCGTCGAGCAACGCGATGTTGTGGCCCTGGCCATCGATGTTCTTCCAGGTGATGCGGTAGTCGACGCCGGCGTCGAGCTGGAGCGTCGGATTGCTCTCGCCGGCGATCGATTCGGGCTTGCGACCCTTCCAGCCGCCGATCTCGCCGCCGAGACGGATCTGCGTCGGCTGGGACTGTGCACCCGCGATCCCCCCTGCACCGACGAGCGCACCGGCCGCCGCGCTCGCGCGGAGGAATCGTCTGCGGGTCGTTGCGTGTCGGTCTGTCGCGGCGTTCGTTCTCATTGATGTCTCGCTGTCGTCGGTCGGATCGTCGCGGTGCTGGGATGGGGTCGAACGGCCACGGCGGCTCATCGATCGTCACCATCCAGCAGGCGTGCGACGCCGAGCGCGATCGCGGCGAGCCCGGCGAGAATGCCGAATCCCGGCCCGTCGCCGCTCACGATACCGCCGCTCTCGCCCGTCCGTGCCGTGTCCGACTCGTTCGTCGTCTCGGTCGGCGTTGCCGTCGCCGTTGCCGTTGCGGTCGGTGTCGGCGTCGGTTCGGGAGTCGCCGTCGCGGTCGCCGGTCGAGCTGGCGTCTCGGTCGTCGCGGTCGAGCGTTCCTCGGCCTCCGGTGGCCGAAGACGATGGACGGCACCCGTCTCACCCTCGACGCCGAGGTTGTCGGTCGTCAGCGCGTAGAGCTCGCCGTCGTTATCGCGGGCGACACAGAGGAGATAGGCACCGAGCTCGCCGTTCTCGCCGTTGCCGATCGAGATCTCCTCGACCGACCACGAGTCGCCCTCGACTGGCGTGGCGGCGAACAGCGATCCGCGTGGTGTGCCGTCCTTGCTGTAATCGCCGAACACGTACTTGTTTCGAAGACCGGGAATGGTCGCGTTCCGGTAGATGTAGCCGCCGATGACGGCGACGCCGACGCCGTTCGTCTCGTAGGTGTGCGGATACTCGATCACGGGATCGATGAGCGGCTCCCCGCCGCGGACGTTCGGCGGCGTCTTCGTGGGACAGTTGGCGCGATACGGGTCCGATCCCTGCGTGGCGACGAAACAGTGGCCGCCCTCGCGGACGTTCCAGCCGTAGTTGCCACCCTTGCGAACGACGTTGACCTCCTCGTAACGGCGCTGACCGACGTCGGCGGCCATCAGCTTCCCGTCAGAGAAGCCGATGCGCCACGGGTTGCGAAAGCCCCAGGCGTAGTGTTCGTCCAGACCCTCTTTGCCGACGAGCGGGTTGTCGCCGGGGATGCCGTAGGCCTTGTCGCCGTCGCGGCCATCGACGTCGATGCGCAGGATCGATCCCATGAGGTTCTGAGTGACGTCCTGGCCGTTGCCGCCGAGGTTCGCACCGTACCAGTCGTCGGGCTGTTTCGACGATTTGAGTGCGCCGCCGCCGTTGCCGATGCCGATATACAGGTAGTCGTCGGGCCCGAAGACGATCGCGCCGCCGTTGTGCGTGTAGTACGGCGAGGGGATTTCGAGGATCGTCCGCTGGGAGTCCGCGACCGCCCCAGTCACATCCTCGTTGGCTTCGAACTCGGCGATGACCTGCGTATGCGTGTAGTTCCCGGGCGTTCCGGGGCGTGATTTGGCGCTGAAGTGGACGTAGAACTTCCGATTGTCCGCGAAGTTCGGATGAAAGGCCAGCCCGAGCAGCCCGCGTTCATCGATCGTCTTGATCTCGGGGAGGTTGTCGAAATCGATGAGCTGATCGCGCACGTCGAGGAAGACGTCGCCGCCGCTGCCGTCGGCCCCGTACCGACGGATGACGCCGATCTGGTCGACGATGAAGAACGCGTCGCGCTCGCCGGGTGGGGCTTCGAGCCCGAGCGGGGCGGTGATGCCGCCGTCGACGACGGTATCGGTCCTGACCGTCGGGCCCGTCGGGAAGAACCCCTCCGGCTCGCTCGATTCGGCCGTCGTCGTCTCGGTCGTGCCGCTCTCGCTCGACAGCGTGATGTCGCCGCGCATCGAGTTGAGGTGGGCCTGACAGACGTACTCGTCCATCGCCTCGGTCGCCGTGAACTCCAGTGTCTGCGTCTGCCCCTCGTCGGACATGTACTGGGTGCGCTCGATGACGGCGTCGTCGGCATCGAGCAGGGCGACGTTGTGCTGTGCGCCGTCGACGTTCTTCCACGTCAGTCGGTAGGTCGTCCCGATGTCGAGTTCGAGCGTTGGGTTGGTCGTCCCCTGAATCCCAGAGGGCTTGCGACCGACCCAACCGGTCGTCTCGCCGCCGAGACGGATCGTCTCGGGCTGGGACTGGGCGCGTGCACCCGTGATGCTTCCGACGCCGGCGAGACCGGTCACGCCGGCAGCGGTGGCAGCGAGAAAGCGCCGGCGGGAGGGCCGACCGGACGGAATGGAGGTCTCTCCGTTGGTTCCCTTCGTCATGATCACTCCCGGACCGCTCGTCGCACGGTGGCGGTGCCGGTGACTGTCTGAACGGGGGGTCGGTGCTCACTTAGGGGTTGTGATACGCCCATCAGCCGACGGAAATCGCCCCGCTAAGAACTGAACACCGCGATCGTCGAACACCCCTCCGTTCACCCATTCTCGCCCGTTCAATCGTGGCGGAACGCGCGCTGGCCGGTGTGAGCCATCGCGATCCCGGCCTCGTCGGCGGCCGCGATCACGTCGTCGTCGTTGACCGACCCGCCGGGCTGGACGACCGCCTCGATGCCCGCGTCGACGGCCGCCTCGATTCCGTCGGGGAACGGGAAGAAGGCGTCCGAGGCCATCACCGCGCCCGCTGCGGATTTCCCATCGGCATGTTCGTCGGCCTTCATCGCGGCGAGGCGCACCGCATCGACCCGCGAGACCTGTCCCATGCCGATGCCCACGGTCTCGGTCCCGTCGGCGAAGACGATGGCGTTCGATTTGACGTGTTTGATGACCTGCCACGCGAAACACATCGTCTTCAGCTGGGCGTCGCTCGGTTCGCGCTCGGTGACGATCTCCAGATCCGCGGGCGTGATTACCTGCTCATCACGTTCCTGGATCAGTCGCCCGCCGGCAAGCGGTTTTTCGACCAGCGGGGATGGATCGGTATCGAAGTCCTCGATGTCGAGCACTCGGAGGTTGTCCTTCTCGCGCAGCACCGCGAGTGCGTCCTCGGTGTAGTCCGGCGCGAGGACGACCTCCTTGAACGACTCGACGATTTGCTCGGCGGTCGCCTCGTCGCACTCGCGGTTCAGCGCGACGATCCCCCCGAACGCGCTCATCGGATCGGTAGCGAGCGCGTCCTCGTAGGCCGCCGCGAGCGTGTCGGCGGTCGCACAGCCCGCGGGGTTGGTGTGCTTTATCACTGCGGCCGCTGGCTCGTCGAACTCGCGGACCAGCCCGAGCGCGCCGTCGGCGTCGTTGTAGTTGTTGTACGAGAGCGCCTTCGCACCGGGGTTCAGCTGTGGCGCATCGACGACGCTCGCCCCCGCGTCCGCGTCGGCGTAGAGCGCGGCCGACTGGTGTGGGTTCTCGCCGTAACGGAGTTCCGCCGCGCGCTCGCTGCCTCGGACGCGTCGGGTTGGAAACGAACGGTTTCGATCGCCTGCGATCCGTACCTCGCGCTCGTCGCCCTCGCCTTCGATGGTCAGTTTTCCCTCGGCGAACAGCCTGACGGCGCGCGGATAGGCCGCGAACTCGGCCTCGTGGAGCACGCGCTCCTTCAGCGATTCCGGATCGTCGTCGGCATAGACCGCGACCGGCTCCTGGGTGACGATCGGGCCGGCGTCGACCTCTTCGGTGACGAGATGGACGGTACAACCGGTGACGTCGACGTCGGCGTCGAGGACCTGCTCGTGGGCGTCGATCCCCGGGAACGCCGGGAGAAGGGACGGATGGACGTTGAACGCCGGTGGCGCAGCCTCGACGAACCCGTCGGTGAGCACGCGCATGTAGCCGTCGAGACAGACCAGTTCGGCGTCGTACTCGTCGAGTCGGTCGAGCAGTCGTCGTTCGTGACTCTCCCGGGACTCTCCATCCTCGGGTTCGACGACCTCGGTGGGAATCCCGCGCTCGGCGGCCGCGTCAAGCACCGGCGCGTCGGCGTCATTGGTGAGAACGACGCTCAGTTCCGCGCCGCCGGGCGCGCGGTCGGCGATCCGAACGAGGTTGCGGCCGCGATTACCCGCCAGTCCCGCGATCGGTGTCATGGCTGAAGGGGACGCGCCGTGCGCAAAGTGCGTTCGGATTCGAGAACGGCGGCCACGGGCCATCCTTCGATGAAATTCGTGAGAAATTCGACGTCCCACATGGCGCGCGCTCGTGCTCGTGTGCGAACGAAGTGAACACCGAGCGCGAACACTGTGCGAGGTCTGCACGAACGCAGCGAGTGCAGGCTCGTCAGAGCGAAGCTCTGACGGTGGATGAGTGAGCGACCGCAGGAAGCGAGCGAATCGGCTGGGGAGGCGTGTGGGCTGTGCGGGATTCATTGTCGTCAGGTAGTGCGGTCACAACTGCTCTACTGACCGAGACTGAATTTGACGACCCGAGAAGCCAATATGGCACCTGAAATCGAATCGAACACATGAGAGCGATCAGTGATTCGACACCCATTTCACCGGACTCGGGTCAGTCGTACGCATGACAGACCGCGGCCCGCTTTCGTCCGTGTCGCCGCTCGATGGCCGGTACGCACGCTACACCGAACCGCTCGTCGAGTACGCGAGCGAGACAGCCCTGCTGCGCGCTCGCGTCCGCGTCGAAGTCGAGTATCTCGTCGCGCTCGCGGATCTCGACGCCACTCCGCTCAACATCGACGCCGATGACCGGGAAAGTCTCAGAGAACTCTACGAGGAGTTCTCCGAAGAGGACGCGGCGCGAATCAAGCGTATCGAAACCGAGGGCACCGCCGAGCACTCGGCGACCAATCACGACGTGAAGGCCGTCGAGTATTTCGTCCGCGACGGGCTCCCCGATCCGGACGTCGCGCCGTGGGTCCACTTCGGCCTGACGAGCGAGGACGTCAACAACCTCGCGCGCCGACTGCTGCTCAAGCCCGCCGTCGAGGTGGTGCTGGTGCCCGAACTCGACGCGATCCGGGAGTCGTTCGCAGAAATGGCGCGCGAGCACGGCGATAGCCCGATGCTGGCGCGCACGCACGGCCAACCGGCGACGCCGACGACGTTCGGCAAGGAGATGGCCGTCTACGCCGGTCGGCTGGAGAGAGTCATCGAGCGCATCGAACACGCTGCCGACGATCTCGCGGGCAAACTCGCAGGCGCGAGCGGGACCTATGCCGCCCACCACGCCGCCTATCCCGATGTCGACTGGCGGGCCTTTGCACAGGATTTCGTCCGCTCGCTGGGGCTCGCCCATGTTGAGCCCGTCACGCAGATCAACCCGTGTGACGATCTTGCGGCACTGTTCGACGCACTCCGCGGTGCGAACACGATCCTGCTCGACGCCGATCGGGACATGTGGCGCTACGTCTCGGATGGCTATCTCGGCCAGGAGAGCGACGCGGGCGAGACGGGCTCGTCGACGATGCCGCACAAGGTCAACCCGATCGACTTCGAGAACAGCGAGGGGAACCTCTCGAAGGCCGACAGCGATCTCTCCTTCCTCGCCGAGACCCTCACCACCTCGCGCCTCCAGCGCGACCTCTCGGACTCGACGGTCAAGCGGAACGTGGGCGCGGCGCTCGCCCACAGCCTGATCGGCTATCGGAAGACGCAGACCGGCCTCTCGAAGATCGTCCCGAACGAGCGGGTGATGCGCGAGGAGTTGGAGAAAAATCCCGAGGTCATCGGCGAGGCGGTCCAGACGATCCTCCGCCGCGAAGGCCACACCGACGCCTACGAGCGGGTGAAGAAGCTCACCCGCGGGCGACGCACTAGCCTCGACGATTTCCGCGAGCTGTTCGCCGACCTCGACGTCGACGAGACGACGCGTGCGGAACTGCGCGCGCTCACGCCCGCCGACTACATTGGGCTGGCGGCAGAACTGGCCGATTCGATGGAATGAAATTCGGTCACGAACGCGACTGAAACGATCACTACGGCTCACACGAACCGCAACAGCCCACATACCTCCCCAACCGATTCGCTCGCTCCCTTCGGTCGCCCACTCATCCACCGTCAGAGCTTTGCTCTGACGAGCCTGCACTCGCTGTGCTCGTGCAGATCTCGCACGCCGATCCGCGTCCGGCGTTCGCTATCACTCTCGCCGGACGCGAGCGCGCCCGTGTGAAAATCAGTCGCTGCGTCAGCTGTCGTACTCTTTCCGATAGCCTTCGAACTCGGTGAGATGCTCCTCCTCGTCGGCGAGCAGCTCCGTCGCGAGGTCCTCGGTCACGGGGTCGTCTGCCTCATCGGCAACGGTGACGAGTTCGCGGTAGGTCTCGACCGCACCCTCTTCGGCCTCGATGACACCGTCGATCACCGCGAGCGTGTCGGTCGGGTCCTCGGGCGGCTGGAGGCTCTCTTGGCCCATTTCGATCTCGTACGAGCCCTTCGGCTGGTCGCCCAACTGGACGATCCGCTCGCCGAGCTCCTCGGCGTGGCCGAGCTCCTCCTCGACATCGGCGCTCAGGCTGTCGGCGACCTCCTCGGCGGCGACGCCCGCGAGCGCGATCGCATCGCTCTGGTAGTTGATGACGGTCTCGAACTCGTCGTTGCGTGCCTCGTGCAGCAGGTCGAGCACCTGCTCGTCACCCTCCATACTCATGGGTTCGATTCGAGCGCCGCGTTCTTAAGTCCCAGTCCTCCGGAAGAGCGATACGAGAACCCGGTCGAGCAGTTCCGCCGCGCGTTCGACCTCGGGAAGGCGGACGTACTCGCGCTCGGCGTGGGCCACCGGGCCATCCGCGTCGGCGAGGACGCCCGGCCCGAACACCACGGTCGGAGCTTCACGGGCGAAATACGACGCCTCGGTCGCGGCCGTGAACGGGCGGGGTTCACAGCCCGCGTCCTGAAATTCCTTGACCACTCCCGAATCGGCCGACGTCTCGAACGCCTCCAGAAACGGCGTCTCGCGCTCGGTGAGGGTGAACGACACGGACGAGCCGAGCCGTTCGCGGAGGTAGTCGTCGAGATCGCGCTCGAAACCCGCCGCCGTCTCCGGCGGCACACTCCGACGATCGACGACGATCTCGCAGCCAGCGGGCACCTGATTCGTCGCGGTTCCACCCTCGACGACCGTCGGTGTGAGCGTCGGCACACCGAGATCGGGATGGGCCGAGAGCGCGTCGGAGCGCTCGCCAAACTCGTCGATGGCCTCGATGGCGACTGCGGCCCCTGTGATCGCGTTCGTCCCGGTGTGGGGTTCGGCGGCGTGGGCGCTCTCGCCCTCGACACTCACCGTTCCCTCGAAACGTCCCTTGCCGGCGGTACAGACGTCCAAACCGGTCGGTTCGCCGACGATAACTGCGTCACCGCGCTCGCCATCGAGATCGAGTGATGGTACGAGCGCCGCCGCACCGTGCGATCTGAGTTCCTCGTCCGGCGTCACCGCGAGCGTGAGCCGTCCCCGATCGGGCTCGCAATCGAGAAACGCCGCCAGCATCGCCGCGAGCGGCCCCTTCGCGTCGCAGGAGCCTCGACCGTGGAGCACGTCGCCATCCCGCTCGGCGGGCACGTGCGGCGCGACCGTATCGAGATGGGTGTTCAGAACGATA
Organism: Halococcus morrhuae DSM 1307; assembly: GCF_000336695.1. Taxonomy (GTDB): domain Archaea; phylum Halobacteriota; class Halobacteria; order Halobacteriales; family Halococcaceae; genus Halococcus; species Halococcus morrhuae. Next base: position 60,295 of record NZ_AOMC01000074.1, read on the forward strand.
TGCGGCCCGTCCATCTCTCCCTTGCTCGCCAGCACGCTCCCCCCGTCGTGGACGGTCGGTTCGACGCCGTTGGCGGCGAGGCAGTCACACAGCAGCGCGCGCATCGGCTCGACGGTCTCGTGCGAGGGTGTCTCGACGGCCGTTTCGAGAAATTCGAGCGGGTCGAACCCCATCAGTCGCCGGCCGCCCCGTCGGTCCCGCCCTTGACGACCGGTGAGGCAGCCATCGAGACGCTCCCGGCGAACTCGCGCTCGGTCGGACCGGCGAGCGTCGCACCGCGCGCGGTGAACCGAACGTCGAGGCGGCCACCCGGCGGACGGACGGCGACCGAATCGCGCTCGGTCAGGCCGAGCTCGCGGGCGACCGCCGCGATCGCCACGGCACCGGTTCCACACGAGCGGGTCTCGCCCTCGACGCCACGCTCGTAGGTCCGTTGGTCGAACCCGTCGTCGCGCGGGCTGGCGAGCGTCACGTTCGCCCCATGCGGGAACCGATTGGCATGGCGCACCGGCGGTGCGAGCGCGTCGAGATCGACGGTCGCAACGTCGTCGACGAACGCCACGGCGTGGGGAACGCCGGTGTCGACCGCCGTCACGGACAGATCCTCGACTGACTCGTCGAGTAACGGTTCGTCGCCGGCAAGCGGGACGGCATCGGGTGCGAAGCTCGCTGCACCCATCTCGACGGTCACACCTTCAGCGTCGTCGACGGTCGCGCGCCGAGTGCCGGCCTGGGTGTCGACCATCACCGTCTCCGCGGCCGTTCGCTCGGCCGCCCACGCCGCCGCACAGCGTGCGCCGTTGCCACACATCGGCGCGGTCGAGCCGTCGGGTTGGACGAGCGTCATCACCACGCGCGGCGACGCGTAGCCGTCTTCGAGCGCGAGGAAGAGCACGCCGTCGGCACCCGTCCGCTCGCCGACCGCAAGCCCATCGTCACTATCGCAGAGCTCGATCGCGAGCGCCCGCCGGTCGGCGACGGGTTCGCTCGCGTCGATCACGAAGAAGTCGTTGCCCGTGCCGTGGTACTTCTCGACGTTCATCGTTCGAGCCTCCCGAGATCCGCGATCGTCTCGCGGCGCACGCACAGCTCGCCCCCGTCGCCGTCGAGCGCGACGATCGCTGGCCGTGGGCGCGAGTTGTACGTGCTCGCCATCTCGTAGCCGTAGGCTCCGGCGTTGCCGACGGCGAGGAAATCACCGCGTTCGGGTGCTGGCAGCTCGCGATCGCGCCCAAGCACGTCGCCGGATTCACAGACCGGCCCGGCGACCGTCGCCGCGACCGTCTCGCGACCCTCGACAGTCGCTACGAGCGATCGAATTTCGTGGAAGGCGTCGTAGAGTGCCGGCCGGGCGAGAGTCGTCATCCCGGCGTCGACGCCGACCACGGTCGTCTCGGGTGTCGGCTTCACCGTCGTCACCTCGGCGAGGAGCACGCCCGCGTCGGCGACGAGATAGCGTCCCGGCTCGATCCCCAGTCGGGCGTCGGCCGAGAACGCCTCGCGGGTCGCACGGGCGAGAGTGTCCACGTCGAGCGGTGCTTCCGTATCGCGGTATGGAACGCCGAACCCGCCGCCGACGCTCACCGTATCGAGGTCGATATTCGCAGCGGCGATCTCGTCGGCGAGATCGCTCATCCGTTCGACGAGTGCGCGATGAGCCGCGAGATCCTCGGTCTCCAGGATGCCGCTGCCGGCGTGGGCGTGGAGACCCTCGACCGCAAAGCCGCGCTCGTCGGCGTCACGTACGGCCGCCGCGGCACGATCGATCGGGATCCCGAACTTCGGATCCGCCCCTGTCCGGACTTTCTCGTGGTGGCCAGCGCCGACGCCGGGGTTCACGCGCACGTAGATCTCCCCGGACCAGTCACGCTCCGCGAGCGCGTCGAGCGTGTCGAGCGCGCCGACCGTGATCGTGATCTCGTGCTCGTCGGCACATTCGACGACCCTGTCGAGATCGCGGGCGGGCGGGTTGACGGCCGTATAGCGCACGTCGGCAAACCCTGCCTCGCACGCGCGGACGACCTCACCGGCCGACGCGCACTCGGCACCGAAGCCCACCTCGGCGATCGCAGCGAGCACCGGTGTTCGAGCGTTTGCCTTCACCGCGTAGTCGATGGCGGCATCCGGGAACGACTCCCGGAGGCGTGCGGCGTTCTCGCGCACTCGCTCGATGTCGACGACGTACAGCGGCGTCCCGTGTTCGTCGGCGAACTCGCGCAGACGGTCCGCCGACCAGTCCGCGAGCCGTCGGACGGGCGGGTTCGCCGTCGTTACGGCAGCACCCGTCATCGAAGCGCGTCCTCGCGTTCGGTCGCTTCGAGAGTTCGGTCCTCGACGGCCGTCGCCACCACCGCCGGCTTGTACGCCCCGCCGTCGAAGAGGTCGTGGTCGCCGATCGAGGATTCGACGAACCGTGTGAACGCCCGCCGTTCGGGCGGCAGTTCACCGTAGACGACCGCCTCCTCGACGAGGTCGTAGACCGGAATTCGCGGCGTGAGCAGCGTGTTCTCGCCGACCACCGAATCGTGACCGACGACGAACCCGGAGGTGACGCGACAGCCAGCACCCAACGAGACGCCCTCCTCGACGATCACGGGCGTGTCCTCGACCGGTTCGAGCACGCCACCGATGAGCGTGTTCGCCCCGAGCTTCACGTCCGCACCGATCTGCGCACAGGAACCGACCGTATCACAGGAGTCGATGAGCGTGCCGTCGCCGACGTACGCGCCCGCGTTGACGAAGCTCGGACTCATCATGATCGCGTCGCCACCGAGATGCGCACCGCGCCTGATGACCGTCCCGTCGGGCGTGTTGCGGGTGCCACGCTCGCCGAGGTCACTCGTGGAGCGGAGCGGCAGCACGTCGTGATAGCCGACGTCGCCGTACTCCCGGCGCTCGGTCTCGCGAAGGCTGAAATTGAGCAGGATGCCCTGCTTCACCCACTCGTTGGCCACCCATTTGTCACCACTCTGCTCGGCGGCGCGCACCTCACCGGCTTCGAGCGCGTCGAGGAACGCGTCGAGCGTCGCCCGCTCGTCCGATCCCGCGTCACTCGCCGTCAGACCGTCCTCGGAGCGCTGCCAGAGGGCCTCGACGTCCGACTGGAGGCTCATGCGAGCACCTCCCCGAACTCGTAGAATCCCGGATCGCGCTCGGCGAGCCAGACTGCCGCATCGAGCGCACCCGAGGCGAACACCGCCCGGCTCTCGGCGCGATGGGTGAACGTGAGCACCTCGTCGTTGCCCGCGAACAACACCTCGTGTTCGCCGCGGATGCCGCCCGCACGGCGGACGTGAACGCCGATCTCGCCGTCAGCACGTGGCTGGTCGCCCTCGCGACCGTAGGTTCGGTCGTGCTCGCCACCGCTCGCGTCGTCGATGCCGTCAAGGAGGGTCTTGGCTGTCCCGCTCGGTGCGTCCTGCTTGCGATTGTGATGGGTCTCAGTCATTTCGATATCATAGTCCGAAAGCGTCTCCGTGATCTCGCCGAGTGCCTCGCCAAGCGCGTGGATCCCCTGCGAGAAGTTCGTCGCCCACAGCAGGGGCACCCGCTCGGCGCTCGTCTCTAGTGCGTCGCGACCGTCCGCGTCGAAACCGGTCGTCCCCGTGACGAAGCCGACGCCCGCCTCCGCACAGGCCGCGGCGTACTCGATCGCCGATTCGGGACCGGTAAAATCGACCACCACGTCGGTGGGTCGATCGGCCAGCAGCGTCGGCAGATCGGCCGCGTCGTGGACCCCCTGGCCGGCGACGCGCTCGCCGTCTGCCCCGCGATTGACCGCGACGTTCACATCTATCTCCTCGCGGTCGGTGGCCGTCTCCAAGACTGCGGTCCCCATCGTTCCTGTCGCTCCCGTGACACCGATCGCCGTCATCGCTCGGCCTCCAAGAGTCGATCGGCATCGTCGAGATCGGCGAGCACGGATTCGAGTTCCTCGCGATGGTTGGACGAGAGTCGCGACAGCGGCGGGCGCATCCGTGGCGAGACGTGCCCGCGGATCGAGAGCGCCTCCTTCAGCGGGATGGGGTTGGTCTCCCAGAACAGCGCCCGAAAGAGCGGCCCGAGTTCGAGATGGTGCTCGCGTGCCCGCTCGAAATCGCCGTCGAGGGCTGCGTGGACCATCTCGCCGACACGCTCGGGTTCGACGTTCGCCGCGACGCTGATGGTGCCGCGCGCGCCCGCCGCGAGCGCCGGCAGCGTGAGCCCGTCCTCGCCCGACAGAACGGCGAACTCCGCCTCGCGCGTCCGCTCGACGAGTTCGCTCAGTCGCCCGAGATCGCCGCTCGCCGACTTGAAGCCGACGACGTTCTCGTTCTCGGCGAGCGCCGCCGCCGTGTCGATCTCGATCGTGCGCCCCGTGCGCCCGGGGACGTTGTAGACGATCTGCGGGAGATCGACGGCGTCGGCGATCGTGCGGTAGTGATCCTCCATCCCGGCGGGTTCGGGCTTGTTGTAGTACGGTGAGATCAGGAGGAGGGCATCCGCGCCGGCGTCGCGCGTCCGCTCGGCGAGGGCGAGCGCCTCGTGGGTGGCGTTCGAGCCGGCCCCCGCGATCACGGGGATCGAGACCGCGTCGACCACCGTCTCGACGACCGAGACGTGCTCGTCGTGCGAAAGGGTAGCGCTCTCGCCGGTGGTACCGACGGGAACGAGCCCGTCGACGCCTGCCCGTTCGAGCCGTTCGGCTTCCGCTCGTAGTCCGTCGAAGTCGATGCTGTCGTCCGCTTCTAACGGCGTGACCATCGCAGGGAACACGCCGTCGAGATCGATGTCGTGTGTCATGTGGGTGGTGTCGCTACTCGGAGATCGATGCTGATCGAAAACAGCGCGCGACGGGGACGCTACGCCCGCCGCGAGCTACCCGCCGCCCGTTTGGTCGCGCGAACGGGACCGTCACACCCGCCGCTCTGCCCGCTCGCTCGCTCGGGTGTGACGCGTCGCATACCCGATCAACTGTACCCGGCACACTTAGGAATTGCGTCGTACGCGATACCTGCCGGCCGATCCATCCCGTTCTTTCGGTGACGAAACGCTTTAGCGGACACTCCGAGGAATGCCCGCATGTCGAACGTCGTTCAACCGGGCCAGCGCGTCGCGGTGCTCGTCGATTCACAGAACCTCTATCACACCACCCAGAGCGTCTATTCGCGCAACATCGACTACGAGGAACTGCTCGACGAAGCCGTGGCCGGGCGCGAGCTGACTCGTGCCATCGCCTACGTCATCCGGGCGAACTCGCCGAACGAGGAGAACTTCTTCGAGGCACTTCAGGAGATCGGCTTCGAGACCAAGATCAAGGAGATCAAGACCCACGCCGACGGCTCCAAATCGGCCGACTGGGACGTCGGCATGATCCTCGACGCGGTGACGCTCGCGCCGAACCTCGACAGCGTCGTCATCTGTACGGGCGACGGCGATTTCTCCAGACTCTGCTCGCATCTGCGCCACGAGGGCGTCCGTATCGAGGCGATGGCGTTCGGCGAATCGACCTCCGAAGAACTCGTCGACGCCGCCGATGCCTTCACCGACCTCTCGGCGCGCTCCGACCGGTTCCTGCTCTAAACCGTTCCTTCGGAGGTACCGATGAGCAGCGAGCCGGCGGCCATCGCGAGCGCCGCGACGACCGCCAGCGGGATCGGTACCGCGAACCCGAGCGTCGAGGCGGGAAACGCGAACAGCATGACGATTATCGCCCCGACCACCAGGAGTACGCCACCCGCGCCGATCTGCGTCCGTTCGTTCATGACTCCCACTGCGACCCACGGGGTATAAATGGCTTCGAAAGCCTCGCGCCGATCGACGCGGGATGGGCGCGTTTTTGCCGACCGACGCGCGAACGGCAGTATGGACGATTTCGCACGGCTGCGCACGGTCGCCGACTACCAGTTCGGCGCGGGCGCTGGCGCGGCACTCTTTCCACCCGACGGCTCGTTTTCGGTACGACGATCACGAACCGGCCGGCCACAGCAGATCTTCGCCGACGGCGAACGCCTCGTCTCCTACGGCACCGACGGCCGCTTCACGCTTGGACTGGCCGGCGGCGAACGACTCCGAACGGCGCTCGCTGCGCCACAGGTACGCGTCGTCGTCGGCACGGAGAGCGATCCGTTCGTCAGGGAGGGGAAAAACGCCTTCGCGAAATTCGTCCGCGACGTCGATCCGGCGATCAGACCGGGCGACGCGGTCTGCATCGTCGGACCGGACAACGATCTCTTCGGCGTGGGACGGGCGGAGCTCTCGGCCGACGCGATGGCGGAGTTCGAGACGGGTGTCGCCGTCAAAACACGAGAAGGAGCCGCGACGACAGAGCAGTCGGATCGGTCGTAGCGACGCGATTCAGGCGAACGTCTTCGAGACGTCCGCGTCGACCTCGTCGGTGTCGATCTTCGTCCACGCCTCGTGGAAGTCCTCCATCCGCACCTCGGTCCGGTCGTCGCGGATGGCGAACATACCGGCCTCGGTACAGATCGCCTTGATGTCGGCCCCGCTGGCCTCGGCGATGTCGGTGGCGAGCTCCTCGAACGTGACGTCGTCGGCGAGATTCATCCCGCGCGTGTGGATCTCGAAGATCTTCTCGCGACCCTCGGCGTTCGGTTTCGGCACCTCGATGAGGCGATCGAACCGTCCCGGACGGAGAATCGCCCGATCGAGCATGTCGAAGCGGTTCGTTGCGGCGATGATTCTGACCTCGCCGCGCTCCTCGAAGCCGTCCATCTCCGAGAGGAGCTGCATCATCGTGCGCTGGACCTCGGCGTCGCCGGAGGTCTTCGAGTCCGTCCGTTTGGAGGCGATGGCGTCGATCTCGTCGATGAAGATGACGGCGGGCTCGTGCTCGCGGGCGACCTCGAAGAGATCGCGGACGAGCTTCGCGCCCTCGCCGATGAACTTGTGGACGAGCTCGGAGCCGGCCATCTTGATGAAGGTCGCGTCGGTCTGGTTGGCGACAGCCTTGGCGAGCATCGTCTTGCCCGTGCCGGGCGGACCGTGCAACAGCACGCCGGAGGGTGGTTCGATACCCACGTCGGTGAACATCTCCGGCGATTCGAGCGGGAGTTCGACGGTCTCGCGCACCTCGTTCATCTGCTCTTCGAGCCCGCCGATGTCCTCGTAGTTCACGCCGGGGCTCTCTTCGACTTCCATCACGCGCGCCCGGACGTCGGTCTCGTCCGAGAGATCGGTGACGACCGACAGCGAGTTGTTCACCGCCACCCGGGAACCGGGCTCGATCTCCTCGCGGGTCTCCGGCGTGACCTCGGTGACTGCCTCCTGGTTGTTGCCGTGCTGTTTGATGATGACGCCGTCGTCGGTCATCTCCTGGACGGTGGCGACGAACAGCGGCGACTGTTTCAGCTTCTTGTTCTCGTGGGTGAGCCGTTCGAGCTTCTGTTTGTACTTGTTGTTCTCGGCGTTCGCGTCGAGCAGCTTGTCGCGCATCTCCTCGTTCTGGCCGTCGAGGATGTCGATGCGTTCCTCAAGCGATTCGATCTTCTCCTGTTGTGAGGCGTCGGTATCGTACGGTTGGTCCACGTCGTCGACCGTATCGGTCATTGGCCTCGGTAGGGCACACTTTCATAAGAGCGTTCGGGTCGTCACGGACGATCGACTGCCGGCGTGATGGCCGTGACAGCCCGTCTCAGCGCCCGTCGTAGCGGATCGGCAGCGACTCGACGCCGTAGATGAACGAACTCCGCGTCGGCGAGAGATCGGCGTCGGCGAGCGTCAACCCGTCGAGTGAGAGCAGTTCCGAGAGTGCAACTCGGGCTTCCAGACGAGCCAGCGGCGCGCCGAGACAGTAGTGGGTGCCGTGGCCGAAGCCGAGATGGCCCGTCGGCGCGCGGTCGACGACGAACTCGTCGGCGTTGTCGAAGGCACGCTCGTCACGGTTCGCCGAGCCGAGCCACGCCACCACGCGATCGCCTTCCTCGATCGTCGCGTCGCCGAGCGTCACGTCGCTGCGCGCGATGCGCGTCATCGCCTGGACGGGCGCGCGGTAGCGCAGCGCCTCCTCGATTGCCGGCCCGACGGCGTTCTCGTCGCCGGCGAGCTCGGAAAGGACGCCCTGATTGCCGAAACAGCGCACGGCGTTCGTGATGAGGTTCGTTGTGGTGATGTTGCCGGCGATGAGCAACAGCATGCACATCCCGAGCGCCTCCTCTTGGGGCAGTTTGCTCCCGTCGTCGAGCTCGGCGGTCGCGATCGTCGTGAGGAGGTCGTCGCGGGGCTCCTCGCGGCGCTGCTGGAGCTGATCGAGGAAATACATCGCCATCTCCTGCTGGCTCTGCTGCTGGCGCTCGGCGATCTCCTCGTCGCTCGCGGCCGCGACGAGCGAGTCCGACCACTCCTTGAACTGCGCGCGATCCTCGGCAGGCACTCCCAGCAGCTCGGCGATGACGATGACCGGGAACGGGTAGGAGATCTCCTCGACGAGATCCATCTCGCCGTCGTTCGCCGCGAGCGCGTCGTCCAGAAGCTCGCTCATCAGGTCGCGCAGGCGCGGCTCCATTTCGGCGACCGTCCGCGGGCTGAAGGCGTCGTCGACGACCGCGCGGAGATCGTCGTGACGCGGCGGATCCTGGAACAGCATCGTATCGAGGATCAGCCCCTCACCCTCGCCGCTCAGCCCCTCGAAATCGCTCGCCGTCCGCGGGTTCACCGAGAACGCCTCGTCGTCGCTGATGACGCGTTTGACGTCAGCGTGGCGGAAGACGTCCCAGGAGCCGCGCGAAGCGTCGTACCGGACTGGCGAATCGTCGCGCATCTCGCGATACCAGTCGAACGGTTCGAGCCACGCATCGGGTTCGGAGAGTGCTTCGGGAAACGCCTGCAGTCCCTGCGGGTCAGCGGAACTCATAGCTGTTAGTAGTTGCCTACTGACTATCAATCTTTCCCGTCGGCGAACGCGGCCGATTCGCGTCGCTGAGCGACGCTCTGGCGAGGTTCCTCGGCGTGGTTATCCGAGATATTTAAGTATCTCCATCCCTTACCTATGGGTGAACACCGACCCGTTGTACCGTCAGACAACCTACCCATCCGAGCACGCGCTCACCAACCCGATATTGGAAGGCACTACCCACATCCGACAGCGAGAACCGAGCGAACAGGACGAACGAGCCACCGAGGACGCCAAGACGGACGAGTCCGAGCGAGTCTGTCCCGAGTGCGGCGGCCGACTGGCCGAGGACGAAGCCCACGGCGAGACCACCTGCACGGAGTGCGGGCTCGTGGTCTCGACCGACGAGATCGACCACGGTCCCGAATGGCGCGCCTTCGACAGCGCCGAACGCGACCGCAAGAAGCGCACCGGCGCGCCCACCACCAAGATGATGCACGACAAGGGGCTGTCGAGCCAGATCGGCTGGCAGAACAAGGACGCCTACGGCAACACGCTGAGCGCACGCAAGCGCCAGCGGATGCAGCGCCTGCGCACCTGGGACGAACGCTTCCGCACGCGTGACTCCAAGGAGCGCAATCTGAAGCAGGCACTCGGCGAGATCGAGCGCATGGCCAGCGCGCTCGGCGTCCCGAAGGACGTTCGCGAGACCGCGTCGGTCATCTACCGCCGCGCGCTCTCCGAGGATCTCCTGCCCGGACGATCGATCGAGGGCGTCTCGACCGCCGCGCTGTACGCGGGCATCCGCCAGATGGGGCTGCCCCGCAGCGTCGAGGAGGTCGGGGCGGTCTCGCGGGTCGACGAGATGGAGTTCAAGCGCGCCTACCGCTACATCAACCAGGAACTCGATCTGGAGATCGGCCCGCCGAACCCGAAACAGTACGTCTCGCGGTTCGCCTCCGATCTCGACGTGAGCGAGGAGACCGAACGCCGTGCGCGTGACCTGCTCGAAACGGCCGAACGGCAAGCCGTCCACAGCGGCAAGAGCCCCGTCGGGCTGGCCGGCGCGGCGCTCTACGCCGCCGGCATCCTCACCAACCGCAAGCTCACCCAGGACGAGGTCAGCGAGGTCGCCGAGGTCAGCAACGTGACGATCCGGAACCGCTATCACGAACTGATGGAGGTCGCCGAGGAGACCGACGCCAACGGTCAGCCCGCGGCGGCCGTCTAAGACCACGCGGACGACAGCAACCGTTTAGTAGCCCGGTGGCCACGATTTCGTATGCCGAGTTCGAAGGCCGAGGACTACCTCAAAGCGATCTATCAGCTCCGTGAGGGCGAGGAGCCGGTCGCCACCTCGACCATCGCCGAGCGCCTCGACGTGACGGCCCCGACGGTGACCGCGACGATGAAGCGCCTCGAAGGCCACGGACTCGTCGATCGCGAGGAGTACAAGGGCGTCCGTCTCACCGAGGACGGCGAACTGGTCGCACTCGAAACGATCCGCCACCACCGCCTGCTCGAACTGTTTCTCGCCGAACACCTGAACTACGACTGGGCGGAGGTCCACGAGGAGGCCGATCGGCTCGAACACCACATCAGCGAGCGTCTCGAAACCGAACTCGCCGCGAGCCTCGGCGACCCCAGCGCCGATCCCCACGGCGCGCCGATCCCGACCGAGGACCTCGAACCCACCGAGGCCGACGACGAACCGCTCACCGAGTACGCGGCGGGCGAGACGCTCGTCGTCGCGCAGGTCGCCGACAGCGATCCCGAGGTGCTCTCCTATCTCGCCGACGCCGGCATCACGCCCGATACTCGCCTCACCGTCCGCGAGGTCGCACCGTTCGGGATGCTCACCGTCGCGCCGGAGGGCGAAGACGAGACCGTCTCGCTGCCGGCCGAGATCGCCGCCGAGGTGCGGGTGCGGGCCGACGACGAGCGTTCGACGGACGAACTGGCCGCCGACTGATCGCCGGCTGTCCTGAAGCCGCGTTTCCCGTTGTCATTCCGTCACGCACCGGCGACCGTGACGACAGTTTTAATTACCACTCGTCGAAACCACTCGGTAATGGATAGACGGCAGTTCCTTCGACGGTCGAGCGCAGGCGTCGCCGGGCTGGCGATGCTGGCGGGCTGTACGGGTGCGGGCGAGGGTGACAACGGCTCCGGAGCGAACGGCTCGGGAACGAACGGATCGGGCAACGGAACCACCGAGGCGGGAGCCGACAGTACGGCGACGACCGGCAGCGCGTCGTCCGGCGGCACGCTACGGGTCGCGACCTACTCGTCGTTCACCGGCGAGGACACGGCGGGCAACTGGCTCAAATCCGCCTTCGAGACGGAGCAGTCGGGGACGACCGTCGAGTTCCTCACGCCGGAGAACGGCGTCAATCAGTACGTCCAGCGGGCCAAGCAGGGCGCGCCGATCGACGCCGATATCTACCTCGGTCTGAACACGGCCGAGCTCGTCCGTGCGCGGAAGAAGCTCGACAAGCCACTCTTCCAGTCGGTCGGTGAGGATCTCGACGGTGCCGACGGGCTGAAGAAGCCGCTGCGTATCGATCCCAAGAAGCGCGCCGTGCCGTACGACACGGGTTACATCTCGCTCGTTTACAACGAAAACGAGGTCGAGGAGCCGAAGACGTTCGACTCGCTGCTCGAATCGCGTTACGAGGGGGATCTCATCACCGAAAACGCCCAGCAGTCCGATCCCGGGCGGGCGTTCTTGCTCTGGTCGATCATCGCCAAGGGCGAGGAGAACTATCTCGACTACTGGAAGCAGCTCGTCGGCAACGGCGTGACGGTGCTCTCGGACTGGGAACCGGCCTATCAGGCCTACTCGGACGGCGAAGCGCCGATGGTGGTCTCGTACTCGACCGATCAGGTCTACTACCACGGCCCCGACGTCGACATGGCGAAACACCAGCTCGGCTTCCTCAACGATCAGGGCTACGCGAACCCCGAGACGATGGCGCTGTTCGAGAGCGCGAACAACCCGCAGCTCGGCCGGACGTTCATGGAGTTCGTGCTCACCGAGACGGCTCAGTCGAAGATCGCGGTCAAGAACGTCCAGTTCCCGGCGGTGAAGGGCGTCACGCCGAGCAAGGAGTTCGATAAGTACGCGAAGGAGCCGCCAGAGACGGTGACGCACTCCTACGACGAACTCGCCGGCTCGGTCGAGTCGTGGGTCGAGGAGTGGTCGCGGCTGGTCGCGAGCGAGTGAACGTGCGGCGCTGGGGCGAGCGACTCGCCGTCCCGACCGCGTTCGTCCTCACCGTCGCGATCCTGGCGGTCGTCTTCTACTACCCCGTCCTGAGCGTGCTGCGCGAGGCGGTCGTCCGTGCCGGCTCGCTGACGGCGGCCCCGCTGGTCGACGTGCTCGGCGATCCCTTCTATACCGGCGTCGCCCACCACCTGTTCACTGCACCGCTCTCGATTCCGGCTGGCGTGCTCGACTGGATCCGAGCCGGGTTCCCGTCGGTCGAGTTCGGTCTGTTCGGCTTCACCGCTTTCCAGGCGTTCCTCTCGACGCTGGCGAGCGTCGTCGTCGGGCTGCCGGGGGCGTATCTGCTCGCGCGCTTCGAGTTCCGCGGCCGACGGACGCTCCGCTCGCTCACCATCCTCCCGTTCGTATTGCCGTCGATCATGGTGGCGGTCGGCTTCCTCGCCATGTTCGGGCAGAACGGCCTGCTCAATGATATTCTGGGCGCGCTCGGTCTCGGGCAGGTGAATCTGCTGTTCACGCTCGAAATCATCGTGCTCGCGCATGCGTTCTACAACGCGCCACTCGTGACGCGGCTCGTGACGACCGCCTGGGAGAGCGTCGATGCCCGACGCGTCGAGACGGCCCGGGCACTCGGTGCCGGCCCGTTTCGTGCCTTTCGCGACATCGTGGTGCCACAGCTGCTTCCCGCACTGCTGACCGCCGCGCTGCTCACGTTCGTCTTCACCTTCCTCTCCTTTCCGATCGTGCTCGCGCTCGGCGGGTTGCGCCTCGCCACCGTCGAGGTCTGGCTCTACGCGCGCGTCCAGGACCTCGAACTCGCCGAGGCGGCGACGCTCGGCACCATCGAGACGGTGCTCTCGCTCGCGCTCACCTATCTCTACCTCCGGTACGAGGCACGACAGACGACCACGGGCGGTGGAACGACTCTCCCGCGGCGCGCGCTCGCAGTCGGTTGGAAGACCCTTCGTGATCCGGTTCGGATCGGGCTCGCGGTCTACGGCGTCGGAGTCCTCGTCCTGTTCGTCGGTCCGCTCGTGAGCATGATCGTCGAGAGCGTCACCGGCCCGAACGGGCTGACGGGCGCGTACTACGAGTTCCTGCTCAACCAGCAGGCGACGACGGCGGCCGGCACGACGAAACCGCTGCCGGCGATCGCGAACTCGCTGGCCTTCGGCGTCGGCACGCTCGCGCTCGCGGTGCCGATGGGGATCGTCGTCTCAGTGATGGTGACCCGCGGCGGGACCGGTTCGCGGCTGGCCGAGACGCTGATGAGTGCGCCGCTGGCGGTCAGCGGCGTCGTCGTCGGTCTCGGGTTGCTCCAGACGCTCGTCTTCGGGACGACGATCGCCGGCTATCGGGTCACCGCCGGCGGCGCACTCGCCATCGTCGTCGCGCACGCGGTCGCGGCCTACCCGTTCGTGACGCGCAACGTCACCCCGGCGCTCGCCGGCATCGACTCACAGCTCGTCGATTCGGCGCGCTCGCTCGGCGCGAGTCGGTTTCGGACTCTGCTCGACGTCGAGCTTCCACTGGTTTGGACAGCGGTGCTCGCCGGCGGCGCGTTCGCCTTCGCCATCTCGATCGGCGAGTTCGATACGACGGTTTTACTCGCCGAGGGTGTCGAAAGCTACACGATGCCGGTCGCGCTCGAACGGTATATCGGCAATCGGTCGCTCGGGCCGAGTCTCGGACCAGCGACCGCGATGGGCACCGTCCTCCTCCTGGTGACGGCCGCGAGCTTCCTCGTCATCGAGCGCCTCGGCGGGCGGTGGGAGCCATGAGCGACGCCGTGCCCGAACGCGACCCCACCACGACGGACGCCGGCGTGGCGCTCGACAACATCACCGTCGAGTTCAGCGGCGTCACCGCTCTCGAAGACGTCTCGCTGTCGGTCGACGAGGGCGAGTTCTTCACGCTCGTCGGCCCGTCGGGTTGTGGGAAGACCACGACGCTCCGGGCCGTCGCAGGCTTCGAGGAACCGGCCACGGGCGAGGTCCACATCGATGGCGGGCGCGTCACCGATCTCGCACCCGAACGGCGCGATGTCGGCGTCGTCTTCCAGCACTACGCGCTGTTTCCGCACATGACGGTTCGCGAGAACGTCGCCTACGGACTCCGCTTTCGCGACCCGCCGGGCGGCGTCGCCGACGACGAGCGCGTCGACGAACTGCTCTCGCTGGTCGACATGGCGGGGATGGGCGAGCGCGAGCCGGAACAGCTCTCGGGCGGGCAACAGCAACGGATCGCGCTCGCACGGGCGCTCGCGCCCGGACCCGACGTACTCCTGCTCGACGAACCGCTGTCGGCGCTCGATGCCCGCCTCCGCGAGCGCCTCCGAGTGACGATCCGGGAGATCCAACAGGAGCTCGGGATCACCACGATCTACGTGACTCACGATCAGAGCGAGGCGCTCGCCATCAGCGATCGCGTCGCCGTCGTCAGTGGGGGACGCATCGAACAGGTCGCCCCGCCCGAAACCGTCTATCGGGAGCCCCAGTCCCGGTTCGTCGCGGAGTTCGTCGGCGAGAACAACCTCTTCGACGGCGAGGTGACAGCGACGGCCCCACCGCGTGCGACCGTCGACGGCGTCGAGATCGCGCTCCCCGAGAGCGCCGCGGTCGACACCGGCGATTCCGTGGCGCTCTGTGTACGGCCCGAGGTACTCTCGCTCGGCGAGAACGATACGGCCTCGAACGCAACGACGCTAACGGCGACCGTCGAGCACCGCGAGTTTCTCGGCGATGCCTACCGAGTTCACTGCTCGTGGAACGGACGATCGCTGCTCGTCAAGACCGATAGCCGGGAGCCGCCCGAGGGGACCGTGACGCTGACCGTCGATACGGACGACATCCATCTGTTGTCGGATAGCGGACGCTGAGTCGCCCGAATCGTCCATTTACCGGACGCGTTCGAGATCGTCCTGCGTGTCGATATCCATGACGACGCCCGCGTCGTCGGTATCGAGCAGCACGCCGTCATCGAGCAGAACATCTTTACCGCCGACGTCGCCGTCGACCGCACACAGCGCGTCGAAATGATCGGCCCCGAACAGTACTGGATTGCCGCGCTGTCCCTCGTAGGCGGCAGCCGCGGCATCGGCGACGCCACCGGCGAAACAATCGACGAGCAGGTCGACGGTCGCACTCTCGACGAACGGCATGTCGCCGGGGAGGAAGATCGC
Source organism: Halococcus morrhuae DSM 1307 (assembly GCF_000336695.1). Taxonomy (GTDB): domain Archaea; phylum Halobacteriota; class Halobacteria; order Halobacteriales; family Halococcaceae; genus Halococcus; species Halococcus morrhuae. The sequence continues at coordinate 75,535 of NZ_AOMC01000074.1, forward strand.
GGCGTCCGCATCGCCGTCGGCGGCCGCACGCGCGCCACGCTCGACGGAGGTCGAGAGTCCGTGCTCGTAGGCGTCGTTTGCGACGAACGCGACGTCGAAGTCGGCGAGCACTTCCTGAACGGCGCTCGACTGGTGGCCGAGCACAGCGACGACGCGCGACACTCGCGAGTCGAGCAGCGTGCGGGCGGCGCGGCGGACGAGCGGTTTCCCGTCGATCTCGGCGAGGAGCTTGTTCCGCTCGCCGAAACGGCTGCTCCCGCCCGCGGCGAGCAGCACGCCGACGACGGTCGGATCGTGATCTGTCCGCTCTGGGAGCGGTTCGTGGACTGTCTCCACGTCGATACGACGGAGTTCCTCGTTCATGCGAGCACCCGATACGGAACGACCGCGATCGGTTGACCGGCGTCGAGCGAGCGCTCGGCGAGGACGATTCCGTCCGCGGTCGTCGTTCTCGTGTTGGCGGAGACGAGCCCCGGCGCGAACCGCTCGTCGTAGATCGGCAGCGACGAGTCGGCGTGGCCGAGCGGGATGGCCTCGTTCCCGTCGAGGACGACCGGCACCGCGTACTCGCGCTCGTCGTCGGGGATCTCGACGGTGCTCGTCAGCCCGGCGGTGATCGATGGCAGTCGCCGCTGGCCCGTGAAGAACGATCGGGCGACGAGCACGGCGGCGGTGTGGGCCGCGAGCGGTTTGCCCGGAAGTCCCACAACGAGCGCACCGTCGACGACCGCCGCCAGCACCGGCCTGCCGGGCTGGAGGCGCACGCTCTCGAACAGCGGGTCGTGGGCTTCGAGCACCGTGGCGACGTGGTCGGCGCTCCCGACGCTCGTCCCACCAGTCGTGAGAACCACGTCGTGGGTCGCGGCGGCGCTCTCGATGGCGCGGCGCACGGCCCCGGAGTCGTCGGGCACGCTCTCGCGGATCGTCGGCTCGTGGCCCCATTCCCGGACGAGCCCGGCGAGGAACTCCGAGTCGCGGTCGGGCTGGCGACCCTCGTGGATCTCGGTGCCGGTCGCCACGATGCCCACCGAGAACCGTTCGTGAACGGTCACGGACTCGATGCCGATGTCGCTCAGGAGCGCCGCATGCCGGGCGGCGAGTCGCGTGCCGGCGTCGAACAGCGTCTCGCCCGCCTGTGCCGTCCCGCCGCGCGGCGAGACGTTCGTCCCCGGGGCAAGTTGCGGTCCCGAAATCCGTTCGTCGTCGACGGTCGCGTCCTCGACTTTCAGCACGGCATCGGTCCGGGCGGGCAGCGGCGCGCCGGTAGCGATGCGGGCAGCCTCCCCCTCGTCGAGTTCCGGTGGTTCGTCCTCGGGGAACACCTCCGCGGCGACCGCCAGCGACTCGTCGTCGGTGGCGATCGCGAACCCGTCCATCGTCGCGTAGTCGTGCGGCGGTACGTCGGTTGGGGCGCGCACGTCCTCGGCGAGCGTGCGGCCGGCGAGCGCGTCGAGGGAGACGATTTCGCTGGAGCAGCTATCGAGCGCCGTGGAGCGGTGGTCGAGCAGTCGTTCGACCGCGTCCGCGCGGGCGAGATCCGTTCTGGCCATGCGCCATCGAGGAACGAACGCGGCATATTCCTTCCCCCGATCCGTGGCGCTCCGAAAGCGTGTCAGGGAATTTTTGCCGGACGGACGCGAACGCCGACCATGTCCAACGCCTGCATCGTCCGGGGAGAGATCCCGGCTGAGGAGTTCGCGCTGTACGAGGCGCTCGACGCGCTGCCCGACGTCGAGTTCGAGGTCGAACGCATCGTCCAGAGCGGCGACGAGGCGGCCATGCCGCTGATGTGGATCCGCAACGCCACGGTCGAGGCCGTCGGAGAGGCCTTCGGGGACGATCCGAGCATCGATGAACTCGAACTGCTGTCCGCGTTCGACGAGGAGCAACTCTACCGCATGCAGTGGGTCTCGGAGGTCGAGGTGGTGCTCCAGATGCTGACGAACTCGCACGCGACCATCACCGACGCCTACGGGACCGATGGTCGATGGTATCTCCGCGTGCTCTACCCCAACCGCGAATCGCTCTCGAAGACCGTCCAGTTCGCCGACGACAGCGGACTCACCTTCGACGTCACGGCCATCCGGCAGCTCGAAGGCGAGCCCGCCGGCCGCTTCGGACTCACCGAGGCGCAGTTCGAGGCGCTCGAAACCGCGCTCGAAGCGGGCTACTACCAGGTCCCGCGCGAGACCGATCAGAGCGAACTCGCCGACCAGTTGAACATCTCCCATCAGGCGCTCTCCGAGCGGCTCCGGCGGGCAACGGGTGCGCTCATCGAGGACGCGCTGTTGGTCGGTGCGGTGGAGGCACGGCAGGACGGCTCATGACGTACACGAGCGACAGGATATAACCGTCCGCCGCCGAATAGTCAGTCAAATGAGTTCGTCAGAGGGTGGATCGGAGCCGACCGACACCCGCGAGGAGATCATGGAGGCGACCTACCGTGCGCTCTGCGAGCACGGCTACGCCAATCTCACGATGCAGGCGATCGCCGACGAGTTCGAGAAGACCAAGGCCGTTCTGCACTACCACTACGACACGAAAAACGAGCTGCTCGCGGCCTTTCTGGAGCATCTCCTCGACCGATTCACGAGCCGCCTCGACGTCGATAGCGACGATCCGAACGCACGCCTCGACGCCCTCGTCGACGAACTGCTGCTCGGGCTCGACGACGAAAGCGGCGAGGATCGCGAGTTCCACACGGCACTGCTCGAACTGCGCGCGCAGGCACCGCACAACGCCGCCTTCCGCGAACAGCTCGCGGCGAACTACGATCTCCTGCTCGACATGCTCACGACCATCATCGACGACGGCATCGAACAGGGCGTCTTTCACGACGTCGATGCCGAGCGGCTGTCGGCGCTGATCATGGCGACGATGCTCGGCGGGCGTGTCCACCAGATCACCCTCGACCGCGAGGCGATCGCCCTCGACGTGCGCGAGGTGCTCGAAGACGAGATCCTCGCCGATCTCCGCAGCGAAGCTGAATAACCGCTTTCAGCGCCGGAGACGGCGCGCGGCGAGACCGCCGATGCCGGCGAGCGCGGCGAGCACGCCGAAGCCCGCCCCGTCGCCGCTCGTCTCGGTTCCGCTCGCGTTGCCCGACCCATCCGTAGCGCCCGATCCGCTCGCCGTACCGTTTCCAGCCGCCGACCGAACGCCCGCCGTCGCGTTCGCGTCGGTATCGGTCGCGTCGGTGCCCAGTGCGGTCGTGGTGGAGCCCGTTGCGTTCGCGGTCGCGTTCGTCCCGTCCGGGGTCGTTGCGGTGCCCGTCGCTTCGGTCGCCGTGATCCGGTTCACCGCACCGCCGAGCTCGCCGGCGGAGGTCAGCGCGAACAGTTCGCCGTCGGCATCGCGGGCGATGGCGATGAGATAGCCCTCGACTGCGCCGCCCTCTGCGCCCTCGACTTGAAGCCGTTCGAGATCCCAGAGCCCGTCTTCGGTGGGGGTGGCCGCGAACAGCGACGAGCGTGGGTCGCCCTCCTTGCTGTAGTCGCCGAAGACGTATTTCCCGTCGAGGGCGTCGATCGAGCCGTCGTAGAGATAGCCACCGATGACCGAGATGCCGATGGTCTCACCGTTGCGGGCGTGGGGGTACTCGATGACGGGATCGCGGAGCGGTTCGCCGCCCCGGACATCCGGCGGCGTTCGGCTCGGGCAGTTCTTCGGCATGTCGCTCAGGCTCTCGGTGCCGTAGCAGTGGGTACCTTCGCGGACGTTCCAGCCGTAGTTGCCGCCCTTCACGACGCGGTCGATCTCCTCGTAGCGGTTCTGGCCGACGTCGGCGACGTAGAGCTCGCCGTCGTTGAAGCTCATCCGCCAGGGGTTGCGAAAGCCCCAGGCGTACTGTTCGTCCAGACCCTCTTTGCCGACGAGCGGGTTGTCGTCGGGGATCGCGTAGGGGTTCTCTCCACCCTGGCTGTCGACGTCGAGACGCAGGATCGATCCCCGGAGATTCTCGGTGACGTCCTGACCGTTGCCGCCGCGATTGCGATCGTACCAGTCGCTGGCGTGGCCGGGGCCCGTATCCCGTGGGCCGCCGCCGTCGCCGTAGGAGGTGTAGAGATAGCCATCGGGACCGAACGCGACCGCGCCGCCGTTGTGGACCTTGCGGGGTTCGTGGACTTCGAGCAGCACTCGCTCGGAGTCGGGACGCGCACTCGTGCCGTCCTCGTTGGCCTCGAACTCCGAGAGGACCTCCGTGTGTGAGAACTCGTCGGGTGCGTCGTCGGCGGGCGGGGCGCTGTAGCGCACGTAGAAGCGCCGGTTCTGCTCGTAGTCGGGATGTGGCGCGAGTCCGAGAAAGCCACGCTCGCCGGTGATCTCGGCGAGGCGATCGCGCAGATCGAGAAACGGCTCGTCGCGCAACTGATCGCCCTCGTTGAGCTGGGCGATCCCGTAGAGATCGACGACGACTCGCTGGTCGTCGCCCGGCAGCAGCGCCATATCAGTCGGTACCTGGAAGCCGCCGACGAGCCGTTCGAGGCCGATCGTCGGCCCGGTCGGGACGGCCTGCTCGGTGGTCGTGGCGTCCGTCGTGGCCGACGAGCCGGAGCCGAAGCGCACGCTCCCGCGCATCGACGACCGGTGTGGCTCGCAGATGTATTCGGCCATCTCCTCGCGAGCGGTAAATTCGATCGTCTGGGTCGCGCCCTGCTCGCTCATCACCTCGGTACGCTTCAGGACGTCGTCGTTCTCGTCGATCAGCGCGATGTTGTGACCCATCCCGTCGAGATTCGTCCACGTGATGCGGTAGTCGACGCCGGCTTCGAGGGCGAGCGTGGGATTTTCTTCACCAGCGATCGACTCGGGCGTGCGACCCTGCCAGCCGGCGATCTTCCCGCCGAGTTCGATCGTGCGACTGCTCTGTGCGCGCCCGCGCCCGGCGGTGGCGACGCCCGCGAGCGCGCCGGCCGCCGTCAGCCCGAGAAATCGCCGTCGGCCGACGGTTCGTGCCGTCGAGTGTCCGTCCTGTGTGTGCTGTATCGGGTTCACGTGAGCGTTCGGTCGGAGGGAACGGCGCTCGGGACAAAATCGTGACGACTTGCCGGTCATCGAGACAGCGTGATTACTGGCGAGCTGATCTCGATCCCCATAGATAGATGACAGCCCGAGCAGATGTGTAGCCAGCAATGCTGCCGACTCCCACCGCCAGAAACACGATAACGAACACTATCGCTGCAAACGCAAATCCGACAAGCAAGGCCAACAAGATAAGGCCCATTGCCGCTATTACGACCAGAGGAGTCTCGATTGGGCCGCTAACTGTAATTACGAGTGCCATCCCGACGGCAGCAATCACGTAAGTGGCAAACGCCATCAACAGTGGGATACCATTGATCCCGCCGACGATCACAACGTCGTCCCATGTAGAATCCAGCCCCCACTGCCGAGCACAAACGATTCCGCCGAACGTGATCAACCACGACGGCATTGTCAGAACTAGCATGTGGTATCCGAGCGACCTGCCCATCGCACTCGTAACAATGCGAGTGAGGTCAGTAAAGTCACCCGTGGCTAACGGGAGAACGATGTATCCGAGAAACCCAGAGAGGGCGACAATGCCACCACAAACGAGATTTATCTTCACATCCCGATCCATTTTGCGCTCAGTTAGTGACATTCGATGTACTTGTACGTTCGTCCCATCCAATCGCGCTCCTGACTCACTACTCACGTCAACTTGTATCAGTGATGATCGCTTTTGATGGTAGATATCTCAGTAGCCAAGCAAGCAGTGTTTTGCATCGCAGATCTGCTATCGGCGAAAATCGGTCGTCACTTCTTAGCTGTGATACACTTCCTACGTATCACACCGGTCTCGCCAATTCCGATCGTTTCAACAGAGCCACGGAAAGGAAGAGTGTGGCTCAGTCGCCGTTCAGCCGCTTTCGGATCGCGTCGGCGATGTCCGTGTTGTCGACGGTGCCGTCGAAGAACTCGGCGTTCGGGCCGGTGGCGAAGGTCGGGACGTTCTCGGCGGTGTGGCCGGTCGACGTCCAGCCGATCCGTATCCGCTCGTTGAGGATCTCCGCGACCGGTGTGTTGTACGCACGCAGTTCGTCGAGTTCGGTGTCGAGCAGTTCGACACCCATCTGCTCGGCCATGATCGAGGCGACCTCCTCACGCGATTCGGCCTCCTCGATCTGCGGGACGACCGTGGCCGTGCTCGCGTTCATCCCGTCGAGTACGTCGAAGTTCACGTCGTACGGACCACCGGATCCGAGCGAGAGACCGCCCGTCTCGTGGTCGGCGGTCGTGATGACTGACGTCTCGCCGTGGGAGTCCTCGGCGTAATCGAGCAGTCGGCCGATCACGTCGTCGGCTTCGAGCTGTTCGTGGGCGACGACCGGGTAGTTCGAGTGGCTCGCGTGGTCGATGCGGCCGGATTCGACCAGCAGGAAGAAGCCCTTTCGCCCGCCCCGGGCTTCGAGCAGTTCGATCGCCGTCTCGGCCATCGCGCCGAGACCGGGCTGCGTCGAGTCATCGTTATCCTGCCGATCAAGCGTGTAGCTCAGGTGGTCGGACTCGCTGAACAGGCCGAGTGCTGGCGCGCTGTCGAGCGAGTCGAGTTCGCTCGCGGTCGTGACGTAGTTGTAGCCGTTGCGTTTGGCCTCGGCGACCAGATTCGCGCTGTCGCTCTCGCGGCCATCGGGCAGGAAGTACGAGCGCGCGCCGCCGAAGAGCACGTCGACGCCGCTGTCACGGACGTACTGTTTGGCGATCTTCTCCTCCTCGTCGCGGGACGGAACGTGGCTGGCGAACGATGCCGGCGTCGCGTGCGTCATCCGCGCCGTCGTCACCAGCCCGACGGCGTAGCCCATATCGCGGGCTTGCTCCAGTACAGTCTGCTTGGGGACGAACTCGCCCGCGTCGTTCTTCACGCCGGCGATCGCACCATTGTAGCTCTTGTGGCCTGTCGACATCGCGGTCGCCGTCGCCGCCGAATCGGCGACGAACTCCTCGGGATCGTCCGGATACGTCATCGCCGAGCCGTGCGCGTCGTGGCGATCGACGTTGTAGGTCACGTCGGCAGCATTCAGCGGGAACTTCTCCGAGTTCTTCCGATAGGCCTTCAGATATCGGCCCAGATCGAGCTGTGCGCGACCCTGTCCGTCGCCGACGAACAGAATGACGTTCGTCGGTCCGTCGTCGCCCCCGCCATCGTCGTCCTCGTCCTCGTCCGCGTCGTCGGTGTCGTTCGCGTTCGCTTGGTCGGTCCCCTGGAATCCGAGCGCTGCCATGCCGGCCGCCGCGCTCGATCCCTTGAGGAACGTTCGGCGCGTCGTGTTCGGGCCGTCATCTGCATCGTTGTCGGTGCCACTCGCCCGTTCCGTCGATGGTCTCTCCGACATCGGACAAATCCCCACCCACCTGCATCATAAAACTTGTTACATGTGTCAGAATTCCACATGGTGTTATGTGTCATGTAAACATTCAACATGGGGGCCGCTCGGATGGCACCGATCCACGCGAACCGCGTTCCGATCAGCGCTCGCTGTCGGGGATCACGACGACCTTGCCGAACCCCTCGCGTTCTTCGAGCATCTCGTGGGCACGAGTGGCCTCGCTCATCGGCAGCGTCTCGCGGATCCGGGGCTCGAAGGTGCCGTCCCAGACCAGCGAGAGCACATCGTCGACCTCGCCGAGGGTGGCCATCGTCGATCCCAGGATGTCGATCTGCTTCCAGAAGACGCGGTTGATGTTCGTCTCGGCCTTCGGGCCGGTGGTCGCCCCACAGGTGACGAGCCGACCGCCCTTGGCGAGACATTTCGTCGAGTCGTCCCACGTCTCCGGACCGACGTAGTCGACGACGACGTCGACGCCGCGCCCGTCCGTGAGCTCGCGCATCTCGCTTGCGAAATCGTTCTCGGCGTAGTTGATCGTGTGATCGGCCCCACACTCCTCGGCGTATTCCAGTTTCTCGTCGGTGCTCGCGGTCGCGTAGACCTCCGCGCCGGCGTAGTCGGCGATCTGGACCGCCGCCTGGCCCACTCCCCCGGAGGCACCGAGAATCAGAATGGATTCGCCGGCCTCGATGTCGGCGCGGGTCATCAGCATGCGCCACGCGGTCTGGAAGGTCAGCGGCGCGGCCGCCGCCGTCACCCAGTCCACGTCGTCGGGAACGTGGACGAGGTTCGAGGCAGGGACGGCCGCCCGTTCTGCGTGTACCCCACGGACGTGCTCGCCGATGAGGTGGTAGCTCTCACAGAGCGAGTGTTCGCCGTGGCGGCAGAACTCGCACTCGCCACAGGAGACGCCGGCGGTGACGGCCACGCGATCGCCGACCTCGACGCGCGTGACGTCTTCTCCAATGTCGGTGACGACACCGGCGGCGTCGCTGCCGGGGATATGTGGCATCTCGAGATCGACGCCCGGCAGTCCGCGGCGCGTGAAGACGTCGAGGTGGTTCAACGCACCGGCCTTCACGTCGACGAGGGCTTCGTCCTTCCCTGGTTCGGGGTCGGGGAAGTCGCCGTACTCGATGACGTCACGGTCGCCGTGCTCGGTGAACTGGACTGCCTGCATGTCACCGGATGACAGCGACGCGCGCATAGCGGTTTCGGTCGTTGATGACAGATCGTTCAGTTCGGCGTCGCTCACAGCGTCACGAGAACCGCCGCCGCGAGCGAACCGGCTAGGAGAACGGCGCTCCAGAGCGCGACACGGGAGGCGAACGACCGACTCGGTCCGGCGGCGGTCAGCGCGGCCTTGACGACGATGCTCGACGCGGTGGCGAGCAGGACGGCGATGACGGCCGTCTCGCCGGCCAGACTGCCCGTGCGATAGAGCGAGACAGTCGAGGCGGTCGCGCCCGCACTGGAGACGAGCCCCGAGAGGACGGCGGTCACGTAGAAGCCCACCTCGCCGAACTCCGACTGGGCGATGCCGCCGGCCAGAATGATGACGGCGAACATCGCACCGAAGGCGAGCACGTTGCGCAGCGAGAACGGGCTGTCGAGCTCCATCTCCACCGGTGTGTTCCAGTCGGCGGTGACAGCGGCGATGGCGACGCTGCCGACGACGACCACGACGAGCGGCACGAGCGCGCCCACGAGCACGTCGGGGAGAGTGAACGCGAGCACGATGGCGAGATTGCGCAGCGCCATCGCGGCGTCGGCGAGCAGGACGGCCGCCACCGCATACGAGGTCGCCGAGGGATGCTGGCGCACCGAATCGAGCATCGTGCCCACGACCGCCGTCGAGGAGGCCAGCCCGCCGAAAAACCCCGTGACGGCGATGCCTCGGCCGCCGTACGTCCGCACGATGGCGTAGTTAACGATGCCGATGGCGGCGACCGCGACCACCATCAGCCAGACGACGCGCGGTTCGAGTTCGACCGCCAGCGGGCCGGAGCCGAGCGTGACGTCGCCGGTCGGGAGCAGCGGGTAGATGACGAACGCGAGGATGGCGAACTCGGTCGTCGAGCGGAGCTCCTCGCGCGAGAGCGCGCCGGCGAACGTGTGGAGTTCGCGCTTGAGCACGAGCAGCAGCGAGGAGAGAACGGCGACAGTAACGCTCTCGATGACGAACCCGGCGGCGGTCAGCGCGCCGACGCCGTAGGCGACCAGCATCGACACCGAAGTGGTGAGCGAGAGGCCGAGGTCCTCGTCACGCAGCCCCTGGATCGCCAGAACCGTGCCCTGGACGATGACGAGCACGCCGCCGACCGCCAGCAGTCCGTCGCGCCCGAGCGTGGTGAAGACGGCCCCGAGCAGGCTGATGAGCGAGAACGTCCGAACGCCGGCGGGCTTGTCCGACCACTCGCGTTCGAGCCCCAGAAACAGCCCGAGCGCGCCCGCGAGCGCGATCCTCGCGACGGGGCTGTCGAGCGGGACGGCCAGCTGGACGACGGGGCTCACGCTTCGGGGTTCTCCCGCTGACATATAAACGTCCGTCGTCCTCGCCCGGGTAGTGTGTCCGACCATCGCGGACCGTTGCCGGCGGTCGCCAACTTTATAATTAGGTAGTATAACTAGATTGTCGATGGCGAAGACACAGCTCCAGTCCGCCCGCGAGGGTATCGTCACGCCGGCGATCGAGCGCGTCGCCGAGCGCGAGAACCGCGACTCCGAGTTCGTCCGCGAGCAGGTCGCCGCGGGAGAGGCGGTGATTCCCGCGAACCACGCTCACGAGGGGCTCGACCCGATGATCATCGGTCGCGAGTTCGCCACGAAGGTCAACGCCAACATCGGCAACAGCGAGACCACGAGCGACCGGACCGAGGAGCTCCGCAAGCTCCACGCGGCGGTCCACTACGGCGCGGATACCGTGATGGATCTGAGTACCGGCGACGAACTCGACACGATCCGCGAGGCGAACGTCGAGCACTCGCCCGTGCCGATCGGGACGGTTCCGATCTACGAGGCGGTCAAGCGCGCGGCAAGTCCCGAGGAGATCACCCACGAGCTCCTGCTCGATGTGATCGAAAAGCAGGCCGAACAGGGCGTCGACTACATGACGATCCACGCCGGCGTCCTGATGGAACACCTCCCGCTGACCGACGGCCGGGTGACGGGGATCGTCTCGCGCGGCGGCTCGATTCTCGCCCAGTGGATGGAGGAGAACGCGATGCAGAACCCCCTCTACACCGAGTTCGAGGCGATCTGCGAGATCTTCGCCGAACACGACGTTACCTTCAGTCTCGGCGATGGGCTTCGGCCGGGCAGTCTCGCGGACGCGAGCGACGAGGCTCAGTTCGCCGAGTTGGACACGCTCGGCGAGCTCACTCGAACCGCGTGGGATCACGGCGTCCAGGTGATGGTCGAGGGACCGGGCCACGTGCCGATGGATCAGATCAGGGGTAACGTCGAGCGCCAGCAGGAGGTCTGTGACGGCGCGCCGTTCTACGTGCTCGGGCCGCTCGTGACCGACGTCGCGCCGGGCTACGACCATATCACGAGCGCGATCGGGGCGACCGAGGCTGCCCGCGCGGGCGCGGCGATGCTCTGCTACGTCACACCCAAGGAGCACCTCGGGCTACCCGACGCCGAGGACGTCCGTGAGGGGCTCGCGGCCTACCGGATCGCGGCCCACGCCGGCGACGTGGCCAACGGGCTGCCCGGTGCACGCGACTGGGACGACGCGCTCTCGCAGGCCAGATACGATTTCGACTGGCGCGAGCAGTTCGATCTCGCGCTCGATCCCGATCGCGCCCGGGACTCACACGACCAGACGTTGCCGGGTGACAACTACAAGGAGGCACGCTTCTGCTCGATGTGTGGCGTCGAGTTCTGCTCGATGCGGATCGACCAGGACGCCCGCGACGCCGACGGCGAGATGGACGCGCTCGATACGGGTGTCGATCTCGATGCCTCGCCGGCCGCGGCGGTCAACCTCCCGCCAGTAGGTACCCACGACACGAGCGCCATCCCCGAACTGCCCGAGATCGACGCGGCGGCCCACGGCGAGGGCGAACCCGCCGACGACTGACCTCCCCTCTACCTCTTTCTCGTTCCATTCTTGCGGTGTGTGGACTGTCTGTTCACGGTGGGGTTCGGGCACTTCGGCGGGG
>NZ_AOMC01000075.1 GCF_000336695.1 Halococcus morrhuae DSM 1307
CTGTGGATGAGGTGAACGCCACGGTGGGGCGGGTCCGCCCGACGGGTCACGAGGACGTCGACGAGCAGCTCCGCGCGATCCAGAACCACCTCCACGTCGTGCAGGCCGACCTCGCCAACCCCGAACCCGACGCGGACGACCCGCAGATGACCCACGAGCGCGTCGAGCAGCTGGAGGAGTGGATGGACGCCCACGACGAGGAGCTCGACCCCCTCCAGTCGTTCATTCTTCCAGGGGGCGGCGATAGCGGCGCGCGCCTCCACCACGCCAGAGCGGTCTGTCGGCGGGCCGAGCGTCGCGCGGTCGCGCTCGCTGGCGAGGAAGAGATCAACGAGCAAACCGTGACCTACCTGAATCGGCTCTCGGACGCCCTGTTCACCCTCGCACGCGTGGTGAACCAGCGCGATGGGGCGAGCGAGGAAGCGCCCGACTACTGAAGGCAACGTTTATCTTTCGCGGTCGGAAAGTTCCCCTACGGGTCGGTGATCTAGGCCGGTTATGATACCTCCTTCACACGGAGGAAGTCGGCGGTTCAAATCCGCCCCGACCCACTTTTGCGCCGCAACGCCGTGAGCGAAGCGAAATTTTCCGATTGTTACAGATGTAATTGAATAAGTGTTGTTGGAATTAAACAAAGACCTACAATTAATGAGTGGGTTCATATCACAGTACCTCCACAACATATATTTTCTCTCGTTACAAACAGTATCTATGAATATATCCCAGGTTCGGGTGCAGAATTATAAGATTGTTCGTGATAGTGGATGGGTAAACATTGAAAATGGAATCACGACTCTTATCGGAGAAAATGAAAGTGGAAAAACGTCGATATTAGAAGCAATTGCGTCCTTCTCACACAACCAACCGTACAAAGACGAAAATTTGCATAATCAAAAAGAGTACTCAGATAAAGCTCGGACACCTGTGGTATCAATAAAATTTGAAGTAGAAGACAAAGACCCCGACGATTATCAGCAACTATGCGAAGACAGCAAGCATGATGGCGCAATCATCTTCAAGAAAATGGCCGATGGTACAAAACGTTTCAATGTTGATTTTAATTACGAGGAAATGTCATGGGAGAGAGGAAAATCTGTAGTCTCCACAAGAAACAGAATCAATGAAATCAAAAAATGGCTTGCGAACGCCAACACGAATACCGGAAGTCTCAGATCAGATATAAATGACGTGGGCGATGTGGTGCTCGATAATCCACAAGGTGTACATAGATTACTGATGGAATCAAGAAAAATATTGGAAAATAAAGAGATGAACGAGAGTTCGGATCTAAACTCGATTAACAACTACTTGATAGCAGAGATAGATAGGCTAATAGATAATATTAATACAATAAAATCCAATACTGTAAGCATATTCGATAATTTGGTCGATATAAGATACTACGATGATGTAGAACCGATTGAAGACAAAGTGGACGTGAATAATTTAGAACGAGATGGCCATGAAACACTTTTGAAAATGTTCGAATCTCATGGTATTGATCTGGGAAACAGAGATAAACTCGACAAGGGGAAACTTGCCAGAACCATAAACGACGACATAAACCAAGATATCGGTGATGCAATAAACAATACATGGGGTCAAAAGTCAATCAATTTAGAAATAGATCTAATTGGGGACAAAATAGTAACTAATTTACGAGACGTATCTGTGAGAAGAACAGGCAGCCATAGAGAATATGACGAATATGACAAAGACGTCAACAGACCTTCTGGTCCCCTATCGGAACGAAGTAGAGGTTACAAATGGTTTATCGCATTCTATCTCAATTATAGCGCGGACCTATCCAGTACGGATGGCGATTTGCTACTCTTGTTTGATGACCCAGCTGTTTATCTTCATCCAAAAGGGAAACGTGACTGGCTAAGTGCGATTGAGAAAGTGTCTGAACAAACGCAAGTTGCTTACTCATCTCATTCTCCATTTCTCTTAAGCAAAGAGCATCCAGAACGTCTTCGGATGATTGAGGATATCGGTGAAGAAAATGGGAAACACGGAACACAAGTGGCAAATGACTTTTCTAAGTCAAGTCAGGGAACGTTAGAACCAGTAAGAAAATCATTAGGTATTCGGCTGGGTGATTCTCCATTTGTATCGAATAGAAATGTTTTTGTAGAAGGGTTGAGTGAATACTACATATTGTTTGGATTTTCCCACTACCTCAGACATAAGAAAGGAGAAGAAGATATCTTGGATGTTAGTGAGGTTTCGATAATATCTGTTGACGGAGCTAGGAAAATGAGTACATTCGGTAAGTGGGCAGAATCCGAGGGGTTTGCGTATGCTCTGCTGTTGGACAACGACCGAGAAGGTCAAGATGTAAAGGAAACTATATCAGAAAAGCATACAGAGATTGTACGTGTTTAGCGCGGTCCTCTCGTAGATGCCTCTGCACGTGATTCTGGTTGCTCTCCTCCGAGTATCGACGTCAGTTGATCCGGTNGTACGTGTTTAGCGCGGTCCTCTCGTAGATGCCTCTGCACGTGATTCTGGTTGCTCTCCTCCGAGTATCGACGTCAGTTGATCCGGTGGATCGAGTCCTTGGCGTTCCCACGTCGCCACCATCGTCGAGATTGTCTCGTGGATGCGGACTCCGGTTTCCGACCGGAGTCCGCCGAACATCTTCCGCATCACTACCTGCTCGCGTAGAGCCCGCTCTGCGCGATTGTTCGTCGAATCAACGTCCGGCTCCGTGACGAACGTCAGCCAGCAGCCCAGCCCGTTCCGGATCTTCTCGGCTAACTGCGTCACTTCCTCGGTCTCGTAATCCGCTCTGATCAACTCCTCCAGACACAGCGAAGCCCGCGCCCGCCTCCGCTCGCGAGCGGAGGCAGGCGGGTCCTCCTCGTCGAACGCGGTCAGGTCCTCGTGGAGATCGTGCAGTACCTCCGAGATCGGTTCGGCCTCTTCGTGCCGCTCAGCAACGTACTTCGCCTCTCGGAGCAGATGTGCCCAGCACCGCTGAAGCTTCCCGTGATAGCTCGGATACGCCGACCAGCCGTCACAACTCAGGGTGGCGTCCTCGGCGAGTTCGTCGCCGAGGACGTCCTCCAGCACCTGACTTCCACGGCTCTCGTCGATCGTATAGAAGACGTCCTCGTCAGTCACGAACGTCCAGACCCAGTGCTGGTCGCCGTCGACCGGAAAGCCGGTTTCGTCGCAGTAGATGACGTCGCTGTCACGGACGCTGGCTCGAACGTCCTCGTACGCGGGTCGCAGCCGGTCTGCGACCCGCTCAGTCATGTTGTAGATCGTTGCCGGTGAAACCGGATGGTCGAGCTGCCAGTCGAACAGTTCGGCCTGCTTCCGGTGCGGAAGCCGGCCGTGATNTCAGGATGTTCGGCGACAACTTCGTTGCCACAGGAGCACTCCTGCTTTCCGAGCTCGTATTTCGTGACTTCGGTCGGGATGGGAAGCGGTATATCGACGATGACGCGGGAGACGTACTCGTCGGGATCGGTGAGAACGTGGTCGCAATCGGGACAGTACGCCTCCCCGACCCGGACGGTCCTGTCCGGGTCGGGTGGTGGCCGGGTCGTCCCTTCGTGACCAGGGTTGCGTCCAGGTCCGGACGAGGAGTCGCTGGCGGCGTCGGAGTCGCCGCCAGCTTCGTCATTTTCCTCGTCTTGCTCCGACTCCTCATTCTGTGGCTGTTGTCCGGCACCGTCCTGTTGGCTGGACGGCGTGTGGGCGTTTTCGTACTTCTTGAGGCGGTTTTCAAGCTCCTCGATTCGTTCGTTTTGGACGGCGTTTTGCTGACGAAGAAACGCGTTCTCAGCGAGAAGAGCGAGATCTCGCTGAGGAAGGATTGTCCGACCCGCAGAACGGATCGCCGAGGTCGAACGACCCGGCGATCCGTCAGGCCCGGAAAGCACGATTAGCGGCTGTTCGTCCTGCTCTTCCCTGAGAGCTACGATTTCTCCTTGGCTGTTCCGCTAAACAGATACACGCGGTTTATGCCTCCAGTTACCTCTCGGAAAATCAGACGTGGTTCGGTGAAATACTGCTTCTCTCGCGGTCTTGAAAGCCAGTCGCCATAACTCAGCCATTCGTTTTTCCAGCTAAAGTGGTACCGATGCACGTCTTTTCCGTTCAGCCACTTTCCGTATGTACCGTCTTCTTTTTCATCAGAGTGATAGGCACGATTCTC
>NZ_AOMC01000076.1 GCF_000336695.1 Halococcus morrhuae DSM 1307
TTCCCGGCGGAACACCCCTTTCTCCTGTGCCGTCAGAGGCTATAATCAGCAATCATCGGGTGAATCCTTCGGCACCCATGCGGCCACACTGAATGATGAAATTCTAATGGTCGTCTATACTGTGTCACGTATGGAATTACCCCCTTTTGAACTCGAACGGTGGCTCGACAAATACGAATCAGACGCTGATCTGATGCTCGCCGAAAGCGGCGTTCGAAGTCTCCCTGCCGACCGGTTCGATCTCGACGTAGATGAACTCGGATACGTCATTCCGACTGACGGAACTCCGGAATTTCGAACGGAAATCGCTGAGCGCTATGACCGTGATACTGAGGAAGTCGTTCTCACCTGTGGAACGCAAGAGGCAGATTTTCTCACGTTCATGTCGCTTCTGAGTGAAGGGGACCATACTGTCGTCGTCTCGCCGACCTACCAGTCGCTTGTGAGCGTCCCCGAGTCGGTTGGAGAGGTTAGTGAAGTTCGAACCGAACCGCCAGAATGGGACCTCTCTGTCGACGCTGTCGCAGAAGCGATGCAGCCGGAAACTCGACTCGTCGTCCTCACGAACCCGAGCAATCCGACGGGGAAGTATCTCGGCCCGGAGACGATGCAAGCACTCTACGATCTCGTCGACGAGAACGATGCGCATCTCCTCGTCGACGAGGTATACCGGATGCTGGCCGGCGATCCTCACACTCCAGCCGCTGCACTCGGTCCACGAGCGATTTCGACTGCTGGTGTCTCGAAGTCATATGGTCTGGCAGGGGCGCGGCTCGGGTGGGTCGTCGCAGACACAGAGATTGCGAACGCAGTACGGAAATGGAAGGATTACACGACGATTTCACCGCCGANCCGCCGATTGTTGGGAACAACATCGCTCGACAAGCGCTTGGAGAGCAGGAGAATGACATTCTGAAGGCGAATCGCACTCACACGAAAGCGAACCGAAAACGTGTCGCCGAATTCCTCGAGCGCTATGACCTCGACTGGTTTGAGCCAACGGGTGTAAACGGGTTCCCGACGATTCCCGGTGGGTTCGAGAACGGCAAGGAATTCTGCCGGTCTGTGTTCGAGGCCGAGAGCGTCGTTCTCGCGCCCGGAGATGTCTTCGGGTATCCCAACCGATTCCGTATCGGTTTCGGCCTCCATACTGAGGAACTCGAAGAAGGCCTTGAGCGAATCGCTCGCCACATTGAGGACAACTGCTGATACTATCCACCAAATTTGCTGCTATCAGAAATCGGCTAGATGGATTCGTCATGCACAAAAGCCTGTGAAATTTATACTGGCGACGTTGATTTCGCGCCCAGTCGTGCATGAGCAATCCACCTTCCTGACTTCAGTGACGGACAAGGGCAAAGGTCAGGTGGCGAGAGCGGTAGCTATCGAGAAGATGCGAGTCAAGAGTTCGATCGGTTCGTCGATTTCCTTTCCAACCACGAGGACAGTCCGACATCATTCGGCGAGTTGGACTCGGGCCATCTCTGTGAGTACGCGCGCCGCCTTATCCGACAGAGATGGACCACAGGTACGGTACGCACGTACTACGCGTACGTCTCAGCACTCTGCGGCTGGGCCGTCCGTGAAGGTCACCTCGCCGAAAACGTCGTCCAGTCGCAACCGACGGCGAGGGGTTCCTGCAGTAATGGAGCCGTTCGTCCAATGAGGTTCGTCTTGGTCGCCGGCACCACTGAAACCGCACACATCGAGGGGATCAGCGCCGCCGGAGCGGACCCCGCTCTGATGGCACACACTCCGAGCGCGGACCTCGAAATCGTTGAATATGGGCAGCCAGTACAGGCACCAGTCATGCCAGTGAGTCCGACTGGCTGTCCGACCCCTGCGGTCATTACACGCGCCGTCCA
>NZ_AOMC01000077.1 GCF_000336695.1 Halococcus morrhuae DSM 1307
AGGAGGGCGTTGACCGAGACGGTCATCCCGTGGGCGAACGAGTCGATCCCTTCGGGAGCAACGGCCGCCTCGGCACAGGCTTTCTCGATGCCTTCGATCACGCCGACGCTCTGATCCTCGGTGCTCGGCACCTTCGTGGTCGTGAGATCGTCGCCGTCGAGGAGAACGACATCGGTGAACGTCCCGCCGACATCGACGCCGAGGCGCACGTCGTGAGCTTCGGCCTTAGGGTGGCTCTCATCGCTCATCGACACACCCCGGCTCCGAGCAGTATCTGAACGTCGAGCCGGACAGCGAAATTACGTCGATCGCGTCGGAAACGGTCGCCGAACAGCGACTTCTCCTCCATGACGGGTTCCAACAGCCGCACGAAGCACACTCTTTCGCCAACGGGCAGGAGTGCCCGACCGTATCCCGAGTAGGAACGTGCCAGTCGGAGCTCGTCGCTGTTCAACGGCTAGAACCGTTCGACGACTCGTCCAAGACGGCCCTGCGCTCGCGCTCGGCACGGACGTCGTCGACCGACTCGGTGGCGACGAGGCGATCGAGTTTGTGCTCGAAGGCCGCCTCGTCGAGTTCGCCGTCGACGTACCGGCGTTTCAGATCGGCGAGGGCCTCCTCGGTCGTCGGCTCCGGCGGCGAGACGAACTCCGAGATGCCGAACCCGTCGACGACGGGATAGCGTTGCTCGATCCGTTCGGCCGCGGTGCCGAACCGCTCGCTTTTCGGGATCGACAGCCGGCGCAGCGCGCTCCACGTGGCAACCACCCCGGAAACCACGACGAGCACCAGCAGGAGTGCGACGATCGGGAGATAGGGGACAGCGAGCTCCGTGAGTACGCTGGCGAGCGCTGTGCCCGCCGCGAGCCCCGAGACGGCGACCAGCCCCGCGTAGCCGAGCACGACGGCCAACAGGACGCTGGCGGCGAGAAACACGATCGACGAGATCGCGAGCGAGTGTCTGCTCAACCAGCCCATGTGAGCCGCTATGAGCGTCGATCACTTATCTTTATCAGCGGGAGCCCACCCATCCGGCGG
>NZ_AOMC01000078.1 GCF_000336695.1 Halococcus morrhuae DSM 1307
GGATTTCGTCGGTGACCTGCTCACGAGTTCGATTTTGATCGAGGGCAGCGTCGCCTTGGACGCGCCGGCCGTCCAAGGCGACTTCACCCATCTCAACCATGCCAGCTTCCCGACAGAGGCGAAGAATCTCAACGAAGAGGTGCTCGAACTCCTCGCGGTGGTTCTTGCGGAAGAGACTGATCGTGCGGAAGTCAGGATGTTGATTCGCAGCAAGGTAGCGAAAAGCGACGTCACGTTCGAGGAGACGGTCGAGTTTGCGGGAACT
>NZ_AOMC01000079.1 GCF_000336695.1 Halococcus morrhuae DSM 1307
AGGAGTTTCCGCTAGATAAAATCTACGTCATGTGAACTCGGAACCCGTAGAATCTGATTTCCCTGCCGATGTTTCTTGGACAGGCTCCGTAGTAATATATATTTCGGTCGTTCACCGATAACCATGTTCATCGTCGTAGTAGAACGCGAAGGTGTGGGGTGCGGACGACGGGTCTGTCGGATGTTGCGACCCGTTGGCGTGATCGATAACTGTATGTGGGTTCGTTCGAAACCTGCCCGTTGGGATGGCAGGAATATCGTTACCGGTCCGAACGGATTGGCTCGTCATCGGTCTCTTGGGGATCATCATCGTCGTCTCGGCACTCGTCCTGTACGGCGAGACCCTGTTCGCGCTCGCGGTCTTCGTGTGTCTCGTGTTATTTCCGATCCTGACGATGGCGTTTCGTCGGGTTACGGGGACGCTTTTCTGAGTGGGACGGGAGAAATTGTTTTTAGCGCGGTCGGCGCGCGCGCCGGTCGGGGAGGTCCGGAAACATCGTGTGGGGTTCGCGTTGGTACCAGTAAGCCACCGACGAAACGTCGTCGGAGCGTTCGAACAGCCCATTTGAATCGTTGCCGATCGCCTGCACCGTCACGCGGAGGTCCTCGCGAAACCGGATCGGGTCGGGGACGTGCCAGCGATACAGTCCGTAGGAGGACGGACGGGCACCGTCGTCGTCGTAGAACGGGAATCCGAGATACGGCGTCGAGTAGGTCTCTTGGTCCGCGAGCGATTCGGCGCTCGTCGGCAGAAAACACCACGCCCCGCCGACGTAATCCTCGGTCCCCGTGCCACAGAGCGTTGGGTACTCCTCGTCGCCGTCGAGGTAGAACTTCATCTCGCCCTCGCCCCACCACTCGTCACCGAGGGCGGCCCACGCGAGGTAGGTCCCGACGTACTGGCCCTCGCCCTCGACGCCATCGAGTATGGTGTGATCCTCGCCCAATTTTGTTGGGTTCGTCCGTCGCCACTGGGCGTGAAAGGTCGCGGCGTCGTCGGCGACGGCCGTCTCGCTGTAGTCGATCTGATAAAAGCACATTACATCTTCGTCGTGTTCGGATTCGATGGTGAGCTTCGCCCCGTCACGGAATGGCATCGGGAAATAACAGTTGAACCCACCTTTGGGGGCGACCACGATCGGCACCGAATCCACGGTCGCGAACTCCCCGTGGCCGCTACAGAAGAAATCCCCGAGTGGCACCTCCACCGAGGGAGCGTCCTCGCCGTCCCAGTACGCGCACAATACGAGGTTTCGGAGGACGTGGTCGTCGGTCGCGCCGCCACCGGAGACCGTGAGCCAGATGTGGCGGATGACGCCGGAGCCGTCGATATCGGCGAGCGTCGTGGTTTCGCCGCGTTCGAGCGTGACGTTCGGGCGGCCCTTGCGGCCCGTACCGAGGTCGCTCGCCGCTCGTCCGCCGCCGCCGATAGTTCCATCCGGGTTCTCGGCCGTGATCGAGCGGCTTCGTTCGTCGCGCAGTTCGGTCAGTCCATCGAGTCCGAAGCTGTCCGGCATGGATGTAGCTCGCTCTCCGCGGGTGGGTAACTTAAATCCCGAGTTCGTGGCGCGCCCGAAGCCGAGTGACGAAAGAGCTATGACCGGATGCGGTGACGGAACGAGTCGTGAACGTTCTGTATATCGACTGTGACTCGCTGCGCGCCGACCATCTGGGGTGTTATGGCTACGATCGCGACACCTCGCCGACCATCGACGCGCTCGCCGAGCGTGGTCGCCGATTCGAGAACCACTACGCTTCCGACACGCCGTGTCTGCCCTCCCGAACCGCGCTGTTCACCGGCCGCTTCGGGTTTCATACGGGCGTGATGAACCACGGCGGTCTCAACGCCGACCCGCGGCCGATCGGCTCGCGGCGCGATTTCAGGGGCCTCGGCGATTTTCACACGTGGCCCGAGGCGATGGATCGCGCGGGCTACGACACCGCACTGATCTCGCCGTTTCCCTCGCGCCACGGTGCCTACCACGTTCTCGATGGCTTCAATGAATGGATCGATACGGGCGAGAACGGACGCGAAACCGCCGAGGAGGTCTCCGCGGCGGCCACCGCGTGGCTCGACGATACAGGGGGCGACGACTGGTATCTCCATCTCAACTTCTGGGATCCTCATACCCCGTATCGAACCCCGCTGTCGTACGGAAATCCATTTGCCGACGAGCCGGCCCCGGAATGGCTCACCGACGAGACGATCGCCGCCCACCGCGACCTCCCGGGCCCGTTCAGCGCCCGCGACCTGCACTTTTACTGGAGCGGCGTCGGTCCGGAGGAATCGCCGGCGGTCAAAGACCGAATGCCCGACGAGATCCGCGACCGAGAGGATTTCGGCCACCTCGTGGACGGCTATGATACTGGTATCCGCTACATGGACGACCACATCGGGGCGCTTCTGGACGTGCTCGACGAACGCGACGCTCTCGCGGAGACGCTGATCGTCGTGACCGCCGACCACGGCGAGAGCCTCGGGGAACGAAACGTCTACGCCGACCACGCTACCGCTGACGAACTCACGGTGAACCTTCCATTGATAATCGCCGGTCCGGGCGTCGAACCCGGCGTCGACACCGAACTCAGATACCATCTCGACCTCCCGCCGACGGTGGTGGAGTTCATCGGTGGCGAGCCGGGCCCCCGATGGGACGGGACCTCGTTCGCGGACGCGCTCACCGGGACGGACGCGACGGCCGGCGGCCGGACGCACGTCGTCACCTCGACCGCGGCGTGGGCGGTCGAGCGCACCGTTCGATGGGATAATTATCTCCTCGTGCGCACCTTCCACGATGCCTACAAGGACCTGCCGCCGACCCAGCTCTTCGACGTCGAATCCGATCCCCATCTCACGACCGACCTCGCCGAGGCGAAGCCCGGGGTCGTCGATCGGGGGATTCGCCACCTCGATACGTGGAAGAGCGAGCGCTTGATGGACACCGCCCGCGACCGAGCGGGTGGCAACCCGGACGCACCGCGATCCCCAGCCGACCCGCTCTGGGAGGTTCTCACTGGGGACGGGCCGTTTCATCCCGACGGTCTCGACGAGTACCTCGATCGCCTTCGCGCGACCGGACGGTCCGACCATGCCGAAACGCTCGAAGGCACGAAGGGGTTCGTCACGCAGAACTGGCCAGCGAACGACCGCTGACGGCGTTCGGACCGTCAGGCCGCTACTTCGACGAAGCCGGTTCGGTGAACTGTCGAAGTTTCGATGCACCGGTCACGACCGATTCGACCGGGTCGGCGGGGTCCTCGTGTTCGTAGACCAGCCAATCGACGCCGACGTCGATCGCGGTTTTCGCGGATCGTTCGACGTCGAGGTCACCGTTGCCGAGGTTGACGAACGTCTCGGCCTCGAAATCCATGTCTTTCAAGTGTACGGTAACGATTCGGTCGCCGAACTCGGTAAGCAGGGAGTAGAGATCGGCCCCCGCGACGCCGGCCCATCCGAGGTCGAGTTCGATACCGACCGACCGATCGAGCGATTCGAGCAGGCGCTCGAAGCCGGTACGGCCCTCGACCGACTCGAACTCGTGGCGATGCGTGTGATAGAGAAATCGGAGACCGCGGTCCGCGAAGGCCTCGCCGGCCGTCGAGAGCAGGCGTGCGGTCTCGCGTATCGTTTCGGGCGATCGGTAGTGGTCGGGGCCGAGGTAGCCGAGCACCACAGTCGAACAGTCGAGCCGTTCGCACGCCGCCACGACCCCCTCGATCGGGTCGTCGAGGTCCTCCGGACCGATCGAGAGGCCCGCCACGGACAGCCCGCTCTCGTCGAGGGCGGCGATCGTCTCGTCCGTGGGGGCCCCATCATAAACCATCTCGACACCGTCGACGCCGGTCTCGGCCGCAATCCGGATCTTCTTGGGTTCGGAGACCGCGAACCCATCGAGCGTGTATAGCTGTACCGCGGTGGCGACCATGCCCTGCCTACACTGGAACAGTAAATAGCACTTTTGATCATATACGAACACAATCACGAACGCACGGCCGGGTTCCCACGGAGGATCGACGGTTCGGCCGGGGCAGTCGTGGAACTCGAATCGTGCCGCAACCGAAACACGGATTGATGGCTACGAAAACGAACGGACGTACATGGGAGACGGACCTGCAAGCCGAGGCGACGGCCGACGCGAAGCCGACGGAACGACCGATCCTGTCGGGGCCATTGGATCTGACCGGTCGATCGAGGCCCTACTCAACGAACTGACCCTCTCGGAGAAGGTCGGTCAGTTGAATCAGTTGAACGGCACCGACGAAACCGGCCCATCGGTCGGCACGGTCGATCTCGACGCCGAGATCGCGGCGGGGCGAGTAGGATCGATGTTGAACACCGACGGAATGGCGGCCCGCGAGCGCTATCAGCGACTCGCCGTCGAGGAGTCACGCCTCGGGATCCCGCTCCTGTTCGGCTTCGACGTGGTGCATGGCTACGAGACGGTCTTCCCGACGCCGCTGGCGGAGGCCGCGAGTTGGGACCGCGAGACCGTTCGGGCGAACGCCGCCGCCGCGGCCGCCGAAACCGCCGCCGCCGGCATCACATGGACGTTCTCGCCACCCTGTGACGTCGCCCGCGACGCTCGGTGGGGCCGATCGATGGAATCGAGCGGCGAGGACCCGTACCTCGCCGCCGAACTCACGCACGAACGGGTCCGCGGCTATCAGGGAACGGACCTCGCGGCTCCCGACACGATGCTCGCGTGTGTGAAACACTTCGTCGGCTACGGCGACGTGCTCGCCGGCCGCGAGTACAACACCGTCGACGTCTCCGAGACCGCGCTCCGCGAGCGACACCTTCCGCCGTTCGAGGCCGCCGTCGAGGCCGGTGTCGGCTCGGTGATGACCGCGTTCACCGACTTCGAGCGCGTCCCGGTCGGGGCCCACAAGGGCCTGTTGCGCGACCTCCTCAAGGACGAGTGGGGCTTCGATGGCGTCGTCGTCTCGGATTGGAACTCGGTGCGCGAACTCCTTCCCCATGGCATCGCCGTCGACGAGCGCGAGGCCGCACGGGCGGCGCTCGAAGCCGGTACCGACGTCGACATGGTGGGCCACATCTACTCAAAGGAACTCGAAGAGCTCGTTGCGGAGGGCACCGTCGCGGAGTCGCTCCTCGATGACGCAGTGAGGCGCGTTCTCGAAACGAAACGCCGCCTCGGGCTGTTCGAGGACCCGTATCGCTACTTCGACGACGCCCGACGCGAGTCCGTCGTCGGGAGCGAGCGCCACCGCGAGGCCGCACGCGAGGGCGCGCGCGAGTCGATGGTGTTGCTCGAAAACGACGGCATGCTTCCACTAACAGACGCCGGCACCGTCGCCGTCGGCGGCGCGCTTGCAACGGAGGGCACCGACGTGCTCGGCGAGTGGCGCGCCCGCGGCGACGGCGACGACGCCGTACCGATCCTCGCGGGGATCGAGAACGCCGTCGATGCGGCCCGAATCGAGTTCGTGGAGGGGTACGACCGCTTCGGCGAGACTACTCCGGAAAAGCGCGACGAACTGGTCGAAACGGTGGCGGGGGCGGACGTGGCGGTGCTCGCCGTCGGCGAGCCGTGGGAACTCTCGGGCGAGTGTTCGAGTCGAACCGACATCTCGTTGCCCGGCGACCAGCGCGCGGTTCTCGAAGCCGCGCTCGAAACGGGAACGCCGGTCGTCACCGTCATATTAAGTGGCCGGCCGCTCGCGATCCCGTGGACCGCCGAGAACGTCCCCGCGGTGCTCGAAGCGTGGCATCCCGGAAGCGAGGGCGGCAACGCGGTCGCCGACGTGCTCTTCGGCGATCATTCACCATCGGGGAAACTCCCGATGAGCTTTCCGCGAACCGTCGGGCAGGTCCCGCTCCAGTACGACGAACTCCCGACGGGCCGACCCGAAGCGACTGCCGAGCCGGGCTGGTCGAGTTCCTACGTCGATTGCCCGAACGACCCGCTCTATGCGTTCGGCCACGGGCTGAGCTACACCGAGTTCGCATACGACGACCTCGCCATAGGGGCGCAAACGATCTCGCCAACCGATCACCTCGACATCGAGGCCACCGTCGAGAACATCGGCGAACGCGCCGGCAGGGAGGTCGTCCAGCTCTACGTCCGCGACGTGGTCGGCAGTCGGTCGCGACCCACGATCGAACTCGCGGGCTTCGAGAAGATTTCTCTCGAACCCGGCGAACGCCGGCGCGTGGCGTTCGAGTTGGGGCCGAAAACGCTCGCGACGTGGACCGCCGACGGCGAACGCCGCGTCGAATCTGGCGAGTTCGAGGTGTTCGTCGGTCGCGCGAGCGACGACCTCCGTCTCTCCAATGGATTCACCGTCGCCGAGTGAGTGAAAACGATCCTGATCACCTCTACCGGGTCCGAATCACGACGTGACCGAATTCGGAGGTCGGGGGTCGTACTGGAACTCACTCATGTTTCCAGACGTTCTCACCCGTGAGATACGCGTCGATATCCTGGGGAACAAACCCTTCGTGAATTTTCAGCTTCTTCGCGTGTCTTTCGTCGCCTGCCTCGCGGAGCCGGTGGATGAGGTCGTCGAAGTCGATATCGTTGCGCGGATGGAACGGCCCGCCCTCTTCGAGGACTTCCACGAGTGGATCGGTGAGCGCACGGGGAGCATCCGGATTTCCGCCGGCGGTGCCGGTCGCCGATTCGGCGAGTCGTGCACTCTGCCAGCCTTCAAGTAGCGCGATTCCTTCACGGGCAACATCGACGTTCTCGCGGGCGAGGTTCGTGGTTTCGTGCGGGTCCGCCGAGAGGTCGTAGAGTTCAACCGGTGCGAAATCCTTGAATCCGTCGTGATATGTGCGGACGAGGAGCCAGTCGTCCCACCGAACCCCACGCTGGCACGCCCACGCCCCCTGTGAGAACACGAGGAACTCCCGGTCTGAATCCGGGTCCGTCACGCCGTTCAATGCATCGACAAACGACCGACCATCCCAGTGATCGGGAATTTCCCCGCCGACGTACTCAGTAACCGTCGGTGGCAGGTCGAGCTGATAACGAAGTGAATCGTCGACACCCGGCTCGATTTCGGGGCCACTCATAATGAGTGGCACGCGCGAAGTGACGGCGTCGGCGGTCTGATGGTCGCCGTAGACGTTGAGCTCGCCGAGGTTCTCGCCGTGATCGCCCGAAACAATGAACAGCGTCTCATCGCGCACGCCGGCGTCCTCCAACTGTTCGACAATCCGTCCGATGTAATCATCCATGTAGCGGATCCCGGTATCGTAGCCATCGGCCCATTGCTTGAAATCTTCGCGCGTGGTGAGTTCCTCGGGGGTGCGTTCGAGGTCGTCGTCACCCGTCTCGCGCGCGCTCATCGTGCCGTAACTCTCGCGCTGGTCGGCGATCATCTCATCGGTGAGCCACTCGGGGGCGGACTCGTCGGCGAAGGGGTCGCCGTACTCCGAAGGGGTATCATAGGGAGTGTGTGGATCCCAGAAGTTGACGTGGAGATACCAGTCGTCACTTTCGGCGTTGGCTTCAAGCCACTCCTCGGCATAGGGATAAACGTGGTCGGCCCGATAACCGTGGGTGTCATGCCACTCGTCGAAGCCATCAACGACGTGCCACGCACCGTGGCGTTGAGGGAAGAGGCTGACCAGCGCGGTGTGGAGCCCAGCGTGACGCAGACTCGACATCCACGTCTGATAGCCATCAAAAGCGGTGTTGAACCCACGGGCCGTGCCACGCGGGCGAACGGTGGCGTTGAGGCCGCCGTGATTGACGACGCCTGTGTGAACCCCGAACCGGCCAGTGAACAGCGCGGTTCGCGACGGTAGACACGGCACGTCCGAGGCGTGAACGTTCGTAAACCGACGTCCCCGCTCGGCGATGGTGTCGATGGTCGGCGAGGTGTCGCGGTCGTAGCCGTAACACCCGAGATGGTCGGGGCGGAGCGAATCACAGTCGATGTAGATGATGCGCATACGAACTCCGATCTCGGGGGACCATACTAATCCTTATCGATCCGCCGAACACCGCCAGCACAATCAACGGTGGGCGTCGTTCACGAGTCATCGTCCGATACAAGCCGGATTCGCGTCATGAAGTTCGGATCGAAGTCATACTACGACCCTGATGATCCGGCATTGGTTGGAAACCGATTTTATCCTATTCCGTCTTGTCGGATAGCATCAACTGAATTCCGACAACATCGAACGATCTGAGGCCGCATATTGTATCCCAACGGATACCCGAGAAGAACGTCATGTACTGAATACTCAAAATTCCATTCGATAAGTTTAGTCACATATATAATCGTTTAAAAATCGGCCGAAAACAGTTGGTAATGAATTATCGGGCACAATTGCTGAGTAAAATGACTTGCCGGTTTTTGAATTTGTCTATTCAGCATCGTCGGAAAATACTTTATCCGGAGGCCCGAACCCAGTGACCATGCCCGACAAAGACGGAATCAAGGCGGTTCGCACAACGTTTCGTATCATAGAGGAGCTGCGTTGTACCGAAAGGAAAATGGGTGTTTCGGCACTTGCGGACGCTCTCGATCTTCCGGTGAGCACGGTTCACAGCCATCTTAGCACCCTCGTCGAAGCCGAATATCTCGTTCAGTGTGACGGTACGTACGACCTCGGCTATCGATTCCTCGAAGTCGGAGGCCATCGACGCCACCGAACCCGGCTTTTCGAGTACGCGAAACCCAAGGTGGACCAACTCGCCACAGAATTCGGTGACGAGGTGAGCCTCTGTGTCGCCGACCGTGACCTTGGGGCCCATATCTACATCTCGCGAGGCGAGGAGGCGATCAGGACGGATACGTTCACTGGTATTCGGCTCCCGTTGTACGCGACCGCCACTGGTAAGGCAATTCTCGCGCAGCTATCTCCAGAACACCTCGAAGCGATTCTCGGCGAGATTGAACTCATTTCCTTGGGTCCGAATACGATCACGTCGGAAGACGATCTCCACAATGATTTGGATCGAATCAGGCATGATGGAACTGCCTACGACCGTCAGGAACGGCTTGAGGGAATCCATGGTGTCGCAGCACCGATACCACGTCCAGAGGGACCGAGTGCGGCGATCGGAGTTACCGGCCCAATCAGTCGAATGATGGGTGAGCGCTTCGAGCGAGACATCCCCGAGCGAATCAGGAATATTGCCGAAACGATCCGTATCAAACTGCGATACTCGTAAACCGTTCGGTCGATCGTCGGAATAATACACTCTATGGAGTTGGGTAGTTATCAATGAAGCGGGAGGATGATCGGTATAGTGTAATATGAAAAACAATAGCTCGGGTAGACGCAATTCGTTTCGCGGGCGAGGCTTCCTACTGGAGCAAACCGTATTCATCAACAGAGAATTCAAATCCACTGTCAGCACCATGATCGATTACACTCGTCCTATCGGCTGTCAAGCGCGCCTTTTGCATCCCATATCGCGGTCATTCGATTAGCGAAAGCCACGGTACGGAGTGGGTAGCCCTCCTTGTTGGTCGTACTGACACTGATATCGACGAGCTCCGTGACAAACTCGCCGGAAAAGTCCATGTTGAGGAGGGTTTCACGAACGTCGAAGGTGAACCGACCGCCAGAGTCCGTGTCAAGCCAGTCCTGTGTCCGTTGGCGCTCGTCGTATTCTATTGTGTAAGTCTCACCGACGAGGGCACAAATGTCTTCCATTGTCCCGACTTCAAGCGGGCCGTCGTCGGTTCCAATGTAGAACACCCCATTTCGAATCGTCGTGTCATATCGTTTCATGAAGGAATGTCTGACGGCGGGGAGTTAAAACATCCGTTGCATCATGACCCTGCCCCATTGATCCGCCTCACCCGGCTTGCCTATCGCATGTACTGGCCAGCTGAGAATAACAATATTAACGTTGTTATGGCCATTCTCTCGCGCCGACTTTCAAAGTCGGGTTCGGGTATCTGTGCATATTGATAGGGTCGTCCATAAGTAATTGCCATACTATGGGCAAAAATAGTTCCAGATATTTGGTTCTTCAACCGTTGGCAGACCCCGCTGCATCTGCTGCTTCAGCGTCGGGAGATCGGGCACGAGCCGGTGTTTGAACCATTCTTGGAGACGATCCCAGCATCCCCCCACAGGATTGAGTTCCGGTAGTTTCGGTGGAAAGTACCAGACCTCAAGATCCTCTCCGCGCACGCACGCGACCGAACTGTCTCCGACAGTCTCGGTCGCTCGCTCGCCACTCACATACTCCCAGAGATCTCGTGTGTAGAAGTAGCTGGCACGATCCAGAAAACACTACCAGCTCCTCACCAAACTCTTTCTGGAGTGCTTTGAGTAGCCAGAGTCCATGCTGTGTCTTCAGAGAATCCTCCGTCCAGCAGTAGAAACTGTCACCGTCGTCGGTGACAGCGCCGAGCGCTGTCACCTTATCCCACGAGTTTGTCATCTCTATCGTCGGATCTGACCCGATCGGGTACCAACCGAGCCGCTGGACGGTGCCAACACGCTTGGTGAACTGATCGACCACGACAACGATCTTCTCGCTCAGCTCGGGCCGTTTTTTTTTTTGAACTGTCCGCTGGAACTCTTGTTTCTGCTCTAGATCGGCTTCGTGATGGCGCGGCCGCGCTGTCCGGTAGGACAGCCCGGCCTTGCAGAGAAGTTTGCGTGCATGTCCACCACTGTACTCGACGCCGTATGCCTTTTTGACATGGTGGAGCAGCAGCTTCGTCGACCACGCCTGCTGCTCGTACCCGAGCTCAGTCGGCGAATCTTGGAGGTGTTCGAACAGTTGGTCGCGTTGTTCGTCTTCGAGTTTCGAGGGTCGGCCTGGTCGCTGTTCGTCGTAGGGTGCCTGCTCGATCGGTTCTTCGGTGAACCAATCGAGCCAGTTCCGGATGGTTTTTTCGACGACACCGTGGCGTTCGGCAAGTCGCGGTAGTGTATCACCCTGCTTTCGACCAATCTCCGCGAGAACGCGTTCTCGCGGCTTCTCTCCGTCCGTTTGCTCTCGGACTTCGTGGAGTTCCTCCAACGTAATATCGCCCAAGCGACCCATTACGCCACATTCAGTCTAATCCGGTGAATATCTTCGCACACCCCTAGGGGCACGAATGATGGTTTGGCACGGCTAGATTGTGCTCTGTTGACTCGATGGGAAAACCTGCTACCCTAGCCAGGTGAAGGCAAAGCATGGGGCACAAGAGACCGAGCCCTATTCAGCGTCCAAGAACGCGCGCTGTTGACTGGTCCAGGTGCGAAGGAAGCCGAGAGTGGGGCGTTACAGCCCGGCTGCCGCCGCAGGCGACAGCCGGGAAAGCCCGAATACGTGAATCTCATCTAACGCATCGGTGCCCCGGAGTGAGAACACATGTTCTTAGGAATCGACATCCACAAACGGGAGGCTCAAGTGGCCGTCCGTAACGACGACGGAGACGTGATCGAGCAGGTCCGTGTCGAAAACACGGACCTCGATGAAATTGGCCAGCAATACGCTGGCGGCGAAGCCTTACTGGAAGCTACCACGAACTATTTCTACATCTATGATATGCTGTCTGAGTATCTGGACGTGGTCGTTGGACATCCACCGAAGTTGAAAGCGATCGCTCGAACCGACAAGAAAACCGACAAGGTCGATGCCGAGGAACTGTCTCGGCTGCTCTGGTTGGGTTCAGTTCCTGAAAGCTATGTCCCTACCGACGAGATCAGGGAGTGCCGCGCACTCGTGCGCGGCCGGATCAGTCTGTTAGAGGACCGGACAAGCTTCGCGAACAAGATTCACTCGTTGCTGCTGGATAACGGCATCACCCGTCGGGTGAAGCCGTTGAGCGTGAAGGGTCAAGCGTTTCTTGAGAAACTGTCGCTGCCACCTCCGTGGGATGAGTTGCTGTCATCGTACCTGGCGGTGATCGAGACGTTGACCGCAGAGATTGAGCAGTTAGACGACCGCATTGAGGAGCGGGCGAAAGGACTCAGAGAGACGCAACTGCTCATGACGATTCCAGGGATCGCTCACTACTCAGCGTTAGTGATCTACGCGGAGATCGGCGAAATTGGTCGGTTTGACAGAGCCAAGGAGGTAGTGAGGTACGTGGGATTGAACCCGGTGATCCGCGAGTCCGGGGACTCGCGGTTCGAAGGAGGCATCTCAAAGAAAGGCCCAGGGAAGGTCCGGTGGCTGCTGGTTCAAGCAGTCCACTCGGCGGTGCATACGGTCGAAGACGAGTACTTGAGTCGGTTCTATCACCGGATCGAGCGCCGGAAGAACAAGCAGAAGGCAGCGGTGGCGACCGCTCGGAAGTTGCTGGTGTCGATCTACCATATGCTCGATTGCGACGAAGTGTACGATCCACCCGGCGTATCAGCCTAAGCGGCTGATTGGCCCGGTTGGTGGCGGTTTGAGCCACAGCTACCGCACGAAGATGTCTTCCGCCTGCCGGTGGTGAAGAGAGAAATTGGTCCGCCGACAGTCGGTTTCTGTGATGAGCGAAAGAATCAAGCTCCCTGGTTGGTTCTGTTCAGGTAGCAGGTTTTCCCATACGTGAATAGGGGTGCGGCGGGATAGACCGTCACATCGGTAAGGACGAAGCCGAGGAAGACCGATATGGCTGAAGTGGACCTCCTCGATTTCATCAGGAACTGTAAGCGGCTAGCCAAACAAGCGTTAGGGACCGACGCGGGCAAGCCCATCTTCGGCGGGCTTGCCCGCGGGAAGCACCTCGTTATCCACGGTTATCGGCTCGAAGACGACCACAGCTACCGCGAAACGGAAAATCGTCTCCGCTGTTTCAGCGAACTCCGCGAAATTCTTGAACTTGACCTCAGCGATGTCCCGGACTTCTCCACGATCTACAAATCGTTCGATCGATTCAATATGACGATCTGGCGGGCGTTGCTCCGCGTCTAATGCTCCCGGAAACTTTTGAAAGTGGAGCGTGATGTGTGGGTAATGGGGAATTCGCGTCGGACGGAAATCAAACGACACCTTCCAGAAGCGGAGATCGATGAACTACTTCGGGAAGCCGAAGACGACCACCGCCTTCGACGAATCGGCTTCGTCAAAAATCTCTACCGAGGCGATACTATTCCAGAGGCTGCTGACCGAGTAGGACGGTCACCAGCGACGGGAGGCCGGTGGGCAAAAGCTTGGAACGAAGGCGGATTCGACGAATTCATGCCGAGTTTCGGAGGCGGCAGGCCCCCGAAACTCGACGAAGATGAACGAGACGAGCTCATCGAGCTACTTCGTGACGGTCAGCCTTGGAAATCACAGGAGATTCAGCATCTTCTCGCCGAAGAATTCGATGTCGAGTACCATCCGAACTATCTCGGTACATTCCTGCGGAAGCTCGGTCTTTCGTATGCGAAGCCGCGGCCAAAGCGTCCACATCGACCGAAAAATCCAGACGAAATTCTCGAAGAGCGCGTCGATGACGCGCTTGACGAGGGCGAGCAGCCACACAACAAACGCGCGGGCGAGGGTGGAGAAGGCTGGGTCGTCGACAAGGATATTTGCACCGATGGCGTACCGTCGTTGGGTTCTTTGACGCTTCACAACCACAGCCGTACGATAATTCGCGGCGTGTCTGGTACGTCGACGATCCACATGTCGAACGACCATTGGTCAAGACCGACGATTCTGCGGTGGGGTTCTACGCGCTCAACGGTAAGAGTCTCGTGAAATTCACCGAAGACGAGACGAAAGAACGGATCTGCGAGGTATTGGAGACGATCCGCGAGCAGAATCCCGGCAAGCGGATTCTGCTCGTCTTGGACAAGCACGGTTCGCATATCTGTGAGTACACGCGTAAGCGCGCTCATCAGCTTGGAATTGATTTCATCTTCCTTCCGTCTGGATCACCACATCTCAACCCGATTGAGAAAGTCTGGGATCAACTCAGGTGGACGATGTGCCCAATCATCGTCGAAAATGAGAGCGAATTCAAGGATCTCGTGCAGGACGTGTTCGAGCAAATAACGCGCCGAGTCAGCTACGTAAAAAGCTGGTGTGAGATGTTCCTTGACTTTCAAAACTTGTCTTAGTCGTTATCAGCGGAGCAACTCCCGCAGTCCGGTCACGTTGCTCTCGACAGTACCTTCTTCGAACGTGGTCACACCTCGTCGTACTACCTTCAGCGAGCTGACCGAGACGTACAGACGCTGAAAGTCACAACTCTCACCGATACGGAATCGCTTGCTGTGCTGGATCTACAGTGTTCGGTCGAGTGGAAGCACGATACGAAGCTCGGACTGCAGGTCGTTCGGCGGAACGCCGACGACCTGCTCTCAGTCGCCGCCGACAAGGAATTTCACGACTGGATGGGCAAGTTCGAGTTCTACACGCTTGACGTCGATCCACTTGTTCTCGAACGTGGATCTTCGCTGGAGACAGTCGGCCATAATGCGTTGATTCGAGAGGCTGGATACTCTCAGCGGTGGATGTCCGAAACATCGTATTCGACAACGAAGCGCTCGCTCGGCTCCGCCGTGCGAGCGCAGTTCTGGTATCGTGAGTTCCGCAAGATCATTCTGATGTTCGCTATCTCGAACATCGAACAACTCTGTGAGAAGCTGTGATCACCGTGCTGTCCCCCTATTCAACACGGCACTAGATTGAACCCTCCTGTTCGAGCGCCTCGATGGGCGGCTGATTCTCCAGCGCTTGGTGGCTCCTGAGGTGATTGTAGTAGGCGGTGTAGGCAGTCAGCCAAGCGCCGAGCGCTGGCTGACTGCCGTTCCATGTCTCGTGGAATCGACCGACGCGCATGGTGTACGTCTGGAATAGTTTCTCGACGATGTTACGCTTGGGGTAGTTGAGGTCGCCGAGAAGGTCGGTTTTGGCCAGCGCCGTCAGATAGCCCATGCCGTCGACGAGGAACTCCGCGTCTCCGACGCGGTGTTCCTCTTTGAGTTCGCGGAGGAACGTCGTTGCGGGCTCGGTGCCACGATTCTGAGAAAGTCGTGCGTGGAGCACGACTTTCGAATCGGCGTCGATGGCGGCGTAGAGCCAGACTCAGTACCTCACAAAGCGGGTTAGGTGAACGGGCTGCTTGGTGGATTGATGGAGGCCAACCAAGCAGCCAGTGAACTCACAGAGGACCNTCAGTACCTCACAAAGCGGGTTAGGTGAACGGGCTGCTTGGTGGATTGATGGAGGCCAACCAAGCAGCCAGTGAACTCACAGAGGACCAGGTGCTTAACTTTCTCGTCAACACGCTCAACGAGGAGATCGATATCGGACTCGGCGAGAACGCCGATATCGACTCCAAGGACATCTGGGACGTCCTCGTCGGCGCAACAGCCGACGGGGACTCGGTCAGTCACCTCTGTGAGATTTCAGAGGACTCACCCCACGGCAATACGATTCTCCATCACCTCCGGACGAAGTTCGAGCTCGCAGAGCTCGAACGAGTCGGCAAGACGCTCATCCAACAGGATACCCTCGAACTCCTTCCGGATCGGCCGGTGGAGGTCGTCGCCGACCTCCACCTCCGTCCGTACTACGGCGAGGAGTACGANCAACAGGATACCCTCGAACTCCTTCCGGATCGGCCGGTGGAGGTCGTCGCCGACCTCCACCTCCGTCCGTACTACGGCGAGGAGTACGACTCCAAGGAAGAACTCTACGAGTCACTCGCCAAAGCTGGAACGACCACGTTCCACGGCTATGCCACACTCTACGCCCGCGTACGCAACAAACGCTACACGCTGGCGGTGCGCCGTCTCACCGACGGCGACACCGCCAGCTCGATCCTCGCGGAACTGCTCGGCGTGCTCAACGGCCTTAACCTTGAAGTCAAGGCCGTCTACCTCGATCGGGAATTCTACGATACGTACTGTCTGACGCTGCTCGCTGCCCACAACTACGCTTTCGTCATGCCGATCGTGAAGTGGGGCGAGAAGATTCAGACCGAACTGAGTGAAGGCTGGAGCCGCGTGATCGACCACGACCTCCGAGGGGAAATCGACGGTCACACGTGGACCGTCGATTTCCCGGTCTACATCGACTGTACGTACCAACAAGGAAAGTACGACGAGGAAGGTGTGGCGCGTCACGGCTACGCCGTTGACGCGCCGTTCATCGACACACCGCGTCAGGCTCGGAAGTACTACAGCCGACGCTTCGGGATCGAATCGACCTACCGGTTGTCCGAACGAAGTATTGCGATGACGACGACACAGAATCCGGCGGTGAGGTTTCTGTACGTGCTGATCAGCTACCTCCTCCAGAATGCGTGGCGGTATCTCCACTGGGAGTACGTGGCGTCGCCGCGCCGAGGCGCGCGACGCCTCTGGCCGTGGCGATTCGATGAATTCCTCGGAATGGTGCGGAGAGCAGCGGAGACGGCGCTCGCGGTGCGTCGCGCCGTCCCCGCAAACAAGCCACCGGACGACCGCTTCGAGCGGTAATCCACCGACCGGGAACGCCTACTCAGCGAGTGGCAACACCGTTGCGTCGGCGGCGTTCCGCCGCCGACTGCGACAGGTTTGATGCTCTCGGTGTCGAACAACCCTCCTCAGCAGTTACTCGGCACCGATTTCTCCACCGAATTCACACTCAGAAGCAGTCAACCGACGAGCTTTGTGAGGTACTGANGAACAACCCTCCTCAGCAGTTACTCGGCACCGATTTCTCCACCGAATTCACACTCAGAAGCAGTCAACCGACGAGCTTTGTGAGGTACTGAGACTTTCTGTTCGTTTTCGATCTGGATCTGCTTTTCGTCGACGGCGACACGATCAGGTTCGGCGGTGAAATTTTGATCGTAGTGCTCGGCGAAGGACTGGTACCAGTGGTGGATGGCGGCTCGGGTTCGGCTGACGCCGAACCACTCGCAGAGATCGCGACACTCCGCCAACGACGCTGCAGCGGCGTGAGCAGAGCACGCCAGCCTGGCTGATCAGGCTGGCGTGCTCATCCGATCCGCGTCCAAAAAACGGTACGTCCGGAAAGCTCGTGACCTCCACTTGGAGTTCTTCGAGCATGGTCTCAACCACCTCGAAGAACTCCGCTTAGTTCAACCTCAATCTAGCAGTGCCCTTTCCACGATTTTCTAATATATTTGTTATGGATTTTTGAGATTCATTCAGAGCCTGAGAGCATAGACAATTTACTCAAAGAGTGGGGTCTAACAGACACCTATAGACATAAATACGGGGAGACATTTGGCGATCCAATGGAATCAAGCGCGGCGAGAACAACGTCGCGAAGTTCGTCGAGTTCCTCGAAAAGCTGATTACCGAGACGTTGGCTGAGTTGATGCCAGCACTCTTCGGCGGAGTTCAGCTCCGGTAAATCCGGCAGGAGGTAACTCAGTTCGAGAAGCGTTCCGTCGGCAAATTCGTGGACCTTCTTCGCCGCAAAATACGGTGCATTGTCCAGCACCACGCAAAGTTTTTCGCCGAACTCGGTCTGGAATGCATCCAGCAACCGAACCGTGAGATTGCTCGTGAAGTTGTCCTTGCACGGAAGATAGAACGTCTCTCCGTCGCCAGTGATACTGCCCAGCAATTTGAGAACCGTCCACGCACGTGCGTCGAGACCAGCTTCTTCAGGTGGTTCGTGGAAGTTATCCACGAACCGCTGATGCTGATTCGGAGAGCTTTGAGGGTCGTCCGGGTCGAGGTTCGTCGTAGACGACGTCCTCGAACGGCTCGTCGATGAGCCGTTCAGGACGGTTGAACCACTTTGAGGCCTTAGGTACTGGAAAATCCATAGAGTTTGGCGGTTTCCGCTTGAGTCAGTTGGTTGATTTCCTTGTAGGTGATCGTCGCCATCAGACGCTGTACGAGATCAGCATCATCGACCTCTGCCAAGTCATGGCGGAGGTCTTCAGCAGAGACGGTTTCGAGAGCCGCCATACCGTCACCGATAACTAAAATTACACGAACTTTTGGCCGTCGGTATAAGCAGAATCTTCATAGAGTCAGTGCCGTACCAAGACAAATACTATTCTCCATATATATCTCACTCCAGTGCCAGAAGGTATTCGGAGCCGTGCTGTAGCGACGCCATCAAATCGTTCGGTTGGTCGTGTTCGTAGATGAGCCACTCGACGCCCGTACGCCGCGCCGCTTCAGCGCACGCTCGGAGATCAACATCACCCTCACCGAGTTCGACCGGTTCTCGACTGTCAGTGCGGACATCTTTGATATGAACAAGTGATACTTGGCTGCCCAGTTCGTCAAGCAGTTCTACTGGGTCGTGTCCAGCAGCAGCAACCCACCCAACGTCGAGTTCGAAATTCACCTGTGTCGTCGTTTCAACAAGTATGTCGAACGCCGTACGTCCATTGAGAGGCACGAATTCGTGGTCGTGATTATGATAGTGTAAGGAGATACCCTCCTCGGATAATCGCTCGCCGAATTTCGAGAGTTCCTCGGCGGTCCGTTCAACGGCGTCGCGCGTTTCAAAGTATGATTCATCGAGATAGGGCACGACGAACGTCCCACAGCCGACCTGCTGGTAGCGCGAAACCGTCTCTTCGACGGACTCGGCGAGTAGATCGGCGTCAACGTGTGCGCCGGCGATATCGAGCCCTGCTTTGTTGAGCGCGTCGTTCACTATAGATGGGTTGGAACTTCCAAGGCCAGCGAACTCAACACCATCGAAGTCCGTCTCCCCGACACGTGCGAGCAATTCAGGGAGACTATCCCCGAGGTCATGCAGCGTATAGAGCTGTATAGCGGTCCGGAACACACTCGCTCGTCGCGTTTCATGAACAAAAAGATGCAGTAGTACTTTGACTAGATTTCTGCCGTCAGGGTACGTGAAACGGAACCTCATACAGCTGGATTTCGTTAGCAAGTCATTCAGGAAAACGAACGTAGCTGCCGGATACAGCCTTCTACTCACCAATTTGTTGAATTTCAACCGCCCGTCCTGCCTCGCTTGATCGTTGGATGGCATCGAGAATTTGCTGGACGGCGAGCGCTTGTTCGGGCGTGTTGCGTTCCGGTTCCTGCCCGGTACGAATGCTCTCGACGAGGGTACGTTGTTCGGCTGCGATAGGGTTCACTTCCTTGGTTTCAATCTCGGTATTCACGAAGTGTGGTGCTCCGACGGAGCGGGCTTCGTGAATCGTGAGTTCCTCACTTCCACGATCGAAAGTCGCTCCTGCCTCTGTCCCTTGAAGCACGAACTCATCGGTCGGTTCACGGTCTGCCGCCCACGCACATTCGAAGGCGATGGTCTGACCGTCCGCACATGTCAACAGTGCCGTTGTCGAATCGTCCACGTCAAATTCTGATGGGCCGACATCTTCTCCCCACATTCCTAGATACGTGTAGTCTTCACGGTCGCCGAACTGGCTGCGCGTCCGCCCGAGAACCTCTTCAACATCCGGGAAGTCGAGGAAATAGAGCGCAAGGTCGATAGCGTGAACGCCGATATCAATGAGCGACCCACCACCCGATGATTCTCTCTGCGTGAACCATGACCCGCGCCCGGGAATACCACGGCGACGGACGTAGTTCGCTTCAACGTGAGTGATATCGCCGAATTTCCCTTCGCGCGCGTAGCCGTTGATGACCTCGACAGGGGGTAGAAAGCGGTTTTTGAACCCTACCATGCAGATACTCGACGCATCGCTTGCAGCAGCAGAAATACGTTCTGCGCTTTCAAGGGTGTGGGCAAGCGGTTTTTCAATGAGTACATCGAGACCCACCTCAAAAGCCTGTGTTGCGTACTCCTCGTGGAACGAATTCGGTGTCGTGATGATGATCCCATCAATGCCTGCGTCGACTAACTGATTAAGATTCTCGTACGCCGAACACTCAAAAGTCGTCTCGAATTCCTTACGCGCAGTCGCATTAATATCGACCCCACCAACGAGTTCTGCATCAACGTCAGCCATGCATGTCGCATGAACTGATCCCCAACTTCCGAGACCAACGATACCTAATCGAACTGGTGTCATCGAATCCATCGTTAATGTTGGCACGCTAGAGTAGTATGATAGCTTCGCTATCATCCGCCGCTCGGCCTCGCATTCTCGTTCTTCCTCTGAGTGGTCGTCGCAGTCACCAACCATGAACGAGGAGACAATCGAGCCGCAAGATTCTCATGACATGAGACGAATTCTATGACACGTTCTTATCAGCAAACGAGGTAGAAGCAACGCCCTGCGCTTAATTCGAATCGTTACAGACAGTCCAGCAATTCCGGATTTACTCGTGCTTAGCTCTCTAATCCCGAGTAGATTTTCCGAAATCCCCGGCTCTCGCTCCCAACAGAGTGCTGCCGAGACAGTCGACACGCCGGACTACCGATCAGTTCACAATCAGACGTACAATCCAGACGATAGGAATGGCCAGGATCGCTAGTCCAGTGACGAGGACGATTGCGATGATGATCTTCTCACCACGGCTGGCATCGACCCAGATTGACTACCACATATCGTCAATTGCTGTCGCGGTTCGCTGTATGAGTCCAGCCATACAAGATCTATCTGTAGTGTGATCACCCTGCCTCGTCACCGAACTCGCTGAGTGAGCACGAACAGCAATAGCGCCAACAATAACGATCCGAGAAGCGACTCAATACCGGCGATCGCCCGCGCAACTGCACCAATTGGTTGTATATCGCCGTAGCTGAGCGTTGCAAACGTGACAACGCTGAAGTACAGACCTTGATAGAACACGCGTGCCAGCTGTCCGGGTGTGGCTGCAAGAATATCCATAACCGGCTGTTCGAATGCATAGGTTCCCGAGCCTGTGCGCAACCCACCAGTCAGCGGATATAAAATCCCACAACAGCCCATTACCACGGCCGAACTCGTGATTACCCGTGTAGGGCTGGTCCCATAGCGCATCACCCAGCGCGACCCTTCGAGTTTAAGCGCACGAAGGTACTCACCGCGCGCCCACGCGGCCCGCCGTCGGGTGTTTTTCTCACCCAGATAACATACTCGTGCACGGCGTGGCAGCGCGTCCTGTTTGAACAGACGGCGTAGCTCCCGGTAGGTCCAACTCGCCGCTTCGAGCGTTGCCGCCCGCGATTCACGATCGTCGGCATCGTCGACGAAATCCTCATAGACCATCTGATCACCGAAATTACTGGCACGGTTGAGGCGGACATCGGTAAATCCGGTACGGTAGAGCTTTGCCCTGTTGAGACTCGCATCGCGGAGGTCGGCGTTCTCGAACGTCGCACCCTCAACATCAGCCTTGTCGAAGCACGTTCGTCGAGCATCGACTCGATCAAACGTTGCCCGCCGGAGATCCGTGCTGGAAAGGTCCGCTCCCCGAAGGGTTGCGCCGGTGAAATCTGCACCGACGAGACTCCGCTCGCGCAACCACGACGTGTCCACCAGATCTGCTCCACGAAAATCAGCGCCGTCAAGACGGCCACCGGGATCGTGACGGTCATCGAACGCTTCGGCAGTTTTCGGGGTGTTATCGTGCCAAAAGCAATTTTCACCGCTCTCGTTGACCGGTCGCCAACAGCACGCCTTTCCCCGATCCGTGAGCAGTTCCACGTCCTCGACATAGCCACATCGTGTCTCGGACATCGTTCGGAATAGAACGGAGAGTCATTATAGGTCTTTTAGCCGGCCGGCCAATCCAATCATCTTCGAACTCAACCAAATTGGTTCCCAGCTGCTGTTTTAGGAATCGGCTGCGGTCAGCTGACTTAATCTTTCAATGTGAGACGATATCGGGAGGCGGGGATCAGGTATCGCACTCCGAATGCGATTGTCAAGGCGATATGATAGTGGAGGTGTTAACACCACGCCTACGAACAGGACAGATGAGGCATGGATGAACATTCACATTTCATAAAATAATAACTCGGTAGAATCGGTCTTCAGCATCATGGTGACAGAGATACCCGCGTTGTTTGAACGGACCTTTATGCGGATGGTAGCCGGTAGGCGAGAGACCGACGCACCTCTACAGGCGGCCGAATCCGACCCGCTCTACTCTGTTTCGCTGGGGAGTCGGAGAGTGAGCAACGTGACAAGCGCCATGAGAAGCGCCAACGAGAGATAGCCCTCATCGAAGAAACCACGCTCGGCGACCGCGCCGAAGAGCACCGGACCCGTCGAGGCCAACAGAGAAGCAATCGACCGGACGGCTCCCAGTCCAGTACCCTCAATCTCCGGTGGAATCGTCTCCGAAAGGTACGACTGAGTGATTGCACCCGAGCCGAGCATCGAACTGATCAGAACCGTATCCCCTGCGAGCAACCAGAATCCGTTGAGAAACGGCAGCAGGGCAAATCCAATGATGGCTCCACCGAGTACGAGTGGCAGCGAACGCCGAATACCGATCACGTCGTATGCAACACCAGCAAGCGGCTTGGCAGCGATGCCGAACGCGAAAAACAGACTGAACAATGCGCTTGCTGCCGTTGAGGAAAATCCCTTGTCGTGGATCAGATACGTGGGATAAAACGCCGAGAACGTCTGTAATACGCCGATATACAGAAACAGAATAATCGCCATGACCACCAACGTTGGATGGTAAAGTTCCCGGAAAACAGTCCTTGCCCGCTGGAGAGACAGCTCCGTGCGTGCTGTGTCCGACGAGACGGTTGGTGGAAGAACTCGCCAGACAGCGATCGCAACAACCACGAGGAGTGGCACGACAAAGACGAGACCCACCTGCCACGTGAGACCGATGAGGACGCCAGCAATCAACGGCAGGACTGTCTGACCAGTGTCACCCGCTGCCATCGTTATTCCCAGCACACGACCGATGCGATCGGGGTAGAGGTCCGAAAGAGCAGTGATCCGTGCAACCGGGTACAAAGACAGTCCGACGCCGATCAATCCGGTTGCAGCGAACAGACTCCACGTCGTCGAAGTAAGAACCACCAACGACACGGCAACAGTGACGATCACCAATCCCGTTGTCAATATCGTCCGCTCGCCGTACCGGTCAGCGAGAACACCGCTTGGTACCTGACCGATGGCGTAGGTGACCCAGATGAGCGTTACTAACAGCCCAGCAGTAGTGAGCGTGAGACCGAAACTCTCGCTCAACGATGGTAACAACACCGGATAAATCATCCGAGTTCCGTTTAGAAGGCCCCATCCGAGGGCAATCGCGATCAGTTTCTTTCCTTTTCCATCAGCCCATAGTGCGCCTAATTCCTGTTGTAGAGAAGGCAGCGTATCCATCAACTCCAGTTGCTCGCTTGTAGCCAACCTGGTTGCAAAACGCTTGCAGTGCCAGCACAAAAATCCGGTTGTCATATCGCCCTGGTCAATGTGGTCAGTAGTGAGATGAGAAAGGTGTCGGGAGTTTTGTATAATTAGGTAAAAACAGTCGTCCACGAATTGAGGGAAAGGAAGAGAGACTGAGCACTATCTCGTCGGAAGACACTCCTAGCGAGAGTGGCTCTTGGCGGCGACGAGTAACTCGGTGAAAACACCTGGCGCAATCTCAGAAACGTAGGAATGAGGACCGACCATGATGCCCTTCCCACGCTCTCCCGGTATGATAGCGAGGTGGCTGTACCGGGATTTGCTCAACGACGGCAAAGTATCAAAAAGTTCCGCCCGACGAATCCGCTACTATGTTCTGGGCCTCGTCTTCTCAGAAGAATGAGGTTAGGGAACATATAACAATCAATTCTTCCCTATGTCTCCCGAATTAGCGAAGACCTTACAGAGTCACCAAGAGACGTTGTTTTCTCAGAATACCATACCGCAACCATCGGCTTCATGAATCAGAGGTCCCAACGATTAATGGACAGTATGGACCACAACGACCGAGCGATCACCAGTCTCGTGGTGCTTTCGCACTCGTTGGTGCACACCTACGAGTTCGCCATCCCGATTTTCATTCCGGTCTGGCTTGCACAGTTCGACGCGACGGCGGCGTTCGTAGGCGGCACTGTCACCGTCGGTCTCGCACTGTATGGCATTGGCTCGCTTCCCTCGGGAATCCTCGCTGACCGCGTTGGCTCACAGCCGCTGTTGGTCGGCTGTCTTGTCGGTATGGGAATCGCTTTCGTCGGGGTTAGTGCTGCGCCGAATCTACCCGTGCTGGCAGTCGTGCTCGCTATCTGGGGAGCCGCGGCAAGCGTCCACCATCCAGCAGGATTGACACTCATTACGAAAGGGGCGAACACCCGCGGCGACGTTTTTGCCTATCACGGAATGTCAGGGAACATCGGCACCGCCGTCGGTCCGCTGCTGGCAACGCTCCTCCTGGTTGTATTCCGTGACCAGTGGCGGCTTGTGGCGCTCGTACTGGCACTGCCAGCGCTCGCGGGAGCCATACTCGCCGCACGTATCGATATCGATGAGACTGCAGCCGTCGGTGCGGTGACCGATGGCGGGCAGGTTGACACGGGCGTGGAATCGATGGATGAGTTCATTGAAACATCGAAGCTTCTGTTTGCGAGCGCGTTCGTCATCGTGTTTGGAATGGTAATGAGCTACGGACTCTACTATCGTGGCTCGCTCACATTCCTCCCGGAGCTATTCGCCGGATTCAGTGCAATTCAGCCGATTCAGGCCTTCGGAGCGACGTTCGAACCAGGAAATTACGTCTTCGCTGGCCTGCTCGCTATGGGAATACTCGGCCAGTACATCGGCGGGAAACTCACTGATCGGGTTCCTGTTGAGGTCGGTCTCATCACCGGCTTTATCGCGCTGGCGTTGCTCGCTATTGGCTATCTGCCTGCAGCGAACGCCGGCCTCGGGCCGTTTCTCGTGCTTTCTGCCGTATTCGGGTTCGTTCTTTTCTATATCCAGCCATTCTATCAGGCGTCGGTCGCCGAATACACCCCACCAGCGGCCCGTGGTCTCTCGTATGGATTCACCTATCTTGGCGACTTCGGCGTCGGGGCACTCGCCGCCTCGCTCGCCGGAGCGGTTCTCACCTACTTCTCACCGCTGGTTCTATTCGCGTTGCTGGCCGTCTTCGCCGTTCTCGGC
The DNA here is from genome assembly GCF_000336695.1 of Halococcus morrhuae DSM 1307. Taxonomy (GTDB): domain Archaea; phylum Halobacteriota; class Halobacteria; order Halobacteriales; family Halococcaceae; genus Halococcus; species Halococcus morrhuae. The sequence goes on from NZ_AOMC01000079.1 coordinate 24,825, forward strand.
GGCGGATTCAGCGCGTATCTGTTCATGCGGGCCAGTCCTGAATGACTCGTATTTCAGATTTCGGAGCCACACAAACCTCCCTGTCACCATCAAGTTGGCTCATGGGACTTGTAGATCTTCGCCGATTTCGAGCAGGTCTGGGTATCGCTTGCGGATGGTGGGTTTCGAGATATCGGCCACTTCGCCAACGGCTTCCTGAGTGGCTTTCTCGTTCGTGAGCAATGCTCCAGCGTAGACCGCAGCAGCTGCAAGCCCGACAGGATTCTTCCCACTCAGATAGCGTTCCTCAGTTTCGATCACTGTTGTGAGCAGGTCGCGGCTCCGTTGCTCGGCTTCCTCGGAGAGATCGAGGTCCGAGACCAATCGAGGAATGTAGTCCAACGGGTCCGCAGGCTCGATTTCGAGTCCTAACTCGCGGATGAGGTGGCGATACGTTCGTGTGATCCGGAGCTGTTCGATACGAGAGACAGCAGCGACTTCATCGAGTGATCGGGGGATACCAGCCTGTCGCGCGGCGGCGTACACCGCAGCAGTGCTCATCCCTTCGATCGACCGCCCACGAAGCAAGTCCTCATCAAGTGCCCGGCGATAGATCACGCTCGCAGTTTCACGGGTCGATTGTGGCAGACCAAGAGCGCTCGCCATCCGCCCGATTTCGCCGAGGGCGTGCTTGAGATTGCGCTCTTGGGGGTTGGTGGTCTGCGAGCGGGTATGCCACGTCCGAAGCCGGTTCACCTTCTGGCGCTGCCGGCTTGACAGGCTGTTGCCATAGGCGTCCTCGTTGCGCCAGTCGATTTCGGTCGAAACGCCCTCGTCGTGGAGCATCTTCGTTGTGGGTGAGCCGACGCGCGAGCGCTGGTCGCGTTCGTCGGCCGTATGAGCGCGCCACTCGGGACCGTGATCGATCTCGTTCTCGTCGACGATGAAGCCACACTCGACACAGGCGGTCTCGCCGTGCTTGTGATCGTGTTCGAGACGACCATCACACTCCGGGCAGACGGTGAGTGTCTGCCCGGTGGTGCGTTCGGTCTCGGTTGCGTCCGTACTGTCTTCGCTCACCTCGCGTTCGGTTTGTGTGGTGTCGACCATGGGGTGCTCTCCAGGAGATCGAAGTTGCCGTTTGATGGATTGTTCGTCCATTGATATAAAACACGGTGTGGCATGGCCGGCAGCGGTCTGGTACGTCTCGCTGGTGAGTCAGCACTTCTGGAACTGTGGTCTGTCGGTGCGTTCGCTGCGCAGTGGTGTCGCCTTTGCGTGGACAACCCCGACATCTAAACACCAGAAACCCAACCAAAGCAGGGGAAATCGACGCGAGAGCGGCTGTACGTTGGTCGGGGTGTCTCTTCATGTCGGAGTTTTCTCAACTTCTGACGAGTTCTATTCCTTTTCCCCAGGGAGAGGGTGCAGAAGACCATACCAGAGCCGATATCCAATCGTCCCGACGACTGTTCCGATGCTGTAGTTATATTGAAATGCGTCTGGATCGGAAGCCCAACGCTGGATGAGAGTGTTTTGGAGTTTCCAACGAAGCGTGAAGAGGAGACGTCGCCGCCAATTTGTCTGAATGCCGCATACGTCATGATCAGAGAGCCAATGTCCGATGGCGCTGCTCACGGCTCCAGTGGTTAGGGCACTTGGTGATACTGGATGCGGCTCGGCTCCACCCACCTCGTCAGCGTGATCGAATTGGAACTTCCAGAAGCGGATAAGGGCGGGCAGTAGTAGCGTGCTTATGACGAGTTCTGCGAGAGCACGGGTTCGTCGCTTGACCATGTTTTGATTTGACGTGAGGCGACAACTTATATCGGGTGGCAGTGTCGGAGGTCGTCCTCCTAACACCGGCGGATTTTCACTCCGGCCGCGAAGTGTTGCCGTGCCAGCACACGAAACGCCACTCTGTAACGAAGGGAATGCCTGACAGGGAGAATGCTCCAGCGTGATCGGCGGGACAACACCCCGGTATCGATATGTAGAAATCAAGGAGATCTACTTCAGTCATACCAATCTCTTCGGCTTCGCTCTTACTGGTTTGACGGTCTACCCCGCCACCCCCATTCAACACAGCATTTCTAGGCTGTAATCAACCGATCAGGAGCCGCCAGTGACTACTAGTGCTTTGTCAGCCATCAAATGATGGGTAAAGTCGCTTCAGCTTGATACGAGCATCGTCAGTTGTAAATCGCCAGTCTATGTCCGTTTCACCGCTGTTGCGTTCCTTTTTCCACGCGGCGACCTCCTGACGGAGTGTCGCCCCGTCCGGGATGCGGCGGTCGAGACACTGCTGTTTCAGTATGTTAAGCCCGATTTCCGCCATGTTAAGCCAACTTCCATGGACTGGCGTGAAATGAAATTCAAGCTTATCGAGTAACCGGCGTGCTTCAGCTGCTTCGAAATATTCGTAGAAGGCGGCTGGGTTGTGCGTATTGAGATTGTCCAGCACCACCCGGATGCACTCCGCATCCGGGTAGTGCTGATCGACAAGATGCTGGATGAAATGCACCCAATCTTCGGTGGTTCGTCGGTCTTTGACCCTCACCGTTCGCCAGCCGGCGAGCGGTTCGGATGCCAAAAACAGATTCTTGGTCCCGTTGCGCTCGTATTGATAATCCTCACGAGCAACCGTGCCCGGCTCGGCCGGGCGCGGTTGCTTGACTTGCTTGGTCAGTTGAATCGGATGCTCGTCAAAACAGACGACAGGCTGTTCTGGATCATATGGTTCGCGGTAGAGCGAAAGGACATCTTCCATGTGGTAAATGAATTCGGTATCCTGGTCCGGCGGAATCACCCATTGCTTGGATCGATGAGGCTGTAACTCGTTTTTTTGAGGACTTCGTGGACGGTTTGGTGAGAGAGCGATTCGTGGTCGATCTCGCCGAGAGTAACGAGTTCGTCGGCGAGAAGACGCAGGGTCCAGCGAGCGCGCCCTTCGGGCGGCTCGCTGTTGGCGAGAGCGATTAGATGTGCTTCGTCCTCACCGTCGAGTTTGCGTTCGTACTCACGGTCGGGATCGCGGCGTTGGATCGCCGTGATCCCATTTTCGGTAAATCGTTCGCGCATACGCTTGACTGTGGAAACGCCACAGTCAAGCGCCTCGCTGATGTCCTTATCAGTCCAATTATCGTCCACCTTTAGCAATATACGTGCTCTGGTGACTTTTTGGATTCTGTGTACGCCACTTGAAATCAAGCTCTCAAGCTCGTCTCGTTGTTCTTCAGTTAGATCAACCGTATACTTCTTGCGCGACATGGGTATGACTGCACGAAAGATCTCCAGCCAGATAAAACCAATCAAATCACAAATTACAGAGCACTAGTGTATCACCGGTCGGGGATTGGTTGGTCGTCAGTGATGGTCGCAGTGTTCCGAATGGACAGCGTGGTTGTCAGTTCGTCATTGTCGGAAGATTGTAGCGTCGTCCGGTCGTTGATGGAAAGTTCGTACTCGCCGGCTTCTATGGCTTTTCCCTGCAAACCGGGGACCTCACCGGGAACCACCGCGATCGACGAGAGGGCCGCTTCGATTTCGGCCGTCGTGGATTCGCCGGGGTCGAGGGCCACCCGCTCGTACCCCATCAGCCGTCGATTGGGTTGGAGTACCGAGCCATAGGACTGGGTGTTGTACACCTCCACGATGTGTCCGCCGTGTCTGTCACCGGTGTTCGTGACATCGATGCTGACCGTGACCGTGGACGCTTCTTCAGGGTCTGATACAGAACTCGGCGAAATCGAGAGGTTCGCATACTCGAAATCAGTGTATGACAGCCCGTGGCCGAAGGCGTACAGCGGGTCCTGATCGTCAAGTGGCGGATACTGATTGTAGTGGTTCGGCACCTTCCCGACGCTTCGGGGCCAATTAAACGCGAGTTTTCCGGCGGGATTGTAGTCTCCGAACAGCGTATCCACAACTGCCTGGCCACCGTCGCTGCCGGGTTGGCCAGCGAACAGCACGGCATCGAGCATGTCGAATGTTGCCGCCGTTCCTCGAGGACTGCCAGCGAGCACGACGCCGACGATCGGCGTGTCGGACGCTTCCTCGTTGATTGTTGCTACGAGGTCCTTCTGTGCAGAGTCGAGAGCAAGTTCGTCGCGGTCGCCGAAGCCCTCGTTGTGGGGACCTTCACCGAGCACGACCACGACGGCATCGGCGCTGTTCGCGGCGTCACGAACATCGGCTTCCTGCTCGTCGGTAAATCCGAAATTACCGTTAGCATCCGAGGTATCAGGATTGAACGGCTGTGCCTGAAAGTCGGTTCGCACGTGGATGAGCGTGCCATGAACAGTGTCGTCCATCGCGTCGGCGATGGTCTCGCCACGCGGGCGTGGCCCATCCTCAGTCGGGGCACCGCTCTGGATGCCCTGCCAACCGAGTGTCCACCCGCCGTACTGCATCAGAAATCGATTGTTCACGTCGAGTTCTGGGTCGTATCCAGGACCAGTCAGCAGGAGATCTTCATTGTCATCAAGCGGAAGGACGGGATCCCCGTCCTCGTTCAGCGGGTCGTTCTTCAGCAATACCATCGACTCCTTTGCGAGCTGTTCCGAGACGTCCTGTGCCTCGCCGAGAATATCGTCTATCTTTGATTCGTCGACTGTCGGATTCTCAAACAGGCCAAGTTTGCCCTTGAGTTCGAGAATTCGTCGGACGGACTCGTTGATGCGTTCCATCGGCACCTCGCCGTCCTCCACTAGACTCACGAGCGTCTCAATGTACGTCACCGGGCCGTTCGAACTGGCTCCGTTGCCGATCATGTACATATCAACACCAGCGTTGATCCCCTCACGTACCGCCGCTCGGAAGTTCGGTACGTAGTCGTGGTTGACAATAAGCCGGTTGAAGTCGTTGTAATCCGAAATTACGACACCATCGAAGCCGTACTGCCGACGTAGCACCGTTTGGAGCAACCAACTGGAGGCGTGGGCGGGCTTTCCGTTGATNCTCATCGAGCGCCATCCGGTGGGGTGGCAACAGATTCGTCCGGAAGTCACGCATCGATGTTCGGGCATGCGCGCGGTCGTTGCCATTGTCGGGGATCGAGTAGCCCGCGAAGTGTTTGTCAGTCGAACACACCCGGTCGTTACTTTCAATTCCTCTGACGCGGGCTTTCGCGATGTCGCCCTGTAACAGAGGATCCTCTGAGACACCCTCGAAGAAGCGTCCCCATCGTGGGTCGCGCATGAGTTCGTTCGTCGGCGCGAATGTCCAATGTGCGCCCATCGCCGCCGTCGAATCTGCGGTGTGGGCCGCTGCGCGTTCGAGGAGCGGAGGATTCCGAGTTGAGCCCATGTTGATGCGCTGTGGGAACACGGTTGTCCCAGCTATCAGGCCATTACCGTGTACCGCATCCGCTCCCCAGAGGAACGGAATTTCATTACTCGCGTTGTCGAGGTTGTACTCCTGGAGTGCGTTGGCATCCGCAACGACCTCCTCGGGATCGGCACTTGGAGCTGTCCCCCCACCCGTGAGAATTGACCCTAGTTCGAGCTCGGAGAAATACTCGCCAAGTGTGTCGACGCCGAATCGGTCCGGAATCGAATCAGATTCGGGGTCGAACGTGCCGACATCCACCTGTGTCATCTGAGCGACCTTCTGTTTGAGGGTCATTTCGTTGATGGTGTCTTCGATGTCAATGCCCCATCCGTTC
>NZ_AOMC01000080.1 GCF_000336695.1 Halococcus morrhuae DSM 1307
CGTGTGTCACGTCGAATCGTCGGTTAGAGCCGCTAAGAGGTGTATTCAGCTACCCCACCCCTTCGCTGTCTGTCGATCAACAGAGCAAAATCACAAGAGGTTCAGCATCTTCTCATGGACGAATTCGATGTTGAGTACCATCCAGATTATCTCGGTGCGTTCCTCCGAGATCTTGGGCTCTCGTATGCGAAACCACGGCCAAAGCGTCCATATCAGCCGGAGAACCCAGACGAAATCCTCGAAGAGCGCGTCGATGACGCGCTCGACGAGGACGAGCAGCCACACAACAAACGCGTGGGTGATGACGAGGAAGGATGGATCGTCGACGAGGACGTCTGCACTGATGGCGGCACCGTGATTGGATTCTTTGATGCTTCACATCCTCAGCCGTACGATAATTCACGACGTGTCTGGTACGTCGACGATCCACACGTTGAACGCCCGTTGGTCAAAACTGAGGACTCTGCGGTCGGATTCTACGCGCTCAACGGAGAGAGTGTCGTGAGGTTCACCGAAGACGAGACGAAAGAACGTATTTGCGAGGTGTTAGAGTCGGTCCGCGAGCAGAATCCCGGCAAGCGGATTCTGCTCGTCCTGGACAAGCACGGATCGCACGTTTGCGCGTACACGCGCAAGCGTGCGCATCAACTCGGCATCGATCTCATCTTCTTACCGTCAGGATCGCCGCATCTCAACCCAATCGAGAAAGTGTGGGACTACCTCAAGTGGACGATGTGTCCAATCATCGTAGAGAATGAGAGCGAATTCAAATCTCTTGTCAAGGATGTTTTCGAACAAATCACTCGCCGAATCAGCTACGCAAACAACTGGTGTGAGAAGTTCCTTGATCTTCAGAAATTATCTTAGCCATTAGCCTTTCTGGGCAGACTGGTTAGAAGATGCTGAATTGAGATATCCCTCACCCCTTTTGTCTATGAAAACCCTTCGTGCTGCCGAGAGACAGCATTAGGCACTAACTTTTACACTCATTCGTACGCAACGAGATGCATGGGACGGTTCGCCGAGAGAGAACGAGAACGGTATCGCGTCATCGTTGAACGATCGGGTGACAACGATGATATGACGATGGAAATCGAATCAGGGCCGACTGAACTTCCATCGGTAGTCGGCGACGCCATAGCAGGTCTGACGCACTGCGACGTGACCGCGTATCGGTTGGACGAAGACGGAAACAGAGTCGGCGAACCAGCCTATGAGGAACGAATCGAAGACCCATACGAAGACGAGCGGGAGCTATCGAGTACGAATTCACCCTACTGAGACGAGATATGGATCCTCGCTCAGGGTTCGCCATCCGATCACTAGTGAGGTGAGCGATCAGCGGTTACTGCCGAGATGATTTTGCCTCGCGTACGTCATTTCCTTCCCGAACCATGTCAGGACAGTTCGGGCAGACGCGCACGGTGTCCATCTCAGTCGGGGCGAACACGCGAACGTACTGCTCGGTGACGAATTCGCCACAATTTAGACAATCTGGCATAGTAGAGACGGTTAACCCTTGGAACTTCATTCTATCGCCCTACATTCGAAATTTGCGTTGCGGACGATCGTTCGAGACGTTGGGAGAGCGTGGGTTAGATGAATGATCTCTGGATTTCACGTGTACAATGCCTCCTTCGAGCAGTTTTCGACGGGTTTGGAGAGTGAATCATGCCGGATGGCTCATTCGTTATCCGTCTATCGATATATTTTACTGCTAGAATAACCACCTTCGATATATGTACGATCTGACTGGCTTCCAGCGGGATCTGCTGTACGTTGCTGCCAGCGAGGACGAACCGCATGGTCTTGCGCTCAAAGACGAACTCGAACAGTATTACGAGAGTCAAATCCACCACGGACGACTCTATCCGAATCTCGACACGCTCGTTGAGAAAGGGTTGATCGAAAAGGGCCAGCTCGACCGGCGAACGAACTACTATCAGGTGACGCAACGGGGTTATCGGGAGATCGAGGCCCGTCGTGAGTGGGAAGACCAATACGTTTCGCCGGAGATCTGATAGCCCATGCGTAGTGTTTCAGTTCCTCGGCCGCGCGCTTTCGATAGCAATTCCTCGGGAGTAATGGTGACCGATGACGGCGGTGAGCACGTCTAATGGTCGAGATACCCGATCGACTGGCGTGTCTATTCACCGATTCAGTCACCGAGGCAGGCGATTCCTACAGTATCGAGGTACCAAAGAAGGAGCTCGACGTGGGAGCGATTACGGCCGGCGAGACCTATCGAGTGGTGATCCTCGAGGATGCAGCGCCCGCGGGAAGCGACGACCAGCAAGACCCATCGACGAATTCGGCAACTTCAGCGACTTCGAAGCCACCAGTGTCTCAGGGAGCGATCCGCGAGGTGACCATCGAGTCGTTGGGCGATCAGGGTGATGGGATAGCAAAAACCGATCGTGGATACGTGCTGATCGTCCCGGGAGCGCGTCCCGGCGACGAAGTGACCGTCGAGATCACAGAAGTCCGCGAGAACGTCGCGTTCGCAGAGGTTCGATCAGGCCGAGATCAGGGCGAGACGTCTGACGATCAGTAACTCCCTTTCAGCCGAAGCGGGCAGTATTTGTCGAGAGAAACCACCTGACGCAGGTGCATTTATCACTGTATCTGTACTGTGTTCGCTTGGAACAACTCATGGCCAGCACGTCAGACGACCCTCGAAATTTCATGCTCTGTTGATCGCCGGTTCCGTCCGGTGATTCTACCGCTGAGTTCAGGGGAATTGGACGCCTTCTTGCGGTATGGAACGTTTGCGAC
>NZ_AOMC01000081.1 GCF_000336695.1 Halococcus morrhuae DSM 1307
GCGACCGGCGGCGTGGGTGTCGCGGGCGTGCAGCTCGTCGATGCGCTCGGTGCACGATCGATCGGGACGACGACCTCGTCGGCAAAGGCCGACCGACTGGCCGACATCGGAGCCGACCACGTCGTCGAATCGGGGGCCACGGATGAGATTCGAGCGGCGGTCGACGAGATCGGCGAACCCGACGCCGTTCTCAACCATCTCGGCGGCGAATACACCGAACTGGGGCTGGAACTGCTCCGGCAGGGCGGTCGGATGGCCGTCTGTGGCCGCACTGCGGGCGATCGATCGACGATCGAGATCCCACAGCTGTATCTCGGGCACAACCAGATCATCGGCAGTACGATGGGCACCCAGCCAGATCTCGAAACGCTCGTCGACCTCGCGGCTGCGGGAGCGATCGAGCCGGTCGTTGACGACGAGTATGCACTCGACGAGACGGGCCAGGCGTTCGCCGATATGCAGTGCCGGGATGCGTTCGGGAAACTCGTCGTGCAGCCGTGATCGGGCGTGGTGAGATCGCGACATACACTCCTGTAGAGTCGCGTCGAAACAGGGTTCAGAGCCACAACCCGCCTCGAACCGTAGCCTCGATCAGGCGCTGTGGGGAACGACAGTGATCCCAAAGGTCCGAAAGTCGCCGTCGTAGGTGAACAGGTGGTCGATCCCGCGCTCGTCGGCCTGAACGGCAATCACGTGATCGGTGAGCGAGATCGCTTGATCGTCGTAGCGCCGGAACTGCTCGATTGCGTGCTCCACGAGCCCCGGACTGACGTCGAGAACCCGAAACGTTGGTTCGTTGAGGATGGTCTCAAGGGCCTCGTGTGCAGCTCGGCAATCTGCTCGCGACAGCAGTAGTGTCACGACCTCATCGAGAACGTACTGATTCGTGACCAGCGGATTGTACGGGAGTTCGCCGTCCCCGATCGCCTCGATCGCCACACGGGCCTCGTCGTGCTGAGACGATCCCCGGTAGAAGTACGCAAACAGCGCGTTCGTGTCGACGAACAACGGAACTGGTGCTTCACGTCCGTCTTCGATCGATGGCTCAAAGCGAGAGCGCAGGCTGTCGCTCACACTCAGCTCCGGTCGCCAGCGATTGCGTCGGCGAGGGCCTCGTCGGTATCTTCGATGTCGAGCGAATCGTCGCCACCACTCCCGAACGACGGCGCGCTGAAGAACGGGCTTTCAGGATCGTGCTGGTCGAGTTCGTCCGTCGGCAGCCACCACACACGCGCACGAGCACCGATCTTTTTGCTGGCCACCGTTCCGCGCTCTCGCAGCTCCTCAACTTCTTGGTAGCGCGGAGTCCCCTTCCTCAAGGAGCACGACCGAAAGGGAGCGCGAGTAGGGAGGGGAGGAGCGCGTTCGTATAGCTGGGCATTACCGACGTACTTAAGCATACACGGATACATTGAAGAATGTGGCAGAGGAGTATGTCCGTCGCACCGCCGTCACGCGCCTCGACGTGAGCGACGAGCAACGTCAGTTGCTCGAAGCGACCATCGACGCCTACCGCGACGGCTGCCAAATCGCTACGGACATGGCGTGGCCGGACACCAAATCCAAGAGCGATGTGCAACCGCTCGCCTACGATAGTATCCGCGAGGATACCGAGTTAGGGAGCCAGCACGCGATTCTCGCCACGCACCAAACCGCCGAAGCGATAACGGGGTGTCACGAGCGACGGTCGAAGGGGCTGAAGGTCTCGAAACCGAACTTCACGGCCCCGACCATCACCTACGACACGCGGACCATGACGCTGTTCGAGGACAATTCGGTATCGCTCTCGACGGTCGAAGGCCGCGTCCGGTGCCCGCTCGTCCTTCCACAGAACGACGACGGTTACCAGTGGCAATTCCTGAACGACGAACGGTGGGAGCTAACCGAAAGCACGCTCACTGCCCGCGACGGCGCGTACT
>NZ_AOMC01000082.1 GCF_000336695.1 Halococcus morrhuae DSM 1307
TTCCCTCCAACAGACGGGAACGCGGTGGGCGCACGAAGCCATGCAGCGTGTCGGACAGAAGGAGGAAACACGCTTCACGATTCTCTTACACGAAGCGTCGAACGCGATTCTCGCCGAAGCCCGCGAGAACGACTGTACGCATATCGCGTTCGAGGAGTTGACCGACATCCGCGAACGGCTTCCGTGGGCAACGTGGCAACACCGCTGGGCGTTCCGCAAACTGTACGATTTCGTTTCGTACAAGGCCGTGGAAGACGGTATCAGCGTTCGGCAGATACCGCCGAACTACACGAGTCAGCAGTGTTCGCGTACCGACTGTGGATTCACGCACGAGGACAACCGCGACGGCGGTTCGTTCGAGTGCCTGAAATGCGGATACAGCGTCCACGCGGACTACAACGCCGCGAAGAATATCGCGGTGAAGTACGCAAAGAAACTCCGTCGGTCGCACAAGTCTTCCGACGGAGGGGCACCCGTAGACGTGCCCATGAACAGCGGGTTGCTGACGGTCGAAAGTCCTTCCGTCGTTACGGTTGGATAAGAAGGCCCGAGACCACGCTGAAAAGCCCCACCCTCAAGCGCGAAGGCGTCAGCCCGAGCGGTAGGGTGGGGATGTTTACTTCGTCGGCGATTT
>NZ_AOMC01000083.1 GCF_000336695.1 Halococcus morrhuae DSM 1307
ATCGTGTGTCACGTCGAATCATTGGTTAGAGCCGCTAAGAGTTGTATTCAGCTACCCCACCCCTTCGCTGTCTGTCGATCAACAGAGCATGATAATGTACTTGACGAGCTTCCCGAGTCCACCCACAAGGGACTCGTCGGCGTCGCCCTCGGGTTCAAGCGGCGTCCCCGAAACGTACTGTGAGGGACTGATACTTCTGATGACGCGTTTGACCGCATTGCCGAGAACGATGCCGACGATCCAGCCGATTATGAGGATGACGATCGCGGCGATGATCGACGGAATCGCCGAAAGGAAGCCCTGCACCAGCGGCTGGAGGGGCTGTGGGACTGCTTGAAGTACTATTCCACCGCCGAGCGTGTGTAGTCCTGTCATGATGACTCCCCGGTGTCACGCATCCGTAGTCTTCCGGACCTGCGTGACACCAGTGGCCACCGATTCTCCTACGATTATTATAAAAGCACCTGTGCCATGAAATTTGTTTTATACATCAGCGGGTGACTCCATGAGAATCCCGCTGAAGTCACCGGAGTGTGAAGTACATCAGGGACTCACAAAGGTCGATCTATGACATGCACGTCAGAGCACGTGAGGGTGACTGACCTTTGATGCAGTCGTGTTTGATTGAGATGAAAACCGCCACACAGCTCGGCATTTGCCTCCTCAAGCAGGGGAAGTCGTGACGGCGATGGCTGTTTGGCCTCGTGATACAGAATCTCGCCGAAGTTGGCTCGAACAAAGGCAACAGAGTGATCCGTGGGGAATGTCAGCATGGCCAGAAATGAGGGTTCCTGATCAGACTGGTTAAAAGATAGATTATCTTACTCGGCTCTGCATATTTATAAGGCATCCTCAGAACGTCGTGGAGACAGCTTGAAATCCCAGAGTTTGGGTATGACCGTCCATAGCGAGGCGATCACGTGGGTGGTGATCGCCGACTATGTGACGTTTTTCCGGCCACAAACGTGCTCAACCGGGTGACGAATCGAAGAATAGATTCGTCGCTTGAGGTTCTAAATCGGTGTGATTCAACACCACTTATAAACGTTCAAAGTCGAATTATTATTGAGGAGACCGTCCCTTCTCTCGAATACCGATGGCTCTCGTTGTCGAGTTCGATCTGATCTCGGACCGATTACCGCTAACAGCGGTTGCCGCTACTGCTTCGGATTCAACTCTCAGAATTGATGATATTCTTACCTCCGAGCGCAGCCGGCCGGTGATCGTTTTCTGGGCCGAAGGCGAGACATTCGATACCCTTGAAGCGGCACTCGACGATACAGCGGTGGCGACGTACAGTGTCCTCGGAACGACAGAGAATCGCCGTCTCTATCGGGTGGAATTATCCGACCAACCGCCAGCCATCTATACTGAGTTCGTTCGATTGGATACCGCCCCAATCAACGCGATGATCACGCCGACGGGATGGCGAGCACGTATCCGATTTTCCGACCGTGAGGCGCTCGCCGAGTTCCACGACGCCTGTGAGACGTACGGTATTACGTTTCAACTCGACCAGATATTCGAAGCCTCACCCGAGACCGACAACGAATATGGACTCACGCCAAAACAGCGCGAAACGCTGCTTGTAGCCCACGAAGCGGGCTATTTCTCGATTCCTCGAACCGGCTCCCTAGCAGAGATTGGCGCTGAACTCGGCGTGTCCGCACCGTCGGTCTCCGAACGGCTTCGCCGCGCGCAGGACCGACTCATTCAGCATACTGTCGCTCTCGACGAGAACCATTGATAAACACCACAACGAATTAGGCTCAACATTCGTTCATCGACGGGACCTACTCATAGCTGTCATGGCGACCACCGACGCATCGATGCAGATCGATACTGATGCACAGACGTTCAGATACTACCGCCACGCCGTTGAGAAACACTGGGACCCCCACGACATCGACCTCGATGCCGACCGCGAGGCGCTCAATGAACTCGACGATGCGGCATTCGATGGATTGAAGCGCGCGCTCGCGCTGTTCGGCGCGGGTGAGGATGCCGTTGCAGAGGATCTCGCACCGCTGGCGGTCGCGCTCGATGACTTTGAGGACCAACTGTTCATCACGACCCAACTCTACGAGGAAGCCAAACACTCGGACTTCTTCGACCGCTACTGGCGCGAAGTAATCCACGCGGCGGAGGACGACCGTGGTCAGGAACACTCCTCGCCGGCTGACGAGCGGTGGTTCTCTGACGAATATGACGAGCTGTTCGAGCGCAACGAGGCCGCAATGGCCGCACTACTCGATGAGGATACCCCTGAAAATCGCGCGAAAGCGTACTCACACTACCACATGACCGTCGAGGGAATCCTCGCCCAGACTGGCTACTACGGACTCACGCGCCAGTTCGACGAGGACACCTATCCTGACATCCCCCACCTGCCAGGACTGGTCTCGGGCCTCACCTATATTCGCAGCGACGAAGGCCGCCACGTCGGCTTCGGGATGGCAAAGCTCAAAGAACTCGTCGAAACCGAGCGCATACAGCCAACCATCATCGAAGAGACCGTCGGCGACCTCCTGCCGTTGGTGCAGGCAGCGATTCCAAGCTACGAGCGCGCCGGTGACGAAGGCGTCACGCCGACAGAACTCACCGAGTACGCAACCAACAAACACGAACAGCGCATGAAACAGATCACCTCTGCGAGCGAACACATTCCCGATGTCGAGGAGCTGACTTCGCTCGCGAACTGACGCTACATGCGATGAATCGACGCCGAATCAGCACAAACAACGCGAATCACATTCAGCCAACCATTTCATACTATCCAGACACCAATGTCAACAATCACTGATTTACCGGGCGACCCAGTCGTACCGATGCGTAACCGCTCGTGCGAGATAGTGGATACACTCACAGAATCGCTCCACAAGCTCTCGGTTACAAAAGAGCGACTCGACGAAGTTTCGGCCGTTAAGGTGGGTCAGACACCGAGTGAGGTCGTCTGTACTGAGGACATGCTGGAGTTGCACCACTACGAACCACAGACGGACGAGCAAGACGACGTGCCGATTCTCGTTATCGCTGCACTTATCAACAAATCGTATATCCTCGATCTACAACCTGCTCGGAGCGTTATTCGCCATCTATTGGAAGACGGTCACGACGTGTACCTTCTCAAGTGGAACGAACCCACGCGGTATGATACGGGACTGACGTTCGGTGATTACGTCAACCGCTACATCGCCAATAGCGTCGACGAGGTGTGCAAGCGCTCAGGAGAGGAGTCGATCAATCTCCTTGGCTACTGTACGGGCGGGACGATGGCAGCGATGTACGCTGCACTCCACTCCGAGAAGGTGAACGCACTTGGGCTGATAGCCAGCCCACTCTATCTCAACGATACTGGCGGGTTGCTCGAATTGTGGAGCGATGAGACGTACTACGATCCCGAAACCGTGATCGATATATATGGAAATATGCCGTCGGAACTGCTCTACGTGATTTTTACGCTGATGGATCCTGTCGATAGCACGGTTGGCAAGTACATCCGGCTGTACGAGAATCTGGACGACGAAGAGTTCGTCAAGAACTTCCTTCGGATGGAGCGATGGTTCTCGGACGGTATCGACGTGGCAGGCAAAACCTACATCCGACTAGTGGAAGATATATATCAGGACAACAAGCTATTCACGAATGATTTCTATCTCAACGGTGAACACGTCGATATTACGGAGATCGATATGCCCGTGCTTCAGATTACCGGTGAGGATGATCATCTCATCCCTTCCAAAGCGTCACAGCCATTCAATGCCGTCATCGGCACCGACAACGTGAGCACTATCGAACACCCTACCGGACATATCGGCCTATTGTTTTCGAACAGTTCACATGAGGACGTTTGGCCGGATGTTGCTGAGTGGTTTCACACACAGTCATCCAAGCCAAGACAAAATCATCGAGGAAGATTCAGCACTGACTCTCTGCATCGAAAGCCAGCCCACTAAGAGTGGTTTCAGAACACGCTCTGAGGTCAGGCAGAAAATTCTATTTCCTATGGCGATTCAATGGAACCGATCAGACGACCAGTGCTTTCGAAGAAGACGATCAATAGTGACGCGACGAAGAGACCTCGGGAACGTTCAAACGGGCTGAGACCGTGGTGTAGCCGTCCCGCGACGATGGATGACCTCTCGAACAGTCTCAAAGTCGCCCTCGTAGGTCCCGTAGACGACCGCATCGGCGTACGATTCGATCTGATGGGTCACATCAACGAGACGGTCGACTCCGGCTTCGGACGCCGATAGCTGAAACGTGAGTGGTATGTCGAGGTCACCGAGTTCGTGAGCGAAGCCACGGGCCAGCGACTCGACCCAGTACGTCGTCTCGTAGCTGATACTACAGAGCGGGACGAGAAAGCCGTCAGCCACCGATTCGAGAGCTTGTGGGTCTATCCCGGCGCGGGCGCGGAGATTGCCGGGATACGGATCCGGGTACAGTGTGACGATAAGGTCTCCCGTGATCCGATTTTTCGCTTCCCTGACGAACCGTGTGATGGTCGCCGTCCGCCACGCGACACGGTCGTCGAACTCGCTCGTTGCGAACTGTCGCTCACAGCGCACACAGCGACAGAACCCGCCACCGGGAAAGCCGGGTGTGGTGAGTCTGACGTCCCCGTTGTCACCGACCGTCTCAATCCGGTCGAGGAGTCCAGCGCGATAGTCGGGGTCTGTCGGGCAGATCGTTCCCCAGTGGTGACCCTCCGTCTCGGGTGTCGCCCGTGTTCCCTTGGTGGTGGTTGCGGCGCGGTCTGGGTCGTCTCGAACGATCTCTGTGTTCCCCCAGCAAGCGACGGCATTGACGACGCCGTCGAGTGGAGTGCCACGTCGACCGCTCACATCGTCAGTGACGAAATGAACGAACTCCCCGACGTCCGCGCGGGCTAGCGTTGGGTCGCTCGTGAGGATTCCGTACATAGCAGTTCGTCAACGGGGGAAGGTCATAAATAGTCCACCTACTATCGTCTGGGACGGCACGTCAAGGACGTCCCAGATGTCCTCGGAGTCGATATCGGCGTTCTCGCCGAGTTCGATATCGATCTCCTCATCCAGAGTGTTGACGAGAAAGTTAAGCACCTGCTGGTGAGTTCGTTGGCTGCTTGGTCTGGCTGCATCAACCGATCAAGCAGCCCGTTCACCCAACCCACTTTGTGAGGTACTGATATGGCCCTGCCAAGTAGAGTGTTGGTGAGGACGAGCACAACTATGCTCGAATAGTGAGAGGTGGCCTCGGAATATCGTGGCGTCGCTGCGGCGCAGCGACGCAACTCATCAGGTTCTTAGAAGGTTGGTGCGGCAGAGAGTGTAATGTCAACCA
>NZ_AOMC01000084.1 GCF_000336695.1 Halococcus morrhuae DSM 1307
GCGGTATCGGTGTCGCATCTGTGGCGGGACGTTCTCGCCGAGTCTGTCCTACATCGAGGACGAACACCAGTATCCCGATGAGGTCAGACGGCTGGTACGCGTTGTGAACGCGTTCACCAACGTGTCCCTTGAGCGGCTTCAGGGCATCTGTACCGCTGTCCCGTTTCGACTATTTAAAGCCGGCGTGAGTCCATCACGTCCGGACTGATGGCAAGCACGATTGAATCCCAGACGAGGCGGTCACCGAAGCCAACGGTCTCTGATGAATCTCACCGATCACCGACCACTGCGAGCGAATTCTACTCGCTGCTCGACGCAGTCGACAGCGAGTTCATTGCTGAACAGTTCGATATCGGCGTCTACAACGAGAAACACGATTTCGACAACCATCTCAGGATCGGTGCTTTCGAGGGAATCAACCCATCTGATTCGCTGGCTGAACTCGCCGAGAAAACCGATACTCACGATCAGATGGCATACATGGCCGCCTCAACTTTCTCGCGGTGGACGAACGACCGCGACTACCGCGCGGTCGTTCACGTGCTGTTCGAACTCCTTCATACTCCGCAGCTGTATCACCAGCGTGGCGTTCAACGCAAGCGTCTGGAGCG
Source organism: Halococcus morrhuae DSM 1307 (assembly GCF_000336695.1). Classification (GTDB taxonomy): domain Archaea; phylum Halobacteriota; class Halobacteria; order Halobacteriales; family Halococcaceae; genus Halococcus; species Halococcus morrhuae. The sequence goes on from NZ_AOMC01000084.1 coordinate 612, forward strand.
GATTGACCGTGCCATCGTCGCAACCGACGCAACCAATCTCACGCTCACCAGATCGGTTGCTATTCCGAGCGAAATCCACGACAGCGAAGTTCTGCATGAAATTCAGCCAGCTGACGGTGGACTCAAACTCAATCTGGCCGCACGCGTCGACGGCGAGTACAAACATCCGCTCGGTGTGACCGTCACAGCGGGTGACACGCGTGAACCGACACAGTTCGATCACCTCCAGAGCGATGTCAAGGTCTTCGCAGACCTCGACTCGCCGATTCGGGTCTTTGACCGTGGTTACCTCGATTACGACCGTTTCTGTACGATGAAGCGACGTGACGAAGATTTCGTCACGTTGCTTCGATCAGACGCCCGACTCGACGTCTTGGAGCGCGTCCAAGACGTCGAGGTCACCGATGAAGTAGGGACACGAAGCGTGTCTGATCAGCGGATCGAACTTGCTGAGACTGGTGAAGAATTTCGTCGAATCGTGGTTGGAGACGCTGAGGGCGAAGAAATCCAGTATCTGACGACGTTGTCTCCAGCAGAGTATGATCCGGTGGACGTGGTGCGCATCTACACGCTGCGGACCCTGATCGAGATTCTGTTCCGTGAGCTGAAACAGTACACCAACGTCGAGAATTTCCACTCACAATCGCTGAACGGCGTGTTGTTCGAGTTATTCTGTACGCTGATCGGGTACGTGCTGATGGAGTGGTTCCGGCGCTGCCACCCGCTGCGGGGTGGCGTGCCGGAAGCGATCCGGAAGCTCCGGACACGCTGGAATCAGTCGCTGCCCTCGTACGGCTGAGTCCGGTTTTGGGACGAGATCGCCGCCGCCATGAGCGGCGGCTCTCCCGAATCTGATTCACTAATTCGATTAGCAGGTGAAATTCCGGGGTCAAGCTGAGTGAAGCACCTCGGTTTGTCGATCAGATCGTACTGGCTAATTCATACCGCCTGTTCTTGTCGTCTTCCGCACCTTGCTCGCTCGGTATCCTTATCAACTCGAAACGGGACAGCTGTACCGTTCATTTTGGCGTTCGACCATCTGACGAGCAGATTCGCAACTGGATCACCGAAGATACAGGGGAGATCGTCCGCAACGATCTCCCCACGTATTCGGGCATCTGCACGTATGACGAGCAGTATCTCCGCATCGATGGAAAGCGGGCATACCGNATCCCGATGAGGTCAGACAGCTGGTACGCGTTGTGAACGCGTTCACCAACGTGTCCCTTGGGCGACTTCAGGACATCTGTACCGTTCATTTTGGCGTTCGACCATCCGACGAGCAGATTCGCAACTGGATCACCGAAGATACAGGGGAGATCGTCCGCAACGATCTCCCCACGTATTCGGGCATCTGCACGTATGANCACGTATGACGAGCAGTATCTCCGCATCGATGGAAAGCGGGCATACCGGTTATTGCTCTACGATGATCTTATGGGAGCACCCGTCGCCGAACAAGTCGTCGACGGGTGCGAGAAGGCCACTGTCCGCGAATTTCTCACCACTGCCCTCGAAAACAAGCCCGTATTCGTCGTGACCACGGATGGCCGCTCGGATTATGCCGAGATCGTGGAAGACGATCTCGGCGCGTTTCACCACCGGTGTCACTACCATTTCCTGAAAAACGGCGAGAAGAAGCTCCGGAACGAGGTGTTCCAGAGCGTTCGCTACTCGAACGCGAAGAAGCTTCACGCCGCGATCGTCTGGAGTGAGTTCAAGAGCGTGTTCGCGGCTCCGTCGTATCCAGCGGCTTTCCGGCGGTTTGAGGCGGTGCTCGATAAAATCGAGCACCTGCCGCCAGCGGTCCGGACCTATGTCGAGGAGGTGATGGAGAACTTCGACAAATTCGCCATCCATCTTCGAGNCGCCGAACGCTACTTCAGCCACACGAAATCGACGCAGGTAAAGCGTCGATTTCGGACGCATGAGGGCGTCCAGTCGTTCCTCAAGACCCAGATGACCGTGCGGACGGTCAAACACGGCTACATCTCGCAAGAGGAATCGCTCGCGCGGATGCGCGAGCTCTTCCCGGAGATTGAGATGGAAGCAGTGATCCCGCTCTTCACCGAGACAAAGAAGCGGTATCTGTGGAGCCGCGATCTTGAGGC
>NZ_AOMC01000085.1 GCF_000336695.1 Halococcus morrhuae DSM 1307
ATCTTGAGGCAGACTAATCGATAGGAAGAGGTACGCGAGCCGCTCCATGCGGAGCGGCTGCGCTATCGTGACGCGAATTCATCTTCGCGAAAGTAATAGGAATAAATACAAAACTCTTTGCTCATCTATAAGATCAAACAAAAGTACCATTCCCGGCCGCGATACGTATCAGCTAACTAGCTGTAACGGTCTTGTCTTCCCTCTCAACAACACCAGACTTGNAAGTACCATTCCCGGCCGCGATACGTATCAGCTAACTAGCTGTAACGGTCTTGTCTTCCCTCTCAACAACACCAGACTTGGTAGGGTCGATATACGACCGATCTATGGAGCCAGACCGTTTCGAGGTAGATAGGCGACAGCTTCTGAAAGCCACCGGTGTTGGAGCTTCAGGGCTGTTGCTCGCCGGATGTAGCGCTCAGCAAGGCCAATCCAATGGCAGCAACAACGGTTCCGGCGGAAGCGGATCCGGGGGGAGCGGTTCCGCGGTGATGAAATTGCCGACCGACAACAACTACAACGACCTGAATCTCAATCCCTACAACGGCAACCCCGAGAACGGCATCGGTTCGGGAAGTCTCTTCTACGAACCGTTGATAACGTATCACGAAGGTCTCCAAAAGCGCGTCGGGATGTTCGTAAAGGACTGGAACCTCGACGGCAAAACCTTCACCATCAAATTCCGCAACGGCTACACATGGGCCGACGGCACTCCCCTAACTTCGAAGGACATTCGGATTCAGGCGGAACTCGAATCGTTCGTCTTCGAACGCGACACGTTCAATTCGTACAAGACGCCGGACAAACACACCCTCGAACTCGAAGTCGATTCGACAAATCCGAAGATCGTACTCTCCAAACTCCCCGGCGTCGCGAACGTGAAGGCCGACATCTTCGAGAAGTACCTAAAGAAGTTTAAGAATGCGAAGAACGATTCGGCGAGGAGCAAACTCCGGACGAAACTGCTACAGGACGTGAAGATCACCGAGCCGTATTCGAGCGGACCGTGGAAAATTACGAAGATATCGAGCCAGCGCGTCGTCGGCAAACTCCGCAAGGATCACCCCCGAGCGAAGAACATCAATATCGACCAGATCCAATCACAGTCGTTCTCGGATCAAGCCAGCGTGGCACAGGCCGCCATCTCCGGAAATATCGACGAGACCGGCGGACAGTTACCCCAGACTACGATCAAACAGTTGACCGACGGCCCGTGGAACTGGATCAAGATTCCGGTCCCCGTCGGCGGGATGAACGCGTTCAGCCCGGAAAGTACCTTCTTCGGTGTCAAGGACGACAAGAACGAGTACAAAGTCGGACATCGAAAGGAGCGACAGGCCATCGCACATCTCCTCGACCTCGATAAGATATCCAAACTGGGTGGCAAGCCGGTCGGCGAGCCGACGTGGCAGACCGCAATGTCGCCCAAGGCGACTAGCCAGTACCTCACCGACGAAATACGAAAGAACATGATCGACTACGGCCGGAAGGCCAACGAGAAAAAGGCCACTCAACTCATGAAGGAGGCGGGATACGAGAAAAACAACGGGACGTGGGCCAAGGGCGGACAGTCCGTCGACCTCCAGTACAAATACCCCTCGGGGTGGCAAGAGAGCAAGATCTGGAACGCCACGACCCAAATGCTCAACGACTTCGGCATCCAGACTACGAAAAGCGGTATCGAAACCACCACGTTCTTCAGTCGGACGGTTCCGAATCAGGACTTCGACACCGGCTTCGTCGGTATCTGGCTCGCGACGCCCGATGGCTACCCCTACTACGGCTTTTACAACAACCTCGGTTCGCTGACGCCGGCGAGAACCGACTACAACAACCAGACCCCGAAGATCAAAGCTCCCCCGCTCAACAAGCCGAACGCCAGCCCGAAGCCGTTCGACTTCGACGAGAAAACCAATAAACTCGGGCGGACGAGCGACAAAGCCGAGGCCAAACGGCTCATTCAGGAGATCGCGTGGGCGTCCAACTGGTGGATGCCGTTCGTCCAAATATTCCAGAAACAGAACTACGTCTTCGTCAACACGAGCGATTTCGACTTAACGGTTCCCAAAGACAGCAAGAAGCTCCAAGTCGGGGACTTCCTCGGCTACGTCACGCGCGAGGGCTACCTAAAGGCTAAATAATCGAACGAACACCAATACTGGTTCAGTCATACTCATCATGAAATGGTATCTCAAGCGGACGTTACAGGCGCTACTAACCGTCGTCATCGTGATCAACGCCGCGTTCTTCTTGATACAGCTCCTGCCGGGCGGACCGAAGGATTACATCATCGCACAGCTGTATCAGGGCGGGGCGTCGGACCTATCGAGGGGCGAGATCGCCCAGCTCGCACAGACGTACGTCAACGTCAACGTCAACCAACCGATCTACTTGCAGTGGGTGGATTACATGAGTTCGGTGTTCCTCCACGGCGACTTCGGCCGGTCGGTGATCTACAACCAGCCGGTCTCACAGCTCCTCGTTGATGCCCTACCGTGGACGATCTTCTACGCCTCGATCGGGATCGTCCTGACGTTCGTGATCGGCATTACGCTCGGGTCGTTCATGGCCTACCGGGAGGGAAGCTGGCTCGACACGGGGAGCACCATCTACGCGATACTCAGCGGCTCGATCCCGTACTACGTCGCCGCGTTGTTGTTCTTGTTCTTCCTCGGCTATCAGTTGCAGTGGTTCCCGACCCGGGGTCGATACGCCGACACGACGGTCCCCGGACTCAACCTTCCGTTCCTCGTCTCGGCACTTCGCCACGCGGCGCTCCCGATCATCTCGACGACCGTCACGGGATTCGGCGGGTGGGCGCTCGGAATGCGGGGAAACAGCATTCAGGAACTCGGGAAGGACTACCTTCGGGTCGCGCGCCTGCGGGGGCTGTACCCGCGTCGGATCGCGACGCTGTACGTCGGACGAAACGCCATTTTGCCCCTGTATACCGGATTTCTGATCGGCATCAGCGGTATCTTCGGCGGGTCGGTGATCCTAGAACAGATCTTCACCTACCGTGGCGTCGGGTTGATCCTGTTCAAGGGGATTCAAGCGCGCGATTACCCGCTCATGATGGGCGGGATCATCATGCTCACCACGATCACGATCATCATGATCTACATCGCCGACCTCAGCTACGGTCGGCTTGACCCCCGCGTGAGCGATGAAGGTACGCGCGAGAGCTACGGTTCCAGAAACTTCCTCCGGAACAACCCGATCAAGCGGTTGGTCAGTTCCGCCGAGTCGAACCGGCGATCCGAGGCGGACCACCAGAGCGTCGAGGAATACATGGATCAGTTCGGGGCGTACATCGATCACGAGTACTCCGGCGAGTCGGCCTCGCTTACTGACCGGGCCCGAAACACCACCGAGGAGTACGTCGCGACGCCGATCCGGATCCTGTTGAGCGACTGGCGTGCTCGCCTCGGTTCCAGCATCATGGTCGCCTTTTTGTTCCTCGGATTGGTGGGCCCATCCCTCGTTCCCGCACCGAAAGGGTCGGTCGATGACATCTACGTGGCTCCGTTTACGAACCCGCAATACCCGCTCGGAACGACGGGCAGCGGCGAGGGTATCTTCGCGCTCGTCACCCACGCGACGCCGGAGATCCTGAAGATGGTGGTCGCGGGGGCGTTCTTCGCGATGATCGTGGGCTCGATCGTCGGTATTCTCTCGGGGTATGTCGGTGGTTTGACTGATAGGGTGCTGATGATCGTCACCGATACGATGATGACGATTCCGGGGCTTCCATTGGTCATCCTGTTGTCCTTCTTTATCGACCTGAGCAACTCGTATCTCATCGGGATCGTCCTCGCGATCAACAACTGGACCGGGCTCGCGCGGGCGCTCCGTTCGCAGGTGTTGTCGCTGCGCGAGGAATCCTACGTCGAGTCCTCCCGGATCATCGGGGTGTCGTCGGTTGGCATTGGCGTGACCGACATCGTTCCGAACGTGATCCCCTACATCGCGATCAACTTCGCGTCGGCGGCGCGCGGCATCATCTTCGAGTCGGTCGCCCTGTTCTATCTTGGAATTATCGCCACGGGCCAGCCAAACTGGGGCGTCACGATCAATCAGGCGGTTAGTGAAGGCTCACTGTATAGTCTCACGTCGCTCCCGTGGCTCCTTTTCCCGATGGGTGCGTTGATCCTGTTTTCCCTTTCGACGATCCTCCTCGCACAAGGGGGCGATAGGGTGTTCAACCCGCGCGTTCGCACCCGTCACAGCGAGCATCATACCGAAAGTGACGAAGCCGAGGCCCCCTCACAGCCAAGCATGGCGGATTGAGGGCCACACCGGCGACACGAACCGATTTCGACCCATCCGATGACACATGGAAGTCACGTTATGACGACGATCGACGCACACACGCATGCATGGGGCGAGAACAGCGAGACCCGTCCATGGGTCGGCGACGACCTCCCGCCGGATTGGTCGGGTGCGTACACCCACGAGGGACTCATTGATTCGATGGACGCGGCGGATGTCGACGAGGCGGTAGTCGTGACGCCGCCGCTGTACGGGCGCGGTCCCGCCGCGAACGAATACACGTTCGCGAGCATCGCGGCTCATCCGGATCGGTTGTGGGGCGTCGGAACGATGGATTTCTTCGCGGCGGATGCCGTCGATCGATTACGACGACTGGTCGGTCGTGACCGAATCCTCGGCGTACGGATGCATGCGGCGTTGCGCTACGATCCGGTTCCGTCCGCAATGGATCGAACAACGGGGTGGATCCTCGATGACCGTCTGAGGCCGATATGGGAGACGGCGAGCGAACTCGGGACCACCGTGTTCGTCTTCCCGAAAGCCCAGCAACTGTGTATGATCGAGACGATCCTGAAGGGACATCCGGGGATCACCGTAGTTATCGATCATATGGCATGGCCCGATGGAACCACTGCCCCGGACGAACCGCCGTGGACCCGTCTGCGTGCCCTCGCGGCCCACCCGAACGTGTACATGAAGCTGAGTTCGCTCCCTCGCTCGTCGGCGGAAGGATGGCCGTACTCGGACCTTCATCCCTACGTCCGGCGTCTCGTCGAGTGGTTCGGTTCCGATCGCCTCATGATAGGTTCGGACTATCCGTGGATGGATCGATGGGCGGGCTATGGGGAGTGTGTTTCGTGGCTCGACGAGTGCGATGGTCTCTCGACGGGCGATCGCGCGTGGATCCGGCATCAGACGTTTCGAGGGCTGTTCGGCTAGTCCGGAACTCGTGCGCTATTCGAGATTGCCGCCACCGCTGATGCGGAGGACGGTTCCGGTGACGTATTCGGCTTTGTCACTCGCGAGAAACAGTACGCCGTCGGCGATATCTTCGGGGTGGCCCAACCGACCCAGCGGCCGAGCGCCGCCCCATTCATCGAGTACCTCAGCAGTTGTCGCCCGTCGTTCGCGCGCCTCGATTTCGGCCTCGTAACGGAGCTGTCGGCTCTCCGTGACGTCCGTCGAGACGGCGTTGACGCGGATGCCGTGCGGCGCGAGGTCGTTCGCCAACCGCCACGTCAGCCCGTTGACCGTGGTTTTCGAGACACCGTAGAGGCCACGGTCGCCGGCGCGTCGATCGCCGGTCTGGCTCGAATGGTTCACGATACAGCCCTCTATCCCTTCGTCGATCATGTGGCGGGCGACGAGTTTCGTGGCGTGGAACTGTGCACGGGCATTGACTGCCATCGTGCGATCCCAGTCGTCGAGGCTCGCCTCGACCATCGAGTTCTCCTCCGGCCATCTCGCGGCGTTGTTCACCAACAGCGTGAGCGAGCCGAAGGCATCGATCGCGGTTTCGATGGCCGACCGTAACTCGTCGGGGTCGCCGACGTCGGCCGCGACCCCGATCACCGTTCCCTCTCCACGGGCGTCGAGTGCTTCCGCGGTTGTCTCGACGTCCCCGGACGAACGGGCGTTGACGGCAACATCCGCCCCCGCCACAGCGAGCGCCGTCGCGATGCCGCGACCGATCCCGTCCGTCGATCCCGTGACGAACGCCGTCTCCCCGCCGAAATCGTAACTCGTTTTTCCCGTCATCCACCCACCTTCGTTGGTATGTGGCCTTAACCCTCCGGATACAATGGTCGCTCCCGGGGAGTCCGTCGAGCGATTATACTGTCGACCGGAAACCCAGTGACCACGGTGCCCGTGGATCGATCATCGGTACCGGGCCCTCCTTCGGAGAACTTTACGTACTACTGACCGACAATATCGTTGATGCGAATGCTTAATTACGAACGATACGAAGGGACGGAGAGCGACCAATGAGTCAGCAAGATCGGAGCAGCATACGGAGCGATGAACATGCCGCCAGAGACACCGTGATCGAGAGCAACGGAGTGTCGGTGAAGTTCGGTATGGGTCGGGGAACTTCGACGGTACTCGACAATGCGTCGCTTGACATCTACTCCGGCGAAATTCTCGGCGTCGTCGGCGAGTCCGGAAGCGGGAAATCAATGTTTGCATCCGCACTCTTGGATGCGGTGGTCGAACCCGGTGTCGTCTCGGGGGATATCACGTACCACAACGAAAATGGCGACGACATCGATATTCTCGGGTTGAGCGACGAAGAACTCCGACGGCTCCGCTGGGAGGATATTTCGATGGTATTTCAGGGAGCGATGTCCTCGTTCAACCCGACGATGCGGATCCGTGGCCACTTCAAAGAAACGTTGAAGGCACACGATTACGACGTAGCGGAAGGGATGGAACGCGCCGAGCAGTTGCTCAGGGATCTTTATCTCGATCCGGAGCGCGTCCTTGCATCGTATCCGCACGAACTAAGTGGCGGAATGAGCCAGCGCGCCCTGATCGCGCTCTCGTTGATCCTCGAACCGAACCTGTTGGTGATGGACGAGCCGACGGCAGCCCTCGATCTCCTTATGCAGCGGACGATCCTCCAGCTGTTGGAGGACATCCAGGAACGCTACGACCTCACTATCGTGTTCATCACGCACGACCTGCCGCTCGTGGCAAGTCTCGCCGACCGACTTGCCGTGATGTATGCGTTTCATTTCGTCGAGAAGGGGCCAACCGAGCGAATCATTGAATCGCCGAAACATCCTTACACGCGGGCATTACTCCGGTCTGTTCCAAACCTCGATATGTCACTGTCACAGATGCAACCCGTCGAGGGTTCTTCACCCGATCCGGTGAACCCGCCAGCGGGGTGTTCATATCATCCCCGGTGTCCGCTGGCCGATAAGACATGTCAGACACAGGACCCAGCCTTCCAATCGGTCGGCGAAAATCACACTGCAGCGTGCCATCATTGGGAGGACAGCGCCGAAACGATCCCATTGTCGTTCGAAGACGAGGGCGACACCCAATCCTCGTCAACGACTGGTGTCGGTCGTGGGTCGGCGGACGCGGTGGTATCCCTGACCGACGTGGACGTCGAGTTCGAACAGCAAGGCGGGTTGTTGAGCATGTTCGACGATCCGGAGGTCGTCCGTGCTGTCGACGACGTCAGTTTGGATATTTACGAGAACGACGTGGTATCGTTGGTCGGCGAATCAGGATGTGGGAAGACCACCCTCGGAAAGACCTCGATCGGGGTTAGACGTCCCACAGATGGAAGTGTGGCGTATCGGGGACAGGATATCTGGAATGCTCGTGATTTCTCGGAGGAGATATCGATCCCCTACGAGACGATCAGACAGCAACTCCAGATCATCCATCAGGATCCGGGGTCGTCGCTGAATCCGAACCGAACAGTCAAATCGAGTCTGGTGAAACCACTCGATCAGTACCAGCCGGACCTCACCGACGAGGACCGTGAGGCGTTAATCTTTGGAATGCTTAAACACGTCGGGATGACGCCGCCTGACGACTATGCCGATCGATATCCTCACCAGCTCTCGGGCGGCGAGAAACAACGGGTGTCGCTCGTCCGCGCGCTGTTGATGAATCCGGACCTCGTGCTCGCTGACGAGGCGGTCTCGGCGCTTGATGTTTCCTTGCGAGTGGAGATGATGGACCTGATGTTAGAACTTCAACAGCAGGTCGGAACCTCCTATCTGTTCATCAGTCACAACATTGCGAACGCGAGATATCTCTCCGAGTACGCGGACGGCCGAATCGGGGTGATGTATATGGGCGAGGTCGTGGAGATAGCCCCCGCGAAGGAACTCCTCGATGACCCACAACACCCATATACCAAAGCCTTGATGTGGGCAACCCCGGACATCAACGCGGAGGACGAGGAAAGCGAGGCCCCGATCCGAGACGTCGACATCCCCGACCCAATAGACCCACCGTCCGGCTGTAAGTTCCACACTCGGTGTCCGAAAGCGAGGGAAACCTGCGTTCACAACGCACCGAGTATCGAGGACGATGGTCCCGGCGACCACGGAACCGCCTGCTTCAGAGCCTACGACCACGACCACCCCTACTGGGAGAGCGACCCGATTGAGGAAGACGGACCCACTCACGGAGAAACAAACAATTAAATTTCTGTTATTTATTGCACTATCTATAAATTGCGTGATTTGTATAAATCGCCACAACTGATATAATCAACGGTTTAAAAGAATGTTGAATACACTCAAGAAATTCGAGCGAGGACTCATCGGTCTGTTTGGAATTGCGGTTGCTTTTCTTGTACTATCCATAGGATTATTTTTTGCTGTGAGATCTGGAACTGCCACATACGCCATCAATCAGCTCAACATGATAATTCTGAGTATATTCGTTATCGTCGATGGAACGCTGATACTGGCATGTCGACATTCCGAAGAAGATTGATCGAAGGAGCTCCGCGATTGAGTTACACTGGGTGCAAAACGGACGAACGATCCTGACCACGAGAACGAGTGATTCCGGATGGGGCGATCTCACATTATATCACGGGATGTGGCCAACCCGTTTAGATCGGGCTCGCGTCGACGATTACCGGGAGGTGATCCGAGGGAAATCGACCACGTGCGTCGAGGTCGCTACCCGTTGCGTGTTGTATGACTTCCCAATCGGACGTTACGAACATATGGTCGATCGTTCGGTCGGGGACGAGCGTCTGGAAGTCAGTTCGGGTCGTCTCCGGCCCGTGATGGGCGTGTATAGAGAGCGTGCGGGTGTCGAAGAAATGCGGTAGCGTGTCTGCATCTGTCAGGAGTCGATACGGAGTGCTCGCCGTGGTACTGTTGAAATCGCCAGTGAGCAAGAGCCGTCGGTCGCTGGCGATGGAATGGAGTCGTTCGCCGAGAAGTCGTGTTGCCTTCTCTCGTGCTTTCGTTCCCTCGTTATCGAGATGTGTGTTCGCGTGGAGGATCATTGTACCGCTCTCGGTGTCCCTCAATGTGGCCAAAGTCGCGATCCGCGGATATGCTCCATCCCATCCGACACTGCCTTGACGATCCGGGTTTTCGGAGAGCCAGAACGTTTGAACGTTGTCCAGATCGAACCGTTCCCGGCGAAATCCGATGGGACAGAACTCACCCCGCTTCTGTCCGTCCACTCGACCGGAGCCAACCCACTCGTATTCCGGCAATTCGTCTCGAAGATACCTGAGTTGGTCGTAGCACACCTCCTGACAACCGAGAAGGTCCGGACGGTGGAATCGAATCGTACTCGCGACCGCGACACGGCGATTCCGCCATCCGTATTCACTCCTGTCGTCGCTTCGTGTCTTGATGTTGTATGTCATCAGCCGCATGGAATGGATCATTTGGTGCCGTGTAGTTAAGAGCGAGCGGATCGAACGATCGCTCCCTCACGCCATTCTACAACTTGCTCGGTGGTAGGATATACTGACGGCCAAAAATTCACGTAGCTTCAGTTATTAGTGGCGATATGGCGGCCCTCGAAACCGTTTCTGCTGAAGACCTCCGCCAAGTCCTGGCGGAGGTCGATGAGGCTGATGCCGCACAGCGTCTGATGGCGGCGATCACGTTCAAGGAACTCGACGATCTAACCCAAGGAGAAGCCGCCGCACTCTATGGGTTTCCAGTACTTGGGCCTCAAAATGGTTCAACCGTCTCGAACGGCTCAACGACGAACCGTTTGAGGACGTCATCTATGATGAGCCACGATCTGGTCGACCGTCAAAACTCAGCAAGTCAGAACATCAGCGGTTCGTGGATGACCTCCATGAACCGCCTGAAGAAGCCGGTCTCGACGCACGTGCGTGGACGATTCTGCTCGCCCAGCACTATCTCGATCAAGAATTCGACGTGGAATACTCCGATCGTCATATCCGATGACTGATGACCGAGGCCGGGCTGTCACGATAGACAGCCCGGCCGCAATACGTCAACGCCGACGAGCGCGCCCAGAAAGCGTTCCGTGAAGGCTTCAAAAAAGCTCGCTGATCTGGACGACGAATACACGGTCGTAGCGATCGACCATACTCGGCAGGAATTAGCGAATCTCGTCTATGCGTGATTTGCTGAAGGAGAGCGCCCGAAATTGCCGACATCGGGCATGTGGACGAATCTGAAATTGCTGGGCGGGATCACCGATGAGGGCGAGACGTTCTACCCTCCGTGCGAGGATAATTTTACGAGTTGTCTCACGGTTCGGTTGCTGGATGCATTCCAGACTGAGTTCGGCGAGAAACTCTGCGTCGTGCTGGGCAACGCGCCTTATTTTGCGGCGAACAGAGTCCACGAATTCGTCGATGACGCGCCTCTCGAACTGTGTTACCTCTTGCGGGGTTCGCCGGAGCTGAACCCCGCCGAAGAGTGCTAGCATCAACCCAGCCAACATCTCGGCAATCAGCTCTTTGAGGAACTCGACGAACTTCACGACGCTGCTCTCGCCTCACTTGCTTCGATTGAACCGCCAAATCTCTCCTCGTATTTGTCTCCGTGAGTATATGGACAATTGCGATATTGTCGGACGGAACGTTCGACGATGTCCGACCGGATATCAATCTGCTGTCCAGCGATCACCGCCATTTGGGATTCGCGTATTCCTGTCCGGCAGTATTGCGACCGTTTGGACCGAATATGCTATCCTCCGGCCCGTTATCGATTCAAAACACATTTTTTGATTCAGTTTTTCAGGAGCGCATCGAGTCGCGGTGCGAGACGTTCGCCCATCGCAATCATTGCGTTGTCCGCCGGATGGATCAGATCCGCCGAGAGGCCATCGATGGTTGCCAATACATCCGGGCCCCTAATTAGATGGACGTTGTCGTATGCACACTCCGTTACGACCTCGCGAAGCGCTTGCCGGAACGATTCATTCCGTTCGTCTGTTCCGGTGCTCTCACGGACATCACGAGCATTAGTGTAGATCGTGATACAGGCGACCGGTTTGTCTGGATTCGCAGAGGCGATGGTGCCAATCATGTTCGCGACGCGCTCGCGAAATTCATAAACTGAGAACGTCTCGATCATATTGGAGGAGAGCGCAAGCGTCACCACATCCCAATCGTCGCGTTCGGCGATGTGGTCGGCCATCGCCACGTCGCAGTATGCGGTCCCACATGAGCCGAGATTAATGCAATCCGCGTCAAGCCGGGTTGCGGTCTGGTTCACATACGTGAGGTGTTCTACAGATGCACACTCGCCTTCGGTGATCGAAGTCCCATAGGCGAGGTAGCGTCGGTCCGGGAGGTCGTCGGGTATCGGGGCGTCGAAGTCGCCCTCGATATTATGGAAGTACATATGCCCACCGCGGTGTTCGCCCGGAAGGCAGACGCGACATAGCCGAGGTGCGAATCGATGTTCTCCGCTTACCTCAGATCGGAGATCGGCTATCTGTTCTGGCATCGTGAGTTTGATCGCCGTCGGTTCCGTACCGATTTCGTGAGTCTCGCGTGACTGAATCGACCCCCAAAAGATCCGCGCTGTGCTCGAATCCACGCCGTGACACGGCTCCACCGAGAGTGTAAGTTCGACGGGTTCGTTCGGAACGAAACGTACTTCGACGCCAGCAGGGTGACACATCCGCTCTGCACATCCTTCGTTCAATCTCGTTCGGATTGTCTCGGGGACACGCTGAAGGCGGTAGCCGTCGCGTTTGTCAGTTGTCCTCGCTTCTTCAACGTTATGAAACTGTATACGGTCGTCGATCACGGTGGTTTTACTTGCGTACAGCACCAACAAATATGTTCTGAGCCCATCCGTTCTAGGCTAATCCTGTTGTGACCGAGACGAATTGGTCAGGAATCTGCTTTTCCAATCGGGGAATGCAATCGGTCGCTGGGTCAGAGCCCGTTGAGGAGCGCTCACCGGCGTGAGCGCTCCGAAATTCTCGACAAACGCGAATGCTGTAGCTAAGGAGTCCCGCGAATCCACCCCGATCACGCCGGATTACGCGAGGTCAGCGTCGAACGGTTCGTACTGCACCTCGTCAAGCAACGGGATGCGGTGAATGTTCGGGTCTAGCGCATCGTTCATCAGTGATTCGACCAACTTCGGCGGTTCGTAGCCGAGTCGCTCGGCGACTCGGCGGAGAATCCGGTCACTGTGCCGTCCGAACGCTCGTGCCCATCGTTCTCGAGGCAGGAGCGACGACGCCTCCACGTCGTCGCTCTCCTCGTCCTGCTGTGCTTCGATGATCTCGATGAAAAGTTCTCGGAGCGTGCGGCTCACTACGAGCGAAAGCAGCCCGATCAGGATCAACGCCTCCACAACCTCTGGCTTTCCCGAGTTGATCTCGTCGAGTCCGTACGTGGTCTTGAGCTCCCGAAAGAGAAGCTCCACCTCCCAGCGCGCCTGATAGAGCTTCGCGATATCAGGCGCGCGATAGTCCTCAGCGGGCAGATTCGTGATGTAGAGGTGGTATCGATCTTCCTCGTCGTTCCAGACGCCGACGACACGGAACGTTTCGACGGCACGGCTGCGCGTACCGTTGTAGATGCGTCGCTTGAACTCGACTTCACCGTCGACGTCGATGACGTCGCGGTGAAGATCGTCAAGGATGTCCTGTACCTGCTTGCCTTCGAGAGAAATGGCGTCGCCACGCCATTTCCTGAGTTCAGCCGTGATCTCCGGATTTGCGTTGGGTTTGAGTCGTGTGAGGAACCAGCCGCCGTTGGCGTCGATCAGATCCATCGTCCGGTAATCGAAGTAGGCCTGGTCGAACAGCAGCAACGCGTTCTCCACCCAAGGACCAGTAGAGAGTTGCGTGAATTCATGCGTGCGCGCGTCAGTGATGCTGAATTCAGCCGGGAGACCGCTACTGATGGCTTCGACCACGTGGAGCTTCGCTCCAGCGTGGTCGTCGCCATAGCCGGGAAACGTCTCGAACAGCGACT
This sequence comes from Halococcus morrhuae DSM 1307, assembly GCF_000336695.1. Classification (GTDB taxonomy): domain Archaea; phylum Halobacteriota; class Halobacteria; order Halobacteriales; family Halococcaceae; genus Halococcus; species Halococcus morrhuae. The sequence goes on from NZ_AOMC01000085.1 coordinate 13,199, forward strand.
GGTACAGCGTGATGACGGTCGCATCCGCGATGAAGACCTCGCGGAACTGCTTGAAGCGGCCCTGAAGACGGTCATTCTCGTGTTCGAGGTCCTCAAGAGCACGCTTGAGGACCTCTCGAAGGAATTCACAGAGAGCAGGCATGAACCACTCGTGGAAGGACGAATAGCTGAGTGATCCGCCAAAGGTTTCGATGTACTCCTGACGGAACTCTTCGAGGGTTCTGTAGTTGCCGGAGAGAAATCCGATAGCAAGTGACCAGAACAGGGCGTCAGCCTTCAGTTTCCCGCCGTCACGTTGGATTAGCCCGGTTGCGCGAGCAAGCTCGCGCAGCCGGTTGTTCGGAAACGTCTTCACCAACCGTTCCTCTATCACCGAATCCGGTGGTAGTTGCATTCCCTTTCCACCGGCTTCTCAGAGCGCTAACGGCTGGCGTTCTTCGGCTATCTCGGAGTTAGCCTAGAACGGATGGTTCTGAGCCCACTTTCGATGATACATGTTCGTCATCGTTGCAACCGGACGTCAGAAACCACGGGAAGCGTCCCGTGGAATTTCTCACACGGCCACGTTTCGAATCGTCTCCTCAGTTGGCGAGCTACGGCGATGGCGACGAACCCCGTTCTCCGTTCGACCTTGACACAGAACGGTCGCGTCGTCGCTCGGGATCGGCGTGTGTGACGGGCGTATTCGCGAAGATGACCCGAGTCCAACTCGCTGAACGTCGTGGACTCTCCTCGTGACTGGAAAGGAAGCCGACGAATCGATCGAGCTCTCGGCCCGCGTCCTGGCGGTAGTTGCCGCTCGCGCCACCCTGACCTTTGCCTTTGTCCGTCAGGAAGTCCTCGGTGACTGTATCAATCGACACCACGCTACGTGCCTCCGCTGCGTTCGCTAGCTCGATTACTGTTCTCGGGGCGGGTAACCGTGGTTCTGGGCCGTGACATTGTGTTCGCTGTGGGGGAGGGCGGGGNTGCCTCCGCTGCGTTCGCTAGCTCGATTACTGTTCTCGGGGCGGGTAACCGTGGTTCTGGGCCGTGACATTGTGTTCGCTGTGGGGGAGGGCGGGGTGGTGGATAAATCTACGTGTCCTTAATGGACTAAGCACGAGTAAACGGTAAAATCGCTAATTCCGCCGATTACAGCCATCTCAGAGCTATAGAAGTGTATATTCGGTGCTGTAAACTGCATGGCGATATAGATTTTTCGCGGCGGATGAGAATCCCAGAGATTCGGAGGATGGATTGCTACAAACCACCTATTTGCTAACAAGTTCACTCTTCAGGGTATGGTGAGTCGGGCAGCGAAACAGATATTCGTCGGCTCACGGCCGTTTGAACGGAATTTGGAGGGAAGTACCATCGAGCTACGGGTGGCCGAAAAAGGGGTGTTTTTTATATATTCGGGGAGGGTGGCCGAGAAGGAACGATTATGACCGGCACAACCGCACTCTACTGTCGCGTCTCGACTACCGATCAGAGTCTTACCCGACAGCGCCAGCTCACCGGCGAATACGCCACTGACCGCCTCGGCGTTGAGCCCGCTGATATCGAGGTATTCGTCGACAAACAATCAGGGACCAGCACCGACCGCGACGGCTACCGCAAACTCATGAAAGCAGTCGAGAGCGATAACGTCGAGCGCGTCATCGCCTCCGAGGTGTCGCGAATCTCGCGTTCGGTCCGGGATTTCTCCGCCACTGTCGAGCGGATCGTCGATGAGTGTGGCGTTGGCCTCCACGTCCTCGACATGGGCATTGACCTTGATCCTGAGAAGAGCGATCCCTACACCCGTGCGTTTCTCACTGTGGCGGCGACGTTCGCCGAGCTTGAAGCCGAGATCAAACGCCAGAACACCCGTGAGGGCATCGCGGCCCAGCGAAGCATGGGTAAGTGGCATGGTCGCCCACCGTTCGGTTTCGACATCGGTTCCGAGGGCTATCTCAGCCCGAACGACGACTTCGAGACGGCGATTATCCTCCTCGACGAACTCGATAAGGGAGCGAGTCAGCGTGCGCTCGCCCGCTCGACTGGCGTCTCACGCTCAACAATTCAGGAAATCGCCGCGAACCGCGAGCGATACGCTGGTGAGCGAACTGACGAAAGCTACTTTGATAGCGAGTTTAATCATGGCGACTAACGGTGAAGATATGCGCTTTTTCGGATACGAGCTGATGTCGGCTAGGTAGCTGCTCAATGCACGGATCGAGCATTCTTTTCAGCTCTGTATAGACTGTTGTGAACGGGCACCGATAAGTTTCGGGTGGATATCGGACATCACTGCCAAATCGCACCGGGCATCCACATCTATACAGCGACACATCCATTTGATGCGGCCGAACGAATCAAGCAACCAGAGTACCTGAAATCAGGCAGGTAGATTTCTCATGCACAGCTGGGATCGAAACCAACACCGAAGTCTAAATTACGCCGGGAGCTGTGCATGACGAATCAACCTAGCACTACTTCTGCGGTTTAATTGCCAAGCTGATTTTCTCGGCTTATCTATCAGAAAAATAAAATATATTGCCCACAACCAACTCGAAGCTCTGCGGTTTCTCACAGACTACCAGCCGTCGTTCACCACCAGATCAGACGGGTCTTCCTGGCCGAACTGGCAGCAAACGTGGCGTCATGCAACGCAGTATTTTCGCGGGCTCATTCGCCCAGGAACCAACAAATCTGTAGCAGGCATCGCAAGCATGGTCGATATCAAACAGGAGAAACTGGAGTGGTTTGTTCGCGAGAGCGCGTGGGAGTACGAGAACGTCGAAGAAGATCTTCGCTCGAACGCGCCAGAGGCGGCTCAGGGAGCCGGCTCGGCGCTCATCCTCGACTTGAGCGGCAGCACTCCGTCGAATCCCGCTCATAGAGCCGCATATCTCCGATTCTATCCATTTGAGAGCACTCGCTGCGTCCACTGCTGTGATTCAGGCCGAACCGTTTCTGGAGACAGAACATTCCGAGGCGAGTTTCAAGGTGTTCCCCGCTACACAACCTCATTTCATCCGAGATCGTACCTCTCGTGCTAAACCCCAGAAGTAGTGCTAGAACATGTGATCTGTATCGGGCCGGGTCTGGGGCGGCTGCTACGCGATCCTCGTTGGGTAGTTTCTCGTCGACCGCTGCTTTCCTGATCCGACGTGATCTACGGTGCTATCCTCACTGTCGAGACGAACGAACTGATTCCCGATCCGGCCGCCGGCGGCGCGAGCTTCCGGGCGCTCGGCGAGCGCGGTCTCTTCGAACGGTTCGATGGCGTTCTCGTCAGACGCACCACCGCACCCTGCGTTCGTCGCCAAGGTTTGTTTGACCAGCCGTTTACACGTCCTGATGAAGCCGAAGAGATCCACTTCAGCCATATCGGTCTTGCTCGGCTTCGTTCTTATGTGACGATCTAACCCGCCGCTGTCTCTCGGATTCAACAGAGCATCTGAATTAGCATTCGATAGACCGGTTGTAGATTTCGTCGCTGGTTTTAAATAGCCAAACGGGACAGTATCAGACCTGTTGCGTTCTAAGTTGATAAAGCCACGGCGAGCGAGGCCGCTGTGAGGGGCACTGGAACAGGTATGTAGACTGCACAAGCTCAGCCGNCTGTTGCGTTCTAAGTTGATAAAGCCACGGCGAGCGAGGCCGCTGTGAGGGGCACTGGAACAGGTATGTAGACTGCACAAGCTCAGCCGAATATGAGCAGATAGATGGAAAACAGAGAGATACGTCGTTTCAGGCCCAAAGAGCGGGGAAAACTACGGCTCTAGCGACAGCCGTCGCTGGCCGCCGACGGCTGTCGCTGGTACCGTGTGATGAGATCAGCCGAACGAAGTCAGCGTCTCATTCCAGTGCGTCCGGACTTTCTGGATCGCACGCGCCACGCCACCCTTGATCGGGTGGCGTTGGCGCAGCCACTCCACGAGCACGTATCCAATCAATGCACAGAACAACTCAAACAACACTCCGTTAAGCGATTTCGAGTGGAAATTCTCAACGTTCAGATATTGTTTAAATTCACGAAACAGAATCTCGATCATTGTCCGGAGGGTGTAGATACTGATCACGTCAATGGGATCGTACGCTGACGACGCCAGCGTCGTCAGGTACTGAATCTCTTCTCCATCCGGCGTTTCCAAAACGATACGACGAAACTGTTCCCCGGTCTCAGCCAGTTCGATTCGTTCATCACGAATCTGTCTCGTTCCGTCCTCGTTAGTGACCTCGACGTTCTGGACGCGCTCCAGAACGTCGAGACGGGCGTTTGACTGGAGTAATGTGACAAAGTCATCGTCGCTGTGCTTGATTTCACAAAACCGGCGATAGCGCGTGTATCCGCGGTCAAAGACCCAGATGACCGAGTCGAGGTCTGCGAAGACCTCGACGTCGTCTTTGAGGTGGTCGAACTGGGGACTTTCGTGGGTTTCACCTTCTGTGACGGTTGTCCCAAGCGGATGCTTGTGTTCACCGTCTACACGCGCGGCGCAATGCAGTTCGAGTCCACCGTCGTCTACGTCGATTTCATAGACGTGCTCGTCGTCTCCGACAAATTCGTCGGAGACGACAACTGAGCGGGTGAGTTCGAGATTCGTCGCGTCGACAGCAATTACCCCTCGTGTAAGCCACTCCAGGCGTTTTCGCTGGACAGCACGCTGATGATACAGCTGTGGCGTGTGGAGCAACGCGAACAGCATGCGAACGACCGCGCGGTAGTCGCGGTCGTTCGTGAGTTCGGAGAACCGTGACTCGGGCATTTTGTCAAGAGAGTCATCAACAGCGGTCTTATCGGCGAGTTCGGCGAGTGAACTAGATGGATCAAGTCCTTCACGAATGGCTACTTTGAGATGGTTGTCGAAGTCGTGTGTCTCGTTGTGGATGCCGATATCGAACTCCTGGGCAATGGACTCGCTGTCGCCTGCGGCGAGCAGCGAGTACAACTCATCGGCGACAGTTTCGGCAGAGTTGATGTTGTTGGCGTCCGTTGCATCCGGTGACGGCCTATCTGCCGACTTAGAGGTCACAGACATCAGGTCGTCACTACCGGCTCACGCCGGTTTTAAATAGTCGAAACGCCACAGNGGTGACGGCCTATCTGCCGACTTAGAGGTCACAGACATCAGGTCGTCACTACCGGCTCACGCCGGTTTTAAATAGTCGAAACGCCACAGTATCAGACATCGATTCATGACTACGAATTCAAATTACGGCAACACGCTTGCAGCCATCGGCGATACGCCGATGGTCGAACTCCCATCGGTGCGTCCCGACGGCGGCGCATCCATCCACGTGAAGTGGGAGGGAGCAAACCCTACTGGAAGTCTCAAAGACCGGATGGCGCTGGCGATGATCGAGGAAGCGCGGGAACGCGGGGACCTTCAGCCGGGAGAACCAGTCGTGGAATTCACCGGCGGAAGCACGGGATCAAGCCTCGCATTTGTCTGTGCGGTGCTCGATCATCCGCTCCACATCGTTACCGCCGACTGCGTTGCCGAGGAGAAAATCGCCTCGATGCAAGCTCTCGGCGCACAACTCGATATCCTCGAAACGCCTAACGGAACGTCGTACGATGGATTGTTCGAGGACCTCAGAGCCGAAGCGGAAACCGTCCAATCGAAAACGGGCGCGTACTTCACCGACCAGTTCAATAATCCCGATCAACTCAACGGATACGAGTCATTTGGACAGGAAATCCTTGACCAACGGTCAACTGTTGATGAGTTCGTGATGATCGTCGGCTCGGGCGGTTGTGCGATGGGTACCTCCAGAGCGCTTCGGAATCGCGGCGCGGAAGTCACGGTGACGGCCGTCGAACCTGAAGAATCTCCCGTCATCACGGAGGGAACCACCGGAGCACACAGCGTACAGGGGACGGCTATCGTCGGTTCCCCACCACTCGTTGAGCAGGAACTGTACGACCGCGTTTGCACGCTTCCCACCGAGGAAGGCATTGAGTGTGTACAACAACTCGCCGAAGACGATGGATTCCTCGTGGGGACAAGTACTGGAATGAACGTCGCGGCCGCGAGGCAGGTCGCCGCAAACAGAGACTCCGACGAAACTGTTGTTACTGTCGCCTGTGACACCGGCCTGAAATACCTCTCCGATGGACTCTACGAGGGGCTGGTGGGAACGGAATTCTGTCTGAGCTGACCATTCGTATCGAGAATCAGCAGTCGGCTAGATAGATTCGTCATACATATCCATCTATGAAATTTAGGCTGCGTTGTAGATTTCGAATCAAGCCATGCATGAGCAAACTACCTGCCTGACTTCAGATCGGTGGAAACGCGAACGTAGGCGGCGATGTGCATGGTATGCTCGGACACCCTAATCATATCGTGATTTAGTATATAAAGAACGGGGGTTTTCGTATCGATACAAAAAGGTTGTTTTTAGCGCCGAAGTGGATAGCAGTCGGCGATCAGATCGGACCTGCTACGTAGCCGACCTCGGCAATAGTGGACCGGAAATCATCGACCACTACCGCTCCGGAAGCGACTCGGACCGCAACTGGGCACCCATCACGATTCGCGTTCGGAAACGAGGAACGCCACGACCGTGTACTGGTCGTCATCGAACTCGAATTCGGTTACTGGTATCATACCGAGTCCGTCAGTGTGAGCAGCGTATGAGGCCTCATTTTCGTTTGCGACCCACCCAAGTCCGATCTCGAACTCCCCGGCGACGATCTCGACGAGGGCCTCGAACATCTCCGAGAGGACTCCGTTGCCGCGATGGCCTTGGGCGACGATGGCGGGTCCGTAGAGGAAAGTTTGATACGTAGACAGGGACTCGCCGCGAAAGTCTGCCTCGGCGCAGGCATCCGCCATCGTCTCGACTACTCCCTTCTCGTGCTGGTCGAACGTCGACGCGCCGATGCAACCGATCACGTCGCCCCCATCAGCGGCGACGGGGAATCCGGGCTCGGCGGCCATCGTTGCGAGTGCGTCCTCCGGCGGTCCACCACCCGTGATGTATCCCTCCTCGCGTTCCTCGGGCGTCAGGTTCTCCTTGGTGTTGGTCTCTAAGAGTTGCGAGAGTGGGTGAGCGTCCTCGGGTTTCGCACGACGAACAGTGACCATGATCACGGATTGGTGGACACAAAAGAAAAACCATCGGCGACGGTGTATTCCGGTATCTGCTGGTGCATTCCCACGGCTCCTCTCTTTTGTGTAGAGACTGGCGATCCATCGTACTCAGATCGTGATAACGAGTTTCCCGACAAAGTGATCCTCTTCCATCGTACGATGGGCATCTTGAATTTCTTCGAGGGGGTAGGTGTGAGCGACGTGGGCCGTGAGATCGGGTTTCGAGAGGAGTCCGGCAAGCTGACGAAGCACGGCGGACACGTCCGGGAGTTCCGGTCGCTCCACGAGGTTGGCGGCGGTCATGAAGTGGACAGTGAGTTCGTTCGCTCGGGCGCGGAACCCATCCGAGATGTGGCCATCCGCCCCGCCGATAGTGACGATGTGCCCGCCAAATCTGGCGGCTTCGATATCGAGGCCGAGATATTCATCGGACATGTGATCCAACACGACATTTACTCCGTCGGGAACCGCAGCAGTGACCTCCGCGAGAAGGTTATCCGAATGATAGTCGAAGACACGATCTGCCCCGAACTCCTGTTCTAACAGTTGGGCATCGTCCGAGCGAGCAGTCGTAAGCGTGGTCGCATTGATGGAATCTGCAAGCTGGAGCGCGACATGTCCAACGCCGCCGCTGCCACCATGGATGAGACACGCCGCTCCCGGCTTGAGGGTCCCGTAGTCGAACAACGCCCGCCACGCAGTCACGCCGGCCAGACCAATCGCTGCTCCTTCCCTGAACTCGATGGCGGCCGGAAGGTGGGCAACGAACGATGGCGGGATGGCGATATATTCGGCATATGCACCTTGTTGGGTGCGTCCAGTGTGTAGCCCCGTCCCGAAAACACGATCCCCAGGATTGAATCGGGTAACGTGGTCGCCAACCTCGCGGACGATACCCGCAAAATCGGAGCCAAGAGTGAAGGGAAGCGTGGGTTGGTTGAGAGGAGTATCGTCACCGACCTTCCCTTCCCGGTAGTAGGTGTCAGTTGGATTAACACCGGCCGCACGCACTTCGATCAGCATCTCCTGTGGTCCCGGAGTTGGCTTTTGGACGCTCTCAAGCGTTAGCGCATCTCTCCCGCCGAACGACTGCTGTCGAACGGCTCGCATACGGACGACAACGAGGGGAGATTGTATGAGGGTTCCCCTCGAAATCCACTCCCGAAACTCCCCTGTTTACCAGAGGTTAACTCAGTCGATTTATACACTAGAAACCAATAATATTATTTTATTATGAATAGTGAAGTTGGGATAAATGGCAGTCTAAATTCCGTATAGAACCATGCATGATGAATCGATCTAGCTGACCTCAGATACGAGTGGAACCCTAAACTTCATGGATTCATGAATTCTACCAGTATCCGAAACAATGCCTCCAGGGAACAGGTGTTTCTGTGTTCAAATCGGGCCGATCAGTTAGCTTTCGGCAGCTGCGGCTGGCTGGTCGGATGTATCGTATTTCGTTCGAAATTCCCCGATGAGTTGACCCATTTTCGCATACCAGTCATTCAACATTTGCTGCATATCGTCTGCGACGACATCGGGATCAGTCGGCGAGAAGACGTGGTAGTAGCCACCCTGGTCGTAGTTGATCTGTTCTTTCTGGACGAATCCTGCCTGGCGAAGTCGCTGAATCGATCGATACACCGTCGAGCGCTCGCGGTCGACCTCGTCGGCGATTTCATCGATAGTCAGCGGCGCTTCGTCCGTGACGATAACTTCGAAACAGTCGCGATCGAGATCGGTGAGACCATGGAAACATTCGAGGAGGCCCTCGCATTCCATGTCTGTGCGGAGGTAATCCGCCATTGAGTCGGGCATTGCTTGATTATCCCTAGTGGATGAGAGGCTAAAGATGTTGTGCACATCCTGCACGACTGTGCACAACTGTCCTAAGAACGATCTTCAACGTCTCTGGGCTACTGTTCGGCGTTGCCCCAGACGTCGACATCTGTAAGGCGGAGTTCGCCGTTTGCCCTCCACGTCCGTGGACGACAGGCGATCATCGTCACCACGACGAAGAATGCGACGACGACGCCGGACACGATGATCCCAGGGATGGCACCGATAGCGGCGCTCGCGGGCCACTCGGCTGCCTGCGTGAACGCGGTGATCCGGACCAACCACGCGACGAGCAGTACGGTCATGAGCGGAAGGTACACACGGCGCAGGCGATGGGCAAGTGCCTCCTCAAAGCTGATCTTGATCTTCGGCTGGCGGTAGTCCTCGCTCAGTTCACGTCGCCAGTGGGGATCGCTGACGTCTTTGGAAGCATCGAGCGCGTTCGCGAAGACGTTCTCCTGCATCAGCCGCACGCGCGACCGCCAGAGGTCGTAGCCCCGGTACCGGCGCGCCTCGATCACGAGGAAGACAGTGAGCATCGCCAACCCGATCAGCACGATGTAGTGGGGGTTGTTTCCTGTGAATGCCCACGTCAGGATCGCCGCCATGATCGTGATGGCCCAGTTGGTCGTGCGGTCGAGGCGTTCGCGCCAGAACTTCATTCGGTGGACTTCGCCGCGATAGAGGTGGGCCATCGACGATCCGGGACCCATCCCCTCCTCGAACATCCCGCGGCCGATGTGGCGCTCAGTTTCCCCGGTCGGATCGAACGAGGCGGTGTCGTCGCTCACAAGTACTCCTCCGTTGGTGAAAGCTGGTCGTCGTCGCCGTACCGGTCGCAGTCGTGTTGTTCGAGGTCAGCGTGTTGCTCGTGATCAGTTGTAGTCATCTGTGAGTTGGATCGAGTGTCTCAATCGCTTGGCGTGGCCGTTCCACTGGTGCTCTCTCGATAGGATCGCCAGTAGCCCTGCGCATATGCGCCGAGGAACATTCCAGCGAGTCCGATTAGGATGGGGAAATTCCCGACTCCGAGGCTGGCGTACGCGGAACCGGGACAGAGCCCTGAAATCCCCCACCCGACACCGAAGACCACCCCACCGATGAGTACGCTTCGATCGAAGGTCTTCTCGCGCTTGCCATACCGCTCATTGGTGAGCGGCGCACGGTCGAGGTACCGCGTCGCAAGTGCGATGACGGTTCCGGTAACGGCCGCTGCACCGCCCATCACGAACACGAGTCCCAAGTCTTGTAACTGGAGGAAATCCAGAACGATCTCGGGTCTCGCCATCCCGCTGTGGGCGAGTCCAAACCCGAACAGCGCGCCACCGAGAACGATCGTCGGCATGAACAGCGGGCTGCGCGAGTCGCTGCTCATGGCGACACCCCCAGCGCTTGCATCGAGAGTGCGGCTCCGATTGCCGTCAGCATGAACGTCGCGACGTTCGCGAACGAGGTTCCCGACAGCGAAGCGATCCCATTGATCCCGTGGCCGGAAGTACAGCCCTTGCCAAGACGAGTGCCGACGCCGACGAGCACGCCACCCACGAGCAGTCGCCATGCCTGCACATCAGTTGTCCAGCCGCCACCACCCAGCGTGAGTGCATAGACGGCCGCACCAGCGACCATACTTAGCGTGAAGACGATCCGCCAGTCACGCGAGACGAGATATTTCGCCCGGTTGAATCGTGGGATCCTTGAGACGTACGATAGCGTCGACTCGAAGAACGTGCTCGCGCCCGGCGTGATCGCTGTTCCGAGGTAGATGGTCGAGACCCCGAGCCCGATCAGGATGCCGCCGATGGCGTACTGACTGATGCCACGCGGGAACAGTCCCGCAAACGCCGTCCCTCCGAGCACCGTCAGTAGCTCCATCTCTCCGAACATTCAATCGCCCGTGAGCGCGTCTTGACTGGCCGCACAGTTGTTTGGTCCCTGTTCGAGTTCGAAGGCCTTCTCGTCGCTCGTCTCGCGCTGGCCGAGATTGGTCTCGATGATCTCCTCGTAGTTGCTGGGTCGGGGCGGCATGTCCGACTGGATGAAATCGACGAACTCCTCACGAGTCATCCAGAGTGCACTCATTCGAGCTTCCAAGTCGCCGAGGCGTGCAGTATAGGTGCCGTTTTCGGCCTCTGCGCTGTCGCTGAAGTGGCCAGGGACGACAATAGTGTCGTCAGGCAACTCGAGGATCGTGTTCTGTAAGGTATCGTAGAGTTCGCCCGCGGCGTCGGCGGCCCCCTCCGCACCCTCTTCGAGATCGGGACGAGCAACGCTTTCGGTGAACAAGCCGTCGCCGGCGAACAGCACATTGCCTACCCGGTAGGACGTCATTCCGGACGTGTGGCCGGGTGTGTGGAGCACTTCGATCGCGGTCTCACCAACAGCGATGGCGTTACCGTTCTCAGCTGTCTCGTAGTCGATATCGTACTCGATACCGCGTTCGGCGGCAGGTTGCGGGACGATAGGCGTCGCCCCGAACTCCTCGGCGACGGTACGGACACCGCTGATGTGGTCAGCGTGGACGTGCGTGTCGAGCGCGTCGGTCAGTTCCGCGCCGAGTGCGCGCGCGTCCTGTTGGTAGGTGTCGGTAAATGCCCGCAGTGGGTCGATGACCGCGGCTTCGTCGTCGCTGACGACGAGGTAGGCGAGACAGCCCGACGAGGGGCGCTGATACTGAGCAATCGTCGCGTCGGCGTCGGTGTCGAGCTCGTGGTATTCGTAGAGTTCTGCCCAGCCGTTCATACCGCGAGCGAGATGACTCACCTCGTAGCCGCGCTCTTTCAATAGTCCAGCCACATACTCACTCGAATCACCCTTCGCACAGAGAACCGTTACTTCCCTGTTGTCGGGAATCCCCTCAAAGACTTCCTCATCAACGTCGCCGAGCAAGAATTCGAAGTACGGCACATTGTGGACGGTGACGCTCGGTCCGTCGATGTGCCATTTCTCGAACTCCTCGGTCGCACGCGTATCGAGCAAAAACACCTCCTCGCCACGGTCAATTCGGTCCTTCAATTGGTCGGGTTCGATTGACTCGACCTCGACTTCTGGCTCCGGGAACTCCTGTTCGCTCATCACTCTCCCATATCGGACTGAATCCAATAAAGCTTTTCATAGTATAGTGGCTACTGCACAACACCAAATCAGTCTAATCCCGCCGAACGCTCTCCAATCGACGATTGAGGCACCTGTACTCGGAAATTGAATCTTGGCATTGAACAATATCCACAACACTTTTAGAGCCGTGTACTGTATTGTGCATCAGAGGCAAGACGAGTATGAGTACGAAACACGACGCTGCGGAGACGCTCGACGTACAGGGCGAGAACTGTCCGATGCCGGTCGTCAAGACCAAGGGTGCGACCGACGATCTCCAGCCAGATGAGGTCCTCGAAGTGCTGGCGACCGATCCCGGCAGTATGAGCGACATCAAAGGCTGGGCCGACACGACGGCGGGGGTCGAGCTGGTCGACCAGATCGAAAGCGACCAGGACGGCGAAGACATCTACAAACACTACGTGCGCAAAACCGAATAATGAGGACGATTGCCACCGAAATTTCAAACACTCACTACATGGAGGGCCAGCGATGAGCACGGGAACACAGTCGACCGCTGGTGAGACGATCGAGGACGCCGCGGCGCTCGAAGCCCGCATCGAGGAACTCGAAACCGAGCTCGCTGAGGTCAAGGCCGACGAGGATAACCAGCAGATGGTCATCATCGCCACAAAGGGTACCCTCGATATGGCCTATCCGCCGCTCATCCTCGCCTCGACGGCGGCGGCGTTCGGCTGGGACGTGACGATCTTCCACACGTTCTGGGGTCTCGAAATCCTCCACGAAGAACACTCCCAGGAGCTGGGCCTGAGTTCGGTCGGCAATCCGAACATGCCCATTCCAAATGTTATCGCCGCACTGCCGGGTATGGACCGCGCAACCGCGAAGATGATGGAAAAGCGCATCGCTGACAACGATGTCGCAAGCGTCGAGGATCTTATCGAGACCTCCCTCGACAGCGGTGTCGAACTCCAGGCATGCCAGATGACCATCGATCTGCTCGACTACAATGAAGCCGACTTCTACGACGGCGTCGAGGTGGGCGTCGGCGCGGCGACGGCCTTCCAGCGTATGGCCGACGCCGAGATTCAGCTCCTCGTCTGAACCGGCCACGTATTGGTGGCATTTTTCGCGCAAGCATCCGTATTACCAGTATGGCAGCACAGCTGCTTTGGGTCAATTTTGAACTCGCTGGCGAGGTTTCGGACGAAGAGATGACGGAGTTCGCCGAAGGGATTGCCGAGTTTCCGGGGCTCCGATGGAAAATCTGGCCGTTCAACGAGGAGCGAAACGAGGAGGGTGGGATCTACCTGTTCGAGGACGAACACTCGGTTGAGAGATACCGGAACTCCGAGTATGTGGAGACGTTCCGCAACGACGACCGGTATCGAAACGTCGAGATCAAACAGTTCGACATTCGAGCGGGACTCAGCGAAATCACACACGCAAATGACGTCATCTCTGGCGAAGCAGTCCCCGAGTGACCGAAACGAATCTCGAAAGGGTTTTTCGCGATGAGTACAATATTCTACACGAATGGCGCTTCCCATTGATCCGACTCAACTGGACGAAGACGATATCGGCACGAAGCAAACTACACTAGAGATGAGTCACGAGGACGCCATCGAACACGTTCGTGCGGTGTTCACCGACGCGGGCTTTGGCATCCCTACCGAGTTCTCACCGTCGGACCTCCTCAACGAGAAGGTTGACGCCGACCGCGACCCCTACTACGTGCTGGGTGCGTGCAACCCCTCGGTGGCGAACCGCGCGCTTGACGCCTCGGAGAATCAATTAGGTGGCCTGTTCCCGTGTAACGTCGTCATCTGGGAGGAAGAACCCGGTGTTCAGACCGTGTATCACGTGAGTATCATGCGGATCGCACGGCTCGTCGGAATGGCTCCGGACGACGAGGCGATGGCTGACATCATCGCTGACACCGGCGAACTCGCCGACGAAGCGTTCGAGAGGCTGTAACGATGGGTCATCACACCTTCGACGCCGACGGAGCCGACAAGTTAGAGCGACCAGAGCGACGCTATCGATTCCTCTCGACCGAGGAACTGCTGTGGGCACTCGCGCTCTCCTCGGAGGATATCGTCGCCGACCTCGGCAGCGGAACCGGATTTTTCACCGACGATATCGCACCCCATGCAAGCGAGGTGTACGCGGTCGATATCCAGGAGGCGATGCACGAGTATTACGAAGAGAAAGGCGTCCCGGGGAACGTCGAGCTCGTGACGACGGGGGTCGAGGACCTCCCGTTCGAGACCGATACTATCAACGCCGCGTTCTCGACGATGACTTTCCACGAGTTCGCAAGCGACGACGCGCTCGCGGAGATCCGCCGTGTGCTCGCACCCACAGGGCGGATCGTCATCGGTGATTGGAGTGCCACCGGCACTGGCGAAAACGGCCCGCCCCTCGATGAACGATACTCCGCCGATACGGCGGCGGACGCCCTCCGTGACCACGGATTCGCTATCGAACACCAGTTTAGCCGCCCGGAGACGTTCCTGTTGGTCGCTACGATCGAGTAGACCCCGAACACCATGACGACCCGTCATCCAACCGAATACGTCTCAGCGCATCGTAAGGAGTTAATCGATCTCGTTCTGGACCTGTTGGACGTCGACACGTCGAACCCACCAGGAGAAACACGAGCGCTCGTTGATGCCCTCGAAGAGAGACTTGCACCGCTTTCAGTCGATGTCGATCGGATTGCGATTGATCCAGTGAAGCCTAACCTGCTCGTCACCGTTCCCGGTGAAAGCGATCGGACACTCTTATACGACGGACATCTCGATACGGTTCCGTTCGACGAAGACGAGTGGTCGTACGATCCGCTCGGAGAGCAGGTAGACGAGCGAATCTACGGTCGAGGGGCGACCGATATGAAAAGTGCCATTGCCGCGATGCTGTTCACGATTCAAGCTTACGCGAAAACCGATACCACCCCACCGGTTGACCTCGTATTCGCGTTTGTGAGTGATGAAGAGGTCGGTGGCGACGCCGGCCTGCCTACCCTCCTGAGTGACGACCGGCTTGATGCGGACGCCTGTGTGATCGGTGAACCGACCTGTAAGGAGAACCGTTACTCCGTAACGGTTGCTGATCGCGGCAGTATCTGGCTGACGCTCGATGCGGCAGGTGAAGCCGCACACGGATCACGGCCAGTGCTCGGTGAAAATGCGATCGATCGGCTCTACGCGGCTGTTCAAACGTTGCGGGACAGATTTGGGGCGCGAGAGTTGGATATCGACACCGCAATCAGGCCGATCGTCGAAGAGTCAATCGACTACTACGCACCACTATTGGGTGAAGAATCCGCTCGTACCCTTTTCCGGTATCCGTCGATCAACCTCGGGACCATTCAGGGGGGTGAAACGATCAATAGCGTTCCACAGTCTGCTCAGGCGGAGATCGACATCCGCTTGACAGCGGGCGTCCAGACACCTGACGTTCTCGGTGATATTCGGGACTGCGTCGCTGACTGTGATGGAATCACGATAGCTGATGTCTCGTGGAGCATCGGTACTGCGGAAACCCCCGACAGTCCGCTCGTCGAGGCCGTCACATCAGCTGCCGAATCAGTGACGAACACCCGTGTGTATCGTCGGAGTGGAACTGGCGGTGGCGACGCGAAGAAGCTCCGGAACACCGGTATTCCAACGGTCGAGTTTGCACTCGGAACAGATACCGTCCACGCCATCGATGAGTATACCACGGTCGAGTCACTCCTCGGAAACGCGTTGGTTTACACACGGCTTCCCTCCGCATGGCCTGAATAATAGCCGCTCCTCTTCGCTTATTTTTTCGACTGATCGAACTGGTGCCTTTCTGTATATAGTATTGTATGCATGCCCCAAAACTATAAACTACTGTGGCCCGTACTAGCGAGTGATGGCAGCAGAAACTGCCTCCAAGACTGGTATTGAAGCTGCCAACAAACCGATCCATGTCGACGGAAAAGCTGAGCTAGACAACATCGTCGCTAATAACGACGTCGTCCTCACGGACTTCTACGCCGACTGGTGTGGCCCGTGCCAGATGCTTGAACCAATCGTCGAAACGCTCGCCGCTGAACCCGACGCCACCGTCACAAAAGTCGATGTTGATGCGAACCAGCAACTCGCCCAGACCTACGGCGTCCGTGGTGTCCCGACGCTCGCTCTGTTCGCCGAGGGCGAGCAGGTTGAGAAGGTCGTTGGCGTCCAGCCCGAGGAACAGCTTCGCTCGCAGATCGAGCAGTACACCGAGTGAATGAGTAGGAAGACTCAGGATCTCGTCATCGCCGGCTCCGGTATTGCCGGACTCTCGGCGGCGGTCTACGCCGCTCGTGCCGACCTCGAGCCGCTGGTGCTCGAAGGCGACGAGCCCGGCGGTCAGCTGACGCTCACGACCGACGTCGAGAACTACCTCGGCTTTCCCGATGGTCTTGGCGGGATGGAACTCGTTCAGCGTGGACGGGAACAGGCCGAGCGGTTCGGTGCCACGTTCGAGCACGCCCGCATCGAGCACGCCGATCTCGATGGACAGCCGCTCCAGCTTTCGCTGTCGACCGGTGAAACCCTTCGAGCGCGTGCTCTCACCGTCGCGACCGGGGCGAGTGCTCGTTGGGTCGGTGCCGACAACGAGGACGAACTGATGGGGTACGGCCTCTCGACGTGTGCAACCTGCGATGGGGCCTTCCACCGTGGCGATGACGTCCTGGTCATCGGTGGCGGTGACAGCGCCATGGAGGAAGCACTCTTCCTCGCGAAGTTCGCCGATTCAGTGACGGTCGTTCACCGACGCGACGAACTCCGTGCCTCGGAGATCATGGCCGAGCGTGCCCGCGACCACGACGCAATCGAGTTCCGGTGGAATACAGAACTCGACGTACTCCACGGCTCACAGAATGAGGGCGTCACCGGCGCGACGCTAATCTCCCATCCCGATGGCCACCCCACGAAGCGAGCCGCGAACGACGGGGACGTCGAGACGGAAACGGTCGCCGTTGGTGGCGTGTTCTACGCTATTGGCCACACGCCGAATACCGGGTTCCTGGAGGATACCGATGTGGACCGCGATGAGGCGGGATACGTCGTGACCCAACCCGCGAGACGGGACGGATAACGACCCGGACGACAGTTGAGGGTGTCTTTGCCGCCGGTGACGTTGCCGATCCGCGCTATCGACAGGCGGTTACGGCAGCCGGAACCGGTAGCATGGCTGCACTCGATGCCGAAGCGTACGTCGAAACAGTCGAGAGCGCCGACCGGGCAACGGTCGACGCTTCGGTGTCAGCTCAAGCTTAGCACCTCTCGCTGACTGACTGCTTTTCGAGACGTGGGATGGGAACGTGGTACCGAGCAACGGCCGAGGATGGTTTAATACAGCCCAACTGAATCCGTGACTATCAGAAAACCCGGTAGGCGACCAGTCCGCTCACGACGACGGCTGCCAGCCCGCCGAAGATCGGCACTGTGGGGAACGGCGTGAGCGAACTGCTCTCGGAGGGTGCCGACGCGTTCGCGCTCGCCGTGCTGGGCGTTCCGAGGTCCATATGCGGACCTTCGGCCCGCGCGCCGGAGACGTTCACACTGATTGTGTCATTGGCTCGGAGTGGCTCGTCGTTGGTGAGGAGCGAAATCGAGGCGTTGCCAACTCGGAGGTTTTCCGAATGTGCAACTGCCGAGACATTGTAGTCCTGCATGACGACCGCCAGCCGCGTCGCGTTCCGCCGAAGCGTCTTCACGAAGCTTTCGTTTTGGAGGTCGTAAGCCACGCCGGCCTGCGTGGTGCCGTTTGCGGGCACCGTGAGGTTGAGCCGGACGCCACCCTCGGTTCGGCGGTACTGGGCACGCTCGCCCGCAACCATCCCGGAGTACGGCTGGGCGTCGGCTGGTACGTCGATGGTGACGTTGCCAACGAACGGCCGTTCGCCCGTATTGTGTAGCGAGATCGTCTCGACGACGCTTGGCACGCCCGATTCGTTTTGCGGTGCGAGTACCTGTAGGACGTGGCCGGCCGGACTGCGGTTCGCAACCGAGAGGGCGGATGGATCGTCGGTCGGCGCAGGTGTCGCCACGGTCACGTTCTGTTCGCCAACGGTCGTATTCACGGTCTCTTGATACGGAATCCCGTCGGCCGAGACGCGAAGTCGATAGCTCTCGTTCGATTCGACCGGGTCGAACGCGAACGTGCCGTTGTCGCCCGTCAGCGTGCTGTCGACCGCGAAGCCACTCGCATCCACCAGCTCGACGGTCGTGTTCGCTCGGCCCTCGCTGCCGTCATCCAAGACACGGCCCGTGATGGCCGCATTGAGTGCGATAGTCGTCGAGTTTGTCTCCCGGAGTACTGCATGGTGGGTTCCCCCGCCCGTCGCTACGCGGACGATGTGGACCGGCGCGTCAGGCACCTCCGCAGCAAAGGACGACTCAGAGACAGTCGTCGTCACGGGGTCGCCGACGGCGGTGAAGTTCTCCGAGACCGCGGCGATGGTTACGTTTGCGCCGTCTGCAGTCCCATTGTCGGTCGTGACGGTGCCCGAAATATCGGCTGCTGCGGCAGTCGTTGGGATGACGACGAGGCAGCAAAGCAGTATGGCGAGTGTAAGTCGAGTGTTCATCTTAGTCTGTGGTCTCCATATCGGTACTAGATTGTGAGCGTGCGGCGGTCGTCCACTTGACGAGTCCGTGTCTTGGGTCGAAGACGAGGACAAGTCCCATCCCCAATAGGAGGAGAACGAGACTGACTCGCAGGAGCGTCATCATCGGAATTCGTTTGATCGTGATGGAGGCCGTGCCGTCGCTGACGCCGGCTATCACGTAGGTGTCGCTGACGAGACCGCGGTCGATGAGCACGTCGCGGACCTGCAATCCCCCTTGCCGGACGTACTCGCGCTGGCCGACGACGCCACTAGTGAGCAGGTCGCCGTCCTCGTAGACCGCGACCGCCGTACCGCGAGCGATGACGCGGGTCGGCTCGACACTCTCGGGTGGGTCAGCCGCCGGGCCGATGGTCTGGGGACCAGTGAGCAACACGGCGTCAGTCTGGGGGACGAATCCCCAGAGCAACTGCCCGCGCGCCGCGATGGACTGGCCAGGCTGGATCGAGACGTTCGTCCCGTTTCGGTCGACGAGTCCAACCCAGATGGGTGAGCCGTCAAGCTGGGCGACCGTCGCCTGTGGACCGTTCCGGACGGCCGTCACGTTGCCGTACAGCGTCTGTACCGAGCCGTTGAGCGTGTCGCCGCGAGCGGTGACTTGCTCGGCGGTGAGCGCGTAGTCCGAGAGATCGGGGTCCTGGGGGAACTCGTTGGTCGTGTTATTGAGCACACGAATCGAATACTCCGAGCCGGGGACCTGCTGGGTTGAGGAATCGATGTTCCCCTGTCCGGTGGCCGCCATCACCGATGCCTGTCCACCGAACAGATACATGAAGGGAAGCGAGAGCACGAGTAGCGCTGCCGCGACGTGAATCAGCATGATGCCCGATTCCTTCAACTTCGCGTTCCGGGTGACGGCCGCCGGGATGCGGACGAGACCCCGCTTGAGCATGGCGAGAATCACGTAGGCGACCGGCGGCAGCACTGAGAGTACACTTGCGCTCCCGATGATTCGATAGACGAACGCATCGGTCGGGCGTGGATTCGATAGTTGCCACGTTGCGGAGGGAGCGATGAAAGCGGCGAGCAATGTCGCAGCCGCAAAGACGCCAAGTCCAACGAGGCTCCGGCGGCGGCCCTCCACGTCGAAGTCCATGTAGAAGCCCAACAGGAGAAGGACGGAGAGCACGAGCGGGTAGCTCCAGAGGTTGTAGTAGCGTGGCTCAACGGCGACTTCGAGACCGGTGATGGCGTTTCTGAGGACGGGGAAGGAGAGTCCCCACAGCGAGACGAACGTGAGCAGGCCGAACAGCAAGACGGCGAGGTGGAGCAGATTCGAGCGCGTGAGGAGCTTTCCATCGGTGAGTCCGGCGTCATCGTTCTTCCAGGCCCAGTAGCCAAGTGGGAGACCCACACCTAAAATAGCTGTCACAGCCATCAACAAGAGGAAGGCGATGCCGATGCCGCCGTCGGCAAAGGAGTGGACGCTGCGGAAGACGCCACTACGGACGATGGTGGTGGTGTAGATGGCCAGCGCGAACACCGTCGCGGTCATCGCGGGCGCGAGGATGGTATAGCGCTTGCCAGGGCGGTAATTGGTGACGGCGTGAAGCGTTCCTGTGAGAAACAGCCACGGAATTAGGATGGCTGTCTCGACGGGGTCCCACGCCCAAATACCGCCCCAGCCGAGCACCGTGTACGACCAGAAACCGCCGAGGGCGACCGCCCCGGTGAGAAAGAGCCAGCCGAGTCGGAGCCAACGGGTGAGCGTGCCCTGCCACGCCGCGAACAGTCCTCCATCGCCGCGGAGTATGGAGACGAAGTGGGCCGCCCCGATAGCAAATGGCATCGTGAGCAGCGCGTAGGCGGTGAACATCACTGGCGGGGGGATGGCCATGTACGGGTCGACCAGCAGCGCGTTGAGGCCCTGCCCGCTCGCGGGAACGAATCCGGGTGGTGCGTTCGGGAACTCGCCGCGGGTGGGTGCAAAGGGGCTGTCGAACAGGAGCATCGCGGTGAAGTAGGCTACGACGCCGGTCGTGAGAGCATACACCAATCGGGTGTGACGGTCGGGGACGCCCCGAGCGGCGATGGCGACGAGTGCGACGATGGCGACGATGGTCGCCCATAGCAGCACCGACCCTTTGTTGGCGGCGTAGACGCCGGTGATGCGATAGAGAATGGGGAGATAATCGGCGGTGTTCTGCCAGACGTAGGCGTTCGAGTAGTCGGTGACGACGAACTGGTAGGTGAGTTGGACGAGCGCGCTCACCAATAGCGTGGCACCGATACCGACCAGCGGTGTGGTGTAGCCGAGGTAGTGTTCGTCGTCGGCGAGATATGCCCGCGAGAGGATGAGGGTACTACTGGTGAGCGCGAGAAAAGCAAGGGCGAGCAGAGCCGTGCCGAGATTCATGCGCTCTCAGTCCCGTTGGCACGCTTATTTGCCGTTTCGAGGTAGCTGAGGAAGTCCTCACGATCGGCATAGCCTGTGATACGTACGAGCTCCTCTCCATCCGGGGTGATGATGACGTGCTGGGGCGGGAAGTTGACGTTGTATCGTTGCTGAAGCGACGAATCGCCGTCGAGATTTACTGCTACTTTCACGAAGTCATCGAGTCGATTTTGCACCGTTTCGTTTGGATATACGTTCTCGTTGTAATCTTCGCAGTAGGTACACCACGTCGTCCAGAAATAGAGGACGATGGGGGTGTGTTGTTCGTTTGCGATTTCCTTCGCCTCCGAAAAGTCAGTCCGCCATGCGGTATCGCCGTGGTAGGAGAAGTTCTCGTCACTCAGCACGGGTGCAGCGTTCATCGACAGATAGCCAATGCTCAGAAGAAGCGCGATAAAGACGAACGTCAGTAGCTTCCGTGGACGCATCGATTATTGGTCGGGTTTGGCACCGACCAACAAAACGTGTGCGCTTTGTGTTGTTGAGAAATGAGGAAAGTGCACACATTTATTAAAAAGGGCTTCGAACGGGGGATATCAGCCCCTGATAGTAGGAAACAAGTCATGGAACACGATCGAACACTACTGAGGCAAAGAAATGAGTAACGGTGATTCGACCCTTTTGCTCAAGCCCACGCTATTGGTGATCGGAGCAATCATCGGCGCGCTAGTCATCGCTCTTGCGGCCAACGGTCTGCTGGCATTCCTCGGCGGCGGTGGCATCGGAAGCGCCGAGAGCGGTGGTGGAGACATCACGAAACTCCCGGGCAACTGGAGTGGTGAGAAGTGGTATAGTGAAGATCTGCGCGACCAGGGGATGCGGTACAAAAACGAGACGGCAGGCGACGAGATCCAGTTCGTCCCGAAACAGATGAATAACTCGACGCTTCCTGAAGACGAAAACCGGCGAGAACTCGTCAAACGAGGGCGCGAGCTGTTCGCCAACACCTCCGCAGAGGCACCCGAACACGTCGGCAACGACCTCTCGTGTGCGAACTGTCACGGCGGTGGTGACCTACCGACGGTCAACGGAATGGTCGGCCAAGACATCGACCTAATTCCGCTAGTTGGGACCGCTGCGGGCTACCCCGAATGGACGGGCCGAACCGAGCGGATGCGCGACATGCGCCAGCGCATTCAGGGTTGTTTCCTCCGGAGCATGAACGCGCCAAACTCCACCGAGGGCGTCCCAGCCTACGATAGTCGTGAGATCCAGGCAATGGAGTCGTATCTCGTCTGGCTCAACAAGGGAACGCCAAGCGGTCGTGTTCCGTACTGGCGACACATCGAAAAGCCCGAGGGCAAAAACGAGACAAACGTCTCGAAGGTCAACCCCGTCCGTGGGGCGGACCTATATCTCCAGAACTGTGCATCATGCCACGGTGCCGATGGACAAGGTACGGAAGGCCAGTACCCGCCACTGTGGGGTCCCGAATCCTACAACGATGGGGCGGGGATGGGTCGTCTGTACACCTCCGCCGGCTTCATCCGCGAGGCGATGCCGTACGGCTCAGCGCACACGTTCACCGACTGGCAGGACGTTCAGGACGTCGCTGGGTTCGTGAATGCTCATAAGCGCCCCCATCTGCCGCGCCAGCCAAAAGACTGGAAGGCGAGTGGGTCGCCGGACGAGGGCATCTACTACAACCGGACCCAGCAACGACTCGGCTACGACATGAACCCGATGACGAAGAAGCTCATGCTCGCAGGGGTTCCTATCGGCTCCGAGTCGCTCAACCAGAGCGACATCCCGAACAACGTCAAGCGCTACGATAAGCCGCTCCGGAACGAATCGGCCAACGGCTCGTGGCAGACGACGTGGATTCTGCCCACCGGGAACGCAACAGCGAACATGACCGCCAATGCCACGAATGGATCGGCCACCTCAAACGCATCGACAACTGGTACAGCCAACACGACGACGGACGGCAACGCTTCGTCAAACGCCACGGCAGCAATTCGAGACACGATGGCGTCCGCGATGAACGGCGACGGTGCCGAGCGCGAATCTCGCGGACGGGTAGCGAGCGAGACACGGCGAGCGACGGCCACGTGATGGACGATCCGACGGTCGCTGCGGTGTTTCTCGCGGGCGTGGTGACGATTCTGACGCCGTGCTGTCTGCCGATGATTCCAGTTCTTGTTGTCGGCGCGAACGGCCATCCGCTGCGTCCGGTCGCCATCGTAACGGGAAGTACGGTAACATTCACAATCCTCGGCGTGCTCACCGGTCTGCTCGGGTCAGTGACCCCCGATACCATCCGCGCGCCGTTTGCAATCGGCATGCTCGCCTTCGGCGTCGTGATGGCCGATGACGACGTAAACGAACTCTACTCGAAATACAGCTCCCGGCTCACCGGACGGGCGACGGCTATCAGCGGCCGTATCGACGAGCAGCGTCACCCGGTCGGCAACGGTCTGCTCGTGGGCGTTTTCCTCGGAGCCATCTGGCTGCCGTGTGTGGGTCCCATCCTCGGCGGCGTGCTCGCCTACGTGGGTGCGATGGCGACCGTCGGTCAGGGGACAGTGTTGCTGTTCGTCTACGGCGTCGGGTTCTCGATTCCGCTGTTGGTCGTCGCGTACGTTGGACAGGGGAGCATACGGTGGTTGCTTGACGTGACTGCAGGAGCCTCCAGCGAGCGCTTCCGGACGATAACGGGCTATGCGTTTGTGCTGTTGGGGGTGGCGATTCTCTTCGATATCGACAGACTCGCGCTCGCATCGGTTGTCGAATGGGTGTGATCATGGATACGAACCAATCAGATTCGAAAGGCGGGGGAGAGCGGGGACGAACGAGCAACCGGCGGTTCAGCTATGTCGTGGCGCGCGTCGTGAGCGTACTCCACCGTGTGATGGACAGCCGCCTCGTCAAGTGGGGTACGCTCGGCTTCGGCATCGCATCGATGCTGTTGGTGTTCGGTGTCGCCTCGGAGACGATGTATGGCGTCGAGAACAGCGGAAACCTACTCGCGTACTGGCACATCGCGCTGGCGTGGATCGCCTCGGTCGCGCTCGCCACGACGTTCGTTGGGAGTGCGCTCTTTTTGCGCTATCGGGGTCGCTTCTGGAGTCGCCTCGCCCACAGCGCCGGCGAACTCGGCTTCCTCCTCGCAACGCTCACGCTGATCTTCGGCAGCACGTGGGGGAAGGTCATCTGGAACTCGTGGTGGGAGTGGACCGACGTGCGTCTTGTCACCTTTCTGGTGGTCTGGTTCATTTACGCCGGCTATCTCGTCGTGTATTCGGTGGTCGACCGCGAGGGCGACGAGCGGTACGCGGCAGTCTATGGGGTTGTCGGCTTCGTGACGGTGCCCATTTCCTACGCCTCGACCAGACTCTGGACGCCCACCTTCCACGAGACGACGCTCGGCAATCCGACTGTCAGCGCGAACATCGATCCTCTGACGCTAGTCGTCTCACTCGTTGCGGCCACCCTCCTCTACATCTATCTGCTCGGCCTGCGAATTCACCTCCACGAGCTCGAAGACAAGGTACTTGTCCGCAACGCGACGAGGCGGTAACAACGGATGGAACCACTGCTGCTTGCGGGATATACCGCACTGTTCGTTGCCTTTTTCGGCTACGTGCTCTACTTGCAGCGGCGCATTACCCGACTCGAACGCCGGCTCGAAGATACCCGATAATCATTCTTCGACGACGAACTCAAAGGTCGCAAGCCCCGCGAGAAAGAGGATGCCGGCGTAGGCAGCCAGCACTCGGAGCCACCCCCCTGTCGGTGCGCCGCTTGCGAGCGCGGCGGTGAGTTCAACGCCCGAGAGCAGCACTGGAACAACCAGCGGAACGAGCAGGATGGGAATAGCAAGTTGGCCGAGACCAGAGCGCACGGTCAGCGTCGCGACCACGACACCGACGGCCGAAAAACCGAACGCCGCGACCGCGAGCACTCCGACGAGCGGGAGCACCATCGTCGCGGCGATCGGATAGCCGAGCAGGACGACTGCCGCACCGAGGGTGACGAGATCGACGGCGAGAACGAACATGGTGGTGCTCAGCACCTTCCCGATGTAGACCGCCGAGCGGTCGACGGGCGCAAGCAGAAGTCCGGTGAGCGCGTCGTTTTCGTCCTCGACGGCCATTGTCTCGCTTACGCCGACGGTGCCAGCGAAGACAAAGGCGATCCAAAGCGCACCGCGCCCAACAATACGTGGGTCTGCAAATGTCTTGACGAAGCTAAAGGCGAACGTGAGCACAACCAACAGGCCGAACACCGTTGCAGTCGTCGTCAACTGTCTCGTCCGGAGTTCGGCAACGATGTCCTTTCGAATGACATGATAAGTAGCCGCGAGAAATCCTTTCATAGCCATCTACAATCAGGACCTCGCCTCGGTGAGACCGATGGCCTGTTCGTAAGTGCGTTCGAACGCCGTACTCGACAGCGAGTCGGTGGCAAGGTCGGCTTCGAGTCGTCCGTCGGCAATGATGAGCGCGCGGGTACAGCGCTCGAATCCCCTGTCGAGGTCGTGGGTTGCAAGCACTACGGTTCTGTCGGCGAACCCGTTGAGGATGTCCGAGAGAGTCTCGATCGAGCGCCGGTCGAGACCCGCGTATGGCTCATCGAGCAGCAGGATGTCGGGGTCATGAATTAATGCGCGAGCGAGCGATAGCCGCTTGCGAAGCCCGTGTGAGAACTCATCAGGCCGATGGCTCGCGCGGTGGGAAAGCCCAACGGTGTCAAGAACTGTTTCACAGCGTTCAGCCACGGTCTCGACGCCGTGGAGCTGAGCGTGAAAGCGGAGGTTCTCGCGGGCGGTAAGTGCATCATAGAGCATTGAATCGTGGGTAAGGACGCCGACGCTACCGTGTGAGTCGGTCGTGCGCTCGACACCATTGAGGAGCACCCGTCCGCGCGTCGGTTCGACAATGCCCGCGAGCATCCGGAGAAGAGTGGTCTTTCCTGCACCGTTAGGACCGAACAGTCCGACGGTACTGGCTCGATCGATAGTGAAGGAGACATCGTCGACCGCTCTGAAATAGCCATAAGACTTTTCGAGCCGGTCGGCCCGGAGTGGCGGCGTCGTGGAGCCGTTGTCGTTCATTCGGTGCTTGCCGGCCGTTCGGAGCCTTCGTGGGCACGTACTGACAGTTGGCTCGCCTCAAGTCGTCCATCTTCGTACAGTCCTTTCGCCACGACGATGCGGCCCTCCTGCATCGTGTCGGGAAGCGTCCCCTCGTGGGTGACAGGCACAGATTGGTTGTCTTCGGTTACGTTGAACGTGGTTCGTTGCCCAGTCGTTTCGAGGTCAGCCACTCTGCCTTCGAGGTTGACCCACTCGCCGCTGTGCTCGGCCGAAACGTTCGTCGGTGTGACAAATTCTGTCGAGGCAGAGATGGTAGTCGCTCCGAGAACCCCCAGCAGAACGAGAATACCCACGACCGTCACGAGGAGTTTTGCCTTCCGACGCACTGAGAGCGATTGGTAGACGATACCCATTACTGTGTCGGTCAGGTCTTGAAACGGTCGCTGCAACCGCTTACTGTGCCGAGGTCAGTGATTAGTGGACGTCAAGACCAATATTTCCTCAATTAGCACAACCAAAGATACATTCCGCAACCGCGCAAACTGGTAGGAAATGGACCATTCGGACGTGGACGATATGTCAAGTGACGATGCTGGGCCACGGTGGTCGGTACTCGGACTGGCGGGTGTTGGTAGTCTCTGCTGTATCGTGGCTCCCACCGTAAGCGTCGCCAGTGGGGTGACGGCTGCCAGCGGGGCGACAGCGGCCGTCGGCGGCGGTCTTGTTCAGATACTGGTGACAGCACTAACAGTTGGAGTGATAGGTCTTGTAGTCCGGTACCGGATGGACCGCTCCTGTGAGCGGTGATGGTTTCGTCGGTTCGTGCTGAACTATCCAATGATTTCACCGGCTGATAGATGGCCGAGAGAGCGGAGCGTGTACCACGTCACGTACAGTCCGATGAGTACGAACGCAGCACTGCCGACCGACCGGACCGGGGCGGCGTAGCGCCCGAGCGAGAGCGATCCCTCGGTGAGACTCGCGACAACACTCAGACCGATCATCAGCGTGCCCATCCCGGCGGCGAAGGCAGCGAAGACCGCCAGTCCCGAGAGGAAACTCCCCGTGAAAAACGACGAGAGCACGACGCCGAGGAACACCGGGAGGTTGCAGGCGAGGCTTCCGACACCGTAGAGCAGGCCAAAGGTGAAGAACTCCGAGTCGGATACCTCGCCGCGCTCGGGGAGTTCGATGGCCTGCAACGGCGAGATACCGTAGTAGTAGGCGATGCCGAGGGCGACGAGCAACGGGCCGACGAGCAGCTGGAGCGACGTGAGATACGGGCGTACCCACTGGCCGACGACGAGCACGATCCCGCCGACGAGCAAGTATAGCAGGACGATGCCGAGGGTGGCGATCCCGCCGATGCGGAGCCCACGGATCGCGCCGCGGCGACCGGTCGCGGCGACCGACAGTCCCGTGCCGACGAACACCGCCGCCACCGGCGGGAGATAGCTGCCGGTGCCGAGTTTCGCCAGCGGGACGACGATCTCGTAGCCAGGCAACAGCAGACGGATCCCCGCCGTCGCCATGTAGAACAGCGGGATCGCCCCGGCGAGGAAGAGCAGGACGCCGTTCGCGAGCAGCAGCTGTCGCGCGAAGCTCGTCGAGTCACTGCTCGCGGTGCGGGTCGCGGAGGCGGGCGATCCGTTGTCGTGGGTGAAGTAGTAGGTCAGATACGCGGGCAGGAGGCCGACGCTGCACGGCGCGAAAAACATCAACACGCCCGCAGCATAGGCGGCGGTCAACAGCGACGGCTGGTCGATCGTGACCACGTCAGTTCACCCGACAGCTCCGTGGGTCGCCCGAACGTGCGAGGAAGAAGAGCAGCAGGACGATCCCGCCCAGTCGGAGGAGGTTGCCGTCGAACGGCATCGCGGCGAGTGCGCCGGCAAACCCCAACAGCCCGAGCACGCCCGCGCCACAGCTCGCACAGCCCGAAGCGAGCAGTCCCGGAACGACGCCGAGGAGGTCCCGAACGCCTGAGATGTCTTGCGTGCGGAGCTGTGTCGCCACGTTCGTCAGCGCAACGCCCGTGAGCACCGCATATGCAACGATCAGTCCCAGTCCGAACGGGCCGATCGAAGCGTACGTGTTCGCCGTCAGCGCGAGTACCGCGTTGTCGATGTAACCGAGGTCGGCCCCGAGCATCTGGGCCGAATACCCCGGGAAGGAACTCAAGATGAGCCCGACGTACGTCACCACCGAGAGCGCTGCCGCGCCGAGCGCACGACGATTTGTCGTCAGCGGGAACGAAAGCGCCGCCGCGAGATCGGCTCCAGCCCGGGTCGAGCGCTCGAAGCTCACGCTACCAGTCCCGTCGTCCGATTTCGAGGCTTCATCATGCATTTTTCGCCTGTTTGATTGCGGATTTAAATCGGTCATACGGCTGTGCGCCGACGATCTTTCCTGCCTTTTCCGACTGGCGATTGTAGAGAATAAATCCGGGGGTACCTCTCATACCGAGCTTGCGTGCCCGCTGGCTGTCGCTCTCGATCGATTTCTCGATCGATTTGCGATTTTCGTTCATGCACCCCTCGACGCCGTCAGCCGATACGCCGTCGACGTCCCGGATGATGTCGAGCAAATTTGATTTCGAGGCCCACCCGGAATTTTCCTTGCCCTGCGCTTCGAAGACCGCCGAGTGCCACCGCCAGTAGGCGTCCGGATTCGATTTTTTCACCTGCCGCCAGACACACTGGTTCATCACAGCGGCGGTCATCGAGTCCTTGCCGAGGTACGGAAATTCGATAAAGATCATCCGCACATCACCAGACTTGACGAAATTTTTGATGATCGTGGGGAGCGTTTGGGATTCGAATCGGGCACAGAACGGGCACTGATACTCGCTCCAGTAGTACATGCTGACCGGTGCATCGAGCGCGCCCATGACTGGATGGCCCGCGAGTTCGATATCGAATGCACCCGTGCCGGTCGCCGCGTGCATCTCAGCTGAGACAGTCGACGAAGTGTCAGACCCGAGCGTGGAGGCCCCATAGACGACACCGCCGCCAATCCCGACCGTCGCGATTCCACCGAGTACCGTCCGTCGTGTGAGTTTTGAATCGTCCATCTTGTAGTCTGTGGTCAACGATAGATCGAGAGCAAGACAAATATCATTCCAGTGGTTAATACACAGGTCTGAATCAATCCAGAGAGAGAAGATTTGAGGTTCAACTGGGCTAGAAGCGAGCAGTCGATCGCACTCCCGAGACTGAGAAACAGGAAGCCGACCGACGTGAACAACATCGGACGACTCTGATGTCGCCGATATGCCCGATAGCCTTGATAGGCAATAAGCAACCCGAGGACAACGACGAGAAGTTTCCCGCCGACCAAAATCACGTTCATTGATCCGACTCCCGAATTCCATCCCAGATCTGAGCGAACTGGTCGGCCGGATCGGACCGCCTCGAAACGGAGACGTTCACGGTTCCGGCGTCAAATTCGACGTTGATGTTTTCGACAGTCGCTTGATACGGCCGTGTTTAATCGCATGACGGAAGTGGAATTTCCTGTTTTGCGGCCTCCTTAATGTTGTACACCGCACACATCAACGCGATCTC
>NZ_AOMC01000086.1 GCF_000336695.1 Halococcus morrhuae DSM 1307
TTGCGTTGACATACTTCGCCGTCTTCCGCTTCAACTCCGTCACTCTGGCGACCTGATCCGACGTTGTCTAGCGATTAAACACGGCCCTTGATACAGGCTGAAATGGTGTCCATCCTCATCGGCCTTCGTATACTCGTCAAGCAGGCCATGCTGTTGGAGTTCGTCGGCGCGTCGGTAGACGGTCGACAGCGATGCATCGCACGCGTCCCCGAGTTCTTTTGCTGACATTGGTTTGTCACTCGTTTCCGTGAGGATACATCGCGCATACTGGTCGTCGAGGAGACGGAAGATCGCGGCGTCATCAGTATCCTCACTCACAGTCGAATTACCGAGACGATTCCCTAAATACACGGGCTCTTTTGCTGAGCCAGCGAATCGTCACACGCTTTTACGGTTACCTCGCTCCTCGGTCGAGTCGATGCCACCAACGCGGACTACAGTTGCGAAGGGCGCAGCGGTTAGCATCGGGTCGTTTCTCCTGTTCGGGATCGTGACGGGCCTTCTCCCAAATCCGCTGTACGTTCGAATGGTTCCACGAACCCTCTTCGATTACACGTTCCTCATCCTCACCTCGTTGTTCGCCGGCATATATGTCGCCCAACAGCCGACAACCGATCGCTCGAAGGACGACCGACTGGCCTTCGGCAGCACTATCGCAGGCTTTCTCGCCTTCGGTTGTCCGATCTGCAACGTATTCCTGCTCGCGTTGTTTAGCAATTCCATGCTGATGACGTACTTCGACCCGTATCGTCCGCTGCTGGGAGCGGTTTCGGTCGCACTCTTTGCCGGACTGCTCTACTACCGCCACCAGCAAGACTGTGAATCCTGTGGCCGAGTGGTCGAGTCAGAGAGTTCCACTTGATGATAGCTCGCGGCGAACGCTCTCGCTTATTGACAACGATACTGCTCATGCCGTCATATTTGATGGTTCTCTATGCTATCGCCGACATCGCTGGTCCTCATGGATAGAGTGTCCAGCACGAGGGACCATGATATGCGATAGAAATGTTTAACCATCCCAATACCGTACACACGGTGAAAGCTATGTTTGGGAAAATCACCGCCAGAGAACTCGCGGACAAACAGGATTCGGGTGCTGACGACTATGTTCTCATCGACACGCGTCCCGAGGACAGTTACGGCTCGTGGCGTGTGACGGGGGCGGAGCACCTCCAGTTCGGCTCGGCGGAAATCCTGAGCAACGACCAGAAAGAGCGCGTCGAGCAGTTGGCAGACGGCGACGAGATACTCACTATCTGCGGGAAAGGAGCAACATCGACACGACTCGCCTCCGAACTC
This sequence comes from Halococcus morrhuae DSM 1307, assembly GCF_000336695.1. GTDB lineage: Archaea > Halobacteriota > Halobacteria > Halobacteriales > Halococcaceae > Halococcus > Halococcus morrhuae. The sequence goes on from NZ_AOMC01000086.1 coordinate 1,300, forward strand.
GACGCCAACGGCTTTGAGGACACCTCGGTCGTAACTGGAGGGATGCGCGAGTGGAACGAGCTATACGAAACTGTGGAAGTCGAAACCGCGACCGACGACCTTCTTCTCATCCAGTTCCAGCGCCGCGCGAAGGGCTGTCTCTCCTATCTCGTCGGCTCGAAAACCACTGGAGAAGCTGTCGTCGTCGATTCCACTCGTCACACCGACCAGTATATTACTACTGCCGCCGAGCACGGGATGGAAATCACGCACATCCTCGATACACACGTCCACGCTGACCACATCTCCGGCGGCCGCGACCTCGCAGCCAGACTCGACATTCCGTATCATCTCGGCGAGCAGGCAACCGAGCGTGACCCCGACTACGACTTCGAGGCGCTCAAAGACGGCGAGACGCTTTCGGTGGGCGACATCGATATCGAAGTCCTCGCGGCACCCGGCCACACCACCGAGATGGTCGCCTACCGCGTCGGCGATGAGGCCGTGCTCACAGGAGACAGCCTGTTTCTCGATTCGGTCGGGCGCACCGAACTCGAATTCGGCGAGGAAGGGGCAGAGAACGGAGCGAGGATGCAGTACGAGACGCTTCACGGGACGCTGCTCGAACTCCCAGAGAAACTCACCGTTCTGCCGGGCCACGTCACAGTCGAAAACGACGGCACCTACGCCAACGCTTCGCCGGGCGAACTCGTCGGCGCTCCCCTTGAGGAGGTCCACAGCCGACTTGACCTCGCCGATCTCGATGAGGAGACGTTCGTCGAGCGAATGGTTGAAAATGTCCCTGCGAAGCCTGACAACTACGAGTCGGTCATCGGTATCAATCGAGGCGTGGAGCGCGTCGAAAGTGACCGTGACGCCACGATGCTCGAAACGGGCGCAAACAACTGTGCAGCATAACTCCACGGCTCCAAGCTTGCTTCGGATCGGGGAGAGGAGCATTATTTGATGGACCACTTCCAAAGCACCCGTCAACCCGATCATGAGTGGTGGAAGCAGCTCTGGCCAGATCCCGAGCAGACGCTTGAACTGCTCGGTATCGGACCGGGTACGTCGTTGGCCGATGTCGGCTGTGGTGATGGATTCTTCACCCTTCTTGTGGCTCGACTCATCGACGAAGCACCAGTATACGCAATTGACATCAATGAAGAGATACTCGAAGCGGTAGAGACTGCCGCGGCGGCTGAAAGGATTGCGAACGTCGAGACGTTACTGGATTCGGTCTGGAGACCACGGTTGGAGAGTATCGGTGATTTCGGAGTCGTCTGTACGGTCTGCGGCAACACGGTCACTACGGAGGGCGAATCAGTCGAGATCGAGAGCGGTGACCGACACCTCGTCTGTTGTACCCCCTGTGCATCCCTCATTGCCGACCAGTACGAGCAATTGTGAGAAAACAACAGTACACAATCCTGATATACTCGACATACACGCGCAGAAACGCAGTACCTCACAAAGCTGATCAGGAGAGAGATCCGCTTGGTCACGATCCTCGAATCGGAGTATGACGGCTTAGAGATGAGGTCTTATTCCAACCTCTCGATCATCCAAGGGTTGGTAGAAGAGACCGAAGAGCTCTGCCACCTCCACGATCACATCACCCGTGTTATCGCTGATCTCGATATCGATGCTGAGTGGTTCGCGGATTACGATGACCCCGACAGGACAAAGTTCGATCTGAGTGCGGTCGTTCACATGTTACTCTACCAGCATGCTCGTGAGTTCAGCCAATCAGAACTCGCTCGTCGACTCCGAGGCGCGGCTTACATCTACCTCCGGTTCGGTCTCAGCCAACCGCTCTCTCAGCAGGTCATCAGCTACAACTGGCGCGAACGGTTCACTGCCGCCGAACGTCGGACGATTAAGGAGGCTGCCGCGCGTATCCGCGAGATTTGTTCGGATCACGACATCATCAGTACTGACGAGCCCGTGCTTGCCCCAGACGAAGTGGATGCTACCGAGATCGCCGACAATCACATCATGAACGCCGTCGAAACGGCGCGCGACCGCGGTCTCGACGAGTTCGACAGCGGACGAGCGAGCAACGCCACCTTTGACGACGTGGTATTCTTCGAGCGACAGGGCTACTTGAATATAGCTGATCGGGGCACGACGACGCGTTCGAAGGGGTCGAACAAACGATTCGAACGCATCAGCGACCGCAAGGAGACGCCCCACGGCGACACTCATCTCCGCACGATGAAGAAGACAGCTGCTCCTCCCGAGCAGACTACGCTCGACGAGTACGAAGACGGTCGGCGGCCGGCAGACTGGCGGCGTATCCGCGACGAGGTGCTCGGTCCGTTCCACCGTGGTGTCGAAACGATCCTCGAAGAGGTCAGAGAGAACGGCGGTATCCGGGAGCCGGTCATCGCGGCCATCGACATCACACCGTGGCCGGTGTTCACATCGCCCTACAAGAGCGACGAAGATGTGACTCGTGACGATGAGTCTGTGGTAGTGAACGGAGAAGAACGATACCCGCAGGAAGAGTATCCGGAGATGGTACACGGGCTGACGGAGAAGCACAAGCACGGTACCAGATGGCGACGATAACCATCATCGGAGAGGACACGCCAATTGTCCTCGGCGTCGAACCAGTGCGCCGGGAATCCGACTGGGAAACGGGAGAAATCGAAAGTACGTCACAAGCACGTCTCGTCGATCGGTTGCTGGAACAGGCCGAGCAGCACGTCGACATCCACAAAGTGTTCTGTGACCGCGGGTTCGACGCGAACGGCGTTCGGGATGTAATCGACCGCCACGATACGACCTATCTCATCCCGAAGCGCAAGTACCAAGCTGAAATTGAGGACATCGAGGAGCTGGAACAAGAGACTGCAACCAGCGCAGGTGTCGTGCGGAACGTGCCGCACTGGCATGAGAGCCGTAGTCATACGGGGACCATCATGTACGTGCCATCGACGAAGAAAGAGGGAGCCTACGCGGTGTTCACGACCAACCGCGATGTGCCAGTAGAGCAGGCTCAAGGATTCGTGGGCCAGTACAAGCAGCGATGGGAGATCGAAAACGAGTACAAGACGATCAAGAAACACTTCCTGCCGACAGTTGGGTCGATGGACTACCGAATACGGTTTCTGTACTTCGTGATCGGCGTTGTGATGTACAACGTGTGGCGGCTGACGAATCTCCTGTTTCGTGAAGCTGTGGACGTTCATCTCGGGGAGCGACCACCGATTCCGGCCGGCGAGTTCATCGAGATCCTCGCGTTCTGCATCGTGCCGGGCGATTGATGAGAGGCACTCCGTTGTCGCGTTCATCGGCCGTGTTTAATCGCTAGACAACGTCGGATCAGGTCGCCAGAGTGACGGAGTTGAAGCGGAAGACGGCGAAGTATGTCAACGCAA
>NZ_AOMC01000087.1 GCF_000336695.1 Halococcus morrhuae DSM 1307
GTGAGATCGCGTTGATGTGTGCGGTGTACAACATTAAGGAGGCCGCAAAACAGGAAATTCCACTTCCGTCATGCGATTAAACACGGCCCGTTCATCGGGTTCTCGATAGCTGCGGGACGCGCCTGCTGACCCCATTCGTGGTTGTTTTCGCCGACTGAGCATCAGTCATGCATTGGACAGCGAGTCGCATCCGCTCTAATCGCGATTTTCATCGACGAGTACGGTCACTGTCCGTCGGTTTCGCTTGTAGAATCAGCTATCTTCCGAAGTTGTGAATGCTAGCGTTTCTTGTCGTTATACTCATACAGTCTGACAATCATTCACAATTAGTTCTATAGTGTTCAGTTCCTTAATTAGTAGAGTAATTCTTCAGCTACACACGCTCAGAAGGAGTTTTGGAGGAAGAATCACTGACATATGAGGGCTGAAAACGGCCGCCGTTCATCTCGACATCTCACTATTTGGGTAGGTAAGCATCAAGCGACACCTTTGCGGTGCAATCGAGACGGCCAGTAATGAGTTACGTCGTATCGAAATGCACGCTTGAACATTTAGAATGAATTATTTGTCTGATCATAGTGAGAGTAGAGAGATACATAGCCAAGGATATAAGTGGCAAATATTGCTATAGTGATAAGATTTAGCGTGGGTCAGTGTGTCATGATAGATGTGCCTATAGAGAGCAAAGTACACGTCGAAAAAAGGAAAAACATCCCAGACGACGCAGTTGTCTTCCATTACGATGAACTGGACGAGGGCTTCAAGGAACGATTCCCGAAACTGGCTGAGGACACCCCGGCTGAGGGATCTGTAGATCCCGAGAACGTGCTCTCAGATGGAGATTATGTAAAATTCACCGACTACTTCCAAGTTACTTGTCAGTGTTAATGTCATTGAAGAACGGTCGAATGAGTACTTGACGGAGAGAGCGCGACTGTCTCTGTCAGACTGTTCGCCGCATTTCGCTGGATGCTGCTGGCCTTGTGTGACGATTTGACGAGCATGCATAGCAAATATTACATAAAATCCAGCAAGAGCGCCCGCATCAAGCAGGACGGGGATGGAACGGATCAATCACGATTGAGACGATCAACATTGTGTTCTCTGGAAACTATCAACTGTCCCATGCTACCTTAAGACAAAGCCATATACCGACTCATCATCTATTGGTCAGTATGATGCCGACTACTGTACCCGGAGGAGCTGAGAGGAATCGACAGATGTTCCAGACAGAGGTGGGTGTCTGATGGGTGACTGGAAGAATCGTTTCTCGACGTCAGGTCTCGGACGGGCGCTGTTCGGGGGCGTGCTCGCGTTCATGGCGCTCGACAACTTCCGTGACTTGGAAGGGTCAATTGGGTACGCTAACTCGAAGGGTGTTCCAGAGGCCGAGACACTTGTGCCGTTTTCGAGTGGAATGTTGCTGTTCGGTGGGCTCGGTATCGCACTCGGTCGATTCAAGCAGCTCGCACCCGGAGCAGTTGTGACGTGGTTCATCGCCGTTACGCCACAGATGCACGACTTCTGGAACATGGAGGACGATCAACGCGAGGGCCAGCAGGTCCACTTCCTGAAGAACCTCATCATCCTCGGTGGAGCGTTCTCCTTCCTCGCCAACGAGAGCGAGGACTGACCCTCGCATCGCTCCAAGCCTCATTGCCACATCTCCGCTGTCATTGTGTGAACGCTCACGCCGTCGGGCTGCGGCGGCTCCGGTGCTCTTCTCCAGACCTCTCAGCGGTCTAATCAGACGACTATCACCGAGCGTCTGGGTTTGTCGGCTGAGTATCAACCGTTCGTGTCGTCAATTCACCCGGCCAGTACTGGTCACCTGAAAATTCCTATGCCCATACTCACTGCGAAAACCTTCGGCCAGCTGTTCTACACTGCGGCTAAGAGCGAGACTGACCGACAATATATACGGGTTTCGTTAGTGTTGTATTCGGCGAATAGAACTATAGTAACCCATGCCGTATTGTCAGTAATGACCACTCGTTTCGTCCCGACCACGACGCGGTCCGCAACAGAGGTCGTCGAGAGTGATCGTGAATGGACTACCGACGAGCGCGATGCGTTCGCGACATTCACCGATCGCATTGCCGATCTCGATGTGGCTGCAGTCGACCCGACGACCGACGAGTTCCAGCAGCCATCGACACAGCTGTTGGCCCAATCGCCTCACAACTCGAATGCAGCTACCTCGCTTGAGGAAGTCCATGACATCTACCGCGAGACGGTCATGGCTGTCGATCACTACGCCGACGTCTACGACGATACACTCGAGGAAAGCCTTGCTCAGGAGTTCGGACCGGAGGTCGCGACTACCATACTAACCAGCGACCAGCTCACACCACAACTCCGCGATCGGCTTGTTGCATGCAGCCAACAGGCGCGTAAGAGCCGCCACTCGCTGCTGCAAGGTCTCAAAAGCGAACATGGTGCTCTCAAAACTGCCGACGAGAAGCTGATGCGCTTGGGATCTGATCTCGACGGGATCGTGGGGACGTGCTCGTTCGAAAAGTGGACCGACAGGGAACTCGCTGATGCTGACGAACGCCTGTGCTCGCGCAAACACGAGTGCGAGCAGCTACTCACCGATCGACAAGCCACTCTCAGCGAACAGCGCGTTCCCAGTACACATCGTATCGATCACGAATTCAACGAGTACCTGTACGGATCACTCTCCGTGACCTATCCCGTAGTGTCGGACACGACCAGTCTCATCGGTACCCTTCGCACTGCCCACCAGAGTGTTGACCGTGCACTCACCGGTCGCGGACTCAGCTCCGACGAAGAATTAGCCACTGCTCCCCGCGGAAAGTGTGACTGAAAGCACGAACAGGTAGAGAAATCGTGGTTCTGCCACCGCCCCTCTGGGATTAGTTGCCCAGAGTGTAGCAATCTGGTAGCTACACCAATGCGTTCTGCAGTGAGCCAGTACGTTTTACCAGCCCACGAGGCTACCGCAAATAGTGAAGCGAGTCTGGGACTACCGAGTGACACTTGTCGCTCTCTGTACGCTGGCGTTTTTCGCGACGATGGTCGCTCGATTGGTGATCAGTCCGGTCGTTCCCGAAATCGTCGAGACGTTCGATTCGTCGACCGGTATCCTCGGGCTCGCTCTGACTGGCCTCTGGATGGCGTACGCTTTCGCACAGTTCCCGAGCGGTGTTCTCGCCGATCGATANCTGACTGGCCTCTGGATGGCGTACGCTTTCGCACAGTTCCCGAGCGGTGTTCTCGCCGATCGATACGGCGAGCGGATCATCATCCTTGTGGCGATTGGATTGACCACGGTCGCCAGCGCGCTGCTCGCGCTCTCGCCATCGATGCCGGTTTTCCTCATCTTCACGCTGATTTTGGGTGGGGTTGCAGGGTTGCACTACAGCGTTGCGACGACACTCTTGACCCGAGAACTGAACAACATCGGCACTGCGATCGGCCTTCACAACTCGGGTGCTCCGTTGGCGGGATTGCTCGCGCCGATTGCGGCGGCCGCTGTCAGTCAGTGGTTCGGCTGGCGAGCGGCGATCGCGCTCGGAGCCGTGGCTGCGTTGCCCATATTCGTTCTCTTTCGATGGAAAGTACGCCCGACGGAACCTGCACGGCCCGAGCAGCCGATGGGCGATCGATTCGCTCTCAAGCCGGTCGTGGAGCTACTCTCCCGGCGGAAGATCGCGTTCACCGCTGTGCTGGCGTTTCTGTTCGAATTTATTTGGCAGGCGACGGCATCCTTTCTCCCAACGTTTCTGATCGCGTATCACGGCTACTCTGTGACGTTCGCCAGCGCGCTGTTCTCGGCGTATTTCGTCATTCAGGGGCTCACACAGCCTGGCATCGGATCGCTGTCGGATCGGTACGGNGACGTTCGCCAGCGCGCTGTTCTCGGCGTATTTCGTCATTCAGGGGCTCACACAGCCTGGCATCGGATCGCTGTCGGATCGGTACGGTCGCGAAGAGACGGCGGGGTTCTGTGCGGTGCTCGGGATCAGCGGGTTTACGCTGCTCCTCGCTGGGTCACGATTGGCTGTTCTGCTCGTCGGAATCGTTCTCATCGGCGTCTCGATGGGGTGGGGCGCAGCACTCCTGCCACGGTTTATGGATAATCTCTCGGATGCAGAACGCGGCGCTGGATTCGGTCTCGTACGGACGACGTACATGATGATGAGCGCGACAGGAAGTGTCATCGTGGGCACGATTGCGGATACTGCAGGCTGGGGGATCGCGTTCGGCACCTTCGTCGTGTTTCTCTCAGTGATTTGCCTGTCGCTTGTCGGCAATCGGGTGCTTGGCCTCGGCTTCTGAAGCGAAAATCCAAACACGATGGTTGATGCCAGAGATCTATTGCCGTGTTTTGTACTAGCCGATCTCAACTTCAGCTTTGACAAACCGATTTCATTTTGGGCTCGGATTTCTACAAACTGGACGCACTTCGCCGTCCTGGAACCGTTTTTATGATCGCTCTCCATTGGACCGGGTGTGACCTATCTATGAGCGATCACGAGGAAATCAACGACCCGAAGGAGACGCTTGAAATCCAGAATGTGGTCGCTTCAACAGTCGTGAGCCAGGAACTCAATCTGGAATCGGTCGCAATGGATCTCGAAGGTGCGGATTTTGACCGTGATAAGTTCCCTGGAGTGGTTTATCGGGTACAAGATCCACACGCGGTAGCACTGATTTTTCGCTCGGGAAAGATCGTCTGTACAGGTGCAGGGTCTGTTCCAGCCGTTCACGAAGCACTTGAGATCGTCTTTGAGACACTCTCCGACCTTGGAATCGACGTGAGTGAAAATCCCAATACCGAGGTCCAGAACATCGTGACAAGTGGTGATCTCGGTGAAAGGCTGAATCTGAATGCGATTGCGATTGGTCTCGGTCTCGAAGATGTCGAATACGAACCCGAGCAGTTCCCCGGACTCGTCTATCGACTTGACGAACCTGACGTCGTCGCGTTGCTCTTTGGAACGGGTAAGACAGTAATAGTGGGTGGAAAGGTACCTGCAGACGCGGAAGCGGCGACAGAAGTAATTGTTTCCAAACTCACAGACCTCGGTCTCTTTCGCTAAGCAGCACACCTGTAACCAACATCCCACCGTTTCCGATGCTGGCCCCTCATGGCCACAATCTTCCAATGATCTAACACTAGGTAGATGGGTTACTCATGTTCGACTGGATTCAAAATCTATACCGGCAGTACAAATTTCGTAGGGAGCTATGCATAGCAAATTTAGCTAGCCGACATCAACTGAGTATGAACGAAGAGACAGTCCGGATCGTGAGATGCTCAAGACATGCGATGAATTCTGTGATTCATTTGGCTTAAGCCTATGATTTTGGACTGTTGTGTGCTGTTCTATCCATAACGCTTAGGTCAATTCGATGTAGGATAATAATACATGAATAAACGGGTCACATCTGACGTGAATCCAGTCGTACGAGAGGTGTACGAAAAACTGGGTGATCTCCTCGAACAGAGTGACGCTGCGTTTGTCGAAGAGGGTCCAGCAGTGCTGAAGAGGGGTATCAAGCGCGATGGTTTCTTTGAGGGCGTGACGACGGCACCCGCCTTGCCCAATGAATACACCCGCGAGAAGGTCATCGGTGATGAAGGACGTCACGTCATTCGATTTATGGAATGGCCGCCGGAGTACGCCCTCATGCCCCACGAGCATCACGGCCGTCCCTGCTTCGAGGTGTTGGTCGACGGCCACCTTGTCCTCAGCGATCTCAAGCGGACACGGATCGGCGACAATGAATACACTTTCGAGGTACTCGAGACGACGATTGCGGAATCTGGCGAATCAGCAGTCATCGACCCCCGAGAGAACGAGATCCACGCGGTCTACAGTCCCGTCCGAAGTCGCTCACTACACGTCTATCCGGATGACAACTACGAATCCTACGGATACGTCCTGAATGACGACAACCGTAAAGCCGACGTGTACAAGCGCAAGGAGTTCCAGCTCCGCGATCCCGAGGAGTAGACCACAACTTCGAATAGTGCAGCGTAGGTGATTACATGAAGACTCCTCTGGAGTTACGGGAGCATAACGTCAGCACGCTCGATGCAGCAGCTAGCTCGCAGGACGCGGTTCCGGGTCACAGGTTGAGTGCGCCGTTGGGTTACTCAGTATTCCCGATGTACATACCCTGTTTACGCTGCTCTGGATCCCGAAGGCTCACCTGTGATCACTGTGGCACTATATGTGATGGAATTTCCAACAGTCGCCGTTATTGGGGCCGGAGCAATCGGTGTGACCGCCACTACAGCACTCGCCAGACGAGGAGCAGAGGTGACGCTATACGAACGTGGATCACTCGCAGCCGGCAGTAGTGGACGAGCTGCAGGGGTTTGCTACGACGCATTTGCCAATCGTATCGACGCGAGAATCGGTACTCGATCGTTGGAACGGTTTCGAGACCTACCGGACGTGTTCACCGAGTGTCCCTACGTATGGCTAGCTCAATCTGGTGATGAAAAGCGGATAAGCGCGATCCGAAAGCAATCGGAACAGATGCGTGAGCTGGGGCTCGACGTAGCGCTTGTTGATTCTGATGATCTCCAAGACAGATTTCCGGGTCTAGTCACCGACGATATCGCTGTGGCGGCAATAGCAAAAGGTGCTGGCTACGCCGAAACCGAAAGCTATGTTGAAGCGATGGCGGAACGAGCCGCACAAAATGGCGCATCGATCCGAACTGAGACATTCGTCGAGATCTCCGCTGATCCACTACAGGTCATCTCAGGGGACGGAGAGCGGTCCTTCGATGTAGTACTGGTCGCGGGTGGAGCGCAGTCGAAGCGGCTACTCAATACCGCTGATGTATCGATCCCGTTGAAACCGTATCGGGTTCAGGCCCTCGTGACTGAGGAAACCCCGAGTACCGAGTCCGTCCCAATGTGTTTTGACGCCACAGAAAATTACTATTTCCGGCCGCATGCGGGCGGCCTTCTCGTTGGTGACGGGACTGAACGAGTCGAAAGCGATCCCGAACACTGGAAGCATGAAGCCGACGAGGGGTTTGTCCAACGAACACGTGAACAAATCGTTGAACGGGTTCGGCTAGACCAGATTGATGTTCGTGAGGCATGGGCGGGACTCTGTACTGCGACACCGGATGGGGAACCTTTACTTGGAGAACTTCGATCGGGACTGTTCATCGCGACGGGGTTCCATGGTCATGGATTCATGCGTTCCCCGGCACTCGGCGAGAAAATCGCCAACGAGATACTCGGTGGTGATGGTATCCAGCGATTCGACCCGACACGGTTCGATGGCGATGAGACGTTCGAGATCGTTGCCGGAATGGATATTGAGTAGACGAATACACGCTTTCGTCCGCTCTCAATCAATCATCGGAGGGAGTATCCGAATCTGACATCCGAACTGCAGCGGGTTTCGCGGCAAGGTCCTTACGCTGTGAATCCCACTCAGAGAGAACATATACCAATCCACCCAACAGGACGAGGCCAATTGGAAGCAAGACGAGTGGTGGAATGGCTGTGAGCCCGTACAGTCCGTAGATCACGGTTGCGACCACGAGTACGGTACCAGCGTAGTACGCTTGCGTTCGAACATGGTCAATGAGGTCCGAACCGGCGAATGTTGAGGAGAGAACGGTGGTATCGGAAATCGGGGAGATGTTGTCGCCAAAAATGGCCCCACTAAACATCGCACCGATCAGCAGAGCGATGAACTCTGTCGATCCTCCACCAAGGTTCCATGCCAGAGGGATCACGATTGGAGTCATAACCGACATCGTGCCCCACGAGGTTCCGATCGCCAGCGAAACGAATCCTGAAATCAGGAAGATGAGTACCGGAAGTAGCTGCGGGGAGACAGTTCCTTGGGCGTATGCCGTCACGTAGGCACCAGTGCCCAGTGCTGTCGCAACCGATCCGAGCGACCACGCCAACACGATAATACTGAGAGCGGTGAGCATGGTTCCGAACCCGTCGATAACCGTGTCCATCGCCTCACCGAGTTCCATCGCACCATGTGTGAGTGCCAATATCACAGCTGTTGCCACCATCGCAAACGAACCCCAGACGAGTGCCGTCGCGACGTTGGTGTTGTTGACCATCTCGACTATCGTTCGATCCGGGGCGTAGCCCATGAACACTGCTCCACCGACGACGACGCTCACGAGTGCCACGACCGGAAGTACAAACATCCGGACCGGCGCATCCTCGACCAACGGGTCGCCGAGGTCATCTTTAATACTTTGTAATGGTTGAGCATCATCACGGGTGACCTTGCCAGTTTGCTGAGCCCGATTCTCCGCAGTGAGCATCTCACCAAAGTCGCGCTGTGTAATGACGATGATCCCGACCATCGCTATCGCGAGCGGAGAGTAGATATTATACGGGATGCTCTGGAGGAAGGTTACGGCCGCGGATGGTGTATCCTGAGCGATGCCCAACTCGTTGTACTGCTGAGCGATAAGCCCGATTTCGAAGGCTACCCAACTCGATATTCCAAGAGTCGCAACTGGTGCAGCGGTTGAATCAAGAATATATGCTAGTTTCTCGCGGGACATCCGCATCTCGTCGGCGATGTCTTTCGTCGAACTCCCAACGATCGCATTGTTTGCGTAATCGTCGAAGCTCCAGATGAGTCCGAGTATCCACGCAGTGATCCCGACTTTCCGGTGGGTATCAACTCGGCGCGTCGCAAACCGTGCGATAGCAAGAGCACCGCCGAGCCGCCAGATGAGTGCGATCCCAGCCCCCAGAAGTAAGGTGAAGATAATGACCTTGGCGTTGAAGGTACTTTCACCGATTGAGCTCACGATCCAGCTAAACGTCTGTGCGATGCCGATACTGCCTGTATAGATTATGCCACCGGCCCAGATTCCGAGGAACAATGATACCATCGCTCGACGGGTAATGACAGCTAATACGATCGCTAGAAGTGGCGGTACTAGTGAGAGGGCCCCGAAGTCAGGTGGCATGAGCCTAACTAGCTTGGTACAATACAAAAATATGTGGTATAGATATCCCCTTCATGAACATCTGATAAGAATCTCAGTTCTAGATTGGAATTGAAATCCACTTGGAGAGGCAGTGATTGATGGAGATACTTTAATTCGCATTGCGACTTTCATCCCCCCTATCGCAGTCATCCCTAAATTCATTATCCTGCGATGATTCGCTCTCTCGGCAGCGGAACAGATGGTTTCAGTGACAAGTAGACCTAAAGAAGAACAATTCAGGCAACACCAACAGCGATTCACCAAGCCTGTTGCGTGCAAGAGATCGCTGCTCAACAGTACCACCTGAGAGTCAAGATATCTCCCTGTTTGATTTTGATGTCGATGTGTGTTCTGGATACCACCAAACAGCCCGTCGTCCTCCTACTTTCTTTGATTGGAGAATACCATCTTCTTCAAGATTCTTGAGCCGGTCGAGGGTACCTCGGCGACTAATCGAGATAAGATCCGATATTTCCGGAGCAGTTAGAACTGGATCGGTTGAATTGCGGAAGATTTCAAGTATTTCATCATCGGAAACAGTCGGCTTCCGACCGGGGCCGTCACTCATCACCTAAACCCGGGGAAGGCACGGCTGTTAGGTATTTATTCCCTCCAAGGAATATGCGTATAATAATTCCTCCCAAGGAACTAAAACGGTTGCAAGGTTAACCATAAATAATGATCACCGCCACCTGTCCAGGATTTGTCGAGTGCAGATACGCACGACGTTGGAGAATAAGATGAGCAATAAGACGGACGAGGAAAGTTTCCTTTCGCTCCTCTATCACGGTCTTCGAGCACGTCGACGACGAGAGGTGATTCATCTGATTCACGCTACTGATATTCTGCCACTCTCAGTCCGTTCCCTCGCTCGTGAAATCACTGCCACCGAACATGGATTATCACGAGCGCAGGCAACTGGTGAACCGTACCGGAACGTGTACAACGCTTTGTGCCAGTCTCATCTTCCAACACTAGCCGACGCCAGCATCGTCATCTATGACTCCAAGCGTCAGACTGTTGATGAAGGACCAAACCTCCTGCTTGCGGTCTTCCTTGTTAAGATCAGTCGTCCTGCTGTTGAGATGCTTCAAGGGGGCGAATCAGCCGACAGCGATAACCCATGGTAACTTAGCGCAATCGGCGATTGAGTAAGTACTACTCCCCGCTATGAAGCGGTGTGTCTCAGAATTCATTGGGCTACTTCAGCCGACAAAGAATCGAGCGCACCGCTCCTCGACAGTCGTGGGCGGGCTGTGGTCAAACTGATCGAGCGCATTCGATGCGCCGAATAGGGACAGCCGAGCCAATTGCTAGCTTCATCAAGAGCTTCGAGCGGTGGCATGGACATGGATAGCGACGTTGATACGGTCTCAAGTGACGCTGCAGTCGGAGATCAGATCGCTACACACGCTGAAACGCTGATCAACACGATCAATGCCACCAGCTTCGACGACTGGTATCGCGAACGCGAATTCGCACGAAACATCCGCGAAGGCCAACCGTACTTCAACGGTCCCGGGCGAATCCCGCCCCCTGAACGCCACAGTCCGAGTCAACTCAACCAGTGCCACCGGAAGATCTACTACCGCCAACTCAACGCCCCTGAAGAGCAAGCCGATCCACAGGGCATCTTCTGGACCGGCACGAAATTCGAAGAGGAGCTCGTTGTTCCCTACCTCGAATCGTTGGTTGGCCCTGATGAGTACGTTCGAAATTCAATGTGGATCGATATTACCTGTGAGACTGATGCTGGCGAGATACGTATCAAAGGTGCAACCGATCCTGTGATCGTCGACGACGAGAGTGAGCCCCTGTTGCTCACCGAGAGCAAGACTAAGGGTTCGGTCGAGCACCTCGCCGAGCCTGATACTCACCATCGAGCACAGGCACACGCCTACATGTACGGACTCACTCAGCAATACGATCATCGGGTCACTGACGCGATGCTCATCTATGGCAGTCGCAACAGTCTCGACCTCCGTGCGTTTCACATCCCATTCGATCCGTGGTTCTGGCGCGAAACCGTTCTCAGTTGGACTGGAGAACATACCCAGTATCGTCTCGACGAAACCCTCCCTCCTGATACACCTGCATTTGATTGGGAGTGCAACTTCTGCGATTTCAAACATCGCTGCGGACAGGCCGATGAAATTCACGCTGTGGACACCAATCCCGAAGGGTTCCTCCCGCTATTCGATGCCTATCCACGAGCGAAAATCGTCGACTATCTTGATGCCAACCCCGGGGCGAAGCTCACCCCAACTCTCGCTCAAAGATATCCATCGCTCGTCGAGAGCTATGGCGTCTACAAGTGGCACTGTGAGGTTTGTGGGACGGACTACTCAGTCAAAAACATCGAGTGGGATGGCGATATAGATGACCCACCACAGTGCGATTCCTGTGCCGATCAGCAGGTGTTCGCGTCACTCGCCGGACCCATTCCAGAAGCTCAGACAATAGGGGGAGGTGAAGACTAAATGGATAAAGAGCCGCCGTTCGATTCAGCCAATACACTCTCCGTTGACCCTCCATCTCAGTGTCCCGCCTGTGGGTCAGCAGCATTTGAAACGATTCCGTCGGTTGGACCGATCTGCGCGGAGTGTGGCGCGGTCACGACCACTGTATCCGAGGTCTCGTCACCAACACCGGATGATGAGCGCTCAGAGGAAGACGAATCATGGGCCGAACACTACACAGTCACCAATAGTACCGAGCAGCGCATGGCTGAGGCACTCGATGTCCTCGAAACCATCGCTAAGCGTCTCGATCTCGGACGCGAAGCCCGCGAGCAGACGGTCGAGGTGTACGTCGAGGCAGCGCTGTCGAACCTTCCGGACGGACGTTCAACCGAACTCACCGTCGCGGCTGCTATCGTACATGGGACGCGAGCAAGCGGTGAGCCACGGCCCAGCGGGTGTATCGCTGAATCGGCTGCTGTGGAGGCTGACTCGCTTCATCGCGTGTCGAACTTCCTTAGTCGAGAACTCGATCGACCTGTCGTATTCTGTCCACCGGAAGACTATCTCGAGTATCTCAGTGGCGAACTACAGCTCGATACGAGCACCGTAGCCGGAGCAGAACAGATGCTTGGTGCGATTGACGGTTCTGTACTAGCTGGGAAGGACCCGGTTGGATTCGCTGGCGCAGCACTCTATCTCGCTGCCGGGGGAGAGGTGACACAGCGCGAGATCGCTCGTATAACTGGAATCACGACGGAGACGCTCCGGGTCCGCGTGCGTGATTGCCGGACCGCTGAGGAAGTTTCGTGAACGAACGCTATCCAACTCCGCTGATGGGCGGGAGCGAAGCACCGCTTCTCTCGGAGACGATACGAGCGGCAATCTACGCTCGAACCTCATCGCCGAGCCAACGATTCGGCCACTCCATTAGTGAGCAAGTCCGTCAGTGCGTACAGCGGTGCCAGATGCAGGGTTGGGAGGTTCAGCACGTGTTTCGTGATGAGGCTAAGAGTGGCAAGGATACTGACCGACCGATGTTCCAGCAAATGCTCAACCGGGCGAAGCAGGGAGTATTCGATGTCTTGCTGTTCTGGAAGCTCGACCGCTTCTCACGGAGTATTCATCATGCCGTTCGATTGGAAAAGCAGTTCCGTGAATGGGGAGTCGCGCTCCATAGCGTTACTGAACAGCTCGATACGACAACCCCAGCAGGACAGTTCAATTTCCGGAATATCGCCAATGCCGCTGAATTCGAGCGTGAGATGATAAGCCAGCGAACGAAGATGGGTCATGCCGCACGGGCCACCGAAGGCAAGTGGCCGAACGGAATACCACCACTCGGGTACGAGATTAGTTCTGGTGGGCGATTAAGCATCGATGCGGAAGAGGCAGAGTTAGTGAGAGAAATTTTTCAGAAATATATCAAGCTTCGATCAATGCCTGGCGTGGTAGACTATTTATTAAGCAAGGAGAATAGTAATTCATTGATACGAAACTGGACACCAAATACAGTCAGCATATTACTCAGAAACAACCTGTATACAGGGAGATACTCTGTTGGGGAAGTTGAAAAGCAAGTGCCGGAGTATCGGATCGTGTCAGATTCAATATTCAAGAAGGCAACGAGGATCAGAACAAGATTCACAAAGGGGTCTAGCAAGCAGGGCACAATGAATAGAGAAAGAAAACAACGCCATATAAAGCGATTGACAAATCAATACAAAGAATGGCTAAACTCAACGGAGTAAAATATCAATTATACGCCAGGACTACTGCAATACACATGAATTGATCGCCTTAGAACGGAGAGTATTTCGCCATCTTTGGATAGATACACCTATAGTGATATTCTTGACCATTCTCATATTGTGTCGGGTATAAAGCAAAGAAATCTTGCTTCGCCCACGCTTTAAACACCAACCTATTGTCATTAGAATACGACTCTGGGTTGAGTTTGAGGTTCCCCACAGTTCTATAGCTCGCATCAACAATATGAGAGGGCAAACGTAGCCTGCTTCCATGATCGGGGTCCCAATATACCTTCCGAGGTTGATGAGCCGTTTCCAAGTCAGCGTACGAGATCGGCACTACAATTAGCAAGGGTGAATCCCGGCCATGATCTGCTATATCCAAAAACAGGTCGTAAAATAGCTTGCTAGCAAACCCCATTTCTTTGAGGAGAGAGCGAAGGTTCTTCACAAACTCGAATCGACATCTATCCCCATCCTGCTCCATGGTTAGGGGCAAATCTACATCAAGCGTTTCACGTTCTTTCACTGTACGATTCTCCCAATCAATACCCGTCAATTCTGTTTGATTAGTGTCTCCAGAGTTAGCGTAGTCTTGCCAACTCACGCCGGAAATATTGGTCTGTTTACCTTCATTCATCGAAGAACTCACCGAGCTCATCGTAGTAATTGCTGAGAAAATCTATTATTTCCTTTATATCGCGAACTTTCGGGTATCTGCATTTCGCTCCGCAACTCGGACAGACATACTGCTGGACTTTCTCCCCATTGAGCTCGCGTACCCCGTCATGGTTCATAACGGAGTCGCAACGCGGTTTTCGGCAGTGGATCTTGGCCTCGGCAGTCGCACGCTCAACGCTTGGAAATCCACAAACCTCTGCCACTTTGGTCACGTCCGCAGACTCTGATTTGCCACCTGAATATCGCTCCGAAACCGCATCTCGCTTATCCAAATATTCACGAAATTTTTCATCGGAGATGATACGAAGATCTTCATCAATGACAGTAAGTGGCTCTTCAAGTCTGAGACGGACTTTTTCTGACGTCACACCATATGTCGGTTTTCCAATATAGACGGGCCGTGGCATAATACGTCTTAGATCTTTCGATTTTACATCATGTTTTCTCAAGCCGGGTACATTTTCCACAGTCTTTGCATAGGCTCCTTCAACTGGGACAGATAGAAACACGTCAAACGCCTGTTGTAGTGCTTCAACCTCATTCTCTTTTTTCTTTAGCCAGCCGTTCGGACCTATCCGATATCCGAAAGGGGCTTTAGAGGTCTTTGAAGCCCAGTTTTGGCTCGCAAAACCTTTTCGTCTACCATCATCCTTCTCTTGAGCCCCTTTTTCGATCACTCTATCGGCGCTCATTAAACCGTACGCGCAAAGCATCATATGCATAGGTTTGTTGATATCTATAATACCGTGCTGAGTAGTAACCAACACTACACCGTTCCTACGAAGGTGGGACACAAATTCGAAGGATTGTTGCGCATCTCTCCCAAGACGGTCAAGCCGGTCCAGAAACACATACGCTATCTTCCCGTCTTCCGCCAGGTCTTTTACGCGCTGAATTTGAGGGCGATCAAAATTTTGTCCAGATTCTCCACCATCTATAGCTGGTGGATTAATCAGTTCTACATCAATTTCAGACGCACTTTCTTCAGAGCGTCTTTTTTGATTAGAGAGGCTATTGAAATTTTCTTTTTGAACCGTGCTACTTACTCGTGTGTAGATGATCCCCCGTTCAGTATCATCCATGTCATCCGGCTTTTCTTGATATCCTATTACGCGATCCACAAGAGGATGCTCTTGACCTATCTCGTTCTCCCTCTGCGAGGTCGGTTCGTTGTCACTGCTCTCGCTGTTGGATGTCGATGAAAAGGCTCCTAAATCTGATTGAGCGACGAGAGACAATGATAAACACAATGTCATTACAAACTGTAGATCTGCAAAAGGGATATGCATTATTTGAGGCCCTCCGCAGTGGTTGCGCAGTCTACGTGGGACAATCCATCCGCCCCCAAAACACCTTCAGCAGTGGGCGTGGGACAGTCACCCTGACTGCGCCGATCTTTGTTCGATATCTGCCGTCCGGTAGTTTTCGGAATATATGGTGCTAGTATATATTTGCTCTGTGCAGGCGGAATCCCACTATGTGGGATATCATTAGCTACAGCAGATGATATCCCACGCCGCTCATTGTTTCTGCGCAGGTTGCATCTTGTTGCGTGGCGCATCATCTTTTATTCGGCCCCAAAACTCATTTCCTTTCTGCATTTATAAAAATAGCTACACTACTAAAGACGAAATCGGAGAATATTGGCCCTTTGAGACTTCTGGAAGCGGTTTAGAGTTTCAAAATATCGGAAACAGCCATATAAATCCGGAATATATAACAGAACGCACACCGTAGTTTGAATTCAATGGCACAGCAACCACAGATATGACACATTTTCAATTCGCCATATTTCAAATAGCATAATACATATATCCAACTACCAAATAACCGCGATTTTATAGATGGGGCAACGAATGTTCCATCAGTTGGATAATCCCACTTGGAAGCTGCGTCGAACACCAAAGGCTACGATTCAACCCGTCGAGCCAATCCGGTTGAAGTCACTGACCAGGGGTTTACTCACTACCCACAATGATGTCGTCAAGGCTGACGAGAAATGGATCTACCACATGTGTATAAACAGCCACAAATGGTTCATAATGTGTCACCCTGAAATACCCGGCTAGATTATCTGATATATCTAGAATCGGCAGTCCGACTTCGTAAATGTATACATAACAATGAGAAATAAAAACCATTCTATTCAAGTGTATGGTTATATCGAATGCCGAAATCTTGGCCAACCCATCAAAATCGTGGACAATTGATGGGGTTCAGTGGGTTTCGACGAGCCCTAGTGTTGTCACCGCCGGCCACCGATCCGGTTGGTGCGTGTCAAACACCGCACCATGAGTCTGACAAAGCAGTTATAAGGCGGGGCATGGATGATGTACGCAAAGCTAAGGAACACAAATAAAGTGCCCACGGGATCGGGGAGTGCCAATCCCCAACCCGGTGGAGTTCAAGCGACACCGGGGCCACCCAACCTCAACCAGTTGTGGTGGTTTCTCTACGGCCCATAGTAATAAACGCTTGCCTCTGGAGAGCACCTGCTCTATCCTAGGCGCAGGAAAGAGTGGTTCGTAACTGAGGAAAAGCGCTGTCATCGGGTATGACGAGGTGGCTCGCTCGTCAGCACTGCAATGCGAGCCCAAGCCCCCCATGTCACCAGACACATCTCTCCCCAGTGCTGATCGCATCGACCCCCGAAACGATACCGCCACCTCCGGGCCCTCCAGGCAGCTCTCGCTACAAGCGAGTCACCACGACCACCAACTGTTCGTCCTATACCCGATGGAGGCACGCTGATGAGCGACGCCGAGCACCCTCCTCAGTGTCACACTCTCGGCTGCGAGAACAAAGCCGTCGAGGCTGGCTACTGTACCGAATGTGCCGAGATTTCTCCCGGCGTTCTCGACCACCAGCCCGATGAAAGCGAGGCCTCTTCTGATCGATCTCAGAATGACGACGATCCAGATCCCGATACCACCAGCAGAAACGATCCTATCGAAGAGACATCAACCGAGCACGAAACCAGCGATCGAGAGCCGCCACACAAGTCAGTAGACGCACATGGGGCCTTCGCCAGTGCAATTGCCTGGTTCCACAGCCAGATCGACAAATCGGTCGCTGATCACGACGACAAAGATGGTGACCATCCTGACCGACCCACGACCGCCCGTGAATACTTCCACGAGCGTGGCTGGACCGACGACACCATCGCTAATGCCTGCCTCGGCTGGGCCCCACCGAGCCGTACGGGTCTCCTTGACCACCTCATGCGCGAGGGCTACGACCGGGATGCCATTCTCGGCACTGGCCTGTTCACCGAGGACCTCCGTCCGCTTTGGCGGGGCCGCTACGTCCTCCCGTACTTCGACGCCGACGGCCAGCCAGTCTATGCGATCTCTCGATCGACCGGCAGCGAAGGCGGCGGGGCGGGCGGCTACGATGGTCACCCCGCTGACGGTCTGAGCGGGAAATACGCCAAACCCGCCCACACCAAAGAATACGCCCACATCAGCGAACCCATCTACGGTCTCGGCTCCGTCGAAGACGGTCAGCCAGTGCTCGTCACCGAGGGTATCGCCGACGCCATCACTGCTCATCAAGCAGGCTATGCGTGTATCTCGCCAGTCACGACTCGGTTCAAGCACGACGATCGCGAGGGACTGCGCGAAGTCCTCGACGATCACGACGTCCCGCGTGCGTACGTTGTCCAAGACGCCGAGCGGCCCAGCAGCGATCTCGATGAAGACGGCCGACTCACGCTCACCCAAGCCGGTGAGGGTCTCCGCGGCGCGCTCGATACCGCCGCATATCTCGCTGAGAATGATATCGACGCTCGTCCCGCCGAGCTTCCCCGTCCCGGTCTCGACAAAGTCGACCTCGACGACTATCTCCGAGAATGGACCGACGACGGCTCACTCGCCCCGGTCCTCGCAAGCGCGAAACCTGCCCGAGAGCATCCTGCCTACGATCCACAGGATGCTGCCATCGACGCTGCTACCCGCGATCAGCCGGATCCACTCGACGGTGAGCGATCCGATTCCAGTTACTCTGCATTGTTCGACCTCGATATTCGCGATGCGAGTGGTCTCGATGCCGATTACCGGGGTCCGAGTCCACTTGGCCACCATGGCGAGAGTGAGACCTACTTCGTCGTTATCGACGAGCGCGATGTCGCTTACGACCACAAGTACAAAGCCGCCTACAACGCGCTCACGTACCTCCTCGCCGACGCCGGCGAGCGCCCACCCGACAGCCCCAATGGGCGTCTCGGCGACGCCGAGGTCTTCGCTGCGTGGCGACATGCCAAACGAGAGAGCATCCTCCCCGACGATGATCCGATCCCTCGGCGTGCACTCCGCCACGTCGCCGTCGATCACGGCCACTGCGAATCCAGCGATATCCAAGACGGCTGGAAACTCCCCCGCGACGCCCATGATGATGCGTTGGAGACACTCGAAGAGGAGTACGGCCTCAATCCCGGTCGTGAACCGATCGGCACCGGCTGGAGCCAATCTGCCGACGAAGTCGATCCCACCACTCTCGACGTCGTGCTCGATCCCGAACTCGCATGGCAGGCCGCCCAACTCGTCAGCCCCGAGGACCTCCCAGACGTAGGCGCACTCGATCTCGAACCTACGGCTGATAGAGAGGCCTGGCAATGCCCACAGTGCGCCAATAGCGTCGACATCGTCCGGGCAGTCGCTATCCACCGCAGCAGCGTGAATTGCTGTGAGGAACCGCTCGGCGACGACGAGTACGACGCTGCTTACCGCCGCGCTCGCGAGGAATTCGGCGCGCCCCTCCCTGAGTACGTCAGTGCCGCGACCGCGACCGACAACTGGGCGCTCATCCAGGGTGCGCTCTCTCAGCTCACGCACTGGCATCTCTCCGAGATTGACTCAACTATCACTGGCCTCGGCGACGACGAAGACGTTATCGCCGTGATCGACCCCACCTGGGAAAATTCTGCTTCTGGAGAACGGATCGTCGCGTTCCGCTCGGGCGGATTCTACTGCCGCGAACACGACTCTACCATCGATCCACTTCGACTGGTCGCACTCGAAGCCAACCTCATCGATACCTGTGATGATCCCCTCGCCGGCGAAGCGTTCAAGCAGGCTTACCACATCGCTCGCGAGGAGTACGGTGCCCCGCTTCCCGAGTGGTCGGTCGGCAATCCCGACCACGTGCCCGTCCTGCCGCCCGCGACGGACCTCCTCGGTGAGTTCACCACCGACAGAGATCGACTTGACGACGCTCGCGAAGACGTCGAGAGCCTCTATCGAGAGCTCGCCAGCGACAGTCGACAGGCGCACCTCCTGACCGCGCTTCCCGCGCTCGGTAAGACCACCTCCGTGGTCAAAAACGCCGACGAGTACCCCGCGCTCTATCTCGCCCCTCGGAAGGAACTCATGGCTGAAGTGGCCGAAAAGGCGCGCACGCGCGGGATGACCCATATGCACCTCCCCGTCTTCAGCGAGGCGCGGCCAAACGAGCCTGCTCTCTATGAGGCTGCTAGCCTGATCCGCGAGGAGAGCACTGATCTGCTCCGGGAGTTCGAAGACCTCGCCGAGCGCATCGACGAACCGATCGTCGAGAGCGACGATGGTGAAGAGGCTACCATCGGGATGAACGTCTCCGTCGAGGACACCAGTGAGGAGATCCACCTCGAACGCGGCAGCTGTCCCGTTGCGAACGGCCAGTACGGTGAAGCGTGGATGCTCGCGGTCCACATCGCCCGTCACCTCGGCCACGCTCCCAAGGACATCCACACCCACGACGAGGCACTGTTCGGTAAACCACTGCCCTGTCATTCCGACGGCGGCACGTGCGCGTACGCCGACGCCTGGGAGGCCGCAAACGATCCCGAGAACCCCAAGGATATCCTGATCGGCCACTATGGCCACGGCTACGTCGACGGTCCTCGTACCTACTACTCCGAAGTCGGCGAGAACTCGCAGGTCCTCGATCGCACTATCGCCATCGACGAGTTCCCCGGTGACGTCTACGACGAACGCTTCGGCGAGATCTATCTCGACCACGCTACGTGGCTCGCTCGTGCACTCCGTAGCGATGTCGAGGACCGTCAGACGCTCTTCGAAGAGGACCTCTGGAGCGATGAGTGGGTCCGGGCGTGGCTCCGCGGCAACGCTACCAGTGGGATCGACGCCGTCGCCGACGTCGATCATCAGCTCGATCTCATGCAGCGAGTGCTTGATGCTCTCGCCGTCGTCGACGACATCCTTGAAGCAAACCCATCCCTCGGCACGGACGGCTCCGGAGGCGATGGAACAGGCCTTGGCCACGCTCTCAGGCTAATTCAGAACCTCGGCCCTGAGTGGGATGCAGAATCGATTGAAGCTGCCTGTGCGAGGCTTCGTTCCGCTCTCGACAGCGCTGGGGACGTCAGTCGACAGACGATCGAACGAATCGAGGATACCGTACTCCCGCCACTCGCTACCACCGCTGTCGAACTCGATAATGAGAGCTCACTCGGTGCCGGGTGTGTCGACACTCTCGATCACTTCGGTGGTGACCTCACAGCGATGGTTGAGGATGCCGTGACCGCCTTCCGCGAGCACCGCGACGGCGCTGGAGGGCTGGTGGAGGCCGCCCAGCGCGCGCTCAATGGTGGTGAAGAGGGCTGTCGGGAACTCGCCCTCCACGCCCACGATGGCTACGCTCACCCGCTTGCATACCTCCTGCTCCACGGCGTGATCGCACCCGAGGACGACGAGGACACTGGAGCGACGACCATCCCGACCGATACGTTCTCGTTCGATCACGAAGAGGGCACTAATCTCAAGCGGACGAGTCTCGGCCGCGAGACGATCATCGTCGATCGCAATCACCACGGCGCTGTCGTTCACCATCCACCCGCTTTCGCTGAGGCTGACGCACAGAATCCCGTGGTGGGTCTCGATGCGACCGGACGCGAGCGCCTCTGGTCGCTCGCTACCGGTGCCAACGTTCACGCACGCGATATCCACGAGACTGCTCGCGAGCGTCGTGCGTTCCTCCGGGATGTGCTGAACCTCCAGGTGGTCCAGACCAGCCCACACGTTCAGACCTACTCCGGGCCCCCACAGAGCAAGAACTTCGACGGCGACGTCGCGCTCGTCGAATCCGTCAGCGAAGAATACGCCGCCACGCAGTTACGCCAGGACACGCTTACTGCGACGACCAAACCCGGCGTCATCACGACGAAGAAAGCTCGCGGCGAGATCGAAGAGCGCATCCAAGATGACGTCGCCGCGATCGACCACTACGGGAACGTCACCGGCTCGAACGCACTCGGCGAATTGAATCTCGGGGTCGTCTTGGGCTGTCGGCACTTCGGCGACGCCGTCGTCGAGAAGTGGGCCGCTCTCGCTGGTGAAACCGCCCATCGCTCGGGCAAGGGTGCCGATCTCGACTACGACAGCGAGACCGCCAATACGTTCCTCAAGCACATGCGCAGGGATCAGACTCTCCAGGCGATCCTCCGATTTGGCCGGGACAAGGAGGGTGCGGTGGTGTTCGCGCACACGGCAGCGCTAGCCGAAAGCCTGCCCGTAGTGGGCGAGGGTGCGGTTGTCCGCGCGTTCTCAGAAGCCACCAAAGCCGTGACGAATGCTGCACAACGCTATCGTGGGCGGGAGTTTGCCGTCAGCGATGTCGCTGATGCTGTCGACTGCTCGCGACGAACGGTTCAACGGGTATTGAACGAACAGACCGAACTAGGCTACCTCGAGAAACGGGAGACGAAAACTGGCCTCGCCAACAGCTTCCAGAACCTCGAACAACCCAGTGACGGTGAGGTCGAGTTGCCAGAGCTCGATGAACCGTTTGACTCGGGGAAAGACGGACCACCAGGGGGTTCCACCCGTGGACAAGCATCTGCTGACCCCGACGATTCCTCCCTAGGAGTATCTAGTACGGGATTTGTCTGGGTGGTTGGGGTCAGTGAAGGGGGTGAAGGCCGCTGTCGGAGCAGCCGGGCAACACTCCCAGCTCCCGAGGGGACTGACCCGGCCGGTTTGCCGGGATAGTTCGGGTCGGTCCCGGCAATCCTGGAGGTTAGCGTGTGGTGACTGCAAGCGGTCGGAGAGCCAGTGGTCTGTTCAGTGAGATGGCGATCGTCGATTCGGCTGCCGGGATTCTTGAGATCGGGTGATGGTTTACTTGCGTGTGTACCTGAGATCTTCGCATGAACGTGCCTGACCCGCCAGCACCGGTGGTAATAGAGATGAACGACGGCGACACCCTCCGTGGCACGCTGGTCGAAGAACGGATAGATGGATGGCTCCTTGACGAAGAGAGTGGTCGCCTGATTCTGGTGTACCCACAGGATGTCGAACAGATTGAGCGTCACAGTGATTCAACGAACTGACTGCGATAATTGAGCCGGATATAGCCGGGTGTCACCAGTCCTTCGTTAGTAGTGCCTACCGTTGCAACTATCAGTTGGTGTGTCAATTTTTGAATCAGCGATGCCGATCATCCCAGAGGAGTGGAACGAATTAGATTCAACCGCAGGTCTGCTCTACGAGCTTGGCTGGCTTTTGCTGATGTTTATCGTCCTCGGTAGTTTCCTAATATTTCAACCACCCTTTTTCGATGTCAAAATCACGCCAGTCCGTCTCAACGGATCGATTCTCCTGGGTGTGGTGCTGGGTGTTTCACTCGTCGTCTCGACTATGAGCGAGCGCGCCCGGCGATTTTGGGAGATTCATGAATATCGGTTCGGGGGTCTCTTGGTGTTCTCGTTGCTGTTTCAGGCAGTGTTACGTCTCGTACCAACGTGGACGCTTCTCACTGGAATCACTGTCTCAATCGTTGCTATCCCGGGTCGAATCGCGATCTATCTCCAAGCACGGACAGAGTAGATAACTATCTCTGCTCTCTACGGAGGATATGGGCACAGAGGCCTTCGAAGAGATGCAGCGGTTTGGGCAGCCATGGATCTGGCTGCTCATCGGAGCCATCGGAACCGTCTCGGTGATAGCGAGCGCGGGAGCGGGGCTGGTGGTTGTTGTCGCCATTGCTGTTCTCTTTTGGCTCGTTCGGCTGACGACGGAAGTGCGTGAGGATGGTGTGTACGTTCGCTTTGCACCGTNGGTTGTTGTCGCCATTGCTGTTCTCTTTTGGCTCGTTCGGCTGACGACGGAAGTGCGTGAGGATGGTGTGTACGTTCGCTTTGCACCGTTCCATCGTTCGTTCCGACAGATCCGCTTCGACGAGATTGAGAGTTGTGAGGTCACAGAGTTCGGTCTCTTGACCTACGGAGGGATCGGCATTCGCTGGACACCATCGACGATCGCCTATATGACGGCCCGAGGCGAGGGTGTCGAACTTCAGCGAGACGGTGAAAAGTCGGTAGTGATTGGTTCACAGCGTGCTGACGAACTGGCTGCAGCAATCATGGATAGATATAGCTGATAGACATCCGTCGTTTTGGCAGAGTCGGAGCTTAAACGTCTATCATCCCTAAGCTGATTATGCTATCTTAACTGTCTAAGATATCTATGACAGGCTGAAATTCGTCAATCCATCTATAACGAGTGTGAACGGAGGAATTTGCCGATTTCAGAAATTCGGTTGATGTCTTCTTAGCGGTATTAGATGTCTAAGATGTCTTTGACGTCTTTTCCCTCTAAGCTGGCTTTGATGACTGCCGGATAATAATCTCGGTTTTTCTCGAGTGGTTGATCGTGCTCACGCTTGTAGCGGGCATTGAGTTCATCGAAGCGGATATCCAGCTCAGTGTGTAAATCTTCAGGAAGGTACATCAATACGCTTGGCCGGTCCTTGACTGGTGTTTTGGATTCGTCTGGTTGGTCATCGACGATTGGATTGTCGCCCGTTGGTAGTGATTCGTCGTTTTCGCTCCCATCTGATGCAGTAGCCGTCCCTTCTTCAGATTCATCATTTCCGTCATTATCCTCATTCGCATCGCGATCCCGGTCGAATCGTTGTTTCAGTCTATCGGAGCGTTCCTGACGATCTTCACTCATCTTTGATCTCCTCCAAATGTTTGGCAATTTCGAGAAAGACAGATTCCATGTCGCTTTCCTCTTCATGGCGGAAAATGGAAACGCCGGCCGACCACGCACGCTTGAGAGCAACACGTTTTCGAACCTCCCATACTGGAATGCGCGCGCCGAACGTGTCTTCGAACCAGCCCATCATCTCTTTGGCTTCTCCGTCCGCCTCAACTCGATTGGCGACAAGTCCAATGTCGCGGATAGTGGTTTCGTAGCCATTTTCGAGCGAATCGATTTGGTCATAGAGGATTTCCAGCGCTCTGATTGATGTTCCTTCGGCCAGCGCAGGAATCAGAACGTTTGGACAAGCTAAGAGCGCGTTGTCCGTTACGTGGCCCAGACTTGGTGGACAGTCAGTGATGATGAACTCGTATTCGTGGTTCAGCTCGTCAAGTGCCATTGAAAAACGCTCGCGGCTCCGGATTGCTCCCGTAAGATCGGTCTCCAATCCGAACATGTCAATATTACTCGGGAGCACATCGAACTCTTCGTGTTCAACGATGAGATCAGTGATTTGCTTCTGTTCATCAAGATCAGTCAGGATAGTCCCAAGATGAGGCGGTTCTCGCTCATATTCCTCAGCAAGACCCAACCCTTCGGTACCGTGACCCTGCGCATCAAGATCAACAAACAACACGTCGCGTCCTCGTTGAGCAAGTGCGCCCGCGGTGTTGATGGCTACAGTGGTCTTCCCGACACCACCTTTCTGATTTGAGACGGCAATCTTTGATGGCATAACGATCTAATCTGTCTATGCGGTCTTAGAGATCTTAACGTCTCGTCAGCCAGACGTCTGACGCGAGTGCTAACAATTGCGATTCACCGGCACTACGAAGATATCGGTACACCCACCAAAATATGGTGTTTCGCCAAAGGCCTATACTACCTCGCATCGCTAGTACCCCTATGAGCGACCGTTCTCCACCGGACGAGTTCGACAACATCAACAGTACGGTCGGGGAGGAATGGGAATCAGAGACAACTCCCTACGAGCGCGTACGCCAGATCATTGCACATACATATGCAGCTGTTTCGGCCGGTACAGTCGCTGACAATGCGCGGACGTCGCCGACGACAGCACGCAAGCATCTGAATGCACTCGCTGACGAGGGATTCGTCGTTACCGCAACTGGCGAACACGGAGGGATAACTTATCGTCGATCGCCGAAATCGCTCGTCGTTGAACAGGCTGCTGACATTCTTGAGCACGTCTCGACGGAGGAACTCCACGCGCGGATCGCAGAGATGCGCGAGCAACTTACTGATTATCAGCGCGAATACGGTGTCGATTCACCCAAAGAGCTGACTATCAAGCGAACAAACGAGACGCTCTCGGAGTCCACCTCAGCGAAGAGCGAAATCGACGCGGAGACGATCCAAGAGTGGCAGACGACACGACGAAATCTTGCGTTTGCAAACGCCGCGCTTTCGATCGCGAATGCCCAGCGGTTCGTCGATGATGATCTCCGATCGTCCGATGAAAATGCTCTCGCCTGACAGATGATGAGGGTAACTGAAGCCGACGAATCTCACTCACTTCGAGGGCCGATCGATCGTTCGGCACTCCTCACCGTTCGTCAGATTATCGAACGAGAAGAGCCGCTTGCAACACCAGCGCTGGACGACTACCTCAACCCAACCGTCCTCGAAGTCACGTTCGACGATGGACTCGGTAGTGCTGACGCCTCTCGGATCGATATCCAGTGGTCGATCCAAGCGGATTACAAGTTTCACTACACGGACACTGAAGAGGTGAACGTTCGCTGGGGAAAGCATCCCCACGATGGTGACTATATCCACGCCCTTGGATCCGAACACTATCACCCACCACCTGACGCAACCTCCGACCCCAACGAAGTCGAAGATTCCTGTATCAAGCAATCGCCCGAAGTGCTTGTCACTCGCGCTGTTCTCAAACTCTGGCGTGTCGCTTATCATGCGGACTCTTATGAATCTCTGAATAGTGTGAGAAATCCTCCGTAGAAAAGCCTCAATCGGAAATTTTCCTCAGGGCTGCGATTGGCAGCAGTGCCAGCAACATACACCGGACATTCATATCGGTGTCTGCTAGATATTCAACTATGAATAGCGCTACCATCCATATCGATCTAAATGACGACTATGTCCTTAGTGACTTGAGTACGATCAGGGATGAATCATTCCCGGTCTATTATTTCGAGGTTATTGAAGGTGATAATATACGCTTCGTTATCAATGCCGGACAGTACAAGGACGAAATCATGGATATCCTGCAAAAGGCAAATGCAGTTCAGTCAGTGAAACCACTTCCTGATTCTCAATTGCTCATTACCAAGCGCTCTTCAGGTGTTCTTCCAATCATTCGTGATAACCATGCAACCCTTCGGAAGATGACGAAGTTTGAGGGTACTCATCGTACGTTTAATATTGTAGTTTCTGATCGTGAAACTATAAAAGAGATAATCGGGGAACTTGAAGATCTTGGCACGGTTCAGTTAGAGCAACTTCGCCCGGTCGGCAAACCCACCTCTATCTTATCTGCACGCCAATCAGAAGTACTTGAACTGGCGTATAATGAGGGATATTTCGACTGGCCCCGGCGCACTGATGCAGAGACCCTCGCTAATCAACTTGGAATAACGCATGCGACTTTTCTTGAGCATGTCAGAAAATCTGAGTCCAAGATTCTCGGCGAAATACTTAATAACGAACTGCCAAACCAAAATAGTATCACAAGTCACAGATAGCGATGCAATTGCAGTAATAACCTAACCAATAGTTGCAGGTTGATCACTGTACTCTATTTATCGGTTCTCTAGGAGGCTACTCCCTTTTGTGTATAAAGGGCCTACACTTGTGGGGGAAATTTCCATACTCAATCTCTGCAACGTCATATGTGGTCTAGTATCATGGACGAACCGACTACAACTCGCCGGCGACTTCTCGGAACAGCGGGTGCAGCCATCGGTTTGGGAACCGCTGGCTGTATCGGTAGTTCTGGACAAGGTGGACAAGGAACGAACAATACTGGAGGTACAACCAACCTATCTAAACAAGAAAACAAAGTTGCCTTCCTCAATGACCGTTCCGCACGTGACACGTGGGAAGCAGCAGCCAAGGAATTCAACAATAATTCTGATTACACGGTTGAAATTACTTGGGTGCCAAAAGGAACATCAACCAATGAGCAACTGGCAAAGATGCGGTCTGCCGGAAATCTGCCTGCATTAGTCTTTGAGACCTCGTCAGACTGTTACAACGAAACGCGCAAAGGACGGACCGAACCCCTGACTGATGTCGTTGATGAGCTCGGTGTCAAAAACACTGTCCCCGTTGATGGTGACGCCTACATGGTACCTGCGGTGGCGTCTCCGCTGACAATGATCTACCGATCAGACATCGTGAAGGGTAACCCTCGAACACGAGAGGAATGGCAGTCAGAGGCCAAGCGCATTCAAGATCAGGAGGGGCAGGCTGCGTATGCGGTCCCAACTGGTCGAACAAACGCTGCGACGACTCATATGAATCAGAGCCTCTGGAATGGGGGCGTTGATCTTTACAGTGGAAGCGGCACTGATATTGAGGTCGTTTTCGACAAAGGTGAAAATCGCAAACGGGCAGTTCAGACTCTGAAATGGCTACAAGAGATGGACGAGCTTGGCCCGAAAGCTAGCGGCTGGGAGTGGGGTGATTGTACTAATGCGTTGATCCAAAACCAACTCGTTGGCTGGGCGGGTCTAGGAGGATTGGCTATTCAAGAAATCCAGGCGAATCGTCCNGATTGTACTAATGCGTTGATCCAAAACCAACTCGTTGGCTGGGCGGGTCTAGGAGGATTGGCTATTCAAGAAATCCAGGCGAATCGTCCTGATCTCACCTCGAAGTTTACACCGGCTCCGTATCCCGTTGCCAGTGGTCAAGACCCGAGTCAGTGGTGGTCGTACTTTGAAGGCATCTATGCATATAAAAAAGCTGATAACGTCAAAGGTGGGAAGGAGTTTATTAAATTTTTCATGCAGTCAGATTATTATTTCAAATACCTGCGAGAAACTGCGCCATTTAGCTTCCCAACTTCGAAAAAGGGTATTCAGGATGAACGATACAGGAAAGCAGAGATATACAATGCTGTACCTAAATTCCTGGATGTTGTCGAAAGCAATTGGGATCAGATGGCACCAGTACTGAATACGGGTGACAACGGAAAGCCTAACGCTCTTGCTGCAAACGCGTACTCTCAGCAGCTGTACGGTCAAGCGGCTTCCGAACTACTCTACGGCAACCGCTCTCCAGAAGAGACAGTCGACTGGCTTGCCAAACAGCTTCGCAACCTCTAACATGGGTGTTGTAGAGAATACTCGATCACGACTGAGCGGTGGTATAGATAGAGACCGGCTTGTCGTTCTGGTCCTTCTCGCTCCGTTGGTTGTCTTCTTTGGTGTACTCTGGTTTGTCCCGTTGGGGTACTCGGTCTGGTCAAGTTTACTTAACAACCCACTCGGTGTGCCAGAGTTTGTTGGATTGAGTAATTATGTTGCTGTCCTCACTAGCAGTGATTTTCTATTTTTCTTATGGAATAGTACCTTGTTCGCTATCAGTACGACGCTACTGTGCCTGCTTGTAGGGTTATTTTTCGCCCTCGTCGTCAATCGGGTCATCGCCGGCGGTGGCGTACTCCGTACACTGATGGTCTTTCCATATTTGCTTCCAACCGTTGTCGTGGTCTTTCTGTGGCAGTTCCTCCTTGATCAGAATCTGGGATTAGTCAATCGTGTTTTGCTTGACTTAGGGTTAATATCTGCCCCGATTGCGTTCTTCGGGAACGTGTCTTTGGCGATGCCGAGCATTGTGACGGCTAGCGTCTGGAAGTGGGGATCGTTCGCATTCTTCATAATTTTAGCAAATTTGCAGGCAATCCCCGACGAATATTTCGAACGTGCCAAGGTCCAAGGAGCCTCCCAGTGGCAGCAGTTCCGTGATATCACGTTTCCTCACCTCCGCGGAGCGATCCTGCTCATTCTCCTTGTTCGAGGAATATGGATGTTCAACAAATTTGATGTGATATGGTTGACTACTCGAGGAGGGCCTGCAGGAGTGACGACAACCCTTCCCATCAGAGTCTACGATCTTTCGATCCGACTTGGACAGTTTGGACAGGGCACTGCACTTGCTGTCATCATGTTTTTACTTCTCTCAGTGGTTGGTGTTGTCTACTTCACTGTACTTAACCCCGAAGAAGAGGTGACGAGCTAAATGTTCGAGAGAATATTTGGCGGTCCGGGAGGATTAATCCCAAATCCGATACAGAAACGTGTGTGGAAAGTTGCACTCTATGTCATCGCTCTGCTGGTGGTTATCTTCGTACTGACTCCGTTGTACATGATGATCGTCGTTGCGGTACAGACGCCGGAAACATTGTTCAGTGGCGGTCAGTTAACGCTAATTCCGCCGGCGTTGTCACTAGAAAACTTCAAAACACTCATCAACGAAACATCGACCGTTTCGTATTTCGTCAACAGTGTTATCATCACTGGAGCGTCGGTGCTTCTTTCGACGGCATTAGCTGTAGTTTCGGGCTACAGTCTCACACGATACGATTTGGCGGGTAAATCGATCATTGCACGCGTTGTCCTATTTAGTTATATGATTAGTCCGATCGTGCTGGCAATCCCGCTGTACATCATTTTCTTCAGACTNAAATCGATCATTGCACGCGTTGTCCTATTTAGTTATATGATTAGTCCGATCGTGCTGGCAATCCCGCTGTACATCATTTTCTTCAGACTTGGTCTTCTGAACCAATATATTTCGGCAGTCTTGGCTGTCACTGCCATCTCGGCACCTTTCTCAATCTGGCTGATGTGGCAGTATTTCCAAAACATCCCAATCGCGTACGAAGAATCTGCGTGGACTCGAGGTGCTAGCAGATGGCGGGCGGCACGTGATATTGTACTACCGTTGGCTCGGCCTGGCTACATTTCCGTCGCTATCTTTGCGTTCGCCGTTGCGTGGAACGACTACACGATGGTGAAAGTCGTGCTTAACGATCAGGCACTCTATCCTCTGACAGTTGGTTCGGAACTCATTTTCCAAGAGGTATTCGTCGGTTGGGGTGAGCAGATGTCGATGATGCTCATCATGAGCTTTCCGCCGTTCCTAGTGGCAGCGTTTCTTCAGAACTACCTCTTGCAAGGGTTCAACCTTGGACACGGGTGATAAACAATGGCAAAAGAAATCACACTTGACGGAATCACGAAGGAGTACGGGAGTATCGTTGCAGTGAACGATGTGTCACTAACCATCCCAGACAACGAGTTCGTTACGTTAGTTGGACCGTCTGGATCTGGTAAGACGACGCTGCTGAGGATAATATCCGGACTTGAGTCCCCAACTAGCGGTCGGATCACGATTGGGGATCAAGACGTGACTGACGAGTCTCCTCAGGACCGGCCTCTGTCGATGGTTTTCCAGAACATCGCGCTGTACCCGCACATGACATGCCGCGAGAACATCAATTACGGACCGAAAATTCACGGTGTGCCAGAAGACGAGCGGAATGAGCGCGCTGAACAGGCCGCACAAAGCCTCCAGATTGCCGATCAGCTCGACAAATCACCATCGGAACTGTCCGGCGGTCAACAGCAGCGAGTGGCTCTTGGACGAGCATTCGTGGAAGATCCAGAAATACTCCTGCTGGACGAGCCAATGAGCGATCTCGACGCGAAACTCAAAGAGGAACTTCGCGTAGAATTCCAGCGGCTTCACCGTGAGTTGGATGCCACCTTTGTCTACGTCACTCACGATCAAAACGAAGCCATGACGATGAGTGATAAGATTGCCGTCATGCGTTCCGGAACCGTCGAACAATTCGACGCACCCGAGACAATCTTTCATGATCCGGTTTCTGAACATGTTGCCACCTTCATCGGGACCCCGTCGACAAACGTTCTCGAGTGTGAGGTTGATGGTGACGTGGCCCAACTGGAGTCAGGAACTGTTTCGTTACCAGAAGCCGCCTCCAACGAGGAACGAATACGGATAGGAATCCGGCCACAGTACCTCTCAATCGCCGGTGGTGACATCGAATTTGACGTCGACATCGATGTGATTGAACCCCTTGGCATCGACTACGTTGTTCACACGACTACTGTCGAAGGAAACCGAGAGGTAAACGTCGTGACTGAGGAAGTGAGTGATCTCGAACCGGGAGACACTATCACCGTCGGGGCGGCCCTCGACGAAATTTATCTCTTCGCCGCTGACGGCGAGCGTATTCGGGCACCAATTACCAGACAGACGGAGGTGTGATTGATGGACGATTCGGCAACCCCGCTTGAGGGACTCGATGTTCTCGATCTGACCACGATGGTCAGCGGTGGATTCAGCACAGTCATGCTCGCAGATTTCGGTGCCGATGTAATATCTGTTGAGCATCCAACATACAATGACCCAGTACGGGACTGGCAACCACGTTCAGATGACGAGTCATTCTACTGGAAGAGTCTTGGCCGAAACAAGCGCCATATCACACTTGATCTGAGTACGGAAGACGGCCAGACACTGACTCGTCGGCTTGCAGATAGTGTCGACATCGTCGTCGAAAACTTCCGTCCAGGAACGATGGAAAGCTGGAATCTGAACTACGAAACATTGAGCGAGAACAACGACGGTCTCGTCATGATTCGGCTCTCGGGCTACGGTCAAACTGGTCCGAAAGCAAGTCAGCCAGGATTCGGAACGATTGCGGAATCGATGTCGACGTTTACCCATATCAACGGATTCCAGAACAGTCGACCACTTTCCCCACCGATTCCACTAGCAGATCTCACAGCCGCGATGTTTGCAGTCCAAGGAGCGATGTTCGCCATTTACGCTCGCGATGTCCAGGGACGGTCAGGGCAAGTTATTGATGTTAGCCTATTCGAGCCCCTATTCCGACTGATGATCGGGGATGTTGAAGCGTATGACACCGAGGGAATCGTTCCTACCCGCACTGGCAACCGCGATGTTCGATCGGCACCTCGCAATTTGTATGAAACTGAGGACGGGTATGTTGCTCTCTCAGCATCCTCACAGAATATCTTCGAGAATGTGATGGCAGCCATTGGACGCGATGATCTCATTAATGACTCCCGATTCAGGAATAACGCTGTTCGGGTAGAAAACGCTGAAGAACTAGACACACTCATCGAGGAGTGGACGCGCCAACGCACTACCGAACAGGCAATTTCGAAGATGGAGCAAGCGGGTGCTATCGTTGGTCCTGTCTACGATATTGCCGACGTATTTGAGGACGAGCAGTTTGCGGCTCGTGAGGATCTGGTCACGGTTTCAGACGACGACCTCGGAGAGGTAACGACACACGCTCCGGTACCGAAATTCTCCGAGACACCTGGTGAGGTTAAGCGCCTCGGCGGTGAGCGGGGACAGCACAACAATGAGATATACTGCGATCGTCTTGGACTGGACGAAGAAGAGTACCAGCGTCTCCGGGACGAAAAGGTGATCTAAGTGCAACTGACTGACGTTACCATCCGCGAGAGCGCTCAGATGCCAGGACGTTCGTATACAGCTGAGCAACGCATTCAGGCGGGTGAAGCTATCGATAGCCTCGGTGTCGATCGTCTCCAGCCCGGATTTCCTGCTGCGGGTGAAATAGAACGCGAGGTGGTTCGTGAGCTGTCGTCACGAGCCGATGCTGAAACCGTCGCGATAGCCAGAGCACTCGAACAAGATGTCGAAGCAGCTGTGGCGGCGAACGCTGACGTGGTTGAGGTATTCGCACCGATCTCGGAGTTGCATCTCAAACATGATTTGGGGAAATCCCGCGACGAGGTGCTGGAGATGATGGACGATGCGCTGCGGGTTGGTCGGAAAGAAGGAATAACCGTTCAACTAATGATTCTTGACGGATTCCGAACTGAGAACGAACACCTTCTGCAGGTTTTCGAGAGATTCGATGATCTTCGTATGATTGGGCTAGCTGATACGGTTGGACGGCGCTCACCAACATCGGTACGTTCCACGCTTGAACAGCTCTCGTCTCATGTTGACATCGGACGGGTTGGTGTTCATTTCCACAATGATCTCGGTGTCGGATCAGCAAACGTTTTGACGGCGTACGAATGCGGGGTCAGCAATGCGGATCTCAGCATTGCTGCACTTGGCGAGCGCGTTGGGAATCCGGCGCTTGAAGAGATCGTCGCAATCGGTGATCTCGAATATGACGATTCTTTCGGTGTTGACCCACAGCGCCTTATTCCTGTAGCTGACGAAGTGATTGATGCCTTGGGTGAAGAAATTTCAGCTCGAAAGCCTATCCTTGGCCGGGAAGCGACGACTCACGAGGCAGGTCTCCACACAGCAGCCATGCTTGACGAACCGAGTGCCTTCGAACCGTTCGATCCGTCACGATTCGGTGGGGAACGGACACTGATCTTTGGCGAGGGGACAGGTCGTGGTGGCGCAAGAAAAATTCTCGAATCTGTTGGGATCAAGCCAAATAAGAATACAATTGATGACTTTCTCAAGAGACTTTCCGAGCAGGGCCCAATGGATCGAGAAGACGCCCAGCAGTTAGCCGAGGACAAAGCATTCTAGCGATATTTGTGATTTGTAGAAATGGATGACATTTCATCATCCACCTAATGGCTGATCTGTTATTGAGCACTACCACATCGTCTGACTGATTTCTGGACAGACCAGTATATATAACATCATCGATACCTTCTGTCTCGCAATGGATCGAAGGAGTCGGCGTCGAATACATGGAATCCAGATGACTACGATGAAAGTCACTCGTTCGTTCACGAATATGGCGGTGATGTAATCGAACTCCTCGAACGAGAATTGGGAGATCGTGTTCTTGACCTGGGTTGCGGCACTGGGCATCTGACCGCTCGCCTTGCCGAAGGAGATGGATCGGTTGTCGGTGTCGATAGTTCCTCGGACATGATTAGCCGCGCTCGTGACTCGTATCCTGAGTTAGAATTCATTCATGCCGACGCTCGGTCACTCACTGACGACATTGATGGTTCCTTTGACGCCATTTTCTCGAATGCAACACTTCATTGGATACCAGAGCAGGACATGGATCAGGTCCTCTCTTCGGTTACGGACCTCCTCCGTCCTGGCGGCCAATTCGTCGTTGAATTTGGTGGAAGAGGTAACGTCGAAACGATTGTATCAGCTATCGAAACAGAACTTGCCGAGCGCGGATACGAAGGAACGAACCCGTGGTATTTCCCGAGTGTGGGGGAGTACACTAACCGTCTCGAAGATCACGACTTTGAGGTACGATACGCTGTCCTCTTCGACCGCCCAACCGAGCTCGAAGGTGAAGATGGCCTTCGCAATTGGCTGGAGATGTTCGGAGATAGTCTGCTTGCAGGTGTTCCTGATGAGGAACTAGACTCGGTTTTCTCTGCGATCGAATCTCGTACCGAAGACACGTTGCGTGAAGGGCAGACATGGTATGCAGACTATCGGCGACTCCGAATCCATGCAATTCGAGAATGAACCGTGCTGGATGGCTCACTCGCTATCTACATACCGATATATTTTACTGCCAGAATGACCACGTTATAGATATGTATGATCTAACTGGCTTTCAGCGCGACCTGCTGTACGCCGCTGCTGGCAAGGACGAACCGAACGGGCTCGAACTCAAAGACGAACTCGAAGGCTACTATGAGACGGAGATTCATCATGGGCGACTCTACCCGAACCTCGACACGCTTGTCGAGAAGGGATTGCTGGAAAAGGGTGAACTCGACAAACGAACAAACTACTATCAGGTGACCCAGCGTGGGCACCGCGAGATCGAAGCCCGTCGGGAGTGGGAAGAGCAATACGTCTCGCCAGAGACGTGAAACCATGAGTAGTGTTACAATTTCTTGGATATGTGTTTTCGGAAGCAATTCCTTAGGAATACCAGTGATCAGCAACGACGGTGAGGACGTCTAATGGTCGAGATACCCGACCGACTGGCGTGTCTGTTCACCGATTCAGTCACGGAAGCAGGCGACTCCTACACGATTGAGGTACCAAAGGAGGAACTCGACGTGGGAGCGATTACCGCAGGCGAGACCTATCGAGTGGTGATCCTCGAAGATTCAGGACCCGCGGGAAGCGACGACCAACAGCAGGACCTATCGACGGATTCGGCAGCCTCAGTAACTTCGAAGCCACCGGTGTCTGAGGGAGCGATCCGCGAGGTGACCATCGAATCGTTGGGCGATCAGGGTGATGGGATAGCGAAAACCGATCGTGGATACGTGCTGATCGTACCGGGAGCGCGACCCGGCGACGAAGTGACCGTCGAGATCACAGAAGTCCGCGAGAACGTCGCGTTCGCAGAGGTTCGATCAGGCCGAGATCAGAGCGAGACATCTGACGGTCAGTAACTCTCTTCAGCCGAAGAGGGCAGTATTTATCGGGAGAAACCGCCAGACGCAGGTACATTTATCACTGTGTCTGCACTGTGTTCGCTTGGGAAAACCATGGCCAGCACATCAGACGATCCCCGAAACTTCGCATTGCGTGAGGAGAGTGGTGAGGAAACAAGCGTTTTCTCCGGACAGATACCACGACAGGCGGCACTCAAAGCCGCTCGGCGACTCGATCCAGCTGACAGCGAGGCCCAAGCGAGCCGGGAGAGCTTTCGCATGCGGGAGAAGGGAACGAAGAAACTCCACATCTACGAGGGGTGGGCGTGGCGCGAGCAGGCACCAGAGGACAAACCCGACTGGATGGCCGAGACGATAACCCAAGCGAACGTCTCGAAAGAGGGTATCGAGTATCTCGACGAGTTGTAGTTCGAGGACCTGATACAGACTCATATACAGGCGATTGAAACAACGGGTATGGATGAGGGGCGACGGATATCGCCGTTCGCCGAAGACACGCTTGCGCTGCTGATCGAAGCCGCCGGTGGATCCGGCGAGAAGCTTGCGAAAGAGGAGGCTCTCGAAGTGATTCGGACCGACGAGCGCTTTGGGCAAGCCGATGCCCAAGCAGCGCTGACCGAGCTCGAAAGCCGCGGCCATATCTACTACGTTGGTGAGACCGTCCGAATCACACCGACCGATGAGTAAATGGAACTCGCCGAGACACAGCCAGCAGGTCGTTTCTGGCGGAATTTCCCTGTCAGGCCGATTGGAAAGGTTCTATCATCGCCCGGCGGATAGCTGGATGTCGAGGCCGGTGTAGATCCGGTCTTCAACGAGTGTCTCACACGCCCCCCCCCTTATGATACGGACAATCAGACGGATACTCTCGCGAACGACAGAGGAGCCGATCGTTGAGTGCCGTCACTGCGGTGTGAACGTCGAGCCAGAGGCTGATTCCTGCCCGGGATGCGGGTCAACCGAGATTGCGTCCTATGACATAGCTTCATGAGCTGGGTGAAGCTGCTTCGTCCCGCCCGTCCGTGCCCGTCCACAGCGACGTGGTGTGAGGGGTGAACCGCGCCAGAGAGCCGTTTTCCACTCGGGATCCGGTGTGTCGCCCACGGCTCTTTAGACAGTGACGTTCTGAGTGGTGCCTATGGTGATTCCGTTCGGCGCGACGTGGGGGACGCTGATCGAGCGCTGTGAGAAACTGCCCGCCGACGCGACGCTGATCACGCCGCTGGCGTCGAAGCGATTCCGGATCACCGACATCCAGGATCAGCGCGTCATCATCGAAGACGTCGATTCGGGTGACTCACAACCGCTGCAACGCGAGCAGTTCGAAGCACTCGCCGAGCACACTCGCGAGGCAATCGATGGCTACGAACTTTCCCGGCTGCCGACGCAAGCCGAACCGTACGCGGCGGTGCTCGCACTCCACCCACGCTACGTACTTGATGAACGCGAGAACACGTTGACTGAGCTCGATGAGGCAGACGAAAGCGCCGTACTGGACGATGCACCGCACTTGTCGATGACCGCGAATGCAGACGACCAGCAGGACAGCGAGCGTGAAGAACCCGAGATCGACGTCTACTCGGACATGCTCTTGCTGATTGATGCGCTCGAACGCGAGGACATGAGCGCTCTCGAAAGCGTCGAGACGCCCGTGCTGGTGAACCTCTACACGCTGTTGTCGGACGTCCAGCGCAACGCCAACGACCTGCGGCAGGACGTGACCGATGTGCTCTTGGAGCGCGTCGGTCACGACTGCCCAGTCCACGGCCAGTACGGTTCGGTTCAGCGGACGACGCGCCGGAACCGCTCGCTCAAAGACGATGAGGAAGTGCTCGATGCGTTCNTCGGTTCAGCGGACGACGCGCCGGAACCGCTCGCTCAAAGACGATGAGGAAGTGCTCGATGCGTTCGCAGAGACTGGCATCGACCGCGACCAACTCGTCGGCGTTGACCGCTCGAAAATCGAGGAAGCGCTGGATGTCGTTTCAGTGTCCGAATCGGCCGTTTACGATGTTTCCGAAAGCGAGTACGTGCGCAAGGCCGAGGTGGACGAAGAACGCAAGGAGACGCGCCTGCAGGGACTCAAAGACCGGTTGGCAGTCAGNTACGTGCGCAAGGCCGAGGTGGACGAAGAACGCAAGGAGACGCGCCTGCAGGGACTCAAAGACCGGTTGGCAGTCAGCGACGACCCCGAGGCGGACGTCCTACGTCAGGAAATCGAGCGCTTGGAACAGGAAATCGAGGAGTTGACTGAATTCTCGCCCGCTAGTAC
Organism: Halococcus morrhuae DSM 1307; assembly: GCF_000336695.1. Lineage (GTDB taxonomy): Archaea > Halobacteriota > Halobacteria > Halobacteriales > Halococcaceae > Halococcus > Halococcus morrhuae. The sequence continues at coordinate 37,507 of NZ_AOMC01000087.1, forward strand.
GTTCGAGACGCAGCCAGAACAGGGCTGAAACGCGAGTATGGATCCCGATTCCGGAGGTTGGTGGCAGCCTTCGCGAGCCGCTGGTGTCGTGGTGCGTGACTCGTCCCTTTTGGTGACGGGTTTT
>NZ_AOMC01000088.1 GCF_000336695.1 Halococcus morrhuae DSM 1307
CCTTTTGGTGACGGGTTTTCGAAATTGGCCGTGTGTGTCTATCTAACGCATTCATTCGTGTCGATAAGCGTTAATATGGCCAAAAAGTAAATATGACTTTAGCAACTACTATTGTATATACAATGACTTCAAAACACGTGGGACAATCGGTTGCTGAGAACCTTCGGACGATCCTTGCCGACGCGAGTGGAGAGGTGATTGCGGTGGGCTTGGACGAAAA
>NZ_AOMC01000089.1 GCF_000336695.1 Halococcus morrhuae DSM 1307
GTCGAGATGCTTGCCGAGAGCGAAGAGCCACCGAACGTGCGCTTGCTCGGCGGAGATGACGTATTGAAATGGCTGAGAGATGATTTCATGCTGGCGAGCACAGCCGCGGGGTTGCGTGAAGCGGATGTCCTGGAACTGCGAGCCGCTGCTGAGCGACTGGACGACACGCTGTTGGTGACCGAAGAGATGGTTGTTTCGCTGCTCACGCCGG
>NZ_AOMC01000090.1 GCF_000336695.1 Halococcus morrhuae DSM 1307
TACGGACGCCGGCGTACTCGCGCGTGCTCGAAACACTCGCCGATGAGTTCGATTCGGAGACGGAAGCAGACTTTGAGACGGTACTGGAGTCGATCGCGGATATGGATACAGACGACTGGTTGAATGAGGTGGCAGTGAGCCTGCTCGTGGCGGCCAAACACGAGCAGTTGCTGTACGATATCTCCCACTGGGGCGAGGATGCGGGTGTCGCGAGTAAGGCGACGTTCTCGCGGACGAAGACCCGGCTCGAAGACCAGGGACTCCTTGAGACGGAGAAAGTGCCGATCGACGTGGGACGACCGCGGTTGCGTCTCTTGCTAGGTGATGAACGTCTCCGCGAGGCAGATGCAGAAGAACTGGCGAGTGTCGCAAACGAGATGCTCTCGGTGGCTCCAGCCTAATCACCGTCGAATAGCCATTTGGTGATTTCGAGAAGAACGCTCCATTCGTTCACCAATGCAAGTGGGAGCTTCGTCTGGGCGGTGCTGATGAGGTAGCTCATATCTGATGCACTCCT